>NZ_JACADJ010000149.1 GCF_013389365.1 Desulfobacter latus
AAAAACTCAAAAAAGAGATGAACAAAAAATGGGGCGAATTGGCCAATAAGATGGGTACTATTGTTGAAGATATTGTTGCACCGGGGTTAAAGGGGGTTGCCGCAGAATATTTCGGAATCAGTGAATTCGATTTTTTTGCCCCCCGATTACGACTGAAAAGCGCTGATCGGTCAATGACCCGTGAATTTGACGTCATTGCCGAAAGTAATGATTATTTTTTCGTCGTTGAAACAAAATCCACCCCCACCGCGGAATATATATCCGATTTTATCAAGCTGATTCCCCAGCTGGATTCATGGTTTCCGGTGATTCGTGAAAAGAAACTGATTCCTGTATTTGCCTCCCTTTTTATATCCGATGAGCTTGTCCGCTATCTGACCAAAAACAATATTCTTGCCATGGCCACCCGGGAAGACGGGATGGATATTTTCAATACAGAGGTCCTGGAAAAACTTGGGATCATACTTTGATTATTGTCTTTATAAGGATATCGCAGAGAAAGCGATTTCCGAAGAGGCAGGGAGGTATGTTATGACATTAGCAGAGAAAACTAAGAATGAGGGCAGGTTGGAAGGTGAGATTAAAGGCCTGAAAGAAGCTATCGAACTGGGCATCATCCTTAAATTTCCCGGAGACATTGACACAGTAATGGCCAAGGTGAACAAAATTGATGACCTGGGTACACTGAAAGAAATCAAAGAAACCATAAAAGCCGCCCAAGACATCTCAGAGATCATGGCCCTGCTGAAATAAAATGGAAATGGGGGGGCAGGCCTGACATTTTGACATTTTCTATCCCTTAAGGTTAAAATTCCACCATGACAGGCGACAAAAATAACAGCAAGGTAGTTAACCCCCATGACAAGGTGTTCAGGGAGGTTTACAGTAATAAGGAAAATGCCCGCAGCCTTTTAGCCGGCAAACTGCCGGACAACGTGCTGAAACTGGTAGACCTGAATACCCTGGAGATCAGCAAGGACAGCTTCTTTGACATTTTATAGAGTTTACACATAAAAATAGAAGGACAGACCGAAAGTGCCGGGATAAACCAGCATAGAGTAGGGGATAAAAGCGCCCTACATTGAAAGGAGATGCTGCTCCATCATGGCCCCGAGTCATGCGCGGGTGGTCGCGAGGTTGCACGTGAAGCGTTGACAGGGGGAAACGCAGGCCAACTATTGAGCTCCGAAATCACCCATCCGGGGTGCCGACCCAGTGGTCTGAAGGGGAAGGCAATACGCTGTGGCAACGGTAGAAAGCGAGTCGTGCAACGGTCCTGCAGAGTATAGGACCCTGTACATGCGTAGACACTCTATGCTCGAAAACCGGGAGATCTCAGCGGTATCTAGCAGCCAAACAAGTGAGCTGGATCGGTCAGAGAAGGCCTGTGGCCGCAATCCTGGCACGAACGCCGTTCAGAAGTCAGACATCAACATAGTACCGAAGAATGTGCCGAACAAGAGTTGGGTAAGCAATAGCGGAGGCACAGGAGGAAAGGACGATCACCAAGGGAAATTCTGAAAAGCCCCCTGCGACCTGCACCCAGAGGCAGAAACAAGCATTGATTGGCCTGGACAGAATACGCGAAGCAGCAAAGAAACGTTTCAAGCGTCTGGCAAGGACGTGGGTACTCACATCAAAGATAAAACACCCTTACCCGAACCAGTGACTTCGCGTCAGTTACCCAAGGTAGGAGCCGTATGAACTAATTTTTGACGTACGGATCTGTGCGGGTGGTGCCGGGTAACCGGCATTCCTACCGCGATAGGTGGAACAGGGGTGTCCCGGGAAAAACATACCTCCTTGACTGAACCACCCCTTAAGGTTAAAATTTCACCATGACAGACGACAAAAACAACAGCAAGGTGGTCAACCCCCATGACAAGGTGTTCAGGGAGGTCTACAGCGATAAGGAAAATGCCCGCAGCCTTTTAGCGGAGAAACTGCCGGACAACGTGCTGAAACTGGTAGACCTGAATACCCTGGAGATCAGCAAGGACAGCTTCATTGAAAAAGAGCTGGCGGACTATTATTCCGATATCCTGTACCGGGTGGATCTGACCGGCGGCAGTCAGGGGGTCATCTATGTGTTGTTTGAGCATAAAAGCTATTATGACAAGTTTGTGCATCTCCAGCTGCTGGAATACATGGTCA
>NZ_JACADJ010000150.1 GCF_013389365.1 Desulfobacter latus
CAGTCTTCGGCTTTCTTCATTTCCATTATATTTGCTCCTCAGATAGTATTGTTTCGAGAGTTCATATCATGCTTTTTTCATAAAAAGATAGGCTTTTTTAAAACCGGGAAAATGGGAATGCGCCCCAAACAGTTTAGGCATCCTGATTAAAAAAACGAGAATTAAGTATGGTGTCCCCGTAATTCATGATTGCCGTAAAATTCGAAGCCGAAGTGCAAAACGGTATGATCAAAATTCCAAAGAAATATGCGAATCTTGAGTCCATGCAGATTGAGGTTGTAGCAAAAGTATTGGATGAGAACAGGAAAGATGCGCATTCATCAATCTTTGAACCTGATAACCGTGAGCCTGTTTCCGACGAGTATCTCATGGAGAACTGGCGCGCCCTGGTTTCCGAAGGGTTGTCCAATAGTTGATTCTCTATGGTAAAAAGTATTGACATCAGCGGCGGAATAAAATACTTAATCCCGATTGGTTCAACTTATGAACTGGTTGCAGAAAAAACGCATGTAACCTAAAGGGCGGAGCTATGTCGTCTCACCGTATTTACACTCAATCATCACGTTTTTTCCCACCTCAACCGGATCCCGCAATTTAATGTCGGATAAAAATAAAGAGTTTATACGTTTACAACTTTTAAAACTCCTGGCTGAAAACCCTCAACGCTCCCAACGCGAACTTAGTAAACTCATGGGAATAGCCTTGGCCTTGGGTCGTGTCAACTATTGCCTGAGCGGCCTCATAGACAAGGGTTACATTAAGCTGGGAAATTTAAGGAATAGCGAGAACAGGATACTTTATGTCTACCATCTCACGCCCGCAGGCCTTGATGCAAAGTTAAAACTGACGTTTCAATTTTTAAAACGCCGCCTGGAGGAATATACCCGGATTAAGATTCAGATTCAGGAGCTGGCAACGGATTTGTCTGATAATGCCCCTGAATTGCTTAAGGACATGGATACCAAGGGATTATTTGATTCTTCGGAATAGGGGCCATGGAAACAAAATGTTGATGGCTTGCCGGTCTTTGCGTTGTATATTAACCACGGAAGAGACGGAAGGCACTGAAAGTCAGGGCTTGCCAAATTATCTTTATACTGTGGAATTCAAGAAAGTTTTGTAACCCCACCCCGGTACTTATGAAAATCAATCACATCGGCGCCCAAAACTGCGTCACCGGCTCCTGCCACCTGGTCCAGACCCGGACCCATCCGGAAGCCGGCGGCGTTAATCTCCTGGTGGACTGCGGCATTGCCCAGGGCCATGACCCTGTGCTGCCCTTTGACCAGTGGCCCGTGGCACCCTCTGCCATGGATTATCTGTTTCTCACCCATGCCCACATTGATCACATCGGCAGGGTGCCCGACCTGATTGATGCCGGGTTCCGGGGAGAGATCCTCTGCACCCACGCCACTAAGGCCCTGCTGATTCCCATGCTCCATGATGCCCTGTCGTTTTCCGACAGATCAGACAAAGAGATCCGTTGCCTGGAAGGGATCATTGATGACCTGTCATGGGGATTTGAACTTCATGAACCCTTTTCCCTTAAACAGGGAATCACCTTCAAACTGGGCAATGCCGGCCACATCCTGGGCTCCTGCTTTATCCAGTTTGCGTTCCCTGATCCACACCACCCGGACGGCCCCGCATTTCGTGTCACCTTTTCCGGGGACCTGGGCTGTGCCCACACCCCGATTCTCCCGGACCCGGACCCGCCCGACCCCTGCGATCTCCTGATCCTGGAGTCCACCTACGGGGACCGGAACCACGAAAACCGGGCCCACCGCCAGGCCGCCCTGGCACAGGCCCTGGACCGCGCCCTGTCCGACAACGGCATCGTGTACATCCCGGCATTCGCCCTGGGCCGCACCCAGGAGCTGATCTACGAACTGGACCGCATCAACCCGGGCGTGCCCGTGTTCATCGACTCCCCTTTAGGGATCGAGATCACCCGCCTTTACCAGAATATGGACGACTGCTGGGACAAGGAAGCCAAAACCCTGAAAGCCGCCGGAGACCACCCGATCAAATTTGAGCATCTGTATGCCGTGGAACGGTTCAAAGACCACCGGCGCCTGCTGGACCTCAACGGCCC
>NZ_JACADJ010000151.1 GCF_013389365.1 Desulfobacter latus
AATATACCTCTTAATTGTTTCAATTGAAGCATTACCAATTGAGCAACAAAAATATCCATCACTCCAAAACACTTTCTTTTTCCAAAAATGTTTTTCAAGTTTTGGAAACGCATCCCATACTTTTTTAGTACTTTGCTGTTTTAGCCTTCTGACAATTTGACTGACGGAAAGTTTAGGCACACTGTCAATCATTAGGTGAATATGATCTGTATCAACTTCTATCTCTTTAATATTAAAATCAGATTGTTGTGCAATCTCAAGCATCGTTTTTTTTACCCATTGACCATACTCTTGTAAAAGAGGTTTTCTGTATTTTACAACGAAGATGATATGATAAACAATCAAAAATTTTGAATGATTTTTACATTGATATTGCATCAATCAATACCAGTGTTTTCTGATGGAAAACAATTTCGATATCTTTAATATTTTTGACAATTTTGTCAGTGCCGTCGCTCATTTTAAGATATTTGCCTTTGTTTTGAATGCCAACGGCTCTATAAAAATTGCCATTGTATTTGACGACATCGTGAGGCTGAATCGGATATCGTTGTTTTCTTATCTGCCGCCTGCCTTTTGAGACTTTTTTACCTCGATATTTTTTTAAATTTTCACCGTTTTTTTCATGGCCTTTGTTCCGTTTTACCCTTCCGCAGGGCAGATCCGCTCCACCCACTTTTTTACCACTTCCGATATCGATAAATTTTGCGTCATAAAATTTTTCAAGGCAGCGATTATTCTTTCTTTTTTCCTGGAATATCAACACCTCTGTTCTATTTTGCCTTTGGCCTCCGGCAATGACAAACGCATCATTATAGTGTGTCTTCTCAAGTTCAAGATCAATGCGTTTGGATTTGGTCTGATATCCATATGTGTGCCTGCAGTGTTCGAGCTTGTTTACAAGTCTCCATCTGACTTGAGACATAAAAGTTTCACCTCGAAATGGCGCAACTGTCGGCTCCCAGCCATAAAGTGAGCCTTTTTGCTTGTGATTGGCCGGCGAGTGGCATTTTGAACACAGTGTTATCAAATTTTCCGGCCTGTCTGTTCTATCTTTTTTCCAGTAGCCGATATGATGGACTGCAAGCGCTTGATTTTTTGGCTGCGTCTTCTTTTGTTGACACGTTTCGCTCTGACACTGATGCTTGTCACGGTGTAAAATATACTCTCTAAGATTCCAGAATCCGGATTGTTTTCCCTGCTGATACTGCATTTTTTCAATATCAGGGTTTTTGATAGCCTGAATATCAAATGATGCCACTTCAATTACAATCTCTGTGACCGGTACTATTTTTTTGATCAGGTTGACTATCCTGATATGACTCTCAAGCTTGTGTTGGATTGATGGAGCGAGCCACCCCTCTTTTCGCTTTCTATTGTCAAATCTTGCCGGTCTGTATCTTTTACGGTTTCTGCGTTGTCTTCTATAAACTGCTCTATCTCTTATTCTCTCTGATTGATTTTCAAGAAGTTTTACCTCTCCTGAAACAAGCTCATCTTTTTGACTTACCGCACTAAAGCCGATTGTCTTATAGCCTGCATCTATACCAAGCTTTACTTTTTGTTTGTAACCACTTGATCCATACAAAAGCCGGATTGTAAAAGGTGAATGACTTACTATTTTGGCTTTCTCCTCTTTTAAAAGGAGTCTTGCCTTTCTTGGCGTTGTCGGCATCAATGGTTTACCATGTTTGTTCAATACAAATACTTTCATTGTTTCACCATTAAATTAAAGGTTCAGGCTAAAGAAAAGCCTGGCACTCCCGAAGAAGCGTTGATCCACATCGCCTATGTTCTTGAGGGTTTTAAATGTCAGCAGCACTTCTCCTGCCTCTCAGAGATGTTTAACCACTAACCGCAGAGCCTGGGACTTGTGGAGCATCCGTACTAATATTACCAGGGTGCCTATATATTCCTTTAGAACGAAAGCCCGAAGGCTCTCAAGGCTAATCAACAGGACTTGCAACCGAAGTCACAAGCCCACCGATCACCAAAGGTGTCGGTGGGTAGTTGAC
>NZ_JACADJ010000152.1 GCF_013389365.1 Desulfobacter latus
GTTGATCTTATCACCTGCCCTAATCCGTTGATAAACCAGCGATTAGGGTAGGCTCTATGTAGGGCGTATGTCCAGGATGTGGCCCATCTTCCTTTGTTTGAAAAGGCGGTTGAACTCGCCGATCGCTTTGCTATTCCACGTTTTACCAGTTTCCTGTACAAATGACGGCGTCTTTTCTGTTGATCTACAATCCGGGCTCTCAGTCTTCTTCTTATATGCGCTTCAATTGCGGCGAATTGAGATGGGTATTGAGTCATCAGGTAGTAACCTGACCAACCTTTATACCAGCTGTTAATCCGCTTCATTGTTTGCTCGTAAGACAAGTGGGTACCCCGTGGGGTCAGTTCCTTGACCTTCTGCATCGCGCGTTTCATCGACTGGGCCGATATGGCTACAGTCCCATTGATGATCGTCATTCCCAGAAATTTGACATCCTTACTTCGTCCTACACGGCTTTTCTCCTGGTTGATTTTCAATTTGAGCTTACCTTCAATGAACTTGCTGATGCTTTCCATCACCCGGTTTGCAGCTTTCGGTGACCGGACGAATATATTACAATCATCAGCGTATCGGCAAAACTCAAGGCCTCGTCGCTCAAGCTCCTTATCCAGCTCATCAAGCACCACATTACTCAAAAGCGGGCTTAGAGGGCTTCCCTGAACGGTTCCCTCTTCCGTGGGCTGTACTGTTCCATTTGTCATCACCCCGCTACGGAGTATCATGCCGATCAGACGAAGAATTCGTTTGTCCGTCACATGACCCGACAGCAAGTAAATAAGGCGGTCGTGATTAACTCGGTCGAAAAATTTTGATAAATCAATATCAATGACATACTCTTTCCCATTATTCACTATCTGTTTAGCTGCTTCCACCGCCTTTTGCGGACTGTATCCAGGCCGGAAGCCATAGCTATGCTCTGAAAATGTAGGGTCAAGTATAGGTTCCAGGAGTAGTTTTAGAGTGGCGTGGACCACTCTGTCCCTGACACAAGGGATTCCTAACAGGCGTACACCTGCTCCTTTTCCGGGCTTAGGTATTTCTACCCGTAGAACCGGATTGGGTTTATAGCTCCAGTTTTCAAGTTCCTTCTTGAGCTGGGCCAGCTCTTCTTCTATACGGTTCTCGAATTCCGCAATGGTCACCTCGTCTATTCCCGGCGAGCCACCATTCTTCTTTACCGCTGCAAAGCCTGCGTACAGGTTGGCCTGATCGCATAACTTCTCAAAGAGACTTCTTTCGTCAACGAACAGGTCAAGTTGCCTCATTTTGCTTTTCATTGTGGGTTGTATCTTCATCGTTCTGCATTCCTTTGTTGTCACAGGATATATACGTCTCCCCTCTCAAAGAAACTCCTATGGCTGAACTCGTTACATCCGCTATTCTGAGATTCCATTAACCAGTTACATGTTCCGCCCTTCGGCTCCAACATCCTTGTCGCTTGCCGGCAGTTTTATCCTCTGATGCGTCACCACATCTTCATTGGCTGCCGGTTTTACGCCTACTATGGCTTCATCTGAAGACCCTCTGTCCGTAACGGCTACATTGCTGCTCCGCTTAGGGCTTGGCTGTCGCAGTTACAACGGCCCGGATCAGACGGCCCTTCACCGGGTAAGGTCATGCACTTTCCTTGCTCACCCACCTCCTCTACCCAACGGAATACGGAAAGGATATCGGGCTTTGATAGTCGCGGGTATCTCGCCCTTTCCGTTAGGCCTGCCTGAGGTTCGCACCGAGCTTGAGTAGCAAGTTTGGCGCCGGCTTCCTTCAGATCCCTCATTGGCTTCCCTTCACCGGGTTATCCCTCCTCGGGCAGCTCCGGGAAGTTTCTTCAGGCACCCTTGCCTTAGCCTACATATTCCCTCCTTTCTGGGGCTATGACTGGACTTTCACCAGTTAGTTCATGACCATGCCGGTCACACCGC
>NZ_JACADJ010000153.1 GCF_013389365.1 Desulfobacter latus
CTTGGGGTTCGATCATTTTAAAGAGCAAATGAAAAAATTTAAAACATAAACAATTGAAACGAGAAAAGTTCCTTTATCCAACCAATATTTCCTGTTATAAATAAGAAACTAATGAACTTCAAGCCTCTTTCATCTTCATATCTAAGGAAATGTTTATGCAGTTAGGTAGACAGTCAAATATAAAAATTCAATCTGAGAACCTCATTAACAAGATACAAAACAGCCCTATTAGCGGTTCCTCATATTTGGGCCCTTTTGGTTTCCAAGCACCTTGTCCCGATGGTTCTCAGAATTTATTGCCATCGTACTCAGTGTTGCCACCGTCTATAGTAAATGAACGAGTTGATGATATTCCATTACTGACAGCAATCCTTTTAAAATTGGATCTACCTAATATTGTTGATAAACTTTATACTCCACATGGCAATCATGAAGGCCTAAGTTATGGGTGGCTGATGACGGTGTGGCTGGTTTATATATTAAGCAGAGGTGATCACCGTATGAGCAGTGTTCAAGGCTGGGTTGCAGGGCGTTGCTCTGTGCTTAGTTGTGCAACAGGTCAGAAAATTACGGATAAAGATTTTACTGATGACCGGCTGGCAAGGCTATTAAAAATACTGTACGACGATGCACTATGGTCAGAAATTGAGCGGCATATTTCCGGGCATAGCATTCGAGCCTATGATCTGCCGGTTGAAAAAGTGCGATTAGATGCAACAACGGCTTCCGTAAATCACGACCCTGAGAAACATTCCCTCTTTCAAGTAGGGCGTACCAAGCAGAATACCTATTTGCCTCAGTTCAAATTAATGATAGGAACTCTTGATCCCCTTGGGCTTCCCATAGCAACAGATGTGGTTTCCGGTGAAAAAGCAGATGATCCACTATATCTGCCTGTGTACAAACGCATCAATGATACTCTTTGTAAGACCGGCATTCTTTACATTGGTGACAGTAAAATGGGATCATTAGAGACCCGTGCCGTTATTGATCGTGATGATAACTGCTATTTGATGCCGTTGCCCATGACTGGAGAGACACCGACATTATTGGACAAAATATTGTCGGAGTTAGAGGCCGGAAAACATGAAATAAGCAATGTCTTTTTACCACAAGATATACCAACAGCCGAGAATGAAAAGCCCAATCCTGAAAAAGCCCTTGCCAAAGGATTTGAGATAACAATCGAACGTAAGATCAAGCTTGATGGTGAAGAAATTATATGGCAGGAACGAATATGCTGTGCCCAGTCGTTCCGGTATGCTGAATCCCAGAGTAAAGCGCTTGACAGTCGTCTGGAAAAAGCTGAGAAAGCCATCCAAAACCTTACGCCGCCACCAGCCCCTGGAAAGAAGCAGTATCAGGACGAATCTGAATTGAAAAGTGCTGCTGAAAAAATTCTGAAGCGTTATAAAGTCCAAGGCTTAATCGAGTGTAGCTGGGAATGCCAGGAATCTCATAAAAATATTCGTGCCTACGGTGATAAACCGGCACGGGTAGAGACAACAGTACGATATCAGATATATACAACAAGAAACACCGATGCCGTTGAAAAGACAAAAAAACGTCTTGGATGGAGGTTGTATGCCACGAATGCAATGGTTGAAACGCTTGCTTTGACGCAAGTTGTTCTTACCTACCGGGATCAGTATATTGTCGAGCGAAATTTTGCTCGTCTTAAAGGACGACGCCTTGGCATTACGCCATTATATGTGCAACGAGATGATCATGCCTGCGGGTTGATACGCTTGCTGACAATCGCCTTGCGTGCAATAGGAATTGTTGAATTCTGTGTTCATCGAAAATTGCAGGAAGATCAAGATACCCTTCAAGGCATTTACCCTGGAAATCCGAGACGCAGTACAGCTAGCCCTTCTGTTGATTTGCTT
>NZ_JACADJ010000154.1 GCF_013389365.1 Desulfobacter latus
GATCAGCAATGGTAAATCGAGGTATGGCAAGTTAAAGAAAAGGCGAAATCAGATAAAAGCCCCCAATTTTTTATTATAACATGAAAATTTTAGATATTTATCAATTCATTTGCAAACCACTATAGTTGTCTTGAAATGGCCCATTAATTTATTACCTGCAGCTATAGCAAGGGCAAACTGTGTGGCAAAAGTAGACTTGCCATCCTTTTCTGGACCTGCAAGGATATGATAACCAACAGCAGGCATCACACCTTCAATGATATACTTTATTTCAGTTTTAGGGCGGTTATACAATTCAAGGGCTGTAGCATCTTTACTTTTCATACGACACCTCCAGGAGAAATAAAGTTACTACGATGCTGAAGCCAAGCTAAAAGTGAAGGGGTGGGATAAACAATAGTCCTGCCGACCCGGAATGCGCCTTCAGGACCTTGTCCCAAAGAATCCAGGTTCGCTAGTGTTTTGGCCGAAATTGCACCGCCAAAATATTCTGAGACTTTTTGACGGGCTATAATGGGGGGAAGATCTTTTGTTAGTTCTATAAAACTAAAACAGACCATACCAATCCTCTCCTTTATAAAAAAGGTTTTTAATGGTATAGCCTGCGATGGGCTATCCGATAGCCTCCGGTCAATCAACACCCTGTGTGTACAATAATACTATTGCAACCGAGATTAGCTATCGCAATTAATTATAGAATATATTAAAAAACAATTTTGTCAACTCACTAAAACAGTTTTTGTTATTATCCTATTTTAATATCATCCAATTTAGAAACTGCATTTTCCAGGTTTGTATTGGCCAGGTGTGCATATCTTTCAGTCATTTTTATATCGCTGTGCCCCATGAGCTCTTTAACAGTGTACAGCGGTTCTCCTTTCTGGACTAACCAGGATGCGTAAGTGTGCCGCAAAGTGTGAAAAACTACCTTCATGCGTTTGTCTGAAATATTGTCATTGAGGCCGATGGCATTCACGGCCCGGGAAAATGATTTTGAAATAGCCTGGATTTTTACTCCACCTCTCCCTGGGAAAACTAGATCTGTGGCTTTACCTGCTCTTTTATTCTGGAATAGTTTTTTTATGTCCTGGGTCATGAATCCCATTCGGGTGTTCGTATTTTTTGTATCCCATAGTGTCAATTTCCCATGATCAATATCGACATCTCCCCATTTTAATTTAAATATCTCATCGGCTCTCGCTCCACTTCTTAGGCTCACCAAGGCTATTTCATAAAGTTGAGTACTCCTGTTTTTGAGCTCGGTGAGTAACTGTTCTGCTTCGGCTGGCGATAAAAATCGAAGACGTTTATTATCAATTTTTGGAATTTTAATATTTTTTGTGGGATTTTCACCTTTGAACAATTTGATGAAAATAGCAAAATTAAAAATTTGCCTGATAACAGCAATCGCATACTGAACACTGCGCGGAGCTCGTCCCGCATTTGCCATATTGGTTTTGATTTGTTCTATTTCAATGGCTGATACGTCACGAAATTTAGAATTACCTACTACAGGATCTATCCAAACCCTGAATAAATGTTCTTCTGCTTTCCAAGCCTTTTCACTTTTATTGATTTTGGAATGCGGTAAATAAGTTTCATGGAAAAAATTTTTAATCGTGACTGCATCTTTTTCAGCTTGTTCTTTTTTAATTTGTTCGTCGTTTCGTTTTTGTTTTTGGATGTCTTGTTTTTCTTTTAAAGTAACAGGACCATGCCCCTTTTTTTGGTTGTTAACTATAGTGGTTTGCAAATGAATTGATAAATATCTAAAATTTTCATGTTATAATAAAAAATTGGGGGCTTTTATCTGATTTCGCCTTTTCTTTAACTTGCCATACCTCGATTTACCATTGCTGATC
>NZ_JACADJ010000155.1 GCF_013389365.1 Desulfobacter latus
TAACCCTATATCTTTTCAAAGAACTTAAGGAATTATAGCAGAAAGAATGATATTGTGAAAGTGAAAAATTAGTTGCTCAAAATGAAAAATAACAATCAAGTTTTAAAAAGAAAATGACTATAGTTGACCGCTCCCCCCATGACCTTATAAAGGTTAATCAGGTTGCTTAAGTACGCCTGTTTCAGGACAATGGCGCCCTGCTCGGCGCTGAAAAGCGCCCGCTGGGAATCCAGAACAGCGAGGAAATCATCTATGCCGTATCTTCAGGCAGCATTCTGGAAGGGGCATCCCCCTGGATGTACACTTTCTTCAAACGGGTCTGGTCCATAAAGTCATTGACATAGGAGGAACCGTTACTTTTTATCACTACAAAAATAGACAAATATGCTCATTTATACAATTAACGGATACGCCTTCCAGTTTTTCATTTCAACAATGAAAGGAGCAACATTCAGACATTTTTTCCATCCATGAGTGGTTCCTCCCGGTATGTCAGGGACTCCAAAGGGCCTACCAACGTACCAAAAATCATGGCTGCCATCACATAGGGATCCACATCCTTGAACTGCCCTAAACGCATGCCCTCCCGGCAAACATGGACTAGGGGGATGATGACGGCGTCCATGCGATCTGTAACGGCCGCGGCGGCCGAACGATGGCTCTGGATATATTTAAAATAAAGCGGGTGTTCCTTCTGGAAATTAAATACATTCACCTTATCCATGGTAATGGGTGTTCCTTCCTGGATCATTGTCAGCACTGTTTTTACCACCTGATCCTTGAGCAGGCGGTTCATCATCTCTTTTCTTTTGGAAGGTGAATTCATTTTTCTTTTTAAAACTCGGGCGTTCTTTAGTGCCTTTAAAAAAATCCGTTATAATCAGAAATAATTTTCAACGTGTTCATTTTATTATCTCCAACTGACTTAAACGATCATCCGGTCAATAAAAGCATCCGGTGGACCTATTGTGACACCACGCTCATAAGGGTAGGCTTCATTGACCGGTGAAATAATCCATGCCCTGGTGATACCCAGGTCGGCAAGGGCATTCCAAAATCCCTTTCCCACATGGGGCGATGTGGATACCTTGCACTCCACGGCAATTCGCTGTCCGGCTTTTTCAAGAATCAGATCAATTTCCGTTCCCGAAGCGGTCCGGTAGAATGAGGGTTTCCAATGGGGTAACAGGGACAGAATATTTTCAATCACATAGCCTTCCCAGGATGCACCGTAAACCGGGTGCCCCAATAGTTCATTTTGGGAATCAATACCTAGAAGTGCGTGGAGCAGGCCGGTATCGCGGATATACACCCGTGGTGATTTTACCAGCCGCTTTTTCAGATTGGCTTCAAGGGGCGCAAGCACTCTCAGGATAAACGCATGGTCAAGCAGATCGACATAGGATCTTATGGTGTGGTGACTGAGGCCCAGTGATTCTCCCAGCTTGGAACTGTTCAGCAGTTGTCCGTGAAGATGGGCACACATCTGCCAGAACCTTTCCAGCCGCCGGGTTTGAATGCTCACCCCCATTTGAACTAGGTCCCGTTCCAGGAAGGTGCGGATAAAATCCTGCCGCCACTCAACGCTCTGTGTGTCATCTTCGGCCAGGTAACTTCTGGGAAATCCGCCCCTGAGCCAGTGGCGTCTCATATGGAGGCCATCTTTATCTTCCGGGATTTCCGTTAAATGAAACGGGGAACTTGGGGTTCGATCATTTTAAAGAGCAAATGAAAAAATTTAAAACATAAACAATTGAAACGAGAAAAGTTCCTTTATCCAACCAATATTTCCTGTTATAAATAAGAAACTAATGAACTTCAAGCCT
>NZ_JACADJ010000156.1 GCF_013389365.1 Desulfobacter latus
CGGATTCGGCACTAAAAGATCAAGAGATTTTAAACAAAGACAAACTTCAGATTATTACGGAACGAGTAGATGATGTGCCTTTGCTTATAGCACAAATGGTCAGGATGGGTCTTCCGGAAATCATAGATAAACATATTCCAAGGCATGGAAATCAAAGAGACCTTAGCTGGGGTTGGACTACGGTCATATGGATGGCTTATATTCTGACTGAAGGCGACCACCGCAAAGTATCAATGAGTGAATATGTAGAAGGAATGCAACATACGTTGCTCTGCATAACAGGTCGGCCAATAGTGCCGTTGGATTTCAGTGATGATCGCTTATCCCATCTTTTGAAACATTTAAGCAATCGTGAATACTGGTCAAAGATAGAAGATGATCTCAACAAACATTCAATAGAGGTGTATAATCTGAAACCTGAAACAATCAGATGTGATGCAACGACTGTGAGTGCAGATCAGGCAATCACAGAAGATGGATTGGTTCAGTTTGGTCATAGCAAAGACAATACGAAATTACCTCAGATAAAACTGATGAGTGCGGCCTTGGACCCTTTGGGAATGCCGTTGGCTTCTGACGTCGTTTCTGGTGAGAAGGCAGACGATGGATTATATATTCCGCTGATAAGCCGCGTCAGTGATAGCCTTAAAAAAAATGGATTATTATTCTCAGGTGATTGTAAAATGAGTGCACTGGAAACCCGGGCTCATTTGGTATCGTCAGGGCATCATTATTTATGTCCGCTGCCCTTGACCGGTAAAACCGCTGATGAAATGAAAACATGGATCAATGAAGGTATTTCCAAAGATCAGGAAGAAGCCTTGATCCCTGTGTTTAGAGAGAACTATAGAGGCGTAGTCGTTCTGGCAGCCAAAGGATATGAGTTCAGCCGCATTCAAACTTTCCAAAAAGAGGCTGAAGAAACAACCTGGCAGGAGCGTGTGTTGGTCGTTCATTCTCCTGCTCATGCCAGGCAACAATCAGCCGGTCTCGATATTCGGTTGACAAAAGCTAAGGAGAAACTTGAAAAATTAACGCCTTTACCGGGGCGAGGCAGACGTCAAATAAGCGATGAGGCTGAACTTGTGGCGGCTATTGCCAAAATACTTAAAGTTCATAACGTGGTGGATCTGCTGGAAGTCCAGTTTGAAAAACAGGTAGAACAAAAAAAGAAGTACGTCGGTAAAGGCCGGGGTTCCGTTAACCGGGAAACCATCGTTGTAGAAAAAGTTCGTTATCAAATTACTTCTGTTGAAAGAAATCAGGAAAAAATTGCCGATGAAAAAACCCGGTTCGGCTGGAAAGCATTCGTTACAGACATGGATTGTGATAAGCTTTCCCTGTATGATGCTATTTTGTCATATAGAAATGAATATCGAGTTGAACGTATCTTCGGTAGGCTAAAAAGTCGCCTCAACATAGCTCCGTTGTTTGTTAAAAAAGATGATCAGATTGAAGGTATGACATATCTACTCACCCTGTGTGTAAGGGTGCTGACTCTTATTGAATTTGTTGTTCGACGTTCATTGAAAAAAGAAAAGACTGAACTGCCTGATATGCATCCGGAAAATCGTAAAAAGACTACAGCAAAACCTTCTGCGGAAAAAATTCTGAAGGCTTTTTCGAAAGTCAATCTTACTATTATATGTGATATGGCAGGGAATGTGATTATGCGTTCATTGAAACCATTATCGAATCTGCAAAAACAAATTATCCAAAAATTGGGATTCGACTCTTCTATTTATACGCAACTTGAAATTTAAAAATACTTTATATCAAATGAGCGAATGGGGAG
>NZ_JACADJ010000157.1 GCF_013389365.1 Desulfobacter latus
TACTTGAGTTTTCGAAAAATATTTTGACAAAATAATAGATTAAGGTATATTTATTGCTTTGGCTAAGTATATATGAAATTTATTCTAATAAAGATGGATAGTTATATTAAACTATCATAATGCTTAAAATGAAAATACCTTGTGTTGAACGTATTCCATTATTAGTTACTGGCTTATCATTTTTATTGCCTGCTTTGAGCAACTGCCAATACAATAATCTTACATTGATTGCAAGCGCTCTTGTATTGGGCGCAAATTTTAATTTAACAGAAATCAATCGAATGTTTTTGAAAGAAAAGAGCATAAGCGCCCTATCTCATTTTCTTTCTGATGCAAAATTTTCAACAATCGAAATGCAGGAATTATACGCCAGTCATGCATATTTTCGTCACAAAATTAAGAATCGTAAAGGCTATTTTAATATTGATGATACAATGACACATCATTCCAAATTTTGCCAATGGCTCCACGGTGTTTTCGTTCTTTTTGATCATGCGCTTGGAACCAACCTCAAAGCAAGGTGCATAGTTGTTTTGTATTACAGTGATGGTGGGTCTGCAAAATTTCCTTTAGCCTTTCGTATTTATTACCAGAAATCTTCCAAAATGCTATGGACTCGAAGAAAAAATTTCGTTCATAAAACGAAAAATGAACTGGCAATTGAAATGCTGGAATGGGCATTGGCAAAAGGCTACCCCCCGTGTACGGTTCTTGCTGATTCATGGTTTGGGGTTAAGCCTTTCATTAAAGAGCTTAAACGTCTAAAATTATCTTATGTGATTGAAATTAAAAGTAGTTTAAAAGTAAGAGTGCCCTGTTCGACCCCCAAATTAACGCCAACTGGGAAATTGTCAAAAAATCAATATGAGTTGAAAAGTCTACCTGATTTTTTTAATCTCATTGCAGATATGATAACCTCCGGCTTTAGTGCCGATGAAAAACTTGGTAAAGAAGCAAAGGTCCTATACCACACTAAGCTTGCTAATGTACGGCTTAATGCTATTCCTGGTAAGCATCGCATTGTACAAAGCCTTGATCCATCCAAAGATACCATCAAATATCTTCTCACCAATGAACTCACCTGGGAATCCTCTAAAATTTTAAGTGTTTACAGTTACCGCTGGGTTATTGAAGAGTTTTTCAGGAATGCCAAACAATTACTTGATATGGAGGGAGTCACTGTCAGAAGTGAACAAGGAATAACAACAGCGTTATGCCTCGTGTTCTACATTGACTTCCTCCTCCATCTTGAGAATTGCAAAAGTATTGCTGAAAATACCCACATGGAATCAAAAACGATTCCTTCAATAGTGCGCAGACTACAACACGAAAATCAGGTAAAATTTATTAATAAAGTTCAAGTTGATAGGGGTTTTGTTGAAAAATGGATCACTATAATTAATTCAGATGTTGATAGAAAAAGGAAGCAAAATAAACCTTTAGTAGATCTGTCTTTACAGGAAGCTGAAGAACACTTAAAAAATGTTATATAGCAAATATCATGCCTATGTACAAAATATCAAGGAGCTATTTTTCGAAAACTCGAGTAT
>NZ_JACADJ010000158.1 GCF_013389365.1 Desulfobacter latus
GATCAGCAATGGTAAATCGAGGTATGGCAAGTTAAAGAAAAGGCGAAATCAGATAAAAGCCCCCAATTTTTTATTATAACATGAAAATTTTAGATATTTATCAATTCATTTGCAAACCACTATAATTCCCATGATGACTACCCCTCTGACTATGGTTGATGTTTGCTCAAACATTATTTTATCAGAGAATGTGATCATTTTATTCATATAGGTCAATCAATTTGGCGAAGGTATTGCTCTTCGCAATCACTTTTTTTACAATACCCGCAACCATTAATGGTAATAAGGATTGTAATATATTAAGATTATTCTTGCTTTTCGTTGTCAGGGATGGTTATTTTGATTTTCTGCTTTTTATTTTAATAAGGTATTTACTAAAACTTGAAAGGACAATAGACGGAATCCGCCTGTCACCATAATTGGCCCATTCTGTCTATTTCACTACAATTCAGGTTCCGAACAAGCTCGGAGCCGGAACTATAGGGATTCTGCCCAGCCTGCCGTTAAACAATGGAGAATACTCAAGGTGAAAAATGGAAATTTGGATTACACACAAAAAGCGAGTTTTCTTTTTGAAGTAATCAAACGTTACGATCATTATATCAGCACCACAAATTACAAAACTGCATTGACCATGTCATTTCTTTCAGCTGTAATATTAGGACTGACACTAAGGATGTTAACTTTAAATACCGGAAACAACTCAAACGGAGTTGCTTATTACTTGATTGCATTTGTTGTGACTTTAACTGTGTTCACATCTCTAATTGCAATATTCTATCTATTAAAAGTTGTATTCCCAAACACAAAAAATCCAATATCACCAAAGTCTTTGATTTTTTTATTTTCGTTACTGACCGAAGGCCAGCCAGAATCAATTTTATAGAACATTAAACGAAACGCCTGGGACATCCAACGCGGGTATCCCAGACCCCAAACCAAATCCCTTCAAAGGTTCTCATCCATTTTTTTTCTTTCTGAACCAACAACCTATCCAGAACCATAAACGGTTCTCGGCGTATGCCGCTGTATAGCCTTTCGGTTCTAAAAAAAAGAAAATATATTTTCTCTTGGCCACGCGGCCTGGAGCTACCCCAGGGTCACGGGGAGGCTTCATTTCTGCCGGCCATGAGCGTTCATATTATTAAAATTCTTTCTCCGGCAAAATGAAGTTTTCCTGTGAGCCCAACAACTGCAGGGCGTTAGCCGAGGAACCCAATATCTCCCGAAGGCGCTCGACCAGAATGGTGGATAAACCAAAACCTTTCCGAGCGCCTTTGTGAAACTGTTTTGCTTCTTGGAAAGAAGAATCAAAAGATACCGGCATGCGGATAATTTCAGTGCCTGGAGCCGGGACTTCCTTTAACTTGATCTATATACTTGAGTTTTCGAAAAATATTTTGACAAAATAATAGATTAAGGTATATTTATTGCTTTGGCTAAGTATATATGAAATTTATTCTAATAAAGATGGATAGTTATATTAAACTATCATAATGCTTAA
>NZ_JACADJ010000008.1 GCF_013389365.1 Desulfobacter latus
AAATGGGATTACAGGGTCTATTTTTTGATACAACTAATTGTTTTTATATGTATTATTAAAGAATTGCAATGTTTTCAGCATTTACGAATAATCTGCCTACGGTAACCGGGAAAATGGGAATGCGCCCTTCACCTGTTCCATGCACGGCAGGTTTGCTTTATGCCATCGTTTCTACAAGTTACAGAAAAGGACCATTTACATTATCATAATTAAGTCCAAGGCTCATAAGCGATGGTGTGTAATGTTAAGCTCCTTATAAAAAAGGTCATATATAATCGATGGTCATATTCGACCTTTTACTGGTTTCTTAGGTGTTATGGAGGGTCCGAATCCGATCGTCCGGTCGTCATGCACCTACTCCAGTCAGGCCATGTACCAGGGACGAAAACAACGACAGCCGATGAACCATCGGTTCCCTGAGCAGACTCTTAATTTCACCAATGAAAAAGGGCTTAGAACCATCAAATTATCTTAATCCATGTTGTTCTTTATTTTTCATACAAAATACTTTGCATAACCGGCCAAAAAAGGCCGGGAAACAATGCATAAAAATAAACAACAATCTTTGTCCCGGCCTTTTTAGTCTGCGCTCATTGAATTGTTCGCAAGCCATCAATTCTCGTTTTAAAATCCGGCTTACTTTTTGGTTTTTTCCTTATTTTCCTTATTTCCCTTTTTCCCTCCAGTCATCGGACCTTGACCAGGGCTCTTACCTCTTCCCTTGCCTTCGCCACGACCGTCTTTCGGACCCTGGCCTTTGGGTCCTGTCCCATTTTTATTTGGCATATTAATCACCTCCTTTTTGTTGACAAATGTCTGTTTTCAAGGAGAATGACGCCCCTTTTTACAGACAAGGAATCAGACACTCGGCCGTCTGCCTAATATCAAAGATACAACAAACAGAATTAAAAAAACAACAAACAGTATCTTTGCAATTCCGATGGCAGTACCGGCAAGGCCCCCAAAACCTAGTACACCTGCAATGATTGCAACGATTAAAAAAAATATTGCCCAGGAAAGCATAATCTTACTCCTTTTATTTTATTCTTTTTCTTTGGCTCTGATAGCTTCAACAAAAACCATCCCTCGAATATCGATAGGTGTGTAGATTTGGATAATTGGCGGTTTCAATAAAAGAGGTTTTGTCCCAAGCAACACACCGAACCGAAACGATTTTAAATGATGATTCAAATCTTTTTGATTTGTCCATTCTTCCATGATACAAAAGCTGTTCTTGTCTGTGATTTCATAAAAGAGGGCATAGCTGCTGCATCCTTTTTCTTTTTTTATCGACTCGATCAATGAAAGAAGGGTCTGCAAAAATTCCTTTTGTTTTTCTGCAAGCACGGTTAGGTTTATTTTGAGTATAATCATTGGGTTACCCCATCAAAGACTCTTTATTACCAAATAATTACTTGATGACCAAGTCGTTCTTTACAGATTTGACCCCCGTTACTGAGCGTGCTATTTCTACAGCCCTGTCCGCTGCCTTTTTAGAATCCACGAAACCGCTCAATTGAACAACCCCCTTGAATGATTCTACATTTATTTGAAGAACTTTGAGCATAGGATCATTGAATATTGCCGTTTTAACCTTGGTGGTAAGAACAGTATTATCAACATATTCTCCAGTACTTTCCTTGTTCCATGCCCCCCCGCATCCAGCAATAAACGCAGCCAGAAGGAGTCCGATAAGACAATGTCTTATTACAGTTGTTTTCATCATTGTCACCATAATTTTAATCCTTTATTACATAATTAATATTGACCAGTATTGTGATAATAACAATCACGATCAGAATATGTATAACCACTCCGATGGTTTAGCAACTCACAAATACCAGCACTCACAGGACACTTTCCATATCCATTTAATTTCCATTCAAATTTCGTACCAGATCTTTTGTAACTTCTCAATAAGTCCAGGTAAAAAGGTAAAGGTCAGCCAAATTCAATTGCGGTTAAACAGACAAATTGAGAGATTTGTTGATGATAAGATCACTCAGAATTCGATAAATTCGCTTCAAACTCGATGATCAAGTTTTTATGAGTAGCTAAATTTACACGTTGATAATATAATCACAAAAAGAAAGATGCGACGAAGACCTCAATAATAGGTTGGAAAAATATAAACCAGGTGCCGGGTTAACACTTATTCAAAGAATGGGTATAGAATCAAATCGGTTGAAAAAAAAGGCATAACGATGGGTCTTGAAATTTCGTTGATCCAGCAGATAACGAGGGGAGAATTCAGATCTGCAGTATACAGACCTCGACAATCGTGAATTTTGATTCTTAACCCCGGTTTTTTTTGATAAATAGAGGATGCACAAATCCCGCAAAAGATACACGAATCCTGGTTAACATGTAGATAAAACGATCGGCCTGGCAGGCCCCCGGCACCATATGACATCATCCGGGGTATAAGATGATGATGATAATGATGCGTAAAAAAACAGGAGGAGAGGATGATACCGAAAGGACGCCCCTTTGAAGTGAGTTTCACATAAATAACACCTATTTTGAATAGGCCCTATATGGGTTTTTTTATATTTTTCTGTTTTGTTGACGCCTGGTTGGATGATACACTATAATAATTAAAAAAAGAAAGTCTTACAAAGGGTCTTGAAATCGAAAGTCTTATTTTGACCATTATTTCATGTAAAATCAATGGATTACTTAAAAGCAACGACTTCAACGATTTTAAAGATAACCCTCTGATTTTATTGTAAATAATGCGGTCTATTTCAACACCCTTTTACAGTCTTAAATGGCAAAAAATTCTGTTTTCTGTTTGACAGCCATGGGCTGACTTGGTCTATCAACACCCAGACTCAACCCAAAACGAAACATGATAGTAATTCAATAAGTTATTTTGACTTTCATATAAAAAAACAAAAGACAGAAAACGATATTGTAAATTCTAAAAAGACCTTTGACAGGACCGTGGAAATGGGAATGGAAACGGCTTTTGTCGAAGCTGTCAAAACCAAAAGAAAAGGAAATAATTAGAATGAATCTTTTGTTGATTTATCCCAAATTTCCCGAAACCTTCTGGTCTTTCACATACGCTATAAGTTTTATCGGGAAAAAAGCCGCATTTCCTCCATTGGGCCTTCTCACTGTGGCATCCCTGTTACCCGGGGAATGGCCCAAACGTCTTGTGGACATAAATGTCGACCGCTTGGAAGATAAGGAGATTTTATGGGCAGACCTGGTTTTTATCGGGGGCATGGCAGTGCAGCGCAAATCCACTTTACAGGTCATAGACCGGTGCAAATCATTGAACGTACCCATTGTTGCAGGTGGACCGCTTTTTACAGCTGAGCCGGATGATTTCAAGGACGTTGACTATCTTGTTCTTGGTGAAGCCGAACTTACCCTGCCACAATTTTTGTCTGATCTTGAAAAGGATCAACCTAAAAGAGTTTACAGAGCCGAAGGGTTCTGTGATCTTACCCAAACCCCTTTTCCGTTGTGGGATTTATTAGATATTAAGAACTATGCATCCATGAGTATCCAGTTTTCCAGAGGGTGCCCGTTTAACTGTGATTTTTGCAATGTAACAACTCTGTTCGGCCACAGGTCACGGTTAAAAACAACGGATCAGATCATTCTTGAACTGGATAATATTTATTCTTTGGGCTGGCGGAGCAGTATTTTTTTTGTTGATGATAATTTTATCGGCAACAAACGGTTTTTAAAAGAAGAACTGCTGCCTGCGCTTATCCAGTGGAGAAAGGATAAAAAAGGATGCGCTTTTTACACGGAAGCGTCCATTAACCTGGCAGATGACGAAGAACTCCAGGAGATGATGGTAAAGGCGGGTTTTGATTCTGTGTTTATCGGAATTGAGTCCCCGGATGAAGCGTCTTTGAAAGAATGCAAGAAAAACCAGAATATAAACAGAGATTTGCTGGAGAGTGTTTCCAGGATTAACCGATCCGGGCTACAGGTAATGGGAGGATTCATTGTTGGATTCGACAATGATAAGCCCTCTATTTTTCAGAAGCAGATCGATTTTATTCAAACAAGCGGGATAGTGACGGCAATGGTTGGAATGCTCCAGGCCATTCCGGGAACCCGGCTTTTTGAGCGGCTTGAAGGTCAGAACCGTCTATCCGAACAATTTTCCGGCGATAATGTGAACGGTACTACCAATATTGTTCCCAAAATGGGTATGGAGAACCTGTCGAAGGGATATCAATTGATCATGAAACAGATTTATTCACCGAAACACTACTACCAACGGGTCAGAATCCTTCTTAAAGAACTCAAAGCACCTGCGGTGATTGAGCCTTTAAACCTTCAGCGTTTTCTATCCATTTTTCGTTCTGCAGTGAGGATAGGCATTATAGGTAAAGAACGTTTTCATTTCTGGTATCTCATCATCTGGACCTTGATTAGAAAACCAAAGCTTATTTCAACAGCATTAGCCCTGTCCATATATGGCTTTCATTACAGGAAAATATGCGAGCGATATATTTATTAAAAGCGGAATTGTTTCATCAGAGATAGATTCTTTGAAGATAATTTCTAAAGGATATTTCATGCCTAAATTATTTTTAGAAGTTTTCACCAAAGTTTTGGAATTCACCGATGAACCGCTTTTACTGCTTGATTCTGATTTAAAAGTTGTTAAAGCCAATCACTTTTTTTACATAACCTTCAGCTTGAAACCTGAAAATACTGAAGGGGTCTTGATTTATGATCTTGCTAGCGGACAATGGAATATCCCCAAACTAAGAAAACTGCTTGAAAAAATTCTTTCAAAAAATAACATATTCAACAATTTTGAAATAAAGCATAATTTTGAACACATCGGTCCGAAAATAATGCATCTAAAAGCCGGAAGAATTTACAAAGATGTCAATCATAAGCAGTTTATCCTGTTAGGCATAGAAGATATAACCGAACAGGAACATGATAAACAACATCTTGAAAAAATGGTTAAAACCCGGACTGCCGAGCTCAAGAGAGCCAAACAGGCAGCGGAGGATGAAAAGCTTATTGCAGAAGATGCTATGTGTGAAATAAAAAAGCTCAAAGAACAGCTGAAAGCAGAGCGGGCATACCTGACAGAAGAAATTAAACTGGAATACAACCATGAGAAGATTATCGGCAGCAGTGATACGCTCAAATATGTCCTGTACAAGGTTGAGCAGATAGCCCAGACCAATACCACTGTTCTGATTCTTGGGGAGACCGGAACCGGTAAAGAACTTATTGCCAGGGCCATTCACGGTTCCAGTAAACGAAAAAATAAAGCTCTGGTAAAAGTCAATTGCGCAGCATTGCCAGCCAATCTCATAGAAAGTGAATTGTTCGGTCATGAAAAAGGAGCCTTCACCGGTTCTGACCGGCGACAACTGGGGCGATTTGAAGTTGCCGATGGCGCAACTCTTTTTTTGGATGAAATTGGCGAACTTCCCCTGGAACTGCAGTCAAAGCTGCTTCGTGTTCTCCAGGATGGTGAATTTGAACGGTTGGGAAATCCAAAAACCATCAAGGTGGACGTAAGAATCATTACGGCAACAAATCGAAATCTTGAGAAAGAGGTTGAAGATGGGCGGTTTAGAGCCGATCTCTGGTATCGATTGAATGTGTTTCCGATTACCATGCCTCCGCTTCGAGAAAGAGTAACAGATATCCCCCCGCTGGTAGATTTTTATGTTCAGAAGATATCCAGGCGACTGGGAAAAACCATTGATCATATTCCCAGAAAAGTTATGAGCTCCATTGAAAATTATCACTGGCCCGGCAATGTCCGTGAACTGGAAAATGTACTTGAACGAGCGGTTATCAATTCTTCCAGTTCAAAACTTCACCTGGTTGATGATCTTAGAAAATCCTATAAACATTTAGGTAAAAATCTAAAAACTCTGGAAGCAATTGAACGCGACTATATCGTGGGTGTGCTTAAGCAGACCAATTGGAAAGTCAGTGGTAGCAACAGCGCCGCCCAGATTCTCGGCCTTAACCGCAGCACCCTGCGCGGCCGTATGCGCAAATTAAACATTACCAGATCCTGACTATAGATTATCCATGCCTTTTCTATCTTACGAGCTTGTTTAAAAATTGTTTCGGCCTTGAATTTGAACAAATTTCCTAAAAACTGGATTATCGAGTCTGAAGCATGCCTGGTTGATGGTCAAAGACCTGGAACGAAACTTGAGTGTAAACTTATTTGAGTCCTTAAGCGCAATTGAACAACAAAATTGTTTTTATATTGCGACGATCATTCAAAAATCGCAATTTGGGTTACTCAGCGATCAAACCATGAATAAGAAAAAAAAGGAAATTGCCGGTTATGCTACAGAGCATCAAATCCATTTTTATGAAGCTGTCCCACAGGATAGGGAGACGGTCCATAATTTTAACCCCATCCAAGGGCCACATGGGCGAAATACCTCTGCGGTCTGAGCTGTTCAGTTCTTCCCAGATGAAAGAACACGGTAAAACTCTGGCGGGTTTGCACACATTGACCCAAAAGCATTTTCCGGAACGTTTGCTTGCAAGACTTGCCAATAACGAGAGCGCTCTTCTTGAGGTCCACAACCATTTGATTAAGGATGTCAAGGAGAACAAGGGGATTGTTCCGGCAGGGCCCCCTGTGTCAGGATAGATGTCGCCTCAATTAAAAATGGCTCATGTCGCGTTTTGGGGTCTTGTGAATTTTAGTAATAAAAAGCAAGATTTGACTTGCATTACGGACCTTTATGATGGTAGGTATTCGCCTTGCTATTAACGATTTACAATCGGACTGGAGCCAATGAAGGTAAATATCAAGACCCTGATAGATGATGTACAATGCTATGAAACCGTTCGTGAGCTGCATTGGCCAAAAATACGTAAGTGTCCGTTTTGTGATTCCATAAACACAATCAAAAAAGGTTTCGATGATAGGGAATCCGCCAAACAGCGCTATGAATGCAAAGAGTGCGGAAAACGCTTCGACGACCTCACCGGGACCATTTTTGCCGGACATCACCAACCCCTTAAAGTGTGGATATTGTGCCTTTATTTCATGGGGTTGAATTTGTCCAACAACCAAATTTCCAAAGAGTTGGACCTTAATCGTGGAGATGTTCACAATATGGCTGCTCAGCTACGCGAAGGCGTGGTAAAAAAAAACCTCAGATAACCCTTCAGGGCGAGGTTGAGTGCGATGAGGTGTATATCGTTGCAGGGCACAAAGGCAACCCCGAGGCTGTATCAAAAAAAGGCCGAGATGGTCGCCGTAACCGATTAAAGGGTGCTAGAGGGCGTGGTACGCTGGAAAAAGAGAAACCACCTATTTTCGGGATGATACAACGGTGTGGGCAAGTTGTGATTCAAATGCTCCCCAATGTCCGGCAGGCCACCATTGAGCCTTTAATAAAGGCCACTATACAACCAGGAACATTGGTCTATACCGATGAGTATGCCATTTATAACCGGTTGGATGAATGGGGATATGACCATGAAAGTGTGAATCATGGAGCCGGTGAATATGCCAGAGACGATGATGGAGACGGGTTTTATGAAGTCCATGTGAATACAATGGAAGGCTTCTGGTCATTACTCCGAAGCTGGATTCGCCCACATCGGGGTATCTCACAGGAGAAACTTCCTTTTTACCTCGGATTTTTCGAATTCGTTCATAATATTGGCAAACGAGGAAAATCCCTGCTTCACTCACTTATTGAGGTGATGATTAAGTAAGACCCCAAAACGCGACAAGAGCCTTGATTTTGTCAAAAGGTCCCGACAAGTTTGGCTGCGTTCCTTGCAATATCGAGATCTTCTGGGAGATCCAGTGATAGCTCAGCCCTGGCAAGTGCCAAGCGGGCTTGAAACATTGCCACCTCCCGAATTTTGGGGTCTCCGATTAATGCCAGCGCATGAAAGGCCTTTTGTAATCTCACCACTACTTCAATGGCGCCAGCCCCGTCACGGGCAATGGCGTTGAAGGCATCATCAAACATGTCCCATAATGATATTTCCGGCACCATTACCCGATCATATTTAAAGTCTCGACTGTCATCATCTTCAACGGTTTTACTCCAATGCGTAAAAAGCCGCACAAGCGTCCCGATAACATCGATTGCGGTACCGGGATCATTGACGGCGGGCGACAATGCTCGAATAGCAATTTCTGAGAGGACGACGAGGCCAAATTGAGGATCTTCATCAAAGGTCCTGTCTCCACCGATCAAAAACATTTTCGCTATCTGACCAGTGTCTTTTTCTGACAGGCTTCGCGAATCTGTGGTCACATATGCAAGAGCCCTGCCTGGCGCTACGAAGGTTCCGGGCAAAGCATCCACCATAATCTGCAGCTGCAATCTTTCTGCAGTACCCTGTAAGCCAGTCATGTCTATGCGCTGGACATATCCAATCGAATTTCCATAAACGACCTGTCCCACAGGTTTAAGCTGCCCCGTAGGAACACCACCCAGGGTGGGTGCTAATCGTTTTCGCTGCAAAGCATCATCTGTTGCTTTTTCCACCTTATTGATGATCCTGCTGAGACGCCCAAGACGGGCAATACTGTCAACCCAGCGAACAAAGGTAACAATAACCACACCAAGAACAATTAATGTCAAAGCAAATATCATAAAACGAGCTGATTTGCCGTAATATTCATTCTTTAAAACTATAAGTGCGATGACGCTGAAAATGAATGTGCCGATAAAGGTAGAAAGTGCATTTTGGGATTCGTCATCGGAAATAATCAGCGGAAAAGAGCGCGGCGTTGCAGTCCTGCTGGCTGAATTATAGGCCGAGACCATTGATCCGACAGCAAAGGTGGCAATTGCCAGCATACTTGAGGCAATAATAGACAACAACATCTCTATCGAGTTTTTATTAACCTCGGGAAAAAACTGATCGATTTCGTAATAATCCACTTGCTTTATCAGAAACACAATCATTATTGAGAACACGCAGGTGACAAGTGGCTTAATCCAAAGTTTTTCGCCGATACGGTTATAAAGAAATCTCAATCGTTCAAACATTTTAAATCTCCTATTAACGTTCGGTAGTCGCGCCGGTTAGGTTAGTAGTGGGGTGTCTAAATTTCCGAATTTAGTTTGCTCAAGATTTGTACCCAATTTTAACAGCAATTGTCGGACCCTTTTACTCGATCATCGAGTTTTAATTGAAACCTTTTCATTAAACTGTTCCCGCCAGTATATGGCCATCAGCAAGTATGTGATAAGGCCTCCGAGTATCTGAACCATGAGTCCATACTCACTGCGGGCTATCTCAGATGGTAAACTTTTAAGTGTTCTTTTTAGGTACGCCACATTGCCACAAACCTGCTGAAGCAGACAAACCTGCTGAAGCAGGAAAACAGTATGAAAAAAAGCATGAATGTCAAATGCCTGCAGGCAGAATGGGATAATTTTTAACTCATGAAAGTGCTTGGAGTCAATACAATTTAAATGCGTTTGCCCTGTAGTGTTTCATAAACCGATTGAAATTTCAGAATTAATTGGTATATTAGAGGATATATCATTTAAGGGAAGCGTTATGGATATTCAGGCGCCGAGAATAAACAGCTATTATACATATCAGTCGGCCCTTGAACAGGGATCTGATCTAATATCTTCGTCCCCCGGGGCCGAATCCCGGACACAGGATACACAGGCCGGTAAAGCCCTGTCTGACAGTGAAGAACAAGTTGATTCGGTTTCCCTGACCCAGGAAGATGAAGCCGCCGGGCAGGAAGATAAACCATCAGAGTCCGATGCAGAATCAAGGCTTACCCAGGACGAGAAACGACTTGTCGAAGAACTTCAAAAAGTTGACGCCGAAGTTCGGGCTCACGAAATGGCCCATATTGCCGCAGGCGGCCAGTATATCACCTCGGGAGCCACCTTTTCCTACCAGCAGGGCCCCGACGGAAAAAAATATGCAGTGGGCGGAGAGGTCGGTATTGACACGTCCCCCGAACCTGGAGACCCCGAGGCAACATTGCAGAAAATGCAGCGGGTTCGTGCTGCGGCACTAGCCCCTGCCCAACCATCCTCCCAAGATCTGAAAGTAGCATCCAAGGCCGCATCCATGACAGCAAAAGCCATGGCTGAAATCACACAGCTTAAAGCAGATGAGCAGGCCAAGCAAATGGAGACAGCAGTGTCTGCTTATACCCAACAGCATGTTTCTGATGCGTATACCAAAACAGAGAGCATAACCAGTCAGGAAACTCAAAATTCATTTCACCTTGCTATCTGAAAAAGAAACCCGGTGTTCGCGTAAGGCCCATGGTCAGAATTAAATATGCCATAGATGCGCTGGATTTTAAAATTTACATGGTCCTAAAGATAAATTTTTGATATTGTTAGACGTAAATTGTTATAAATCGGAGTAAAAATCATGAATATGAGCATCCAGAACAATGCTTCAGCGTTACAGGCTTTTTCAAACCAGGTATCGGTTTCTTCAAACAATGTTGCTAACTCCCTGTTAGACGAGTTCAAGGCGGACAAAGCGTATAATGTCGAAGCAGACAACGGACAGGTACAAACGTCTATCTCCCAAAACCAGGAAAATGGACCACGGGTTAAAGACCCCCTTAAAAACGACGGTTCCTTAAAGGAATTATCCAATACAGACATTGCAGAAGAAATGGTTGTGCAGATGCAAGCCCAGAACGGATTTGATGCCAACGCCAAAATAATTCAGGCCTATGATGAAACAACCGGAACCGTATTGGATATCATTGGATAACCGCCCCTAATGGAATTTTAATTCCAGTTTCGGCACCATAAAATATGGTTCGATTAACGCATGGGGAACATATGACAATTTTGCCTGGCGTAACCCCGGAATTCCAAGATCCTGTTCCCGGTTGATATATCGTGTGGTCCCTTTCAGAAATCCGGCAGTTTCATAATTAATCATCTGAGCGGCGCCCTTAAAAGAGACATCTGATTTTTCAAAATGAACACCCCAGGTATCAGAGGACAGAGGGCTGAAAACAGCAAACGCTGCAATTTCATCTTTGACCAGCAGCATCAGTCCGCTCAAACCTAGATCGTTCCAATGGGAAAAGGCCATAGCTATGGCATCGGATTCATCAAGCAGAGAGCGGGGGACAGAAGGCCTGCCGGCAAGCAGACGCTGTTCAAACTGCATCACATCTTTGCAATTCTCATCATTTATAGGGATTATGGAATAATCTGGATACGCACGCTTAAACTGGGAAATGAGATTCTTTTTCTTATGCAGTTTATTGCCCTTTAACTCTGCCAGCTCCTCTGTCAGATAAACATACTCTGCCGCATCCCGGTCAGCAGTAATACTAAAATATTGATCCAGATCCTGCCAGATATCCACATAAGATTCAGGCACCAGTCCGATACTTCCAGACAGCCCTGCAGCAACAGCCTTTTTTGAAAGGGCAAACAATTCTTCAGGTTCCAGATCCTCTCCTAAGGGCATGAACAGGGCCTGGCTGCGATCATCATGGATAACCAGGCTGTCCTTATAAAAAAACCATGAATATCGGTACAGATTCTGCCAGCAGAAAAGATTGACAAAGTTGTATTCACACGAGCAGGGTGGGTAATGGCTTAGGAAATCAAGGATCAGGGGACGGGTTTCCAGATCAAATTTTCCAGGCTTTAATATATTCGGCTCAGACTGCAAGGCATCCGCACCGTTACCAACCATTGGCGGTGTATTGTAGGAGGCTGATTGGTGGCTATGGCATATCATTGTTTTTCCTTTTTTATGGCTGTTATTCAAGTTTAAAGGGGATGTAATTCTTCATCTGCCGGAATCCTAAATTTTCATAAAATACGCGGGTTCCGGGCTCACCGATTAATCCAATCCAGTCCACGCCCCTTTTTTTAAGTTCCTCGATCAAAAAATTCACGATCAGGCTGCCGATACCACGTTTTTGGTAGGCAGACAGCACAACCACATCTTGAATATAAGCATCACTGCACAGATCGGAAAGAGCCCGCCCCATTCCAATTAATTTTTTTTCCAGAAAAGCACCTGCAAATAATGCTGATTTCTCAGGAATCCGGCGCAAAAAGGTATCTGTAATTTTATAATCGTCCTGCCACCACCCGGCATCCTGATATAAGGCCTGAAACTGATCCACAGGAACAGTGCGCACAAGTTTTATCTCAAGCCCGTTAAGCTTTTCTGTCCTCATATACCTTCGCCTTTCAGTATTTTCTCTGCAAAATAAGGAAGCACAAAAGCCGCACGGTGCACCCCTGAACTATAATATTTAAGCTGGGACTGGAGCACTTGTGGCACTGTTCGTGCCGGCGCTACAAGTTTTGGCCCCAAAGATCCCATACATACACCGATGTGACCACCGGTATATGTAGGGACAATAATGTTTGCATAGGCATATATGGGAAACAAAGACCGTGCAATGCCTATCAATTTTTCAACCCAGTCCGGGTGAAGGAAAAAGGATTCGCCCTGGGTGGCAATCAGACCGGCGGGTTTAAGTGCCCGCTTTAAATCCTGGTAGAACTGATTTTCAAACAAAACTTCTCCGGGGCCAACCGGATCTGAGGAGTCAACAATAATGACATCATAACAACCAGGGTGGTCCCGGACAAAGGCAGCCCCGTCTTTGATATGAACAGTAACCCTGGGATCGTCGAACCCACAGGCCATGGACGGCAGAAATCGTTTTGAAACATTAATGACCTCTTCATCAATTTCACAAAAATCAATAACGCAGACATCATCATGACGATTAATCTCACGCAAAACGCCGCCGTCTCCCCCGCCAATGATAAGCACATTTTCAGGGTTCGGATGGGAAAACAGGGGCAGATGCGCCATCATTTCCTGGTAACTGAACTCATCTCGTTCCGTTAACTGAATGATACCGTCGAGTACCAGCATCCGGCCGTGTGAGCGGGTCTGGTACAGGTCAATCTGCTGGAATCTGCTTTTTTTACTGTAAAGAAGTTTATCCACTTTCAGAGAAACGGCAATACCTTCCCACATGGGACAAATTTCTGAAAACCATCCTTTATGTATAATGCCTGAATTTGTCATTAATGTCTTAAAGCCACCTGCATTTTATAGTGGCTGCCCCGAAAATATGACAGGCAGAATTCTGCCAATTCACGCGGCTCATATTTATTGCAGGATAAAATATCCAGGTATGCGGCATTTGTTACACGGGCAAAATGTCCGGATATACCAAACGGTTCAATGGATCGTGTCGTAGAAAAACCAGTTGCCGTTTCGGTTTCATCATAATAAACCAAAGGCGCATTTTCTGTGTCGATGATAGCAAGCATTCCACACACCCTGGTGACAAAGTTTTTTATACAATCCGGATCTTTTATCATATCAGGACTGCAACCATATACATCAACAGATGTGGACATTCCCCAAGGATTTGTATTTTCGTACACTTTTTTCCAGACGATGGGAAGTGTTCGTTTATCCATCACCTTTTCATCACTGTTTGTCATACAACCTCCGACCCCGGACGGCAGTACGCCCCTGTTTTGATCCGAGGAGATGACGACCCGCCGGGATGAAAATTGTGCTTCTATGGAATGAATGGCTGTGTCCAGATCAATATTATCTGCACATGTAAAAATATCGACGGCTGCATAATCATGCTCGGGCCAGGCATGAACCGTAAAATGGGATTCGGCGATAATTATAACACCCGACACCCCCTGGGGTTCAAACTGATGAAAGGAACTGTTGATAATTGTGGCCCCGCTTTCCCGGGCCGCTTTAAGCAGAATTGATTCAACCCGATCCTTATCAAGCAGGACATCGGATGCGCAATCGTAATATTCAATGGTAATATGTCGCCCCAAGGCAAAACCCGGATCAGGATGACAGACGGTTCGCTTTTTGTTTTTATCAAGCAATTTTTTAACCGAATAGTTAGAAGATTTCCATAACAGAAGAAAATCTTTGAAATTGGGTTTCTCTTGGCAGATTTTTTTCTTTAAGCCGTTCAATCATGGATGACGTATTAAAACGCAGATAGGGATTCACCTTGAGTTCTTCAGACAGACGGGAAACAACATGGTCCGGATTATAGGACGATGCATACCCGTTTAAATTCGGATTATCCGGTTCAATAATTTTGGCATATTTCAAAGACTCAAGAACATAATCGTGTCCAGCATAAATCAGGGTATCACCGGGTAGAGACATTAACTGCCTTAACGAGTTAAAAAAAGATTCAAGATCTCCTGAAAAACAATTGCCAACCGTGGCGTTGAACAACGTATCACCGGTCACAATAAACCCGTCCCCTTTGAAACAAAGCGAATCCATGGTATGTCCGGGGGTCAGCATCACCTCAAGTCCGGTTCCGTCTTTCAGGTCAAGAACCTGACCATGTGAAAGTGTTGTACAGTCAATAAAACGCGCATTCGTTATTTTGAGAAGGGCATTATTTCCCTGGGTGTGGTCGGCATGGGTATGGGTGTTGGTGACAATATCAATGGGAATATTTTTTTCTGTGGCAAATTTTGCCATATCCTCTGGTGTCCCAGGGTCAATGGCGATACTGGATTTTTCACTATAAACCAGGTAACCCAAATTGTCGGCACTGTATTTAAACTGTTGAATATCCAACTACGCAATCCTATATCTTAAAAAATTTCATCTTCATCTTCATCTTCGTCAAAGTCACCTTTATTCTCATTCCGCCCCGGACTGTCGCCTAAAGGTTCATCATCATACACGTCAATATCATCTCCCACATCCATGAAGGGATCATCAAGTTGCACATCAAGGCCGTAATCATCAAAAATCATACTGATGGCTTCTTTGAGATTTCGTTCAAAGCTTTCAGCATAATCGTCATCCTCATCTGCTGAAAACTCATAAATTTCCTCATGCTCCTCAAGCAAATCCCTAAGATCTGCGTTTACTTCAGACTGGGCATAAAAATCGGCTTCATAAGCATCAAGAATGTCTTCATACAGATCATCTACCTCAAACGCCTCTACGGCATCAAAAATAGTCATTTTTTTTGCCATATTCACTCCTCCCGGATTTTTATCTACTTTCTACTTTAATAATGGTTTTATGATTGTCAAACATCCAGACACCAGAATATTTATCTCAAACATGATTACACCAGAATAACGTATAACCCTATTATTATTTGATAAAGAAGGGTTGTCAATTGAAACTGTTTTCAACTTTTCTTTTCGGATTGTTTATTCTGGTAATCCGTCAATGCCAGATAGAAAGCACCAACACAAAGCTCGGCGCAATGATAATGGTCTTCAGGCAAAGTTTGAAGATAATCGATAATCATATCCGGAGTGATATTCCAAACATTATCAACAGAATGACCTAGCGCCAGACGGACCACGGAATTGCAGCATGCTGCCGTATACACGCAGCCATCGAAGTCAAAGGAAATAGAACTCAGGCAATTCTTGTGGTCAACCATGATAAAAAACTCTACAGTGTCTCCACACACCCCGGTCCGAGTCCCGTATCCGTCGGGGTTTTCAAGTCGCTCTCTGGAACCTGCTTCGTAGGCCATTTCAATTAGTGTAAGAGAGTGAACGTTCCAAAAATCCGGGCTTTCCATGAAAATACAACTCCTTAAACAATATCGTTTGTGTTATAAAAATGCTTCTTTGTACCTTCTTTATAAATATCATATTCCTAATTATAAAAAACAGACCGAACAGGAAATCCTGCCCGGTCTGCTTTTATTTTAAACATCTATGAAGCAGCGATGCCTTGTGTCGGCACAACAGCTACATCAGCATGTCACCTTTTAAACCTTAGGTCTGGGAGAAAGGCCTGCGCCTTCTACAAGTTCGGGCACCTTTTCTTCCCATTCAATGGCCATAATATGGAAACCTTTTACGCCTTTGCATTCCTTGAGGCGTTGCATCTGCTCAATGGCCATCTTGATGCCTTCTTCGGCTTGTTTGTCTTTATCCACACCGGCAAGACGGTCGATAACCTCATCAGGAATATCCATGCCGGGCACCTTGCTCTTCATATATTTAGCCATGCCCAGGGATTTCATGGGGGTGATACCGGCAAGGATAGCCACTTTCTCATCCAGGCCGCGGTCAACTACCTGTTTCATCCACTCTTCAAATTTAGCGGTGTTAAAAATACACTGAGTTTGGATGAAATCCACACCAGCCGCCACTTTCTTAGCCAGACGCATCACACGTAGTTCAAAGGGATCGGCAAAGGGATTGGCAGCCGCACCAATGAACATTTTGGGCGGTTCCGTAATATCTGCGCCCCCCTGGAACTTGGCTTCATCGCGCATATCTTTGACCATTTTAATCATATTAATAGAGTCAATGTCATATACGGGTTTTGCCATGGGGTGGTCGCCAAACTGGGGATGATCGCCGGACAGGCAAAGCATGGTGTTGCAACCAAGGGCATAAGCACCGAGGATGTCAGCCTGCATGGCAAGACGGTTTCTGTCCCGGGATACCATCTGGATAATGGGATCAAGTCCCATCTGTTTAAGCGCAACACCGGCGGCAATAGAGGACATTCTGACCATGGCGGTCTGATTGTCCGTGATGTTGATGCCGTCTACATGATCCTTGATCATGTTGGCTTTTTCTTTGACAATATCAATATTACAGCCTCTGGGAGGACCAACTTCAGAGGTTACAGCCAGTTGGCCTGAGGCCAGTACTTTTTCCAGTCTGCTTTCAGTTTTCATTATGCATTGTCCTCCGTGATAATTTTGGATGACGCCAAGTCCTCCCGGATAATTTTTCTAGGACCGCCGCCGCCTGCAGGCCGCCAGTCCTTTGCCGCAACCAGTTCTTCATAACGATCCTGGAGACCCAGTTCAACCAGGCGATCCCAGATCAATTGCCATGCACAGTCCACATCCGGGCTGATCTCGCATTTCCCGTTGACCGAACCGCCGCAGGGGCCGTTCATGATGCTTTTTGAACAACGCGCAATGGGACAGATGCCGCCGGTGATCCCCAGCATGCAGTCACCACAACCCATACAGCGCTCAGCCCAGATACCCTGGCTTTCGGACGCGCCCATAAATTTGGTATTCACACCCGGGAAAACCGGAATCGGATACTGGGAAGCAACGGTCTGAATCCCGCAGCCACAGGCCAGGGAAACAACGGCGTCCACTTGGCCGGCCAGTTCCGCGAGCTGGTCAACATATTCCGGATCGCATTGACGTTCCAGGGTATGCTCCAGAACCTCGATCTTTTTGCCCGCTTTGGCACTGTTCAGGCGAATGGCGGAAGACAGAAGTCCCACCTCTTTTCTGCCGCCTGCTGCACAAACGGTAACGCATTCGTTACAGCCGACCACAAGTATTTTTTCATAGGGCGCAATATACCCGAGAATTTCCTGCAGGGGTTTTTGTTCTGCTGTTATCATGTTTTAATCTCCAAAAATTTTATATAAAAAATAACCCGTTAAATTTATTTCATATGTCCGGCAAAGCAAGGATATGCAACAAAAATCATTTAGATTAGATTGCATTGACCGCATTTAGTTAAACAGCCTTGCTTGTTGCCTGACTGGCCGGGCTTGGCCCTAAAGCTTTAATCTTTTCGGTAAATTCTTCAGCTGCCTGGGCAAATTGTTGACCCATGGCTGCGGAAAAGTTCATCATGGCCACCCGTTCGGGCTCCCAACCCAGATCTTCCAGGGTTTTTTTGATCTTTTCCACATGGGCGACTGCACGCAGATTACCGTCTTTAAAATGGCAGTCCCCTTCCAGACAAGCCGCTATATATACACCGTCAGCCCCTTTTTCAAGGGCTTTCATCAGATGAATGGCATCTACTTTACCGGTGCAGGGAACCCGTATGATTTTCACATTAGACGGATATGAAATCCGCCTGGTACCAGCCATATCTGCTGCGGTATATCCACAATAATGACAGCAAAAGGCCACAATTTCCGGTTCAAAATTATCCATTAGTTATACCTCTCAAATAAACCATCAATTTTAGCAATTATCTGGTCATCTTCCCAGGCCCTTAACTGAATGGCCTTGGCCGGACACTCGGCAGCACAGATGCCGCAACCGCGGCACTTGGCCGGATCAATTTCTGAGTGCCGTTCATTATTTATAAACGGAACATCGTAAGGACAGGCTCTGACACAAATCAGACAGACCGCGCACATGACCGGATCAACCGTGGCATAGGCAGCACCCAGGGTAATCTCTTTGTTGGCCAGCATGGTTCTGGCTCTGCCTGCAACGGCATGGGCCTGGGTGATGCTTTCACGGATCACCTTGGGAGAGTGCGCCGTACCGGCCAAAAAGAATCCGTGAAGTGCCATGTCAACGGGTTTGAGTTTCACATGGTCTTCCAGAAAGAACCCGTCTTCGGTTTTGGGCAGATGGAACAGGCTGCATAATTCGTTGTTGGTATCCGCGTCGGCAACAAAACCGGTGCTTAAAGCCACACAGTCGGCTTCAATCTCAATGTCCTGTCCCAGGATGAAATCATGGGCACGGACGATGGTCTTGCCCGCTTCTTCCCGGACAACCGGACGGTGCTCAAGGTCAAAACGAATGAATTTCACACCTTTATCCCGGGCTGTTTTGTAATAATCTTCCCAGAATCCGTAAGTCCGCATATCCCTGTAAAGTACAAACACCTCAATATCAGGGTTTACTTCCAGAAGACGCAGGGCATTTTTAACGGCTGCCTGGCAGCAGATCCGTGAGCAGTTGGGGTTATCCGCTTCCCTGGAACCGGCACATTGGATCATAACCACCTGTTCCATGGCCTTGATTTTACTTTCATCGTTTTCAAGGACCGCGTCAAGATCAAGCTGGGTCATGACGTTGTCGAGTTCACCTAAGCCATATACGGCAGGACGGTTGGGCTTTGCGCCTGTGGCAAGGATGGTAACGCCATGATCAATCTGTTCACACGCACTGTCCGCGCCGGTTTTAATGCCGGTGGTAAATTTGCCGGGCACACCTGTGTGTTCTGCAACGACTGCGTCAGTAAACACCTTGATATTTTCATGGGCAGACACCTTGTCCACAAGACCCTTGACAAAGGCTGCCACATCATCACCTTCGATGGTTTGAGACAGGTTCAATGCCTGGCCGCCCAGTACCGGGGCTTTTTCCACCAGGTAGGTAAGCGTACCCTGATCAGCCAGTTCAAGTGCCGATGTCATACCGGTGACACCACCGCCCACTACAAGGGCATTCTGGCTTGTGGGAAGCATATTTTCAGTCAGGGGTTTTGCTTTTCTGACACCGGAGATACCCATCTGAACCAGCCTAAAGGCTTTTTCGAGGGATTTGGCCGGGGCGTCATTATGTACCCAGGCATTCTGGTCTCTTAAATTAACAAGCTCAAGCAGGTAGGGGTTAAGCCCTGCGCGTCTGAGCATGTCCTGGAACATGCTTTCCTGGATCCTGGGGGAACCGGAACCAATGACCACCCGATTCAGGTTGTGTTCCTTGATCAGGCCTTCAATCTTTTCCATGGCCTCAAAGGAACAGCTCAGCTTAAATGCCTCTGCCACTGCCACATCAGGATTGGTTTTGGCATTTTCCAAAATTTTATCAATATCCAGGGCCTGATCAATTTCTCCGTCACAGTCAACAACAAAGAAACCGATTTTGGGCGCTTCGCCGTCAACATCTCTTTGGGGCGGATAAAGGCTGACAGGTTCATTAACCCATTCCTCGCTATCCAAGGTCATACCCGCCAAAGAGGCGGCAGCTGAGGCCTGGACCATGGTTTCGGGAATATCTTTGGGGCTTTCAAACACACCGCAGACATACACACCGTCTTTGGAGGTTGTCACAGGGTCAATGGTGCCGGATTTGGCAAAATTGTGTTCGTTTAAATCAATGCCGATTGCACCGGCCAGATCAATGGTTTTCTGGCTGGGTCTAAAACCGGTGGAGAGCACAACCATGTCAAATTCTTCTTTCTCCATGGCTGACAGCTCTTCTCTGGCATAGGTGATCTCAAGTGATTTATCCGGCAGCTCAATGACGGTATGGGGCTTGCACCGGATCAGACGGATACCGAAATCTTCTTTGGCACGATTAAAGTACTGCTCGTAATCCTTACCGGAAGTCCGCATGTCCATATAGAAAATGGTGGTTTCAATATCATCACCAAAACGCTCCTTGGTCACGATGGCCTCTTTAAGGGCATACATGCAGCATACACTTGAGCAATAGGGAACATCGTCTACATTAATGCCCCTGGAGCCCACACACTGTATCCAAGCCACTTTCTTCGGCCGCTGCTGGTCAGATTTTCTTACCAGATTGCCCTGAAAAGGTCCGGATGCGGACATAATCCGTTCATATTCAAGACCGGGAAGCACATTATCAAATTTACCACCACCGTAGTTATCCAGAACACTTGGGTCAAACATCTCTGCGCCCACACTCAGGACAACAGAGGCTACATTGATCTGGGTTTCCTGTTCAGTGTCATCGGGTATAATGGCCCCGGCTTTACAGACAGCCTTAAGCGCCTCGACATCATCTACCTTTTCCATATCAATGGAATAGGCATAGGGTGTAGCCTGGGGATACCGCATACAGGTGGGCGCCCTGGGGTCAAGTCCCGGGTTAAACCGAACGGCTTCTGGAAATTTTTTTAAACACTCACCACAGGCTGTGCATTTGTCAATGTCAATGAACCGGGGAGCGGTTTTTAATGTGGCCGTAAAATTACCGGCCTCTCCGGACAGGCTGGTTAGCTCTGTCATGGTGCTGACCTCAAGAAACTTTTCCCTGCTTGCTGCGGACAGATGGGGAGAAACTGTACACAAATCGCAATTGTTGGTTGGAAAAGTGCGGTCCAGCTGGGTCATTAATCCACCAATGGCATAGTCGGAATCAATGAGCAGGACCTTTTTCCGGGATTCGGAAAGATCAAGGGCCGCCTTGATGCCGCCAACGCCACCGCCAATGACGAGCACGCGTTTTTCGTCTTGTTTAATTTTTTGCATGTGTAACCTTAACGTTATCAGTTAATATCCATGTGTATCCATCTCCTGTAAACGTGTATCATATATACAAAACAGGCAATGGATGCTTTCTTGCCTAGATCATCAACGGATTGTGCCAATACCCTGCTGTACAGCGCTGCTTCTGTATGACAACGATGTAACAGCGAAATGGTCATAAAATTGTCGGCTGCGGGTATCACAAAAAGGATTATTGATATTTTCAAAAGAAATTATCGGAACAGCGAAATTCTTGAGAACAAGTTTTTTTCGAAAACTCATAGCCAATATCCTTAATCTTATTTAATGCTGCTCGATCTGGCATTGAGCAGTCAAAATTAGGTACCCTCAAGGCACGGTGGAACTGCTATCTACCTATATTTTATTTAACCAAAGATTCTATATCAGATAATAAATCACATGTAAAATGATTACTTATTACGGAAAAATAAGATGGTCCAGAACCAGCCCGTAAAATTTTGATCCCCGGCCTTGCCGGAGAGGCAGAAAAACCCATCCAAGCTGGGAAATACAATTACGGCATATGCCGATGCACCACGCATATCCGGGATACCATGAAAACTCGTTGGACGGCGCAGACCCTTCACGACAACCGGGCGCTGTGGCAAAACAACCGATCTCAAATACATATCCGGCCGGATTGGCAAAGGTTTGAGAGAACCCATTTTCTTCCGTATGGACGGCAAATTGAGGTTTTGTCACAAATGCATTACAGTTTTTGCATAAAATCACCGGCTCTATCGTTGATTGAGCCCCAGGTGCACTTTTTTCCTGTGTTTGCCGGTCTGTTTCTTTACAAATTAATTCTACCGTCATATGTTTTTTTTGTCTTTATCTATATAATATAATGTAGCACCGACCGGAGCAAATGAAAGAAAAATGATGTTGACCCAGGGTACAAGAAACAACAGGCCGAACCCGATGTGAAAAAATAAATTTTTCTTTAAGAATTCAAACCGCGCTTTAAACGGCACCATGCGTCTGGCAGGGACAAGGTCTGTATTGTCCCAGGCCAGAAAAACACCTGCCACCACCGATGAAATGGCGATAATAACAAGACTTAAAGGGGTAAACAGCCCTATAATCATCAAGGCAACCGATATCAATACAGGCACCACCGCCCTGGGAATTTCCTGGAGAATCAGATACAAAAACACCTCGAATATGGATGTATCGGCACCCGGGGCTTCCTGCCCAAGCACCATTCGCTCTGTGATCCGGGACATATAATCCATGATAAAAACACAGAAAAAAATCTGGGAAATCAAATAGGCGGCCAGCATGGAAAGTGCCATCAAAACAAATGTCAGAATCCAGGAGACAATGTGCCACAGCCAGATCAGCCACCGGGACTCGGGCATCTGCCATATCATGGAAAAAATGTCATTGTGCCAGTAAAGTACCATGCCGGATAAAAGAAGGGCCAACAGCAAGACAACAGCAAACCTTATCAGCCCGAGAATTAAAAGTGATGGTGTTGTTAACGAAAGCGCAACCCCCTTGATATTGTATTGAAGACCTGCAATCAATCCCATGTGTTTTCTCCTTGAAATCCCAAACTTATTTTACGCGATGATCGAGTTTTATTTTCCAATTGAAACATGCCCGCAGCGCGCGTATATTAAATACTGTTTTTTACTATAATTAGCTGTATTTTTCAATTTTACAAAGGGCATTTGCATTGAAAACAGTTTATGTGGATGGAAAATTTCTGCCCTGGGACAAAGCAGTGATTCCTGTGGATGATCTGGCCGTACTCAGGGGCTATGCAGTTTGCGACATTATCAAAACCATTGCGGGCCGCCCATACTGCCTTGATGCGCATATTGACCGGCTTTTGTCATCGGTCACCCAAATCGGTCTTACACCGGCATGGACCAAAGAAGAGATCAAGGAGATTGTTTTCAAAGTACTTGAAAAAAATGCCCATATGGATAAGGCCAATATCCGTATCCTTGTGACAGGGGGATCCAGTCCTGATTTCTTCATTCCAGCGGATAATCCCAGACTGATTGTCCTGATAACTGATATTCCTGCCCTGCCTGCTCATTGGTATACAAAAGGTGTAAAGGTAATCACTTTTGTCCAGCAGCGTGCCCTCCCCGATGCCAAGGCCACCAATTATATCCCTGCTGTTCTGGCTCTAAAAGAAGCAAGGGCACAGGGCGCTGTGGAAGCGTTGTATATGACCCGGGACAAAATGGTTCTTGAAGGTACCACCAGTAATCTGTTTGCCCTGGTTGAAGGCACCCTGATCACACCGGGAAAAGGGGTACTCAAGGGCATTACCCGCAAAACAATCCTGGCTCTCGGGAAAAAGCTGTTTCCCGTATCCGAACAGGATCTTTCCCTGGACACCCTGCTGTCGGCCTCTGAAGCGTTTATCACCGGAACCAACAAAGGCATCGTGCCTGTGATTCAGGTGGATGACCATATTATCGGCACTGGCAAACCCGGCCGCGGCACCAGGGCCTTAATGTCGGCAATGGCAGATCAGCGGGGTAACGGTTAGCGTTATTTGACGGGCAGTGCCTGGCAGACCAGTTCCAGAAGGTGGGCGGCCCTGGCAGGAATATTTTCGCGATTAAGGTTGTCCTGCAGCTGAATGATGCATCCCGGACAGGCTGTTGCCACAATTTCGGCCCCGCTTTGGGCAATATGCTTCGCCTTTTGACTGCCGATCTTTTGACTGGTTTCATAATGGTGTACGGAAAAAGTCCCCCCCAGACCGCAGCAGGTTGCCGCATCGGTCATCTCAACATAATCGACCTGGGGTAACGCGGCGAGCAGTTGCCTGGGGGCCCGGGTCAGGCCGTGATTTCTAAGATGACAGGGATCGTGGTAGGTGACCTGAATCCGGTCCTCTGATCGGGGAAGCGATGCCAACCTGCCTGCCAGATTCATATCCATCAAAAAATCCATGACGTCCCGGGTTTTTTCGGCAAAAGGCTGATAGCCTGACCCAAGCGTAGGGTAAATCCCGGCCAGGGCGCCGTAGCAGGACGCGCAAGCCGTAAGCACAGCGTCAAAGGCGTGAATTTTAAGCGCCTTTAAATTCCTTTCGGCAAGGGTTTCCACCGCATCTCCCGCACCGGCGGACAGGGCGGGAAGCCCGCAGCACCCCTGTTCATCGGTGAGGGTCACATGGACACCCATGAAATTGAGAATACGGACCAGGTACTCACCGATTTCAGGGTATAGATAGTTGATACCGCAGCCGGTGAAAAAAAGCACCCGGTGACTTGCTGAACAAGAGACCGTCTGCCGGATATCCCGCTTCAAAAAGGGTTTGAATGACGGCTTTGGAAAGGTGCGTTCATTAGGGATGCCCGGCACAGGGAACCGCAGTCTTAAGCCGCTTGTTTCAGGAATCTGACGACACAGGAGCCGGGAGGCCAGATCACCGCCTTTACTCATCCAATCCATGGCCTTTTTATGCGTCAGCAAGGTCGCCACGCCCCTTCCGAATCCGGATAGACCTTTTTCCTGAGCGACTTTCATACGGGCCGCCGCCACGATATCTATGGTGGGCACCTGGTTGGGGCACAGGTTGGTGCAACTGCCGCACAGCAGGCACTGGGACAGATCATGGACCAGCCGGTCTTCGGCAAAGACCTCTCCGTCCATCATGGCCTGGGCAAGGGCAATTTTTCCCCGGGCCACACCGCCTTCCTGGTTCTCAACCTTGAACACCGGGCATGTGGCCCGGCAGGCACCGCACTTGACACAGGCCTGAAACCACTCCTGGTATTGCGCCAAATTTTTCATTTGATCTCTCCAGGAAGCGGGCAGACTGCGTTTGGAAAAATTTTACCCGGATTAAGAATATTATGCGGATCCAAAGCTTTTTTAAGCATTTTCATGTAATGGATGGATTCGTTTGACAATTCAAGGGAAAGATAAGGGGCCTTCATGATGCCGACACCGTGTTCTCCGCTCATGGTTCCGCCCAGCGCCAGGGTCTCCCGGAACAGCGCCTCAATGGCATGTTCGGCTTTGGCCATTTGTTCCGCATCGGCTTTGTCCGCCATGATATTGACGTGGATATTTCCGTCGCCGGCATGCCCGAAATTGACAATGGGCAGATTATATTGGTCGGAAATCGTTTCGATCCGGCGGATCATCTCCGGCAGCTTGGACCTGGGTACGCAGATATCTTCATTGTATTTTTCCAGTCCAAGCTTTTTCAATGAGGGGGAGATCGCCCTGCGGATTTTCCAGATCTCTTCGCTTTCTTCAAATGTATTGGCTACCCGATTTTCCAAGACGCCCAAAGATTCGATCACCGTCAGGATCCTTTGGGCCTGCTTGTCTAAAAACTCCCTGTCCCCGTCTACCTCTATAATCAGTGCGGCGCCAGCAGCTTCGGGCATAGACAGCCCGGCGGTCTGCCTGAGGCAGTCCAGGGTCCGGCGGTCCATGAATTCCAGGGTGGCGGGAATGATCTTCTCACGGATAATGGCGGATACGGCCTTAGCCGCCCCATCAATAGCATCAAACACCACCAGCATGGTCTTTTTGGCCTCGGGTTTGGGAAGCAGTTTGAGAATGATCTTGGTAATAACGGCCAGGGTGCCTTCCGACCCGCAGAACAGCTTGGTCAGATCATACCCCACCACTCCCTTCATGGTGGTACCACCGGTTTCAATCCGGTCGCCTGTGGGCGTCACCACCTCCAGGCCGATGACATAATCCTTGGTCACCCCGTACTTAACACACCGGGGGCCGCCGGCGCACTCAGCCACGTTCCCCCCCAAGCTGGAAACTTTCAGGGATGCCGGATCCGGGGGATAAAAAAGCCCCAGCGCCTCCACGGCCTTTTGAAAATCCCCGGTCACCACACCGGGTTCCACCACGGCCACAAGATTTTCCTGGTCAATATCCAAAATCCGGTTCATCCGGCTCATTCCCATGACCATCCCCCCGCAGACCGGCAGGGCGCCGCCGGTGAACCCGGTACCCGCTCCCCTAGGGTAAACCGGAATACGGTGGTGGTGGGCAAGTGCCATGATCCGGGATACGGCCCGGGCATCAGCCGGATGCACCACGACATCCGGAAGAAATTGTTTGCGCGTGGCATCATAGCTGTACAGAATACGGTCGGTCTTGTGGCTGCTGACAAATTTCGGGCCGCAGATTTCTTTGAGCGCCTGGATCATCTTTTCAGATATCATAAAATCAACTCTATAAAAAAGTTTATATAAAAGTCAAACACAAACAAAATAATAACTATGGCTACGGGCGTGTCCAGTAAAGATCTGATAAAAAGAGATAGAAAAGCAAATTATAATAAATAGGTCTTGCATTCATTAAAGTAAAAAGTTAGAGACTTTTAATCCGAATATCGTTCAGGCAACGGGCCTTGTTCGAACCGGATAAGGTCTTTTTTCTAACCAAGGAATTTATTCTTACCTAAACACACCGAAAGGTGCATGCGGCGATCCGGTACAAGATCGGTTAGCGTAGGAACAGAGAAGGAGATTACAGATGGTAGGGAAGAATGAAAAGTCGTATGTCGAACAACGTAAGAAAGCAAGCGAATTTAGGACTCGGGCGGAGTATCTTGATCATGAACTGACGATTATGAAATTCCGTCGCTGGGGGATCAACTTACCCTTTCGGGATTACAGCATCGAAATTGAGGACGTTGTGCCGGCCCTTGCGGCCACCATCGGAAAGGTTGTGATGGTAACCGCCATGGTGGCCGCCTTTGCAGACCAGTATGCGCTTTCACCCGCATTCGTTGCAGAGAATGTCCGGTATGAGATGCTGATCGCAGGTGCTCTCTTTGTCATGCTTTTTTCGGCCTTCCTTAATCCGAATACAAATCTTGCGGGCACCCACGGCCCGATGATCCCCCTCATCCCGATTGTCGCTGTGGCCGGCGGGCATCCCCTGGCTCTGGGCATCTTGATAGGCTTATTCGGCCTGACGCTCGCCATCACAAAGGGCGGTTCCAAGCTGATGAATCTGACCGGCATCGGCGTCCGAGGGGGGCTTCTGATCTATCTGGGTGCCGTCGGGCTTACAGGACAGATCGGCAAACTTGGAAAATGGGCGACAGGCGGTGGCGTCGACGCGGTTTCCTTTGTGGTCATCGGCGTAACCGTACTTGTCTATGCCTACCTGGCGCGTATCCAGAAGCGCTGGCTGGCCATCCCCCTTTGTTCCGCCATCGCAGGCATCCTCGCATTCATGATGGGCGCAGATTTCAGCTTTTCCACCCCGCCGGGACTTCCCCATTTTGATCCCATGTGGTGGTGGGGTACGGATACAGGGTGGAAAATGGGACTTCCGAACATGGGTCATTTCATTGCCGTTATTCCGTTCGCCATTCTGGCGGTTGCCATGTGGTCGCCGGATTACCTTGGACACCGGGTATTCCAGGAGCTTAGCTATCCGGAAGGGGCTGAAAACGTCCTTATGGATGTGGACGATACCATGATGGTGGCATCTGTTCGCCAGACCATCGGATCCTGCCTTGGCGGCGGCAATATCGCCTCCTCCTGGGGCACATATATGATTCCCGCAGCCATTGCCAAGCGCCCCATCCCCGGTGGTGCGATTCTCACCGGTATTTTCTGCGTGGTGGCCGGTATACTCGGCTACCCCATGGACCTTGCCATGTGGGAACCTGTTCTGCGGGTGGCGCTTATTGTCGGTGTATTCCTGCCGCTCCTTGAAGCAGGGATGCAGATGGTCAGCAACCATAAGGATTCCCAGAGCGCCGGGACCTGTATTTTTGCCTGCGCCTTTGTAAATCCGGTATTCGGCTGGGCCGCTGCCATGCTCCTGGACAACCTGGGACTCATCGGCGATACCAAGCGCGCCAAAACACTCACCTGGAATGAAAAACTTGTCATCCCAGGTGCCATGTTTGTCGTGTGTATCGTTTCTCTCGGGCTGGTGGGTCAGCTTCCCGGGATTCCCGGCATCTTTTAGTGCCTTACGCCACAATTTCTGCTGCCCGGTCCGCGACACCTATATAAAAAGCCCACCGATACCTGCCATTGGCGGGCTTTATACAATGAAATTAAACAGATAAACCTTGATTACATCAAATATCAATAAATAAAAAAGGAGAGTGCACAAAACACTCTCCTTTTTCGTTTAATACGCTTTTTTAACTGTGCGTATTATGTAAGTCGTTTTTCTTCTGTGCCAACCCCGTCTTTCTGTGTCATTAAAGAGACAACAATCAACGTTATAAAGGCAAGCGGTATTGATATGATACCCGGATTATTCATGGCTATAGGCGCGCTTGACGGGAGTAACCCATACACCTCAAAGGTCTTGGGCGACAGTAAAATAATTGTCATAGCGCTGATGATCCCCACGATAATGGATGCGGAAATACCCTTTGCGGTGGTTTTCTTCCAGAACAGCATCATCAGAATCGCAGGCAAGTTTGCTGATGCGGCAACCGCAAACGCCAGACCGACAAGGAAGGATACGTTTATTCCTTTGAACAGGATACCCAACGCTATAGCGAATACGCCCACCACGACTGCCGCGATTTTACCCGCTTTGACCTGACCCTTATCGGTTAATGGAATGCCCAAATAATTGGCAATCAGGTCATGGGCAACCGCACCGGATGCGGCCACAATAAGCCCGGAAACCGTCCCAAGAACGGTTGCAAAGGCGATGGCGGATATGATGGAGAATAACGCTATACCAAAGAACTTAGCCAGCAGCGGTCCGGCCATATTACTGCTCTGCACATCAAGTACGCCGTTGACCATTGCACCAAGTCCCATGAAAAGGGTAAGGACATAAAAGAAGCCGATGGCTGCGATGGCAAGGATCGTTGACTTACGCGCGGCCTTTGGGCTGGGCACCGTATAATACCGGATCAAAATATGAGGCAGTGCAGAGGTGCCGAAGAACAATGCGATCATAAGGGAGACAAAATCAAGCTTGGACATAAAGGTTGACCCCTTATCGACCTTGAACCTTAATCCGGGTCTCATGATATCCTGACCCGATGTCGGATTCTGATACCAGAGCTGTACTTTTTCGCCCTGATCCATGAAAACCACCTTGCCAAAGCGGACGACAGTGCTTTCTTCTACGGTTGTCAAAAATTTAAATGGGCTGACGGACCCTGTTTCCGTAACCTCTTCTCCATCAACGATGAGTTTGCTTACGTGGCCGACCTGGAAAAATTTTTGAGCTTCCTTGGGCTCGCCGTTGTAAAGCACTTGACCATCTTTGCTGTTTACAACGGTAAGCGTCTCATCAAGGTACGCATTTCCATCTTCTTCGACCAAACGCCACCAAGTATTTACGCCCTCTTTATTTAATTTTACATAATGGCCCTTGGCATCTTGATGAGCCCCGGCTATCCGGTAAGCATCGCTGTCAATTGCCGTAACCTCTCCGTTCATTACCGTGGCATTGATGGTTTGAAATTTATGATAGTCTTCAGACGGCTGGGTTTTTATGCCGTGTACAAATATGGCAATTGTAAGAACTGAGGAAAAAATGATCAGCAGGCCGCCTTTGAAGAACTGAACATAGGTGGTTGATGCCATTCCTGCCGTTGCCACGATGAAGATAACGATGGCACCCACAAGGATAACCCCGACGTAATGGGGCATGCCGAGAAGCGGTGTCACAAGACTTCCTGCGCCCACCATTTGAGGCACAAGATAACATATGGAGACGATCAGGGTACTGATGGCCGCCGTCAGGTGAATGCCCCGGGAATTGTATTTATTGTTGAGTGCATCCGTAAATGTGTATTTACCAAGACGTTTCATCGGCTCGGCCACAATAAACAGCGCAACGACCCACCCGGCAAGATACCCGATGGAATATAAAAATCCGTCGTAGCCGCTGAATGCGATCATTCCGCAGATCCCAAGGAAGGATGCAGCTGAAAGATAATCGCCTGCGAATGCAATACCGTTTACGCCCCAGTGAATATCTCCACCGGCAGCATAATAGCCTGCTGATGTTGTTGTTTTTTTTGCAAAATAAGATGACAGCCAGAGTACACCAAGTACAAAAGCGACAAAGATTGCTACAGCGAACGGGGATGCATTATATATCATTTGTCAGAATCCTCCTTATTGAGTTCATCTTCTTTATTGGTACAAAAAATATCGTAAATGATTCCCATTACGAAGGCCAGAACAATCAGGCCAAACCCGTACACAACTGCCAGATTTTGACCGGCAAAAACGATTGTCGCCATTGTTTTCGGACTGGCAACGTTTATCCAGATAAATCCGACATAAACTAAAACGTAAATAAGAAACAACCACAAACCAAGTGTAGTTTTATAAGCAATCGCTTTGTCCTCTCCCCAATCAGTTGAAGGCCCGTGTCCCATAGATTTTCTCCTCAAATAAAAAGTTTAATTGAATTTCGGATAAAGTTTAATTTCGGCGTCCTTTTTTCAATCGCATTCAATTCGGATATGAAAGCAGAACACAGCTACAGCCCAAATGATAATATCTGATTACCAATGATACGAATGTTGTGTTTGCGAAAAGCGGTTCTCGTTTTAAAGAAATTGACCTGGTAATGACAGCTACTGTTAGTTGAACTTTCCATTTCCACCTCCCTTTTGCTTTTTGAGTTTAGATTTTCGTATTATGTTTCTTTAATTGAACAATATTTATACCCACCAAAACCCGGTGGAAGTATTATTTCACTATAACGCCGGAAAAATCTTGTATAACAGGATATGAAAACAGAACTCAGCTACAGCCCAAATTGAAAAACAGATAACAATATTACAAACGTTGTCTTTGAAAAAAGTGCTTTTAGGTCTAAAGAACTGGTAATCACTACTATTGATAATTGAACTTTCCATTTCCCCACCCTTGTACTTTTTGGGTTTAGACTCACGTACTATTTCGTACTATGTTTCTTTGTTGGACAATATTTATATCCACCAAATCCCGGTGGAAGTATTGTTTTACTATAAAGCAGAGGAAATCTTTACATTAACTATCATTTATTAACTTTTATTCCTACATAACAGAAAAATAATTTAAATGTCAAAAACAAAAATATATTTTTTTCGTGAATTAATTTAAATCACTGAAATAAAAACAAAAAATTGCTTGCCGTTTTCTTTCTTCCGTCTCCTTGATGAATTTCGTCCACAGAAAACAGACTGTAAACAATCGCCGGACACCTCCTCAAAGGTTATCAAAGTCCAGATATTGCGATAACTGCGAAATATTGTCGGAAAATTTTTTGAAACCCCAAAAAACAATGACTCGCAACCTGTTGAGTATTACGACAATACGACAAGATCCTGAAAAATATGGATCATATCACCCGGAAAAAGGATTATCCCATTGTTTTGATCCACCTGGAATCCGCCGGAAGAGAAATCCCCCAAAGCCCGGTGCGAAAAGAATTCATCCAGAGCAACGAATTTTTAGAGATCGAGCTGAGCAGGAATCAGAAAGGACCAAATCGACTGCCATGCTGGTTATTTAAGAATCATTTCGCTGAACGGGCCGACGGCCGCAAATCGGCTTTCATCCAGAGTCTCTATAACCTTGGCATCACTCAGCGTCATGCGTTCTTTTTTGATCATTTTCGAAATCACGTCAGGGGTTGGGGTGTTGGTATTTTTGACATATTGGGCTTGAACGGAAAAATCGTTTTGAACCGGATACCCTTTGATCTGGATAAGGGATTCCCGGATGGGATCCAACGGTCCCTGCCAATACCGAAGCAGGAAGTTCAATTGCCCCAGCCGTTCGGCTTCAAGCCCAAGGGTTTCGGCCAGGTGCCGGTGAAAATCATCATATTGATCAGCACCGGGCACGGCATCTGATACCCACAGGTTCTGGCGGATCAGCGTGATACTGGCCGCGTTCTTTTTAAGATCCCGGGTCTCCAGGCGCAGGCCGGCTTCGATGTATCGGCACGGATATCCGCCCACCGTTTTCGTTTCAGGCGCCACTGTGATGGTGAACATCGGATCCGCCACCTCGTAGCGGGCGTTGATAATCTCCGCAGCCCCTTCCGTCATGGCGTTATTGGGCTGAAGCATTCGTACATGAAGTATGTTCTCAAACGGCAGGATTAAAATTTTGTTTTTATACCAGTCAATTTCTCGGATCTGACGTTTTTCCAACAAAAAGTGGGTGGTATCCCGCTGTGTCTTAATCTCACCGAAAAACCGTTTCATCCAGCTTCCGGTATAGTGGGTCTGTTTATCCACCAGCATAGCCCGGGGGGTATATCCCACCCGAAGTTCGGATTCCATTTTACCCATAAGGTATTCATCGCTATGGTAATCGTGAACAAACAGCACATCACCAAAACAGATCGAAGCAGGCATGGCGCATACCAGCGTGAGCCAGATGCCCAAAAGCATTCCAAAATAGTTTATCAATTTTTACAGTCCCAAAAATTTTTGGTGGAGATAGGATAGACCGAACATGGTCAGCAGTGGAATCCCCAACCCGAAAAGGGAGCCCCAGAAAATGCTTCCGCTCGGATCAAACCCATATGGTTTGGTAAAATACAAAAGAAAATTAATGCCTATCCCAATAAACAGATAGGTATTGTACCATCTGCGTTTATTTTTTTCCCAATTCTGCAATCGTTCATTACGTTCTTCTTCCGTTGTCATATAATTTCCTGACGGATAAACTCTTAATATTTTTTCATAAAACGCCACCCCTACATACGCTGCAGGGGTGGCGGGGACCGGTTATTGTTCCGGTCTTATATCCAGTGAGTATTTCTGAATCACGTCATCTTTGCACGGTTTCGTCATCAGGCTGACCACGATGAAGAAAATAAATCCGACAAATACCCAGTAAAACTGGTGCGGTGTGCTGATTTTATGGGCAGGGTCACTCAGGAAAAACCAGTGATAGCTGCCCAGTTTGTATTTTGCGTACATCCATGATCCGCACGAAAGCGTTGTCATGACCAGGATATTGGCGATAGCGGCCGTTGTCGTGGCTCGGGTCCACCAGATACCTAAAATCAGCGGGGGGCCGACAGAACAGAGAATAACGATAAATGCCGCCCCGGAGATATCCAGAACCAGTGCCGGCGGTTTGAATGCAAAGAGCATACATACGAACACGATCAGTATGGTCATAACACGTGTGGCATGCACAGGTTGCCTTTCAGGCCAGCTGCTGCCGAAAACCTTTCCCAGCAGATCCCTTCCCAGCAAAACGTTAAGGACCATGGTCCAACCTGAGGCAGTGGCCATGGCGATGGCCAGACCACCCGCGGCCAGCACGGAAAGCAGGAAGGGACTTCTCAAGCCCTCCACGGCGGCAATCATGGAATAATCGGTGACGGAAGCCCCGGCAACGCCGTATGCGGTCTTCATGTGTTTCAGCACCCCCATGGCATTGGTGATGCCTTCGGTCTGCATAAGCGGATGAAGGGTTTCGATCAATACCCTGGCACCGGTGCCGATAATAACCAGACCGCCGTACATGGCGCCGCCGATGGTTACGGCCCAGAAAACGCTGCGCCGCGCGGCCTTGATATCCTGGGTGGTAAAAAAGCGAACCACGGTGTAGGGCATGGCCGAAAAACCAAAATGCCACACAAAGAAGAAGCCCACCACACCGGTCCAGGTGGCCATAAGGGGATGTGATGCTGTTTCGGAGACATAGGGCAGGTTGAAAAAATTGCCGCTGTTGGCCAGCACCGCATCGGTCAGACCGTTCAATCCGCCAAAATTGAAAATGACATATCCGGCAGCCAGTACCGAAGCCACGGTCATGGCAACCCCCTGGAACGCCGTAGAAATGGTGGTGGCGACCATCCCGCCGAAGTAAATATAGGCGAAAACGACAACAGATGCGAGGACAACGGATACATTGAACGGAATTTGCAGGATGGCCAGCAAAAACAGGGCTGTACCCACAATGGACAGGATGACATATGCCAGGCCGCCGATGAGTGTGGGAATGCCCGCAACCAGGCGAAGCCATTTTGTATCATAGCGGTCTGCGTAGTAATCCGTGAACGATGTCGGGGCATATTTACGCAGGGGCGCCGCTGTCAGCAGGGTCGCAATGGGCATGCCGCCGATAATGCCGACCAGGGCCCACCAGAAAGGATAGCCTAAAATAAAAATAAAGGCCGGCAACCCCAGAAAACTCGCCGGGCTGAAATATGTAGCGGCCAGGGCCGAGCCGTTAACGACGGGGCCGACTTTTCGTCCTGCCACATAGAAATCGGACGAATCCATAGACGCCTTGCGGGAATACCATCCGATATAAAATATCACTGCAAAATAGAGTACGGAACCTAAAATGACGATTGGATTAACACCCATTTACTGCCTCCTTATATGTGGCTGCGGATCAGTTTTCATGAACAATATTGGCACCCGTGGGCGCATCCTGTGTTTTGCGTTTTTTTCTGGCCTCTATTCTCTCTTCTCTTTTTTCCTCAAACTTGAAGTAGAGAAAAGAAATTATGATATTCATCAGCCAGAGACCGACAATCCAATTGTAGGTGTAGCAGGCCGGAATCCCCATGAATTTTTTCAGGGGGAAGCCGGGGATTGTCATTTCCAAGATCATGAAAAAGAAAATCCACCCATACATCAACGCCGTTCCTGCCCAGAATATCTTCGGCATACCCTTAAACATCTGCCTTCCTCCTCCTCCTTATAAATTGATTGTATAGAATTCGGGAACCCTTTCCCGATGTCCCCCCATTTTTTACGCTTAGAGAAAACCAAATATCTCAAAAATAAGTGAACGACATTCGTTGGATGGAAACTATGTAAAAAATGGAGATAAAACAATCCGCAGAATACTGATTTTGATGTACGTTGATAACCTAAGCGCCTTGTAGGTGAAAAGAGGTGACTATATAGGGAAAAAACTTACGAAATGCGATTCAATCTTCTTTACGAAGATACACCAGCCAGTAGACAGCGCCAACGAAGATTCCACCGCCGATAAAATTTCCTAATGTGACGGCAATCAGGTTACTATGCCACATACCGGCCCAATTGAGTCTGGTCAGTAATGCAGCGTCAATGGCCGAGGCTGTGACAGCGGATTGCAATTGCTTGGCAAAAATCCCCGCGGGGATGAAGTACATATTGGCAATGGCGTGTTCAAAACCTGCGGCCACAAAGGCCATGATCGGAAAAAAAATCCCCAGAATCTTGCCGCTGATTTCCTGGGCGGAAATGGCCAGCAATACAGCCAGACAGACAAGCCAGTTACAACCGACAGCACGGAAGAAGTAAGCGAGGTTGTGGCTGCTGCCGGCAATTTCCGTGGTTACTTTGGCCGTTGCTATCTGCAAGGCGGTGGCGCCCAAAATACCATCCATGAGGCCGGTTTGAGAAACGATCATCCAGGCGAGAAAGACAGATCCCAGCAAATTACCAAGATAGACCCAGAACCAGTTACGCATCATCTGGATCAAGGTAACTTTTCTGTCGAGCAGGGCCATGGTCATCATAGTATTCCCTGTCCAAAGCTCTGAGCCTGGGATGACCACCAGCATCAATCCAACGCTGAAGACGGCACCGATGAAAAATTTTTTTAAACCAATCCAAGCAACTGCACCGGTTCCAACGACCGTTGCCAGGTGGGCGGCAAAACCAATATAAACGCCCGCCAGAAAGCCAAGCAGAAGAAGCTGTAAAATTGATTTACGGGCTTTGTTTGCTCCCCAGGATACCACGGCTGGGGCCAGTTCTTCCGGAGCAAGGAAATTTTTCATCGCTGCGTCGTTGATTAGTACATATGCCGTATACTCGCTTCCAGAGTTTCAGCATCGGCCTCTTCCTTTTTTTTCTTTTCATAGACTTTACGGGCTAGCCTGTCTTTTCTCCATTCTTCCAAATCATCATCAGACATAGCACGAAACTCGCTCAATGCCTCCCGAATATCCTGGGTGGCATCATTATTGATCTGCCGGATCTCAAACAGATCCATTTTGAGGTCATAAAGCGTATAGTCGCCTTCATTTTTTCTCAGATGCTGATCCAGCAGGTCCCGGATGGCATGCCAACTGTCTTTGCGGGTCTGGTCGACAACAGGGGTGAGGGTATCAAGATTTTCCAGCCGATTGGTGCGGAATTTTTGTTCCAGTTTTTTCTGGAAAAATGCCATCCATAAAATCATAATCAGACCTGCACAAACACCGCCCACAGTCAACAGGACAGTGGGATCAGCCATTAAGCCCAGCAACATAATGCTACCGGCAATCAAGCTTCCCCCCAGAAGGCTGACCAAAAACCCGATAGAGATTTTTTTTATGCGGAAATTTTGAAGTTGCAGACCAAAGGTCTGAAGCGCTTCTATATAATGGGCCAGACGTTCCCCGTGAATCTCCAAATAAGTGGCCAGATGATCCAGTCTGCGTAAGGGGGTCTGTAAAATGGTCTGCTTCAGATCCTCCCGCTGATTTTCAAGAAGGGGGAGAAACGAGGGCGCAGATGCTGGATCCTTGTTGATGGGCGCTACATTGGACGAATAGGTCATCCGGATCATGGGGATATCCTTTCGTCCGGTAATCTGGGACAGATTCCAGCACAGGGTTCCATAAACCCGCAGCAAATCATTAAAAGTGGTGCATTCATCAATACGGTTGAGCACAAAAATGATCCGGTCTTCATAGGTATGGGTGGTCAGGGTCTCCCGAATGCTTTTATAGGCCTCCCGCACGGTTCCGGCCTTGTGGGCGTCAAACAGAACCAGCACCAGTCCGGCTTTCTGGGCCAGATCGCCGAGAACCTCCTGATAATCATATCCCCGGTCCCGCTCGGAAATGCTGTCAAGCATACCGGGGGTATCAATGATGGCCAGATTTTTCAAAAAAGGCGAGTTGATGCTTTTCATTTGAAAATGAGCTGCAAAGCGCTGGCCGTGTTTACGAAGGGTGGAAAAGGGGTATTCAGGATCATTAAGCAGGGACTTGCCGTCTCGCTGTTCCACCAGCTGTATGCCTTCTGTTTCCGGCACGGAATCATCATAGGTCAGTACGGTGAATGAATCATCTGTGGGGGCCTGGCCTGTGTCCTGAATCTTTGCCCCCAGAAATTCATTGATCAGGGAAGATTTACCGGATGAATAATTGCCGATGACCAGCACCATGGGACGCCATTTTACATTGGTCTCCAGAGGTATATCGCTGTAACCATACCGCTTGGCCATCGGTGTCAGGTGCTTAGTTATGGTATCCACAATATCTTGCCGAAGGGCATTCATATAATTTTCACGGTGCATGGATTTCTCCGAAATAGTGTCTGATAAGATGTGCCGCTTAAACAAAAATGATAACAGGCGGCAGATATTGTCATTTTTACTCAAGTAAGGTATAACAAAGAATAAAAAGATTATCAAGAGCCTGAAATATAGCCCCAACCGGCTTTGGTGATAAAAAGTATCTTCTTATACCTCTTATATCCTGACTTCATGGTTTGTTGTGGGCTCTCAATCTGATTTACGCAATATTTTTTTATATTCTGATATAGATTCCCAGCATTAAATTATGTATACTGCCACCTAATCTTATGAAAAGCGTCAATCATTAAAATGCGTCGTAAACCCTAAAGAGAAGGAGCGCTAATGGAAGATATTAAACGTATTGTAACCCCTATAGATTTTTCAGATAATACCGAAATGATTGCCTGTACTGCTGCGTGTATTGCAGGAAAATTTTCAGCCAATCTTGACTTTGTTTTTGTTGCCGAAAGTTTTGAGGATTATACAACATTCCGTACTCCTCCGGCGAATCTACTTACGCTGAAAGAAGAGTTGCTTGATTCCGCTAAAGAACAGATGAACGCCTTTATAGAAAAGCATAAGGAAGAATTCAATGCCTTAGGCGTATCTACAATTAACGGACAAGTATTATCTGGAGATATTGCAGAAAAAATTATAAATTATGCCGGCGATGCAAGCGATCAAATTATTGTCATGGGCACGCATGGGTATAAGGGCTTCAATCGAATAGTATTTGGTAGCGTAGCAGAAAAGGTTGTAAAAACAGCCTGTTGTCCAGTTATGACGATTAAACCGCCTCACGATAAATGTGAAAAATAACGCGAGATAGCGCCAAACGCAACTCAATGTCATTATGTCATTCAACGACCCCTCCTGAATCAGAGATTCAGAAGGGGCTTTTAAATTAAATCATAACCCATTGATATTTCAATGATCGATATAAAGTCATGCGTCAGCACTGGGCCATATTTCAAGCTATTGATAATCTTTTTATTCTTTGTTATACCTTGTTTGAAAAAAATGTATAAAAATAATGAGGGGGTTCCTAATCCTTCTGCTACTGCTAAAATATTTTGATACCCGGAACGTGACCATCCAGCTTGGCAATATACATAAGCTAAGAGAAAAATTAACCCATAAATTTTTTTATTGGCAAGGAGAAAAAATATGGAAGAGGCGAAGAATGCTGCCAATGGCGGAGATGCGGTAAAGAAAAAGAGTTTTTTAAAAAAGATATTTATATCCAAATGGGTTATCATCATAGTACTCATCTTGGGTGTTTTCGGGTATGCCACATGGTGGGGCATAAGCTCCTGGAAGGATTTTACTGCAAAAAGAGGTGGACAAACCCATGAGACGCAAATTACCCGGAAAACAAACGCATCCCATGACATTCACAGCACGGCAACGGATACCATGCATGAGACCCTAAGCACGCATCAGCCCGCCGCGCAAAAACATAATTCCCACGCCCCTTCCCAGCATGCGGACGAATTCCCAAAACACACTCTCCCTCATACGGCTTTTAATGAAAGCGCCGATGAGAATAAAGCTGCCGGTCATGAGTCTGCAACACCGACAGCCGAACATGGGACAATGCATGCCGCGCCGGTGCGCACAGGTCCCCGCGGAGTGGCCTTTGTTGAAGCCTGCATCAAGCCTCTTGATCATGAGTTAAATCACAGGTTCTGGGGATGGCGGCCCAATGACATCATCAGATTTACTGATAATATTAATAATTTGCAATTGGGCGTTTTAGAAGTGACCCGCAGAACAGCTGTCGCTCTGGCGGAAAATCTATCACGTACAGGAAGAGCCGATGCCTATGTCCCCGGCTTGGAATACGCTATGAATTCATTTATGATAAAGCCCTCCGAATATATGTTTCCATCGGCTGAAAGCAAATATCAGGAAGGTTTGGACGAGTGGCGAAATTACCAGAAGATGCTGGAAAGAGGAGATGCCCGATTTTACCGGCGGCTGGACAATCTGGTACCGCTACTCAAGGCATATGAAAGCATCCTGGGCAGTTGTGATGAAAATCTGGTCAAGGAATTGGGGCATATCAGTTCCTTTGATGCCGATGATGTCTTTTATTACACAAAAGGCGTCGCCACTGCCATGAGTACCATCCTTGAGGCGGTAGCGATAGATTTTGATGACACCATCGGATCGGTTCAAGGCATGGATTTGATCCACCACACGATTGAAGCCCTTCATCATGCCACACACATGGATCCCTGGATCGTTCTGGAAGGCAGTCCGGATGGCATACTTGCCAACCATCGTGCCAACATAGCAGCGTCCATCAGCCATGCACGCTTCTATCTTGACGTGCTGTCCAGGTCACTGACCGGCAACTTGTAACGCATTTTTGTCAACAACCCCTCGGCTAAAGACCGAGTGGCTTGAGAGATAACTTTCAAGCCAAGTTGATTAGCCTAAGTTCTTTGAGAACTACGTTACTGTAGAATATATTGTAGGCAGCTTGGAATACCCCACTCGTTCCAAAGTCTGCGGTTTGTGTTTTTAAACATCTCTGAGGGTAGGAGAAGTGATACAAACTTTAAACCTACGGATAACATTGGCGAAGTGGATCACTGGTTTTTAAGGTCCCAGAACAGAACTTGAGAGTCTCTGTTACAAAAATCTTAAACCTTCAACTGAAGGCATGTTGACAAAAGACCTATGCTACTGTCCTAAATTGAGTGCTTTTCAAAAATGGATAGGCTGAAGCACATCACAATCCGTCAATTCATAATCAAAAGAGTCTCAATGAGCGTTTGTGTAAAGAATTTGAAAGACCAGATTAAAAAAAGGCTGTAACTCAAGAGTATAGGAATTTCCAGTACCCAGTACCCAGTACCCATTCAAGGCGGAAACAATTTTTAACCGGAGGAATATACAATATATTTTGAGGATTAAAAATTGTTTCCAACGCCGAAGTTGGGCAAATTAACAAAAACTTGATCATCAACTATAAACCCATGGCTTCTAAAGCAAAGGACATAAGGTATTATAAGCCTGCCCCTTTCTGAATAAGAGGCTTTTTCGGTTAGTGCTAGCCTACCGGAAGAATTGCTTTGTTATATTGTTCGTTCAGAACTTCCGCCATGGCAAGATAAATGGCGCTCAGTCCGCAGATAATGCCTTCAAAGCCGGCAATAATTCCAATAAGATGTGAACCGGTCCAGTCTTTGATTGCAAGAAGAAAAAATAATACCGTCAGCGATGCAAAAACAAACTGAAGCCCTCTGTTCGATTTTAATGTCCCGAAAAACATGAACAGTGTAAAGATACCCCACATGAATAGATAGCAGGCCATGAATTTTGCAGGCGTCGGATCTGCCCAGCCGAGTTTGGGCAATAGAATAAGCGCTACCAGAGTCAACCAGAAGTGGCCATAGGATATGAATGCCGTAACGCCAAACGTATTACCTTTTTTAAACTCAAGAATACCGGCGATAATCTGGGCCAGACCGCCATAAAAAAGTCCCATCGCCAGAATCATGGCACTGATTTCAAAAAAACCGGCATTATGAATATTCAAAAGCACCGTTGTCATTCCAAAGCCCATTAATCCGAGCGGTCCTGGATTTGCCAAAGTTTCGTCTTTCATCATCTACTCCTGTTTCCAAAATAATTAAAAAAATTTGTAAAAACAATACGTTTAAAAATTCTTCTGCCAACTTGCCCGGAAGATTCCACAAGGGGGGGGAAGGGAATCCGTCAGGCGGTTAACAGATGATTTCAAAGCATCTGTAATTTTTTTTAGTCTTTTTTTAAAAAGACTCGTCTGTCAATTTGTCCGAAAGATTCCACAAAAAAAAGGGGGGGAGGATGGAACCCGTCAAACGGTTAGCAGATAATTTAAAAGCATCTATAATTATTTTAATCTCTTTTTAAAAACATGCTTCTGCCAACTTGCCCGGAAGATTCCACAAGGGGGGGGGGAAGGGAATCCGTCAGGCGGTTAACAGATAATTTCAAGTGATTTCAAGGCATCTATAATTTTTTCTTCATCTCCTTCATACAAAATATCAGCACCAACAGCTCATAAAAGCAATCTCAATCAAAATTGTTAAATATTTATTAGTGAATATTAGCAAGCATTGTGCCATTGATCTATTTCCGCCGTTATAAATCCGGTTTATTGCCTAAATAATTATCTCATCTATCCATTATCATTATCAATAATCGGCATAGTTTCGTTCTGCTGAAAAAAGGGAATGGCGGGGGAAGCGTTAGACGGAAAACACAACACTTTGAGCGAAGATGGCCCAAACCAGCACAAGGAAAATATATAACGTATTGAAATACAAATAAATAATTAAATGGGCGTTTTTGTCCCATTTTGGGTTAGACAAAACCCATGGGTCACTATCTTGCCATAATATAACTTTGAGTCGATGGAAGAAAGATTTTATATAGCGCTTATGAGCCCGTGGGCCATCATCTTGCGATAGAGTGTTCTGCGGGAAATACCTAATTTTTTAGCAGCTTCTTCTCTGTGCCACCGACAGTGCTCAAGAACAGAGCGGATAAGTTGTTTCTCAAATCGACCAACGGCATCCGTCAGCGGAAGGTCTACGGCTGAATCGCAACCGTCAATCACTCCTGAGAGGATTTCGGCCGGAATCAAAGGAGGATCAGAATCCGGAAGAGCCATAAAATCAAGGCTGTTAAGGGTAATGTACCTGCGGAGAACATTCTGCAGTTCCCTGACATTTCCGGGCCAGTGGTAATTGTATAGCTTTTTTATGTCTTTTCCGGGCAAGGCATCGAAGTGACGGGATGATTCCATCTGGCCGAAAAAATAATCGGCAAGGAGCGCAAGATCCTCCTTCCGTTCACGAAGGGGCGGGATATCTATTGGTATCACATATAAACGGTAAAAAAAATCACTACGGAGTCTGCCCTTTTTAACCTCCTCCAATAGGTTCAGGTTGCTTGCGGCAACAATCCTGAAATCGGAATAGAGTACCTCATTGCTTCCGACCGGCGAATACCCCCCCCCTTCTATTGCCCGCAGGAGCTTGACCTGCATGTTCAGGGAAAGTTCTGCAACTTCATCAAGAAACAGGGTGCCGCCCTGTACATGGGAAAGAAAGCCTTTTTTATCATTATATGCACCGGTAAAGGCGCCTTTTACATGACCAAAAAATTCGTTTTCCAGAAGAGATTCAGAAATGGCACCACAATTGACAGGGAGAAATGGTGCATTTTTTCTTTGGCTGGTATCGTGTATGGCCCTTGCAACCAGTTCCTTTCCCACCCCGGATTCCCCGTGGATAACGACACTGTCAGCACAGGCGGCCGCTCGTATAATCATATCATAGACCTCCTGCATTTTTTGGCTTTTGCCGATGATATTGCAGAATTTGAAACGTTCTCCTATTGAGGACCGCAACAATGAATACTGTTTCTGGAGCTGTTCGGATTCACGCTTCATGGCCTCTTCCCGAATTTTACGGAAGGTAATATCCTGAAGTGTTGTAACTGCGCCTGTAATATTACCTATATTATCAAAAACAGGGGCTGCCAGAAAATATATATATCTTGCTTTTCCGTTAAAATTTTCAAAATAGTCTGTTGCTTCCCATGCATTCGGCACAATATTAGATTGGGCTGGATTTTTTGTGCCGTATTTTTCAAGAAATGTTTCGTAGTCCTGCTCAACAACAAGATCGGCCAGAATGGGCCGTTTTTTGGGATAAAAAATCTTCCATTGGTGGTCTGTGCCGACAATCTCTTTAGCGGAAACGCCGGTAAGAACTTCACAGGCTCTGTTCCAGATCTTTACCTTATGGTCGATCCCTATGGCAAACTGGGCAATCGGCGTATACTCAAGCACAATAAAATCCGGCTCCGAAAATAGCTACTTTTTATATCGCATTCAACATTTTTCTGACATCTTTCAGGTATATCACACTTAAGCCCTGAAAGACTAACAGGCTACATTTATAGCAGTTTATGCAAATTATAAAAAGTTTATTTTGCATATGATTGAACAGTATACGCATGCATACAGAACAAACGGTACAAAAAATTGGTAGTGCCGCATTCAGCCGGAGCTAAATCCCAGTCTTACAATTAACTAAAATTAAAATAAAAAAATTAATTACTTAGAATAAAAAAGGAGACTGAATTAGTTCGTGCCCATTCATAAATATCCTTTTTGCCCAATTGTGAGCGGAACTCTTTTTCGGCCTTGATCATCATTTGGACTACCGTGTAGGTTGGGTTGAACGAAGTGAAACCCAACATTTTGTATTTGTTGGGTTTCGTTCCTCAACCCAACCTACCTTCCACGCATTGGCCGAAACAATGATCAAGGCCTCTTTTTCGAATTCGCGTTAGATGAAAATTTTAATCCTCTACCTTGAAATTGAACAAAAAGTCTTATTTGTAAGACGGATATGAACGAATATAGTCGCCCTTTCGTGTCGATTACGCCTTTTGCAATAAAATACCCCTTAAGACCTGATCCTGAATTCTAATTATATAAAATGCTACCAACACAAAAAAAAGATCATCACCAGCGCAAAGAAGAAAAGATCATAATCAGCCCTACGAAAAAAAGAGCTGATGAGAAAATTCGTGCGGTTTGAACTGCGGTAGATTGATCGGCACCAACTGAATCAGACAAACTTTTGTTGAATGGATCAAACAAAACCTTAGTAAATACGAACCATACACACATAACACAAAAGACTATCTGCATTAAAATAGTGCCAACGACGCCAAAACAACGATTTGTAACTTTTTCGGTAGACATTTAGCCCCCCCCCCTTTTTTTTGTTGAACATTTTGATTAAATATTCCTCAAGGACTAACTATTAAGTTCAGTCGACCGGGGAGAAAAGTGCTTAGCACTTTTGGTTCCAAATCTATCTAAAAACCATAGCGTTCAAAAATTTCCGACCCCCCCGGATCAACCGCAAATTTTATCGGCCTTAAGTTTTTATATAGGCTGGTTATAAATATTCAGAGAACAATTTTGATTTATAATTCTATTTTTCTTTTTTACAGACTAAAAAATAGCTAAGGGAAAGTCAAGGATTAATTTTAGCAATTCTAATTTAATTCTCGCACAAGTCTTACATAAAAATCGAAAAAAAACACACCAGATTACCAATTATGCTGAATAGTCACTGAAACTAAAGAATTAATTGCAGTTCTTCCTGTAATTTAAGCACCTCTTTAATTATATTTCTAAGCGTCTCCTGCTCTATTGCTGTAAGATGAATTAGCGGGATTGTGTTAGATGGCCAGTCACTGTCAAGTATAAGGCTTACCTGCCAATTTATTCGCAGATGCATAAGAAAATTATACATTTTCTCAATCTCTTGAGCCTTACTTTCAGAAATCAAATCATATGCCATCAAATAATTTAACCGCAACATACTATTTGTTTGTTTTATAGAATAAAATAACGCCATGGTTCTTAAATACCCGACAATTGGTATGAGGAGCTTTTTAACATCAACTCGTTTTCTATCAAATACCGGCTTACCGGCAGCGACTGTTTTAACCAACTGGCTAAAGAATTCATCTTTACCTTTTAATTCTTCATATACAAAATCAATGAGCTCTGATGATAATTGTTCACTTCCAAAAACCAGGCGCATGTCAAAAAAGAGGGAGCTGTCGAGAACATTTAACCCAACAGGGTTGTTAATCCATGTTGAAAATATATGCTTCCATTCATCAATATGGTTGCACCACTCAGGATTACCTGCCATTAAATCACCTTCGCAGCGCGCATAACCTATCTTATGTAAATTTTCATTTATTATCACCGAAAGACGTAAAAAATATTTTTTATTATCATCAGACTGCTCTGCAAAAATTATGGCATTATCCTGGTCTGTTTTGAGTGTTTGCTCACCTCGCCCTTCGCTTCCCATCGCTATGAATGCGAACTCACAAGGCGGCTGCCCTACTTCGGCGATTGCCATTTCTATCACCCGCTTATTTACAGCATCAGCGATTGAGGTAATTATGCGCGATACACTGCTGATATTATCCGTGCTGGTAAATATTGCCTGTATGAGTACAGGAACCTTATTATAAATATTCCGTATATCAATGATGACATCACACTTTTGTATCTCCTGTATTAAAAATGTCAGTGAATTATTTTGCATTTCAAGACACTTAAAATAACTGAGGTTACCATAAATTCTATTATTATGATTGGTAACCATAAGGTGTGAAATGTTATGTTCCCTGAATAAGAGTACAGCTTCGTACAGCAAGGCCCCCTGGTTTATACTGATTACCGGCGATGTCATTAACTTTACTATCGGGCTATCCATAGTGATTCCATTGTTCATTAAACGACTTCGGATATCTTTATCGGTTACAATGCCTACTGTTTCATCGCTGCTTCTTACGCTTATAATTTCGCTACGCTTATTATTCATCAGCTCAATAACTTTCCATATCGGCATATCTATATCGCAATAAACATTTTCATTTACCAGATTCTTAACCGGTTGGTTCATTAATTGAAGCGAAAGCTGAACATCCTCAGACAATTTCTGGGTATCAAGCCTGAGTCTGTTCTTTTCAGTAATATTTTTTATAACAATGATGTATGCTGTGCTATCCGACTGTTCAACCTGTGTTACATAAGCCACAATATGTTGGTAACCTGCTTTATGTTTCAAAAGCTCGGTTTCAAAAGCGTGTGTTGTATTGGGATTTTTAATTCCTGAAACCATTTCATCCCAACTTAATTTAAACAGTTCCGAAAAACTGGTTCCAACCAGCGACCCGGTTTCATTATCCAGCAGGCTGATAAATTTACTATTAGCAAATACAACCTTACCTTCAACGACCATTAAGGTGCCTTCGGTTGATGCAGCCACCAGGCTTTTATATCTCTGGTTAGACGACCTTAATTCATTTACAGCATCTTTACGTTTTTGCTCAATTATCCTGGTCTGCTTTAATACATAAACAAGAATTACAATAATAATACCAATAATAAGAATCGATATTCTTAACAACTTGTCTCGCAACCGTTTTATTTCCTGTCTTACATCATCAAGATATATACCGGTACCCACTATCCAGCCCCACTCTTGGAAAGCTTTTATATACGATAGTTTCGGCACTTCGTGCGAAGCATCATTTTTCCTTTTCCAATAGTATTGGATTACCCCTTCACCCTTGTCATTTACTAAATTAACGGCATCGGCAAATAACTTATTCCCAAATTTATCGACAAAATCGACCAGGTTTTTTCCATTTAAATCAGAACGATATGGATGATTAATCATTACAGGATCGGTGGTCGTAATCCAGAAATAATTTTTCTGCTCACGTCCATACCTCATCCTGCCCACCTCCTCGGCAGCCAAAACTTTCGCTTCAGCCAATGTTATCCGACCGGCCTTGTATGCCTCATCATATTCAGACAAGACACTCCAGGCTGTATTTGTTAACTCATGAATCATTTCCTTTTTTCTTTCCATCGCACTATGCTCAAACATTGGAATAATAATTGCATAAAACGAAACAATAAACATGACGATACTTCCGACACCTAGTACCGTTGATACGACTATACCGGATGTAAATTTTTCACTACTTTCTTCGACTTTCATATTGTTGTATATCAATGTCATCAGCTTGTTGTATATCAATGTCATTTGTTTAACCGTTGAAAACCCTATCGTTCCCGAATTCATGAAGATTTGCGTGTCAAGGTATTACAATTCCAGCATTATACCTTTAATAAATATAGACCACATCCGACAAGAACAGCTCCATCGACTATATCGTGTTAATATAACAGTTCATATGTTAAGGGTAAACATAATTTTTCCAGTTAAAAATACCTGTTACTGCCACCTAAGCCAGAGAGAGGCACTGCATTCTGATAGACATCTTGCGCCCAAGGCCGCGTGGCGCCAAGTTTTCAGCTTTTATTTATGTTTCATAACTGGGATTGACAAAAATCAAGATGCTGTTTTAAAAAGGAAAGAGGATATCCTTAGCATAAAAAAGCAAATTCTAATAAATAGTTCTTGCATTCATTAAGGGAAAGAGGTAGAGAGTTTCATCTAGATATTTGTTGAGGCAGTGGACCATTTTTCTAACCAAAATTTATACCTAAACACACCGAAAGGTGCGTGATTAGATCCAACAAAAGATCGGCACAAGGTAGGAGAGGAGAAGGAGATTTAAAGATGGTAGCGAACAATGGAAAGTCGTATGTCGAACAACGTAAAAAAGCAAGCGAGTTTAAAACTCGAGCTGAGTATCTTGACCATGAACTGACGATTATGAAATTCCGTCGCTGGGGGATCAACTTGCCCTTCCGGGATTACAGCATCGAAATTGAGGACTTTGTGCCGGCCCTTGCCGCCACCATCGGAAAGGTTGTAATGGTAACCGCTATGGTAGCCGCCTTTGCGAATTGCGATGTGTACGCCCATCTTAATCTTACAAGCGGCGACTTCATTGCACAGAATGTTCGGTATGAGATGCTGATCGCAGGCGCTGTCTTTGTCTTGCTTTTTTCGGCATTCCTTAATCCGAACACAAACCTTGCGGGTACCCACGGCCCGATGATTCCCCTTATCCCGATTGCCGCCTCGGCCGGCGGGCATCCGCTGGCACTGGGTATCCTGATAGGTGTATTCGGCCTTATTCTCGCCATCACAAAGGGCGGTTCCAAGTTGATGAATATAACCGGCATCGGCGTCCGGGGCGGGCTTCTGATCTATCTGGGTGCTGTTGGACTTATAGGACAGATCGGAAAACTTACAGCATGGGCAGAAAACGGGGGCGTCTCCAAGGTTTCCTTTGTGGCCATCGGCATAACCGTTCTGGTCTATGCCTACCTGGCGCGTATCCAGAAACGCTGGCTGGCCATCCCGCTTTGTTCCGCCATCGCAGGCATCATCGCATTCGCAATGGGCGCTGATTTCAGCTTTTCCACCCCGCCGGGACTTCCCCCTTTTGATCCCATGTGGTGGTGGGGTACGGATACAGGGTGGAAAATGGGACTTCCCGGCCTTCCGCAATTCATCGCTGTTGTTCCGTTCGCCATTCTGGCCGTTGCCATGTGGTCGCCGGATTACCTTGGACACCGGGTATTCCAGGAACTCAACTATCCGAAAGAGGCCAAAGACGTCCTCATGGACGTGGACGATACCATGATGGTGGCATCTATTCGCCAGGGCATTGGTTCCTGCCTTGGCGGCGGCAATATCGCCTCCTCCTGGGGGACGTACATGATTCCCGCAGCCATTGCCAAGCGCCCCATTCCCGGGGGTGCGGTTCTCACCGGCATTTTATGCGTAGTGACCGGTATACTCGGCTATCCCATGGACCTTGCCATGTGGCAACCTGTTCTGCGGGTGGCGCTTATTGTTGGGGTATTCCTGCCGCTCCTTGAAGCAGGAATGCAGATGGTTAACAGCCATAAGAATTCCCAGAGTGCCGGCACCTGTATTTTTGCCTGCGCCTTTGTAAATCCGGTATTTGGCTGGTCCGCTGCCATGCTCCTGGACAACCTGGGGCTCATCGGAGATACTGATCGGGCCAAAACGCTTTCCTGGAATGAAAAACTTATCATCCCGGGCATCATGTTCCTCGTCTGTACCATTTCCCTTGGGCTGGTAGGCCAGCTTCCCGGTATACCCGGCATCTTCTAAAAAATGACTGCCGCCCGGTTGGCGGCAGCCATTTGAAAAGCCCGTCGATATATGTTATCGGCGGGCTTTATACATTATAAGGCTTAACCGTTATAACCGGACAGCATGCTGTTTTCAAAACCTTTTCTGCGACACTGCCAAACACTAACCGATTAAAACCTTTATATCCATGGGTACCCATGATAATCAGTTGCACGTTTGCCCAGTCAGCATAATTTATAATTTCCTCTGCAATATCGCCGGAGATAACTTTTCCGTTAATATCAGATACACCCAAAGCATTTAACTTTTCCTTATGACTTTCTATAAAGATATCCATCCGTTCTTTAGCGACATTAAGCAAATCATCTCTCATATCAGATAGATTCGTCGGCGGCGTAAAGAATGTTGAATAATCCTCAAATTTTTGAACAACAAAAATAAAGTCAAGAGATGCTGAAAATTTTCCAGCAATACACGCAGCGGTACTGACAATCGTGTCTGTATTATCTGAAAAATCTATAGGGGTTAAAATACGTTTGATATCTCTCATAAACGCTCCTTGTATTTAGGGTTTACGACGCATTTAAGGGCCATGGCCCTGAATAGTTGCCGTTCTTTAAGGGTATAATTTGATAATATAATTCAAACCGAACCTTGTCAATCTGTCGGCGTGTTCAACCACGATTCTGTTGATAGATTTGTCTAAAAGCAATTTCATCAACTTGGGTCGTTTATCATTTAAGCCACTTGCACACTCCTTGACTATTTGATTAACTATCCATTTGATGATCGAATGAAAAAATGACTTTTGTTCCGGAAGACTTTGAAACACAATCATTTATATGCTAATTTTCTTTGTTGAAAAAACAGCCCAAGGATACTGAAGTCAACTACCCCTCGGCTAAAGACCGAGGGGCTTGAAAAAGCCCCAAAGTTGACCAGTCTAAGTGCTTCGAGCACTACGTTAGATCGGAAACAGGTACCCTGGGGTGCTCGCCAGCTCCAGGTTCTACGGCAAGTGGTTAAACAGGTCTAAGGGGTTAAACCGGTGCTGCTTGCGCCAAACCCGGTCATAACATTGACGCGGCAAACATTACCTTGGAAACAAGAGGATTTTAAAATTGAGTGTATTTGTTCTGGATACAAACAAAAAGCCGCAGAAATGGAGTTGGTTCGGTTTGACATGCAGAAGATACAGAATCCCGAAATGTCCGGTGTCGCGTATCAGCAGGGGGAACTCATGGGGTATGAGGTACGGGAATACCTTCTGGAGAAGTGGGACAGAACGTGTGCCTACTGCAGCAAACTCAATTGAAAAAAAAAGTCAGCTGTCAGAAAAAGCGGATCGTTTAACATTAAAACGGTGGACAAAACAGTACAGGGCATTAGCTGGAAATACTGCAGGCTGCTTCACGCATCTGACGGCTATTCCTACAATACGACGTGCTAAGGTCGGGTGCCTGGGCTACTATCTTAATTATAAGGAGGACGGAAATTCCTCCCCTGAGCTAAAGACTCAGGGGTTTCCTTGCCGCATTTTATGAAACTTGAAGAACATGTAAAGCACACCGAAGAACTTTTTGGTATACCAGGACGGGATATACACCAATGGCTTGATGGCTTTTTTGATACACGCTCATTTGAAAGACTGCTTGCAGGGCAAAGCCCGGCTAATTATGACCCGTATTCCCATAGAAAATTTCGTCATTGCGTTGAGGGGTTGGAGGAAGCTTATGAAAAATTTGAGGGCAAATATTCTCGTGAAGAGATCAAAAATGTATTTGAAACACATGTAAAAGATGACTACAGGGGTTACCTGCCCAAAAGAGAAGACTTTGAAAACGGTACGTTCACAGAACAATATCACGATGCCGCAGAAACTGAAGATAAAAAAATATTGAGTTTTGAAGAACTTACCGATTATTTCCAAGGCGAATCCTACAATTACCAAAAAGAAAAAAGCCAAAAATTTTTTGATAGTTTCGGCAGTCGGATTGTGTTGCCGACTATATTGGCGATAATACTCTTCATCTGTTATATATTTTATTATGTAGTGCCTCTCTTTGAAAATAACATGCTAAACCAGAAAAAGCTGATGGTAAAGGAGTTGACGGAAACAGCCGCAAGCGTGATTGCACACTATCAAATATTAGAAGAAAAGGGGGTGCTTAGCCCTGACGAAGCTAGACAGCGTACGATCGATGAAATAAAAATGATGCGCTACGGCAGCCAGAATAAAAATTACTTTTTTGTCATTGATATGACCCCTAAAATGATACTGCATCCCTATCGTCCGGAGTTGACAGGCAAAGATTTAAGCAACTATACAGATGAAGAAAATAAAAGCGGCAAAAAACTGTTCGTTGAATTCGTTCGCATTGTAGAATCCAATGGAGAGGGATATTTAAGATATCATTGGCAATGGAAAGATAACCCGGACAAAACGGCGGAGAAACTATCATATGTAAAAGGAATCCCCCAAAGAGGCTGGATTGTTGGTACGGGTATATATATCAATGATATTGCAGAAGAAAAAGAGTCTTTACAGCTGCATATTTTCCAAATCGTCGGTGTTACGGTTGACGGGCTATTTATGCTGTTGGCCTATTTTCTTTTACAAAGCAGACGCATTGAAAATGACCGTAAAAAGGCTGAAGAAGGTTTAAAAGAAGTTAAAGACCGCTATCGGGCGCTGGTCGCATCTTCAAATGAAGGCTTCCTTCTGAGTGTAGACGGCAGAATTATATATTCAAACTTCAAGTTGCAACAAATGTTAGGATATAGTGATCGAGAGCTTCATCAAACAGATTTCTGGAATATTATATTTCCTGATGTGGAAAATAACAGCAGGTTAAGAGAGCACTTGGGCAATGTATTCAAAAACGAATCTGACTCCGGAGAATTTGAAGCTGTCGCGGCTGATTCTGTTGGAAATTTTATTGATGTTATTGTTACAACATCTCGTATCTTTTTATCTGAAAAACACGGGCATGTTATTTCTCTACGTCCTATTTCTCGTAAAAGCCATATTGGGGTTGGAACCGCCACAAGTATTCCGACTGACTATAAACCAATTCATGCTTTTCTTATCAAAGAGATCAGGGAGAGTAATAGAATTGGGCATGTTGTCCAAAATATGAATAAACTGCCGGCAATTATTCGAGAAATGGTTGATACAGGAGCTAAACCGAAAGCGTTGTGTATGGTGATCGGTACGACTTATGATGAAGTTATTGTTCGTTGTATCGAGTTGTCAATCAATGAAATCGGTCAACCACCGGTTGATTTTGCATTCCTTTCCCTTGGCAGCAATGCAAGGCATGAGATGACCATGTTCTCAGACCAGGATAATGCAATAATTTTTGAAGATACCACACAAACAGCTTCGGATAAGATAAGGGCATATTTCTTGAAACTTGGAGATAAGGTTTGTAACAAACTCAATGCTTCCGGGTATCATTTCTGCCCGGGGGGCATTATGGCGTTACATCCTAAATGGTGTCTTTCTGAAAAAGAATGGCATAAAAAACTGGAACATATAATGAACGCCCCAACGCCTGACGGGTTTCTTGAATTCAACATATTCTTCGATTTGAAATGTACTTATGGCGATATTGATTTAGCAAACTCAATACATTCACAAGTTCAATTATTAATGCAGCAGCACCCTCTATTTATCACTTATTACGCGAGAAATGCGTTGATATATAAAGCACCGCTTAATGTTTTTGGCGGGTTAAAAACTGAACGACAAGATGGCGCAAGAACGTTGAATCTTAAAGAGGCACTGCGTCCTATTGAGATTTTCTCAAGAATTTATGCCTTAAAGCATGGAATTAATAATGCAAATACGATTAAAAGACTGAAAGAGATTCGAGAAAAGGAAGAAATATCTGAAGAATTCTACAAAGAAACTGTCTATATATTTTATAAAATATGGGAATTAAGATTTTTCAATCAGATTATTAAACATTCCGGCTTGCACAAAGTGAATGATGATTTAAACATTGAAGAACTCAATAATTTAGAAGTTGAACATCTAAAGCAAGTTATTTCCAGACTCTCAATGCTTAGAAAAAAAATCCGTCTTGATTTTTCCGAAAGCGTTTCGATAGAGAGATGATCCCCCCTTAACAAAGTCTACCTCCCTTTAAATTCCAAATTCAATTTTGTTTGCATTTCAGAAATTAACGAATACACTTTCTTTAAAGTCGATTTTTCAATCTCGGTTAAATTTTTAATATTGATCGTATTATCAGGCTTTCTGAATTCTTTTAATGCATTGGTTTGGGTACCGAAACGCAATACCATTAAAAAATTGTATGCTTGTTTCAATTCCTCATACATGGATTTTTGAATCACGTTTTCATTTAATAATTGTTCCAGTCGCTGCAACGTATTGGTTTCAGATAATTTATGTTGCAGTGCAAAAACCTTAATAAACGTAATAACCGGAAGAAGTATTTTTTTAATATCGAATGTTTCGTTATCACCACTGGCAATATTTCCAAAAATGTTTAACGGAGACCTGTACTGAATAACCGTTTGGGCAAGGTGATAAACAAAAACGGCTTTTTTATCAATAAGCAAGTTTATATGTTTTCTTAGTTCGTCTGTGAAAAAATTATCGCCGTAAATACACCTGAAATCAAAAAAAACGCTGGTGTCTATTATGTTTTGGGGTTCAGGGGTATTAATCCAGCTTGTAAATTGCTTTTTCCAATCCGATAAGGTTAACGTGTACTTTGGATTTTTAGCCATGATGTTACCTATACATAATTCATATCCAACATGGGCCAGGTGATTGTTTACAGTTTCAGCAAATTTCAAGAAGTAGTTTTTAATTTTTGGGACATTATTTTTCCCCACATCTTCAAAAATAATGGCATTGTCCTGGTCGGTGGCAATGGTTTGTTCTTTTCTTCCTTCACTGCCCAATGCAACAAAAGCAAATCTGCATGGCGGTTCTCCGTGGTCTTCCAAAGCAAACGTTATTATACGATTTGTCATTGCATCGGATACTGATGTAATAATATGGGTTATTAATTCAGTTTTATTACCACTTTCCAATAATGCATTAACAAGAACCGGTATCTTGTCATAGATCTTTTTAAGTTCATTAACATCTTCGGCATATTCAATTTCCCTGAGCATGTAGCTTAATGAATTATGCTGGATTTCAAGTATATCTTCATTGCTGAGGACACCGATAATTTCATTTTTATCGTTTTTTACAGCCAGGTGGCTGATATTTTGTTTCCTGAATTCCAAAACAACCTGGTAAAGTAAGGCAGTATTTGAAATACAAATAATTGGAGCGGTCATCACATCTACAAGCAGGGAGTTCCCATCTTTATTTTTTGCCAACACTCTTTTACGCAGATCACTATCGTTAACAACGCCAAGCATTTTATCATTATCGGCAATAAAAATGAGGTTCATCTTTTTCCGGTCCATTAATGAGGCAGCTTCAGCCACAGTTGTTTGCAGGTTGCTTTTTACAATCGGTTTTACAAATTGAGAAATTGGCTGGTTCATTAATATCAGCGAGCTTTGGAGTTCGCTGCTTAAGTTCTGGACGATTTTTTCTGTTTGTTTTTTTCGTGATATATCTTTTGTGACCACAACATATGCTTCCTGTTCTTCAAAAAAAATCCTTGTTACCGAGATCACAACATCATGAAATACAAGTTCACCTTGTTTTATCTGAGTTTCAATAGAAATAGATTTGTTGGTTTTTTCGCAAGACCATAAAACTTCGTCCCAGCTGATGCTGAAAATGTCTTCAAATTTAGACGCAACAAGTTCTTTATGTGTTTTTCCGGTTAGCTGTTCAAACATGTGATTGGAAAAAATGATCCTGCTGTCTTTGATCATAATTGTTCCTTCGGATGAAGCTTCGACCAGTGTTTTGTATTTTTGCCTTGATTGTAACAGGTCCTCTTCGGCCTTTTTTCGACTGATTTCAATTTTAAGGCTTTGCCTGATTATAAAAGCAAGGATAAGCATAATTATAGCTGATATTAATAGTGAAATCCTTGTTAACCTTGCTTTTAAAGCACCTATTTCAGCTTGTACATCATCCAGATAAATACCGGTTCCGATGATCCATCCCCAGTTTTTAAATCCTTTTACGTATGATAATTTTGGAACAATTTGAGTAGAATCGTCTTTCCATTGCCACATGTAGTTGATAAACCCTTCGTCCTTTGTTCTTACGACTTTGACTGCTTCAATAAACAACCGAACCCCTTGGGGATCTTTATAGTCATCCAGCATTGAATTATTCAGTTCGGGACGATAGGGATGCATAATCATTACTGGTTTCATATCAGTAATCCAGAAATAATCTTTTCCCTCGGCACCATACCGCATGTTTCCAATTTTTTTTGCAGCAAGACGTTGTGCTTCCTCAATCGTAATTAAAGCGTTCTTATATTCATCGTCATATTCTTTTATTAAACTCCATGCAGTGTTGGTCAGCTCCCTGATCATTTCCTTTTTTTTATTCATCATATTTTTTTCAAATGATGGGATGAGAATCAAATACATCGAAATGATAAAAAGCGAAATGGTAAGTATCGACGGGACGATAATAGAGAAAAAGAATTTTCTTATGATTTTATTTGACATAGCGTGTTTATTCTTCAGTTAAAGGTTAAAATCCCGCAATTCGATTGCAGATATTTTAAGTTTCCATATATTTAAGGACTCAGAAAAGAATAAATTTCCTTGTAATTTTTAAAACTATATATTTTACATACCATAGAGGTTTATTTAAGGAAAGGATAGAAATTTCCTTTTTTAATGTGCTATTTTTGGCATCCTTCATATCACCCCCAAAGTACTTTACACTTTTTTGGGGAATGATTGCTAAAAAATAGGGTGCTTGCTCCAAAAAGTGTAAACTGGTAAATGAAGGATGCCCTATTTTTTAATCTGATCAAGACTTTTAATAATATTTTTTTAAAGGACAAAAAAGAATGCTTGATAAAACATATTCAAATCTAATTGCAGAAAAAAGAAGTGATAAAGAACAGTCTCTACAGTTTTTTAGTAATTCCATATCAAGCGTGATAAGACGAAACGTACTTTTCTGCAGTGCAACCAATTCTATAAAAGATGCTGCAATTCTGATGAAACAGCACAGATGCGGTTCTATTCTAATAAAACAGGAAGGCAGATTTATAGGTATAACGACAGATCAGGATTTTAGAAATAAAGTTGTGGCTGGTGAATTAAAAATTTCAAATCCTATTTCTGATATAATGTCTTCTCCTTTAATAAGCATACAAGAGCATTCAAGTATATTTGAAGCATTCATAAAAATATTGAAAGCAGGCGTAAAACATTTAGCCGTAGTAAATAATGAGAATGATGCAATAGGCGTAATTTCAAATAGCGATTTGATAAATGCGCAAGGCAAACTGCCCTTTTTATTTATCAAAGAAATAAATAAGGCGGTATCTTATAAAGAAATATCAAAGAAACAAAAACAGCTTCCCCAAAGCATATCGACCTTAATAAATGAAGGTGCAAAAGCTCAGAATATAAATAACTTTGTTACTGCAATAACAGATGCGATTTTAGAAAAGCTGATAAATTTTGCGATAGCCGAAATTGGCCCACCTCCGGTCAAGTTTGCTTTTATGGTTATGGGAAGCGAAGGGAGAAAAGAACAGACGCTTAAAACAGATCAGGATAATGCTATTATTTTTGAGGATGTAAATGAGGCGGAACCGGCATCTGTAAATGCATATTTTTTAACGTTAGGCGAACATGTATGTAATATGCTTGATAAAACAGGATATGACTTTTGTAAAGGTGATATAATGGCAAAAAATCCAAAATGGTGTCAACCTGTTTCTGTATGGAAAAAGTATTTTAAAGAATGGATTTATAACGCAAGTCCTGAGGCGCTTCTCCAGATAAGCATTTTTTTTGATTTTCGACTTGGATATGGGGATAGTCGTTTAGTAAATGAGCTTAGAGAATACCTTTTTGATATTTTGGGCAATGGGAAAGGGTTCTTCAAATATATGGCTGCAAATACAACTCACTTTAGATTGCCCATAGGATTTTTTGGTAATTTTATTGTTGAATCTAAAGGTAAATATAAAAATACGTTTGATATTAAAAAACCGATGATGCTTGTGGTGGATTTTGCAAGAATATATGCGCTTCAAAATAAAATATCTGCTACAAATACCATGGAAAGATTAGCGTTGTTATATAAAAAAAATGTTATCAGCGAATCCGATTATAATGATATAAGCCATTCTTATAGCTATATGATGAATTTAAGATTTATAAATCAAATAGATGCAATCCTCAATAAAGGTGGAGAACCTAATAATAATATTAATCCTAAAAAGCTGTCAAGAATAGAGCAGCAGATATTAAAAGAAATATTTAAAAAAATAGAAACAAGGACAAAACTTCAACAGGATTTTTTTGGCGTAATATGATTGGAAAATTTTTCGTTTTTTGCCAAGCGTCAAATTAAAGTCACTATTTTTTTTCCGCATCCCTAATATTTCAGTTTTGAGTATAAAGTGTTTTTGGAGGCCTTGAGCGCGTCATTTAACGTGTGAATACCTTTTTTCGATAGAAGCGGAATAAGCTTAAGAAAAATCTCGGCCGTTGCCGAGGCATCCCCCATAGCCGTGTGGCGTCCCACAATATCGACGCCGGCAAAGCTTGCGATAGCCGCCATATTATGTCTTTCGTGCATAGGATAAACGATTAAGGCAAGCAGGAGGGTATCTAAAACCGGGTTATCAAATTTTATTCCGGTTTCAACCGCTTTCATAGAAAACATCTTCATATCAAATGCCGCATTATGCGCCACCAAAACCGTATCTTCGGAAAATCTATAAAAAAGCGGCAGAATTTCTTTTATATCCGGCTTTCCCTTAACCATCTCATCATTTATACCGTGAAATTTTTCAGATTCAAGCGGAATATTCATTTTGGGGTCTATAATCTGGTCGAATTTTTCTCCACATAAAATCCTGCCGTTTACGACTCTGACCGCGCCTATGGAAATTATCTCGTCATTTCCGGTATCCAGACCGGTCGTTTCCGTATCGAAAACCGTATAAACGATATCTTTTAAACGCATTTGATTGAATTTGGAATCGATTTTCCGTTTTTTAAAAAGATCGAAATCGAAAAAATCCGGCCGATCGTACGAATCTCTTGAAATCACTATGTTGCGCACGTCCTCCGGCTCTTTCATCTCTGCAAGCGGTATCAGAATTTTTATCCTTTGTTCACTTTTTTCATTAGAACTTAAATGGATTTGCGCCTCATGATATTTCAAAAAATCTTTCAGCGTTAGAGAAAGATTGTCATCTTTAAAAATATCCAAATTTTTTTCAGCATCCGGAATATGAAAACAAATCGCCAGAAACGGTTCCTCTTTAAAAAGCGTGCATTTAAACGTTGTTTTTAACGTCTTATTTTTCAAAATGGTCAGAATAGATAAAAACGCATAAATAAAAGAGTATGTTTCGATCCTTATCCAGTTTATATGAGCTGGGAACTCAGGCATTAAAGATATGTTAAGTTTTTCTCGGGCTTTTTTCCGGACAGTCGTTATTATGTCTCTGTCTGAAACTACCAGAAACGGCAAGCGCTCTTTTATCTTTTCGATATAATCTTTTTCGAAATTTTTTAAATTTTCTTCTATGAAGGCGATCTCCGGCGTTTGCAGGTTCTCTTTTTTTATCTTATCAGAACAAGAAAAAATTTCGTTTGCAGTGCATTTGAAAATGTTGTCGATTTTCGCGTAAAGCTCAAAGTCTTTTCCTATGTTATAAAAAACAACGATAAATCCGGCAAAATTGTCACGCTGATCCGTTATCGGCGAGATATCTGCCTGTATCAAAACATTCCCGGGGCTTAAGGTTATGAAAGAAGAAGATGCCGCTGCATGCTTTTTACACTTTTTCACGTTTATTTCATAAAGCGCATTCATTATTATATCTTTATCGATAATATCGAAAATAGATCTGCCGATTCCAATAATATGGTTTTGAGCCTCTATGATTTTGGCTTTTTTGTTAAAAAGATTTATCTTTCCTTCTATGTTGCAGGCGATTATCCCTTGCGGAAGCTCGTCGAAAAGTGATGCGAGCATATTCTTCTCTATTTCGAGCTCGGCTCTTTTTCTGTTTATCTCTTCTTGTGTATTTTTCTGCAGCGTTTCGTAATGATCCGCAAAGAGATTTATGGCTTTGGCGATAGTTAAAATCTCTTTGCCGCCGTCAATATTTATCCGGTGGGAAGAATTAACTTTCAAAATTACGGAGATTTCATCAGGAATTTTTGTCAAAGGAATAAAAAAATTATTCAAAACGACGTGAATCATGTAAGCGACGATCTCAAAAAATAAAAAGAAACTGATAAAAAAGTAGACAGCGTTTTGTTTTATTATTTCAAATAAAAAATCCTGGTTCATGGGGGTGAGCCTGCCCCAGAAAATCGCCATCATAGCAAAAAAGAAAATAAATGTGAGCAGAACTGAGATTCCTGTAAACCATAAAAATTTGTTTTTTTTCTTTAACGGCATTTGTTGTATTCACATCTATGACGTTTAAAAACGCGCCATCTTGAGGGAAACGTACTCTGAAACTTGATGATCAAATTTTCATCAATTTGCCCAACTTGAGAAATACAGGAAATATATGGCGCAAATAAGCAGTTTATCAACGCTTAATAAACGCTGATAAAGGCATCAAAAATAAAGGATTGAAATTTTTGGGTTAAAAAAATCGAACTCACTGATCTGAAACGTCAGGATCGTCCGGTTTGTAATCAATGATCGCTTGAACTTCGTTGGATGGTTCTTCTAACAAAAGCGGCTGATCGGCATGGGAATGGTATTCCAGACTGAGACGATGTTTTTCGACTTCAATATGACTTTCAATGCTTTTTCTGGCAAGTAGATAGCGCAGATAAATAATCCAAAGACCGACACCGAAAAAGATGGCGACCAGCACGATAACGATCCATTGGTACCGAATGAAAAAATCAACCCCGATGTGTCCCAGATAGGTGATCATGTTGGGGATAATCCAATATAAAATCCCTCCAATGAACACCAAAAAGCCGATATTGAAAATGTTCATACGGCTGATACGGTTCAACGTCGATTCCAGTTTGTTTTCTGCAATGTCGGATTCATTCACAGGACCGGAACTACCGTCAGCCACCTTCTCACCATGAAAAATGACCAGGTAAGCTTTGACGACAAATGCAAAAAGCATCATAACGCCAATGGGAATGCAGATGGCCGCCACAAACCAGGCCCTGAAAGGAAACGGTGCTTCGTGCGTATTGAGTCGCACGGTGTATTTTTCAAGGGGACCAAACACCTTTTCGAAGTGATGTTTGTTGAAGTCGCTTAGATTATCTCCACTGGTTTCATGTATGACATTGCCCTGGTTATCAAGCACCTGGAGGACGGATTGTTTGCCTGACTGCATAGCCGCCAGGGCAAAAATTTCAACTTCAAGCAGAAAAAGACCCACAACAATGATAAGAAAAAGGGTCTTATGTTCCTGCAATAGCTTTGTGATTGGAGATGATTTCACGGCATTATTTCTTAATACAGGCGATTGGCCGATTTATACAACAGTATTTTAAATTAAAAGGTGGGACAAGATTAAGCCCCACCCTGTAATATTTTCTTAACACAGCTTTACATCGCTGTAGAACAAACTCCTGCTGAAAGGAACTCTCTGTTCATACGAGCAATATTGGTTATTGAGATGTTTTTAGGGCATGATGCTTCGCATTCTCTTTCGTTTGAGCAGTTGCCGAAGCCGCAAGCATCCATAGCTCTTACCATGCCTAATGCGCGCTTCGCCGCCTCAGGTCTACCCTGGGGAAGCAGCGCAAGATGGGAAATCTTAGCACTTACAAAAAGCATTGCAGAAGCATTCGGACATGCCGCAACGCAAGCGCCGCACCCAATACATTCTGCTGCATTCATGGCAAGTTCACATGTTTCGTAAGTAACCGGAAAAATATTTGCGTCGGGAGCGCCACCGGCTTTAGCAGTGATATAACCGCCGGCCTGGATGATCTTATCAAAGGCGCTTCTATCCACAACAAGATCTTTTACGACCTTAAATGCTTTGGCTCTGAAAGGTTCAATAAATACGGTATCGCCATCTTTGAAGCGTCGCATGTGAAGCTGACAAAGGGTCGTACCTTTCTCTTCTCCATGCGCATAACCGTTTACAACCTGTCCGCACATTCCGCAAATTCCCTCGCGACAGTCATGATCAAAGGCAATGGGCTCTATGCCCTTAATTGTAAGATCATCATTCACGATATCAAGCATTTCCAGAAAAGAGGCATCCGTAGAAATATTTTTTGCTTGATAGGTCTCAATTTTGCCTTTTTTCTCACCCTGTTTCTGGCGCCAGACCTTTAGTGTTAGATTGATAAATTTTTCTTCCATCACTTGTAGCTCCTTTGCGTTAATTTCACATTCTCAAAAACAAGTGGCTCTTTATTCAAAATAGGATCTTTGCCTTCACCGGCATATTCCCAGGCAGCTACATGGCAAAAATTTTCATCATCTCTCTTGGCTTCGTTTTCTTCTGTCTGAGACTCTTCCCTGAAATGGCCACCACAGGATTCTGTACGGGTCAGTGCGTCACGCGCCAGAAGCTCGCCAAATTCAAGGTAATCAGCAAGTCTGTAACCTTTTTCCAGAGTCTGGTTAAAATCTTTGCTGGTTCCTGTGACATTAACATTCTGCCAGAATTCTTCACGCAGCGCGGAAATTTTCTGAATCGCTTCTTTGAGCCCTGCGTCATTCCGGGCCATGCCACAGTATTCCCACATATAATGGCCAAGCTCTTTATGAATATCATCAACGGTTCTTTTGCCGTTAATGTTCATAAGCTTGTTCAGTTTCTCATTAAGCTGTTTCTCTGCATCTTTAAACGCCTGGTGAGAGGTGTTTACATCCGCCAGAGACTGGGTTGCCAGGTATCCGCCAATGGTATAGGGAAGAACAAAATATCCGTCTGAAAGACCCTGCATCAATGCACTTGCACCAAGACGGTTAGCACCGTGATCGGAGAAGTTGGCACCACCCAGACAGAAAAGACCGTCACGGGTTGTCATAAGGTTATAATCAACCCAGGTACCGCCCATTACATAATGGATGGCAGGATAGATTTTCATGGGCACTTTATACGGATCTTCATCCTGAATCTTATCATACATCTGGAAAAGGTTGCCGTATTTTGCTCTGATGACATCTTCTCCGTCTCGTTTAATTGCATCGCTGAAGTCCAGATATACGGCAAGGCCTGTATTACCAACACCTCTTCCTTCATCGCACGCCAGTTTTGCATTACGTGAAGCCACATCGCGAGGAACAAGGTTACCAAAACTAGGATATTTACGCTCCAGATAGTAATCTCTTTCGTCTTCAGGAATCTGATCCGGACTGCGGTTATCGCCGGCTTTCTTTGGCACCCAGATTCTACCATCATTTCTAAGACTTTCACTCATAAGTGTCAGTTTAGATTGATAGTCTCCATGCACGGTAATACATGTCGGATGGATCTGGGTATAACAGGGGTTCGCAAAGGCGGCCCCTTTTTTGTAAGCTGCCCAGCATGCCGAAACATTGGAATGCATACCACTGGTGGATAGAAAGTATACATTGTCATATCCGCCTGTAGCCAAAACGACGGCATGGGCTGAATGGCTTTCAATTTCTCCGGTTACCAGATTACGGCAGATAACACCCCTGGCGCAACCGTCAACAATAACGACGTCAAGAATATCGCGTCTTGGGTACATTTCCACACCGCCAAGACCGATCTGACGGCTTAACTGGCCGTAAACGCCGAGAAGTAACTGCTGCCCCGTCTGTCCTCTGGCATAGAAGGTACGTGAAACCTGGGCGCCACCGAATGACCGGTTGGCATGAAGCCCACCGTATTCTCTTGCAAAGGGAACACCTGTGGCAACACAATGGTCAATAATGTTATTTGCATTCTGGGCAAGGCGGTAGACATTTGCCTCTCTTGCACGATAATCGCCACCTTTAATTGTATCATAAAAAAGGTTTTGTACGCTGTCGCCGTCACCGGGATAGTTTTTTGCTGCATTAATGCCGCCCTGGGCGGCAATACTGTGGGCTCTTCGCGGAGAGTCCTGAATGCAGAAGTTTTTTACATGATACCCAAGATCTGCCAAAGTTGCCGCTGCTGAACCACCGGCAAGCCCTGTTCCAACAACGATAATTTCAAATTTTCTTTTATTTGCAGGATTGACTTTTTTTAAATCAAACTTATATCTATCCCATTTGGTCTCTAGAGGACCTGACGGAACATTGGAATTTAATTGCATGTATCCCCCTGATTAATTGATAGTTATAGCTATGATATCATATTAAAAGCGATTGGAATCAAACCGAACCCTGCTCCGACAATCACACTGAAAAGTATACCAAACCCTCTGACGATAGGCATATACTTCGGATGACTGGCGCCAAAGGACTGGAAAGCACTCCAAAAGCCGTGATTTACATGAAATGCCACCACTACCATGGATACGATATAAAACGCAAGATACGCAGGTTTGGCAAAAACCCCGGCTGTGACATCAAAGGTAGTTAAGGTGGAATGGTCGGCAAATTTCATAGAAACAAGATGAACTACTATAAAAACCAATATAAAAAGACCTGTATAGGGCATAGTTGCCGATGCCAATGTCCGGCCGCCGGCATTACTTTTCTTTTTATATTTAACAGGTCTTGCGGCAAGGTTTTGAAAATAGAGAATAAGTGCCGTACCGATGTGAATCAGGGCAAAAATAATCAAACCCGCTTCTGCGATGTGGATAAGGACCCCAAGTGCATGAAGATGCTCAACATAAGCATTAAAAGCATCTTTTCCGCCATAAACAAACAGGTTTCCGATGAGGTGAGTTGTCAGAAAGAGGCAGAAAGCGAGACCGGTTACTGCCATAAACTGCTTCTTGGCTATAGAGCAGCTAAAAGTTCGTACCAGCCAGTTCATAATTTAATCCTTTCTAAATTCGGCATATATACATAACTTAAAAATATAATTTATGTATTATTGCCTTAAATTTTAATAAAATTAAATACTAAATCGTATTCAGCGAAAAAGTGCCAAATTTTTTTAAATCCTCCTTTTATCCCTCCTTTTTTGTTTAATATTGTTAATCATATATACCCATTGCAATGCCAATCAAAAACCAAGCCCTGTCGAATGCATACGAACTATCTAAGCTTAAAATGTATAAACAATACATATAAAATTGTCAATATAAAATTTTCAATTTATCCCTCTATGATTTTGCTAATATTTTCAAAGACTTCAACTTTGCTTTTACGCTTTCAACACGCTGTTTTTAATGCGTTTTTCTAATACTATTCTAATACCGTATTTACTGATCTTAAGGCCATGGAAATCTCAAACTCGATGATCCAGTTTTTGTTAATTTGCCCAACTTCGGCGTTGGAAAAAATGTTTAATCCTCAAAATATATTGTATATTCCTCCGGTTAAAAATTGTTTCCGCCTTGAATTTGAGCAAATTCCCTAAAAACTTGATAGTCGAGTCAAAGTAATTAATACACTAATTCGTTCATCTGGGCTTCATTGACGGCCACTGCCGCCATATTGACAATGTCCGAGACATCATCTGCTCGCTGCAGCACATGGATGGGTTTTTTCATACCCATGAGAATGGGGCCGACAGCGACGGCGTCTCCCAATTTAGCCAGCATCTTATAGCTGATATTACCCGATTGCAGATCCGGAAAAATAAAAATATTTGCATCGCCTTTAAGTTTGGAAAAGGGGTATTGATTTTTAACAATTTCCGGGTCTAAAGCAACGTTTGCCTGGATTTCCCCATCTACCGTCAGCGCCGGGGCCCATTCCTTGACCAGTTCAGTTGCTTTTTTCACTTTCAGGGGTAATGGATGCTGGGCGCTGCCGAAGTTGGAAAAGGAGAGCATGGCAACGCGTGGGGTGATATCAAAATGCTGTGCCTGTTCTGCTGCCAGAATGGCGGTTTCAGCCAGTTCTTCCGCCGTCGGTTCAATGGTCACGGTCGTATCGGCGCAGAATATCACCTTTTTTTTGAACACCATCATGTACAAACCATGCACTTTGGACAAACCCTCTTTTTTGCCGATCACTTCCATAGCCGGCAGGATAACATCAGGATAATGGGCATTAATACCGGAAAGCAGGGCATCCGCATCGCCTTGGTCTACCATGATCGCGCCAAAATAGTTCCCATCTTTCTGCAAACGGCGGCGGGCATCATAACGTGTCATGCCCTTGCGTTGACGTTTGGTAAAAAGTATTTCCGTATATGTGTCGAGTTTTTCACTTTTGCGGGGGTTGATGATTTCCGTGGCGCGCAGATCAATATTAAGGGATTCGGCTTTTTCGCGAATGACTTTATCGTCACCAATAAGAATCGGGATAGCAATCTTTTCGTCCAGCAGCACTTGTACTGAACGTAAAACTTTATCTTCTTTACCTTCCGGAAATACCACCCGTTTAGGCGCTGCTTTTGCTTTGTTGATCATGGTACGCATGATCTCTTTTGAGCGCCCCTGCAGTGCTTCCAGATGTTCAACATATTTCGCCATGTCCAGGATGGGTTTGCGGGCGACACCGGAATCCATGGCGGCCTGTGCAACGGCGGGTGCCATGCGCAATAAAACCCGTGGATCAAAAGGTTTGGGAAGAAGATATTCCCGTCCGAATTTAATTTCATCGTTGCAGTAGGCCCGGCGTACGGAATCCGGAACATCTTCTTTTGCCAGCTGGGCAAGGGCATGGACGGCGGCCCGCTTCATCTCTTCATTAATGGCACTGGCATGGGTGTCCAAAGCACCTCGAAAAAGAAACGGGAAACACAGGACATTGTTTACCTGGTTATTATAGTCAGAGCGACCGGTGCCGATGATAACATCACCACGCACCGATTTTGCGTCATCCGGCGTGATCTCCGGATCAGGATTGGCCATGGCAAAAACAATGGGGTCTTTGGCCATGGTGCGCAGCATGTCGGCGGTAAGCGCCCCTTTAACTGAAACCCCGAAAAAGATATCCGTACCTTTTATCGCATCTTCAAGGGTACGGGCATCCGTTTCCAACGCCAAGCGCTCTTTGTACGCGTTCATACCCGCTGTACGGCCTTTATATATAACACCTTTAGAGTCGCAAAGAATAAGGTTGTTTTTATTAATCCCCATGGAGAGGAGAAGGTTGGCGCAGGCAATACCAGCGGCACCGGCCCCGTTAAAAACAATTTTGACGTCTTCAATCTTTTTTCCGACGAGTTCAAGGGCATTAAGCATGCCGGCAGCGGCAATAATCGCGGTTCCATGCTGGTCATCATGGAACACCGGGATGTTCATGGTTTTTTGCAACGCTTCTTCAATATAAAAACATTCCGGCCCTTTGATATCTTCCAGATTGATACCGCCAAAGGTCGGCTCAAGCAGCTGTACTGCACGGACCAATTCATCCGGATCATTGGTGTTCAATTCAATATCAAACACATCAATATCGGCAAAACTCTTAAACAAAACCCCTTTTCCCTCCATAACCGGCTTACCGGCAAGCGCGCCGATATTTCCAAGACCGAGTACCGCCGTCCCGTTGGAAACAACGGCAACAAGATTTCCCTTGGCTGTATACTCATAGGCTGCTCCCGGTTCTTTTTTAATTTCCAAACAGGGTTTGGCCACGCCTGGGCTGTAGGCAAGAGACAGGTCCCTGCTTGTTGCACATGGCTTGGTCGTAATGACCTCGATTTTACCTTTACGGCCACTCCGGTGGTATTCCAGAGCATCAGTAAATTTTGACATTATTTCTTCCTTTAATTATGATCAGGTAGACAAAGGGATTCTAAGGGCATAAAGACTTTCACATCATAAAATTTCTTTACTTAACGTCATAAATAGCTTTATTATCTAAATTTTGTCAAGAAACAAACACTGTTTGGGCTGATGACTTAGATCGCGAACCTGTACAACTTATTAGAATCATATTAGATTACCCTGGAACAATTGAATATTGGATAAACTTGTTGTTATTACAAAAAAATTAGGCTCATGTCGTGTTTCAGGGTCTTTTAAATGCGTATTTGATCCAACCATTTGAATTTATTTAAAATAAGGCGAGGGCTTACAATCTGTGGTTTTGGGTTTATTACCAATAATTTCAATATATTATGAATAACCACAAAAATAGGACCCCAAAACGCGACAAGAGCCAAAAGGGAATTATCACTTTTGGTGCGGTTCTGATTATGCTGGCCTGGGGTTTATTTTTATTTCAGGTGGAAAAAAACAAAAAAGAACTTCTAAACGGTCTTAAGCGAGAACAGAAAAACCTGGTCAGTGTGCTGGGTGAAAATCTATTCCAGATTCTGGAACAACGTCAGACAATCGAACTTTTTGCATCAAAATGGTTTGATGAAACAAAGCAGCCCTCTAAAGATATCACAGGATTTCTTTATGGTGAACGCACGTTAACTCGAATCGCTCTCTATGAGCTATCCGGTAAATCTTTTTATGAATCATCGCCGGGCAATGTAACGACGCCGGATCAAATAAAAAAACGAATTGAAAAAATGTTAACCACAGGCCGGCCGGTACTTCTGGACCGGGATACGGCGCCGGGCAATATTCTCTGGCAGGTACCGGTTCTGTTTCCTATTAGAATAGGTGCGGCAATAAAAGGCGCCATGCTGCTTGAATTGGATTTTGGTTATATTTTAAATCTGTTACAAGATATTGATATTGGAAAAACCGGAACGATAACCATTCAATTTAAAGAGGAAAAAGAACTTGCCCGGTTTGAAATAGGAGGGCTTGTATTAGGCACGTCACCGGTAAAAAACATGTTGGCAGGATCAATAACCAGGGATTTTGGTTTTGGCATTTACCGACATCCTGATTTTGGCAATTGCTACCTGACGTATCGACATGTCCATGATTATCCATTTATCATTACTGTCAGTATTGGCCAAAAAGAATTTTTTTCAGACTTTAACCATTATAAGAACCGATTGTTCTGTATTTTGATGATTTTAACCTTACTTGGCCTTTCCGGCATTGCGCTCCTGTTTAAAATGATAAATCGAAAACAAAAATATATGGATGCGTTACACCTTTCCAATCAAAAAAACCAGGAATTGATACAAAAGCTGGAAAAAGAGCATAAAGCATCAACCAAAGCCGCCTCTTATGATCCATTAACCGAACTTTATAACAGAAATCTATTTATCTCCCTGGCCGAAAAAAACCTGCTCCAGGCAAAACGCAATAAATTTTGTTATGCCGTACTGTTTATCGACCTTGACCGGTTTAAAAAGATCAATGATACCCTTGGTCACCATATTGGGGATCTACTGTTGAAAGAGGTGGGGATGCGCCTCAAGGCCTGCACGCGGAAATCAGACATCGTTTCAAGATTTGGTGGGGATGAATTTGTTATAATGCTCACGGAGATGGGCAAAGAACAGGATATTTCCACGGTGGTGGAAAACATCACGGTATCCCTTTCAAAACCCTGTACAGACCTGGACGGACATCGGGTCATTACCAGCCCGAGTGTTGGTATAGCCGTTTACCCCAGGGATGGGGAAGACATTGACACGCTTTTGCTCAACGCCGATGCGGCAATGTATAAAGCCAAAAAATCAGGCCGGGGGCAGCACAGGTTTTTTGATCAAAGCCTGAATACCACATCCGTTGAAAAGTTCGCAATTGAACAGCGAATGCCTTCGGCCATCACGGACGGGGAATTTATTCTCCATTATCAGCCTAAAATACGGTTGCAGGACTACCGGGTGGTCGGGTTAGAATCCCTGATCCGCTGGCAGCATCCTGACCATGGATTGATTTTTCCTTTGGATTTCATTGAAATCGCACAAGAAACAAGACTGATCGTGGATCTTGGGGCCTGGGTCATAACGTCGGTTTGTCGGCAGTTGGACAGTTGGCGTACGTTGGGAATGGATCTTGTGCCTGTTGCCGTCAATGTTTCCCCCCTTGAACTCAAAACCGAAACCTTTGCCGACCGGTTTCTAACAATTCTTAAACAGTATGATATACCACTTGACTTCATTGAAATTGAAGTGACCGAAAATGCTTTTATTGATGATCGGGAGATTGTGATCCGTAATCTTCAAGCATTATTTGACCGGGGCGTAAAAATATACCTGGATGATTTCGGTACAGGATTTTCCAGCTTAGATCATATCCGATATCTTCCTGTAAATGCCCTCAAAATTGACCGAAGCTTTGTCAAGGAGATCCGGAATAGTTACCATGAAAATCCAATTGTTTCTTCAACTATTATTCTGGCCAAAAAATTAAACCTGACCGTTGTCGCCGAAGGCGTTGAAACCAATGATCAGTTGATCAGCCTCAGGTTAGCCGGCTGCGAACAGGTTCAGGGATATCTTTTCAGTCGTCCGGTCCCTGAAAAGAAAATCCAAAAATTCATTATTTCACCCATAAGGAGGCTATAAAATGAAAACGTACGGCATCAGATACTTGATCGTATTGATCTACACCTTTTTACCTTTGTCTTCTTTTGCCTCTGAACACCCCGCCGCCACAGCCTACCCGTCCAAAGTGCTTTATTTTTCAGTGGTTCCCAAAAAAAATTTTGATCAGCAGATCAGGGAATTACGCCCTTTAATTGATCTTTTAGAAAAAGATCTGCAAAAATCCATTAAAATTATTCGCTCCCAGTCCTATACTGCCGTTATTGAAGGAATCCTTTCTAAAACCATAGATTTCGCCATCCTGGGCCCGGCATCCTATGCCAAGGCAAAGGCAAGGGATAATGGGATAGAAGCCTTTGCGTCCTTTGCCCGAAAAAAAGGCGCCATTACGCCCAAAGGAAGCTATTATTATTCGGTTTTATTTAGTTTAAAAAAAAACGGATTTGAATCGGTTAAGGATGTCCGGCGCAAAAAAATCGCTTTAACAGATCCGGCAAGTACATCCGGTTCTGTTATACCGAATATGGCATTTTCAAAGCATATCGGAAAATCTTTAAAAGACTACTTCGGGACGATTATTTATACAGGTTCCCATGACCGTTCCATCAGATCAGTCCTGCGTGAACAGGTCCATGCGGCCTTTGTCTCTTCTGCCCGTATCGACGAGGCGATTAACAAACAGATACTATATTCCAACCAGGTAAAAATCCTGTGGCAATCAGACCCTATCCATCGCGATCCTTTTGTATTCAGCAGCGGTGTGGACAATTCCGTAAAAAATCAGATAAAACGGATCATGTTTTCACCGTCATCCAGCCTTGAATCTATGCTTCAAAATATGAATATGGCCGGTATTGTAGCCGTTTCTGATGAAGACTATAACGCAATTCATGAAATTATTTCCATACAGAGCCGGAAAAAATAATTGTATACCCACGCCCTTTTTGTGGATTTTAACATTTTCATGGCCCTAAGGGATGCGGGCGTCCCGGATATATCAAAAGGGAGTATGGTTTTCTAAGCAATCCACATGATCCAAAACGCATTTTTTTATCTTAGGCAAATTGTTCAATTTTACTAACTTTTCGATCAAAACAGATGTTACGGCAATACAAACCCAGGTATTTTAAACCCAGCACCGATTAAATGAAAATCTTCTTAAAAAACAGCCCGGTAAAAATGCTTGACACCAAAGGTTCGCTTGATTAGGTCTATCTAAATTCAGCAACCACCATTTACTAAAGGAAGATTTACCATGAAACAAAAAAACCTTGTAGTTGCAATACTTGTCACTATCCTGTGGATACTTCCGGTATCAGGGGGCATGGCGGCAAACGTTTATAAAATCGGCGGCATTTTCTCGGTTACCGGAAGGGCCTCATTTCTGGGAGATCCTGAAAAGAAAACCATGGAAATGATGGTTGAACGGATCAACGCAGCCGGCGGCATTGACGGTCATATGCTTGAGGCGGTGATTTATGATTCCGAAGGAGATCCCGCCAAAGCCGTCTCCGCCGTAAACAAGCTGATCCACAAGGACAAGGTCATCGCCATTATCGGGCCCTCAACCACCCCGACCACCCTTGCCGTTGTTAATTTCACCAAGCGGGCCAACGTGCCGTTGATCAGCTGTGCCGCAGGTATCAAGATCACCACGCCGGTGGATCCCTGGGTCTTCAAAACCGCCCAGAGTGATTTACTGGCCGTGGCAGCCGTATACCAGCAGATGAAAGCCGCCGGCATTAAAAAAATCGGCATTCTTACGGTGTCTAACGCCTATGGTGAAAGCGGAAAAAAACAACTTTTGGACCAGGCGGAAAAATTCGGCATCCAGGTGGTATTAAATGAAAGCTTTGGTGCCAAAGATACCGACACCACGACCCAGCTGGCTAAAATCAAGGCCGCCGGCCCGGACGCCATTGTATGCTGGGGCACCAATCCAGGGCCTGCCGTGGTGGCAAAAAATGCAAAACAGCTTAAAATCGACATCCCATTGTACCAGAGTCACGGAGTCGGGTCGCCCAAATTTATTGAGCTGGCCGGGGATGCAGCCAACGGCAATATCCTGCCCACCGGCAAAATTCTTGTGACCAGCCTTCTGGATGATTCCGACCCTCAGAAAAAAGTACTTGAAGATTATCAGAACGCTTATGAAAATAAATTTTCCGGAAACGTATCCGGATTCGGCGGGTATGCTTATGATGCCGTGAACCTTCTGGCCGGTGCATTAAAAGACAGCAACGGCGACAAAGAAAAAATCCGGGACAACCTGGAAGCCACCAAAGGCTATGTGGGTGCCACCGGAGAATTCAACTTCACCCCCCAGGACCATAATGGTCTTTCTCCGGATGCCTTTGTCATGGTTGAAATTAAAGACGGCACCTGGACATTATTAAAATAGCAAGAGGTCTTCATGCAGGAAATTGTCCAATATCTGTTTTCAGGTATTACCACCGGCGCCGTATATGCCGTGATCGCCGTGGGGCTGTCCATGCTGTACAGCTCCACCGAATTGATCAACTTTGCCCACGGGGAATTTGTCATGATCGGCGCCCTGGTCATGGTGACGCTGTGGGTGCGCATAGGGCTTCCGCTGCCCCTGGCCATGGCAGGTGCCGTGGGAGCCGGGTGTGTGTCAGGACTCGTGTTTGAGCGATTTGCCATTCGCACGGCCAGGAATCCTGAGCCGATTACCCTGATTATTATTACGGTGGGGGCAGGCATTTTCCTGAAAGGCGCGGCCATGATTATCTGGGGAAAAGATCCCTTCAGCATGCCCGCCTTTTCCAGCCATGAATCCATTGAAATCTTTGGTGCCGCCCTTTTGCCCCAGAGTATCTGGATCGTTAGCGCCGCCCTGGTACTTGCAGGCGGCATTCATCTGTTCCTGAAACAGACGCTCACCGGTAAGGCCATGGTGGCCTGTGCCGTCAACAAAAAGGCGGCCTGGCTGTCGGGTATCCCGTCCGAAAAGATGGGGATTCTGGCCTTTGGCATCAGCACAGGCTGCGGGGCGGTGGCAGGAATCTTCATTGCCCCCATTACCATGAGTGCCTATGACATGGGCACCATCCTTGGGCTTAAAGGATTCTGTGCCGCCATGATCGGTGGGCTCGGCAGTCTGTGGGGAGCCTTTGCCGGCGGACTGCTTCTGGGCATTCTGGAATCCCTGGGCGCGGGCCTTATCTCCTCGGGCCTGAAGGATGCCATTGCTTTTGTACTCCTGCTCCTGATTCTTTACATCCGGCCGGGCGGACTGTTTGCGGCCAAAGAGGCCAAACGGTTTTAAATAATGGCAATTAAAAATAACTATATCCGGATTGAATACCTGGTCTTTCTCTGTGCGGTGTCGGCATTTGGATTTGTCACGGAAAACACCTATTATCTTCAGATCATGACCTTTATCGGCATCAACACCCTTCTGGGATTAGGTCTTAACATGCTCATGGGGTATACCGGCCAAGTCTCTTTAGGCCATGCCGCCTTTTACGGCATTGGGGCCTACACCACGGCCATCCTGTCCGGCACATACGGCATAAACCCCTGGCTGTCGCTTGTGTGCGCCGTAGCTGCCGCCGTATTCATTGCATTCATTGTGGGGCTTCCCACCCTGAGGCTCTCCGGCTATTACCTTGCCATGGGTACGCTCGGGTTCGGCATGATTGTCAACATTGTGATCCGGGAGTGGGCCGCCGTGACCGGCGGGGCGTCGGGATTCGTGGGGATCCCCGTGCTGGAGGCAGGCCCTCTGATTTTCATGTCCGGGGCCAATTACTATTTCCTTGTCTGGGGTATTGTATTTGCCGCCATGATCGTTTGCCGCAGACTGCTTGCCTCCCGCACCGGCCGTGCGCTTCGGGCCATCCATGACGGAGAAAAAACCGCCGTTGCCATTGGTATCAACACCCACTTGCTCAAACTTGAAATATTTATATTTGCAGCGGCCCTGGGCGCAGTTGCAGGGTTTTTATACGCCCATTTTGTCCTTTTTATCAGCCCTGAGTCGTTTGGGTTCATGTTTTCCATAAAAATAGTCACCATGGTGGTGATCGGCGGCATGGCAAGCGTCTGGGGGGCGCTGCTCGGCGCCACCGTGTTAACGCTTCTGCCCGAAGTACTCCACGGGTTTGCCGAATATGAAATGATCATTTTCGGAACTGTTTTAATGGTTGTCATGATATTCATGCCCCAGGGGCTGACCCGGGGAATCATGGATATGATCCGGACAGCCGGGAGGGCCAGGACATGACACAGTCAGAACCAACGCCTGGAATCCCGGCCAAACAAATTCTTGACGTGCAGAACCTGACCAAGATGTTCGGCGGGGTCAAGGCCCAGGACCAAATCAGTTTTTCCATTGAAAAAGGGATTGTATGCGGCCTGATCGGTCCCAACGGGGCCGGAAAAACCACGCTGTTCAATATGATTACCGGTATTTACCAGCCCGATGCCGGCAAGGTGGCCTTCAATGGAAAGGATATCAGAAAAACACCTGCTCACAGACTGGTGAAAGCAGGCATTGCCAGAACCTTCCAGCATGTGGAGCTCTTTTCATCCATGACCTTGCTGGAAAACATCTTGGTCGGTATGCATGTGCGTACCCAAGCAGGGTTCTGGGCGGCTGTCACCCGGATTCCGGCGATGAAACGAGAAGAGCGGCAGTCCCGCCGGCGGGCGGAAGAGCTGCTCGAATTCACAGGTCTTTGTGCCGATGCCCATAAAATGGCAGGCGATCTGCCGGCCGGACGGCAGAAAACCGCACAGATCGCCCGGGCTCTGGCTTCTGAACCCCTTCTCCTGCTGCTTGACGAACCGGCAGCCGGGTTGAACCCGGTTGAAACCCACGCCCTGGGTAAGCTGATCCAAAAAATCAAACAATCCGGAATCACCATGATGCTGGTGGAACATGACATGAGCCTGGTTATGGAGATGTCTGACAAGGTGGTTGTTCTGGACCAGGGGAAAAAACTGGCTGAAGGCACGCCCCGACAGATCCAGCGCAATGAGGCGGTGATGTCAGCCTACCTGGGCAACGGATAAAACACGTTATTATGCTGAAAATTAAAAACTTAAGATGCTGTTACGGAAATATTGCCGTGGTTCACACCGTAAGCCTTTCGGTGAGGCAGGGCGAGCTGATCTCCATCATTGGTGCCAACGGGGCAGGCAAAAGCACCCTTTTAGGCGCCGTGTGCGGCCTGTTAAAAAACTGGTCCGGGGACATTGAATTTAAAGGCCGTGCCCTTAAAGGCATGTCCGCCCCGGCCATTGTCAGGCAGGGTATCAGCATGGTTCCCGAAGGCCGGCAGATATTTTCACCCCTGAGCGTTATGGACAACCTTAAAATGGGGGCCTATACCCGGTTCAAAAAAGATGGGAAACACCGTGTGGCCGAAGATCTTGATATGGTGATGCAGATGTTTCCCATTTTAAAGGAACGCTCGGCGCAACTGGCCGGTACCCTGTCCGGCGGCGAGCAGCAGATGCTTGCCATTGGCAGGGCGTTGATGGCCCGCCCTGCCCTGCTGGTGCTGGACGAACCCTCCATGGGCCTTGCCCCCAAGATTGTGGAGATGATCTTTTCCACGATCCAGGATCTGTCACACAGCGGCGTGACCATTCTCCTGGTGGAGCAGAATGCCAGGGCCGCGTTGAAAATTTCCGACCGGGGCTATGTGCTTGAAACAGGTAAAATGGTACTCCAGGGCAGTGCAGACGAACTTTTGGTGGATGATGATGTCAAGCGCGCCTACCTGGGCAAGGATTATGGCGACTTTCTGGACGAAAGGAATCAATAATGTCCGAACAGATAAATATGACCGCAGATATGAATGGTACCGACAAGGCCCAGCAACAGCTTGAACGGCTGCAGGCCACATTGAACCGGGCCTGCAAAAACGTCCCCTTCCATCGCAACCGCATCCAGGAAGCAGGTCTCTCAGATATTACCGGACTTGAAGACATTGAAAACCTGCCCTTCATGGACAGAAGCCACCTGGCCACCCACTACCCCTACGGACTTTTTGCCGTTCCCCTGCGGGATATTGTGCGTATCCACACCGCGCCGGGATCCGGTGCCAGCCCCTCCATCAGCGGATATACAAAGACGGATCTGGTGATCTGGAAAAAAATGGTTGCTAAAGCCTATGCCGCGGCCAATGTGACGGACAGGGATATCATCCTGATCCACTTGCCGCCGGGTCTTGCCAATTGGGCCAGGGATTACAAAGACGGGGGCGAGGCCCTGGGCGCCGGCGTAATTCCCAACGCTCCCCTGTCCGTGGCCAAAACCCTGATGGTACTCAGGGACTACAAGGTAACCACCCTTGTAACCACCCCGGCCTTTGCCCGGCATCTGACAGCCCACATGTTTGAACGGGAGTGCCATCCCAACGAACTGAATCTGAAACAAATCATCCTTGTGGGAGAGCCGGATGACGGGCGCACAATTTCCGAACTTGGGGACAGTCTCCATGTGGATGTCCGGCTCAATTACGGTTTAAGCGAAATCCCCGGACCTGCCATTGCCCATGAATGCCGGTATCATGACGGGCTGCATATGAATGATGATTATATCCTGTCCGAAATCATCGACCCGGCCAGCGGCCGGCCTGTTCCGACAGGAGAAAAAGGCGAACTGGTCCTGACCACCCTTTCAACACGGGCATTCCCGCTGATCCGCTTTCGTACGGGTGATATGGCAAAATTTCTGCCCCAGGCGTGTCCCTGCGGTGAAACCTCGACCCGGATACAATGGCTGGCTGAACAGGCTGACAATTACATGCTCGTCTCAGGCATCCGGGTATCCCAGGCCCAGATCAGGGAAAACCTTAAACGCGCATTACAACTGCCTGCCATCAGCTGTACCATTAAAAAAGCCTGCCGGTCCGGTGCAGACATACTATTGATATCCCTGACCATGGACGACGACTTGTTTTCCGATGAAATCAAAAATCTGCAGCAACTGATCGCATACGCCGAAGAGACCCTGACTGAACAAAACGGCATCAAAGTGGAAATTCGCCTGACGCAGCAACGGGTTTAGGCCCTGTTTAAATAAACAGCTCCCCTTCACTGCGAAACACTTGATCAATGCCCTGTTTGGAAAAGACAATCTGCAACAATTGGTTTCTCCTGGATCTGAAACTGGCAGCACAGGACAACAGATAATAGCGCCACATGCGGAAAAAGCGCATATCATACTCGTCTTTGAGCCGGTCCCAGTTCCGGGTAAAATTGTCATACCAGGCCATAAGGGTTTGGTCATAATACCGTCCCAGGCTGTGCAGGTCTTCCAATATGAACAACCCTTCGGCTGCCCGGAAAATCTGACTGGCGGACGGCAGCATGGAATTGGGGAAAATATAAGTACCGATCCATGGATCCGTAGCTTTGGCCGGGGTGTTTCCGGCAATGGTATGCAGCAGGAACATCCCGTCATCTTTAAGGCATCGATGGACAACGTCCATAAAGCTTCTGTAATTTTTCCATCCCACATGTTCAAACATGCCGATGGAAACAATCCGGTCGAATCGTTCATTTAAGTCATGGTAATCTGCCAGTTCGATGGTTACATCAAGGCCTTTGCTCTGTTCCCCGGCATATCCGGCTTGTTCCTTTGAAACGGTAATCCCCTTTACTTTAACCCCATAGGTTTCAGCGGCATATTTTGCAAATCCGCCCCATCCACATCCGATATCCAGCACGGTCATACCCTGTTCCAGCCCTATTTTACGGCAGATCAGATCCAATTTCCTGATTTGGGCCTCATCCAGGTCGCAGGCATTATGCCAGTATCCGCACGAATAGTTCAGGCCCTGATCCAGCATAAGTTTAAAAAGCCTGTTGCCGGTATCATAATGCCGCCGGCCGATGATAAACGCCCGGGCTCCCCGTTGAAGGTTCATAACCCTGGCTTTAAATACCTCCCAGAGAATTGCCGGTTTCACAGATTTATTTTTTTTATCTATCCGGGATTCCAGGAGCCGTTTGAAAAATTCGTCCAGGGCGTTGCAGTCCCACCAGCCGTCCATGTAGCTTTCCCCCAAAGCCAGGGAACCACCGGACATCACCCGTTGATAAAATTGCGGATTATTGATTTGAATGTCCCATGGACGGTCTCCGTTGATCCGGATATCCAACGGGCTTAGAATATTTTTTATAACCTGTTTTGCTTTTTCTCCTTTCATGTTTCACCTTCCTTTTCAGACTCGTTCTCAATATTTATATATAAAAAAAGAAACTTACCGAAATTCAAGATAAAAAAAGCTAAAAATACGATTTTTACAGATCAACTTCCAAGTCTTCCCAATTAATGGTATCTTATTTTGTCATAAGGGAAAAACAATTTCAACGGCCAAAAAGGATTATCAGGCCTAATTTTTATTCTGGTTATAACGTGTTGGCCATAAAAAAATAAAATTAAAGAAAAATTAAAAACCCGTCGGTGATGTAACGCTTGTTGCCGACCCATGCGACAGTTGCCTGCGGATTTATAAAATTTGAAAGAGGGGGCTTAATGAGAAAGAACAATAGCAAGGTTCTAACACTTAAAGAGGCTCTAAGCGAGCCACGCAAACACCGCGATATGGATCTGGCAATGGAGCCCATGGATAATTACCAAAGAACCCCGGGTGGCCCAAATGGACTGCCCCTAAGCTTCTGGAGTGCCTGGAACCTGGCGGATCGGCCTCGCAGGATCGCCCTGCTTCTTGATGACTGCCAGGAAGAGTATCGGCCCTATGCAGGTGGAATTCTTCCCAATCTGATCAAACTTGTAGATGTATTTCGTAGCGCTCAATCAGCAAACGACGGCGTATGCATTATGTGGAGTGCCTGGACCCGTACTTTTGACGACGGCATCAGTAATGCCATGGATCGATGGTATGGTCCCAAGGGCCTGCGTCCTGAAGACCCGGAGAATGCGGTGTACATTTTTACAGGTGCGCCGGGAATGATGCCCTTATCGGAAATCGCCCCAACACCACAAGAAGTGTCTGACGGCTGGTTCTATGATGGAAAGCATCTGGATATGTTTTGGAACTTTGATGAAAACGGCAATTCTTATCTGGATGAAAAATTAAAGGCCAACGGCATTGATACCATTGTAATTTCAGGCCTCTGGACCGATGAATGCATTCTTAGCACGGCTTACGCAGGCAGTTCGCGCGGTTACGATGTCGTAATTGCAAGTGATGCGGTGGCAACAGCAACAAAGAATCAGGAGATTGCGCTAAAGGTAGCCGGCGGCACTGTCGCTAATGTATTGTCCACCGATGACATAGTCAATTACATGAAAAACGATTTTGTAACGGGAGAACCAGGTGCTGTCAAAGGCACACGCCATCCCGACGGGCGAAAGGAGTGAGGTTAACGGCTCTTATGCTTAAAACCACAAGACAGGTCAAAGCCCTGGGCCTCAGCTCGGGCGGACTTGACAGCATACTGGCGGCCCTTATCCTCAAGGATCAGGACATTGATGTGACCTGGATCAGTTTTGAAACGCCCTTTTTCGATGCCGAAGCCGCAAAAAAAGCCTCGAAACAGACCGGCATCCCCTTGATTGTAAAAGATATCACAGAGGCCTTTATGGAAATGATGAAAGCGCCCAAAGCAGGTTTCGGCAAAAACATGAACCCCTGCATGGACTGCCATGCACTGATGTTTGCCGAGGCAGGCGCCATGATGGCGGAAATAGGGGCGGATTTTTTGTTTTCAGGCGAGGTGGTGGGGCAGCGGCCAAAATCCCAGACAAAAAATTCCCTGCGCTATGTAGAAAAAAATTGCGGTTTTGAGGGTCTGATTCTCCGTCCGTTAAGCGCTGGGCTGCTGCCCGAAACCATTGCCGAGCAAAAGGGTCTTGTGGACAGGCGTGGCCTCCTGTCCATCAGCGGCCGGAGCAGGAAAGCCCAGGCCGCCCTGGCAGAAAAGTACGGTATCACGGCATACCCATCACCTGCCGGCGGATGCCTGCTCACGAACAAAGGGTATTCCCAGCGGTTAAGAGATCTTTTATATGTCCAGAAAACGCAAAGTAAAACCCAGCTGCATCTACTCAAATACGGCCGGCACTTCCGCCTGGACAGCAGATCCAAGCTTGTGGTGGGAAGAAATCAGGCAGAAAACAAACGGATCATGGATCTCTACGACCCCCAAACCCACATCCGGCTTCGCTGTACCCACCTGCCCGGCCCCGACGCCCTGGTTTTCGGACAGACCGATGAGACCGTCCTGCACCTGGCAGCAACGATTACATCCGGGTATACCAAAGCACCTGCCGGTGCGTTAACTACTATTAGTGTTTTTCAAAAACAGGAAACCAAAGAGATAGAGGTTGTCGCACCGGAATCAGGGGCATTCCATAATCTGTTGATACAAACGCCCTGACCCGCCCCAGCCCTTTTTTTATCGTGCTCTTGCTCCTGTTATTCAGAGCAAGAGCGCTATCAAGACCGAACTATGAGTTTAGGCCTTGGTCATATTTTCAGCCACACGAATTTCCGGTAGGTTGGGTTGAGGAACGAAACCCAACGCCGATAAATTGTTGGGTTTCACTTCGTTCAACCCAACCTACGCTGTGGCCGATGATCTGACCAAGCCCTACCTTGCTGATATTGATTTTGCCTTCATAGCTCCCAAGACACTGAGGGTAAATATCACGGTGCCTGAGTATAAACTTGTCAGAATTGACAGAGCTGCAAAAGCCAAAGGGATTTCCAGATCTGCTTTTTTTGTGGATTCTGCAGAACAACACATCAAAAATATGGGTATTGCAAATACTGTTAGGAAAAGGCAAAAAAAGAGCATGCTCCCCCAATCAGCTGTGGTGAACGCTATTCTATCCGGGCCGCTTTGAGCTGCCCGCAGGCCGCGGAAATATCATCTCCTTTGCTTTTCCTCACAATGGCGGTCATGTTTCGGTCTAAAAGAATGGTTAAAAAAGCGTTGGTCCGATCCTGTGACGGCCTTTTAAAGGGGGCCTGGGCATGTTCGTTAAATGGAATAAGATTAATTTTTGCACGAATGGGGGACAGCAGGCGAACCAGTGCATGGGCGTGGGCATCACTGTCGTTGACCCCGCTCATCAAAATATACTCAAAGGTAATTTTATTCCTGGGTTTCATGTTAAATTTTTTACAGGCCGCAAGCAATACCTCAATGGGCCAGGTGCGGTTAACCGGCATCAAACTTGAGCGCAGTTCATTGTCCGTGGCATTAAGCGACACGGCAAGGTTAACTTCGGTATCAAGGCCCAGCTGAATGATTTTAGGCGCAATGCCGGAGGTGGAAACCGTTACCTTTCGACGGGAAAACTTCATCCCGAAATCTGTATCAAAAATCACACCAAGGCTGCGCAACAGATTGTCATAATTGGCCAATGGCTCCCCCATGCCCATAAACACGATATTGGACAAAAACAGGGGTTCCATGCCCTGTTGGGCCACAAACCTGCGGGCCTCCCGGATCTGGCCCACTATTTCTCCCATGCTCAGGTTTCTTTTAAACCCGGTCTTGGCGGTCAGGCAGAACTTGCAGTTCATGGCACATCCGGCCTGGGTGGACACACAAAGGGTATAATGGTCTTTTTCGGGTATGAGTACACTTTCCACATACTCCCCGTCCGTCAACCGGTGTAAAAACTTCTTTGTGGTATCAACAGAAGTTTCCATGTTCACCAGTTCCAGGGTTCCCAGGCAAAAATGTTCGGCCAATTCTTCCCGCAACGCCTTACCCAAATCGGTCATCTCGTCGAAACGGCCTGCAAGCTTCAGGTAGAGCCACTTGAACACCTGGTCAGCCCTGAAACGCCGTATGCCCTTATTTTCAAACCAATCACCCAAATCCTGCCGGGTAAAATCCAGTATATCTTTCATTTAATGCACCTGCATATTTTTTATTCTTTTCTTGACATTACACCGATTATTTATTAAATTCAATGATTTGATTTGATACTGAGAAAAGGTTACCTTACACATGTTTGACAATTTAAGCGACCGGCTGGATTCTGTTTTCAAAAAACTGAAAGGACACGGAACCCTTACCGAAAATAATATCGAAGACGGCCTAAAACAGGTCAGATTGGCACTTCTGGAAGCCGATGTCAATTATAAGGTTGCAAAAAATGTCATTTCAGATATAAAGGCCCGAGCCCTTGGGCAGGAGGTCATGCAAAGCCTGACCCCGGGTCAGCAGGTCATCAAGATTGTAAATGAAGAATTTACAAAAATGATGGGCTCCACCCACCAGGAACTGAACTTTTCCGCCACCGGGGCAACAGCCATCATGCTGGTGGGGCTGCAAGGCTCCGGCAAGACGACCACCGCGGGCAAGCTGGCGCATTTTCTGCGCAAAAACGGCAGAAAGCCCTATCTTGTGCCTGTGGATGTGTATCGCCCGGCCGCCATAGACCAGCTGACCAAGTTGGGCAAACAGATGGATGTGCCGGTATTTGCATCCACAACCGACATGAAGCCGCTCAAAATTTGCCAGGAGGCAAAGCTTGCCGCAAGGGACCTTGGCTGCGACACCCTGCTCATTGACACCGCAGGACGGCTGCACCTGGATGACGCCCTCATGGCCGAACTTGAAGCGATTAAAACGGGTATTAACCCGGCTGAAACGCTTCTGGTGGCAGATGCCATGACGGGCCAGGATGCGGTGAACATTGCCGGTGAATTTGACAAACGGCTGGATATTTCAGGCTTTGTGCTGACCAAGATGGACGGTGATGCCAGAGGCGGTGCGGCGCTCTCCATTAAAGCAGTAACCGGCAAACCGTTAAAATTCATCGGTGTGGGTGAAAAAACCACGGCCCTTGAGCCCTTTCATCCGGACCGCATGGCTTCCAGGATTCTCGGCATGGGAGACACCCTCTCTTTTATTGAAAAGGCAGTGGAGGCGGTTGACCGGAAAGAGGCCCAGGACCTTGAAAAAAAGTTTAGAAAAAATCAGTTTACCCTGGACGATTTTAAGAACCAGATGCAGCAGGTTCGCAATATGGGGTCCATAAAAGATCTTTTAGGCATGCTGCCCGGGGTGAATAAAAAGATGCTCAAAGATTTGAACATCAATGATAAGGAATTTACAAAAATAGAGGCAATTATCAACTCCATGACCCCCGAGGAACGGGCCAAACATGCAATCATAAAAGCGTCCCGTAAAAAAAGGATTGCCCTTGGTTCGGGAACATCGGTTCAGGACGTGAATAAACTGCTTAAAAGCTACACCCAGTCCATGAAAATGATGAAAAAATTTAATAAAGGCGGCATGAAAAACCTTCGTGGTATGCTTCCATTTTAAGGAGACAACAAAAACTATGGCAGTAAAACTCAGACTTACGCGTAAAGGCACCAAAAAGAAACCCTTTTACAGAATCGTTGCGGCTGATATTGAGGCCCCCAGGGACGGCAAGTTCCTTGAAGCCGTCGGTACCTATGACCCCATGCAGGATCCTGCTGTAATCACCCTGAAGCAAGACCGGGTGCAGTACTGGCTGGAACAGGGTGCAAAACCCTCCACAACGGTAAAAAGTATCCTTAAAAAACAGAGCACTGAGAGCGTTTCTGCTTAAGGGGATCTTAATTGCTTAAAACGCCTTGAAAGCAGCCGAATCCGTATGTCATTGATTAAGAGAGGTTTTATGAAAGAGCTTATTGAGTATCTAGCAAAGGCATTGGTAGACAATCCCGATGAGGTTCAGGTATCTGAAGTGACAGGTGACCAGACGTCCGTGCTTGAACTCAAGGTGGCAAAGGAAGACCTGGGCAAGGTGATCGGTAAACAAGGCAGATCAGCCAGGGCCATGAGAACAATCCTGAGTGCCGCGGCCACAAAAATGAAAAAACGCACGGTACTGGAAATCATCGAGTAGTTCCATGGAATATTCGAACACCTGGTTGACCATTGGCAAGGTCACGGGCGTTCACGGCCTTGGGGGGAACCTTAAAGTGTGGTCCTGGGCCCAGTCGCCCGATACCTTTACCCAAGGGCTTGTCGTGGTGCTTAAAAATGATGAGGATCCTCTGGACCCCGGCCGGAAATATGTAATAACCCGGACCGGCAGGTATAAAAAAGGGGTGCTGTTAACCCTTGACGGGGTCACTACCCGGGACGCCTCGGAAGCCCTTGTGGGAAAACTTGTCCTGGTTGATAAAAACAACCTGCCGGACCTGGATGAAGAGACCTGGTACTGGCAGGATCTGATTGGATTGACGGTTGTGGATACCTGTGACGGGGAACTTGGAAAAGTAGAACAACTTTTTCCCACAGGCGCAGATGACATCCTGGTTGTTACGGATAAAACGCCCCAGGGCAAACAGGAAGTGCTGATCCCGATGAATGCAGTGTTTGTCAAAGATGTAAACCTTGACACCGGTGTGATTACAACCGAGCTGCCCGAAGGGTTTATCACGGACTGATTTTGGCCATGAAGTTTACCGTACTGACACTGTTTCCGGAATTTCTGGAGGCCTTTTTTGCCAACGGCATGATGGCCAGGGCTTTGAGCCGGAAGGTTATCAGCGCTGACAGCATCAATATCCGGGATTTTGCTTCGGATCGGCATAACAGCGTGGATGACCGCCCCTATGGCGGCGGAAGCGGCATGGTAATGATGCCGGGGCCTTTGGAAAAAGCCATTGATTCTGCCAGACAGACCTCAAGCGAGCCCTGGGTGGTGTGTTTAAGCCCCCAGGGCAACCCCTTTACCCAGTCCCGGGCCTGTGAACTTGCCGCAGCCCGACAGGATTTGATTCTGATCTGCGGCCGGTACGAGGGGATTGACGAGCGGGTCTACGCCCGCCAGGTGGATGAAGAGATCTGCGTGGGGGATTTTGTGATGACCGGCGGAGAGATTGCTGCCATGGCAGTGATTGACGCCGTTGCCAGAATAATCCCCGGGGTGTTGGGAAGCCATGAATCCTCCCGATGTGAATCGTTTATGGACAACCGGCTGGAATATGCCCAGTACACCCGCCCCGAGGTATATGAGGACGTGGCCGTACCCGGGGTACTCTTGTCCGGCAACCATGAAAAAATCCGGCAGTGGCGCAGGCGCTCAGCCCTGGAACGCACCTTCATCAAACGCCCGGAGCTGTTTGAAACCCGGATGCCGGACAATGAAGAAAAAAAGATTTTGCGGCAGTGGTGCCGGGAACTTGAGGCCCTGATTTATAAATGAGTGTACGATAAATGAATGCACCGCTTTACCTGGCATTGATCCACTACCCGGTGGTTAATAAAAATGGGCACATCACAGGATCAGCCTTGACTAACATGGATCTGCATGACATTGCCCGGGCAGGCCGGACATTCGGCGTAAAGGCCTATTACGTGGTCACCCCATATACAGACCAAAAAAAACTGGCCTCCCAGATTATGGACCACTGGACCCATGGTCATGGGGGAACGGTTAATCCGGCACGAAAATCCGCCATTGAACGAATCCGGGTGGCGGATACATTTGAAGCAGTCTGCAATGATATAGAAAATGAACAGGGACCGGGGCAGGCCGTGGTAAAAGTGGCTACCAGCGCCACTCCCCCGGGCCCCACACGCAGTTGCAGAACGCTTGGACAGGAATTGAAGGGTAATGCCCCCCATGTGATTGTATTCGGCACGGCATGGGGACTGGCACCGGAAGTGATCAACCAATGTGACCATATCCTTGAACCCATACAAGGGGCAGGATCATATAATCACCTGAGTGTCCGGTCCGCGGCATCCATATATTTAGACAGATTAATAAACGGCTGAAAAAATAGAAGGAAGAAAACATGACAGCAAATCTAATCCAGAAAATTGAAAGAGAACAAATGCGCCTTGATATCCCGGATTTCGACTCCGGGGATACCGTAAAGGTTCATGTAAAAATCAGGGAAGGTGAAAAAGAACGTATCCAGATCTTCCAGGGTGTGGTTATCAAAAAAACCAAAGGCCTTTCCAATGCCCGCTTCACCGTTCGAAAAATTTCCGGCGGCGTAGGTGTTGAAAGAATCTTCCCGCTGTATTCTCCCGCCATTGACAAAGTTGACGTGGTCACCCGGGGACGTGTAAGAAGATCCAAGCTTTACTATTTGAAAAATCTGCGCGGCAAAGCGGCAAGAATCAAAGAAAAACGCTTTGCCTGATACCTGGGATAACGCGCCAACCGACATGCTGACCTTTGAAAAACAGGCCATGTTGAACGGATATAAAATGATTGCAGGTATTGATGAGGCCGGCAGGGGACCCCTTGCCGGCCCTGTCGTGTCTGCGGCGGTGGTACTGCCTGACAAGTTTGATGTGCCCGGCATCAATGATTCTAAAAAACTTTCCGAAAAAAAAAGAGAAGCGCTTTTTCCAGTGATCCAAAAACATGCCGTTGCCTTTGGCATCGGCTTGGCCGACCATGAGGAGATTGACCAGATCAATATTCTGCAGGCATCCCTGCTTTCCATGAAACGAGCGGTTGAAGACCTCAAGCTGACACCGGATTATCTGCTTATTGACGGCAGGTTTACCATAGACAGCACCATAGAGCAGCGTTCTATCATTAAAGGGGATACGTTGAGCCTGTCCATTGCAGCAGCCTCCATTCTGGCCAAGGTCACCCGGGACCGGATCATGGCAGACCTTGACTTACAATATCCGGAATATGGCTTTAAGCGCCATAAAGGCTATCCGACCAAAGCCCACAAAGAGGCGATTCTGACCCATGGTCCCTGCCCGATTCATCGCAGAAACTTCAAAGGTGTAAAGGATATATGAGCTTTGGGGGAAAACAGCTTGGAAAAAAGGGAGAGCTGGTTGCCCGGCAGTTTCTTTTGTCCCGGGGATATAAAATATTGGCATCCAATTATTCAACCCCACAGTTTGAAATCGATATCATTGCAAAAGACAATGAAACGCTGTGTTTTGTTGAAGTCAAAACCCGGACAGGCGTTAAAAAAGGCCTGCCCCGGGAAGGTGTAACAACAGCCAAACAGAAAAAAATTATCATAGGTGCCCAGTACTACCTGAGCCTGAATAAAATAATCAATACCCGGGTCCGATTTGATGTGGTGGAAGTGTTATACAAGGATCATTCGCACACCGCCTGTGACATCATGCTAATCCCCAATGCCTTTCAAGGATGTTAACATGTCCGGCGCTCTTTATGCTACGCTTTATATTGTCTCAACGCCTTTAGGCAACCTTGAGGATATGACATTCCGGGCAGTACGCATTCTAAATGAAGTGGACCTGATTGCAGCCGAGGACACCCGTCATTCAAAAAAATTATTAGGTCATTACGGCATCACAACCCCCACAATTGCCTGCCACGAGCACAATGAAACCCAAAGCGCTCAGGATTTGATCCAACGGCTTGAAAACGGCACCACAATCGCTTTGATCAGCGATGCCGGCACACCTTTAATTTCTGATCCAGGTTATCGTCTGGTTTCCCAGGCCGGAGAAAAAGGCATCCCCATTGTGCCGGTCCCCGGATGCAATGCTGCAATTACCGGATTAAGCGCATCCGGCCTGCCCACCGACTCCTTTATTTTCCTGGGCTTTCCGCCTAAAAAACAGGGCCGTCTGGACAATTTTCTCAATGATGCCGCCCATCACAAGGCAACACTGATATTTTATGAATCCCCCCGGCGGGTTATTCGGCTGATATCTTCGGCGATAACGGCGTTTGGCGACCGCCAGGCCTGTCTTGCCAGGGAATTGACAAAACAGTATGAGGAATTTATCCGTGGTCCCCTATCATTGATTCTATCGACTCTCGGGGCACGGGCAACCATCAAAGGCGAATGTGTTCTTTTCATTAAAGGTGCGGATGAACAGTCAGTCGACCTGTCTTTAGATCAAATTGAAGCCATGATCATGGATGGCCTGAATCAGAATATGGGGACCGGTGAACTTGCAAAAAAAATATCCAAACTTGCAAACTGCCCTAAATCCCAAATTTATGCCATGATTTTAGCCCTGAAAAATCGTTCTTAAACATCTACCCCGCCCCTCCACCTGCTTTAAAAACTTAAACCACCACAAACAACACATAAAAACGGCTTTGATGCTATTGTAGGTCATCTTTCTTAGGGACAATCTCTGTGTGGTTGCCCTCATTCGGGCAGGCACGGTGGCCTGCCCCTACAGCGGCCGACGTTGGAACCAATCCCCCATAAAATAGAGACCCTTCCCCTTTACAATTTGATAAAGCCCTTGCCAAATCAGGGTCAAAAGCCTTATAAAGAAGCAAAATATTAGCAAATAATGAGAATAGTGTTAGAATTGCGATTCTGATAAAACAGGCCGATATCGGCCGGCCCATAGATCTCCAACGTTCACAAAGGAAAGAAACGATCATGAGCATTGAAATATGCTATGTCATTGTAGGGATGCTGCTCCTGTTTGCAATTTTTGACTTGATTGTCGGGGTCACCAATGATGCGGTTAATTTTTTAAACTCTTCAATCGGGTCCAAGGCAGCACCTTTCAGAATAATCATGATGATTGCCAGTATTGGCATTCTGACCGGCGTTACTTTTTCTGCAGGCATGATGGAGGTTGCCCGGAAAGGTATTTTTCATCCCGAACTATTTAACATGCCCGAACTGCTGACCATATTTCTGGCAGTTATGCTCACGGATGTCCTGCTTTTAGATCTTTTCAACACACATGGTCTGCCCACCTCCACGACAGTATCCATTGTATTTGAATTACTCGGGGCTGCCGTGGCCTTGTCCATGATAAAACTTGCCGCCCATGCCGATTCAGGTCTCGGGCTTTTGGATTATATCAACTCAACCAAAGCCATCACAATCGTCCTGGGGATATTATTATCCATTATCGTGGCATTTGCCTCAGGCGCACTGGTTCAGTTTATATCCAGGCTTATCTTTACCTTTAATTATGAAAAACGGCTGACGTATTACGGTGCGCTATGGGGCGGTGTTGCCCTGACCGTTATTACTTTTTTCATCCTTGTCAAAGGGGCCAAAGGGGCCACGTTCATGGATCCACAGATGGTGACATGGATAAAAAGCCACTCATTTACTATCATGGGCGCTCTTTTCATAATCTCAGCCATCATCCTTCAAATTATGATCAGCGTATTCAAAATAAATATTCTTAAGCCCATTGTCCTTGTGGGTACGTTTGCTCTGGCCATGGCTTTTGCCGCCAACGATCTTGTCAATTTTATCGGTGTGCCCCTGGCAGGCCTGAACGCCTTTAAAACGGCTCTGGCCTCATCTGATCCCATGAACATCACCATGGCGGCACTGGGAGGAAAAGTTCATACCCAGACCTTTATTATGCTCATTGCGGGTGCCATCATGGTAGTAACTTTATGGGTATCACGCCGGGCAAGGACAGTGTCAGAAACAGAAATCAACCTAGGGCAACAGGATGAAGGCATGGAGCGGTTTGAATCTGTCTGGCTTTCCAGACGTATTGTCAACCTGTTCCACAGCCTGTTTACCTCTGTCAAAGCCATCGCACCACCTGGTATCAGCAGAGTTGTGGCCGAAAGAATCAACCCGATTTCCGAAGACAAGCATGTCGGGGGAATGAAAAAGCCATCCTTTGATCTGCTGCGTGCGTCTGTAAATCTGATGGTGGCCTCTGCCGTGGTCTCCATGGCCACATCCTTAAAATTGCCTTTATCCACCACTTATGTGACGTTTATGGTTGCCATGGGTTCTTCCTTTTCCGACCAGGCATGGGGCCGGGAAAGCGCCGTATACCGTGTCACCGGCGTTTTAACAGTGATCGGTGGCTGGTTTATGACTGCCCTGATTGCCTTTGTGGCGTCGTTTATCTGCGGCAATATCATTTATCATTTCAAAATGTACGGCGTGGTCTGCCTGATGATTTTTATATTTTTCATGATCCGCAGAAACAAAAAGTACCATGAAGACCATGAAAAAACCAAAGAAGAGATCACCATTTACCATCTTGAAAAGGTAGAGGATTTCCAGTCTTCTGTTTCAGCAACCTTTGACCACATTGCCCTTCATCTTCAAGGCATAAGACGCTCTTTAGGGTCTGCGTTTGATGCGCTGTTTCAAGAGGATTTGGACACCTTAAGGACGCATCGCAGGAAAGTCAAGCAGTTCCAGGTACACAGCAATATCATCATCGCAAATATTTTTAAAGTGCTGCGGCTCCTGCAGCGTGGGGACCACAAGGGGTCGTTCAACTATTACCAGATTATCCGGCGTCTTCAAAAACTTAACGACGGATACAGGGACATCGTGATCAGATCCACCCGGCATGTGGCCAACCGGCACAAAGGGCTTTTACCAGCCCAGATAGAGGAACTCAAGGAGATTAAAACAGAAATTCTTTATATCCTTGAGCAGGTGGAAATCGCATTTAATAAGAAGGATATTGTGGACTGTAACCACATCGCCACAAGGTTCCACTATCTTAAGGATATTGTGGATGAATATAATGCCAATCAGATCGCCAGAATCAGCGAAGCCTCCTCAAAGACACGTTTGAGCATCATGTACTATGCCATTTCCGGTAATTGCGTCATGATGGCCAAACAAACCGTCAAGCTGCTTGAAATATTTAATGAGGCTCTGCCCCCAAAAGACGCTGCCGATACCTGCAGAAACTTGCACTTAGATTGATCTTTTTTTATTTTCCGCAACAACGCTTATACTTGAGCCCGCTTCCACACGGGCAGAGTTCGTTTCTTCCAATCTTAGGCGTATTCTTAGCAACCAATGCTGAATTGCCTGTGTTCCCGTCTTCATAGTCGTCTTCTTCATAGTCTTCATCATCATCATAGTCATCATCATCATAGTCATCATCATCATAGTCATCATCATCATAGTCATCATCATCAAACGCCTCGTCCAGATGCCTGTGAGGAATGAATAGATCATGTTGAGACATTTGTATGCCGACTATTATAACGCCTATACAAAACGCCACAACAAAGGTTGACCCAATAGCAATAATAGCGTTTTCAAAAAGATTCAACGGCAAAATAATGGAAAATATATATCCGACCCCAAGGAACAGGAGGGTTGGCAAAATCACTGCCGATACCACCAAAAACAGCACAAACAAAATCCAGATAAACGTCCTCATCTTTTTATTTTTTAATCCCCGGCTAAACTAGTTAATCTAATTTTTTTTCTGCCAAACAAATAAAAACGACCCTTTCCAATCAAGGAAGGGGCCGCTTTTATTTACATCACAAAATGGATGTCAGCTAAGGGAAATCCTTAACTTACATCTTGGAACCTTCTGCATGACTCTGCAGTTTTACTTCAACCTTTTCGGTCAGGCTGGCATAGTATTCTCTAAGGATAGCCAGAACTTCATCACGACCAAAGTGATCAACAACGGGTTCGTTGTTGGACAGGGCGTGACGCAGTTTGGTACCGGAGAGGATAACACGGTCGTCTTTGCCATGGGGGCAGGTTCTCATGGAGGCCATGCCGTCGCATTTGTAGCAGTAGAAGGTCCAGTCAATTTTCAGCGGTTCGCACAGCAGACGTTTGCCGTCATCTTCAGGCATGGGGATGGTATCAAAAATTTCCTGTGCTTCAAACAGGGTGTAGAAGTCACCAACGCCGGCATGGTCACGGCCGATGATCATTTTGTTAACACCGTAGTTCTGACGGAAGGTGGCATGCAGCAGGGCTTCACGGGGACCGGCATATCTCATGTCCAGGGGATATCCGGCGTTAATAACATGCTCAGGTACAAAGTAACCCTTGATCAGGGTGTCAATGCATTTGATACGTACGTCTGCGGGGATGTCGCCGGGTTTCAGGTTACCGATCAGAGAGTGAATCAGAACGCCGTCGCATACGTCAAGGGCGATCTTGCACAGATGTTCATGGGATCTGTGCATGGGGTTTCTCAACTGCATGGAAGCAACGTTGGCCCAGCCTTTTTCATCCATGATCGCCCGGGTTTCTTTGGGTGTCAGATAAACACCTTTGAATTTTTCGGGGAACTCGCCTTCGGAGAGGACTTTTACAGGACCTGCCAGGCAAAATTCTTTTCTGGCCATAACCATCTGAACGCCGGGATGATCTTCCATGGCGATTTTCCAGAATACGTCATCTTCAGACTCTTCGCCATGACCTTTGTAGACTTTTTCACATTCCCATTTTTTCTCGTCCTCGGTCATCTCGAATTTTTCTTCGACCTTCATGGTGGCATAAATTTCACCATCTTTTTCCAAGGTGATTTCATCACCGACATTAACGTCTGCAGCAGCATCAGCAGCAGCGTCGAGCATAACGGGAACCGGCCAGAAAGTACCGTCAGCCAGCAGGAAGTCTTCACAAACACCTTTCCAGTCAGCTTTGGTCATGAAGCCGTTCAGCGGAGAGAAACCGCCAATACCCAGCATGATCAGGTCGCCTTTAACCTGGGAAGAAATTTCAATTTTTTTCAGACCTTCGGCTTTTTTCAGTTCAGCTTCCAGTTCTGCGCCTTCAAGCTTGCAGCATACAAGACCTTTTCCGCCATGGGGTGCAACTAGTTTAGACATATACCTCATCTCCTTATCTATGGTTAACTGCTGTTATGGGTGTCAAATGCCTTGATCCGGCACCTGACTTCAATTTTATTTAAAAATCTTGTAAGATTTAATGATGATTGGCTTATTTGTCAAGACTTATATTTGCTTAACTTCAACAGTTCCCCTACCTCATCCATGGATACGGCATGGGCATGGGCTTGCAGCCCGGGCTGCTTAAATGCAATAAACCACGTTCCGGCCGATTCAGCCGCTTTTTCATCGTAAATGGAATCCCCGATGAACACAATCTGCCGGGGCAGCAGTTCATAAGCCCCCATAATTTTTTCAAGCTGATCAGGGAAGGGTTTGGGATTGGCCACATCAGATGCCGTGACAATAATATCAAATGATTTTTTCAGCTTGTGTTCAATAAGTACACGCCCCATGGTATTGGTTCGATTCGTGGCCACACCGCGAACCAGACCCGCCTGCTTTATGGCATCAAGCAAGTCAACCAGGCCGGGTTCCATCAGCATCAAGGGGATCACGCTTGCATAGCCGATCTCTTTAATCATATTGTATACAGGCCGGTGGTCATCCATTTCCGGAAAAAGATATTCCACCGCGGCCTTTACCGTCATCATATGAATGTTTATAAACTGTTCATCGTCAATGGGTGGTTTGTTAAAACCGGCCAGAACATCACTATAAAATTTACGGTTAGCCATGGCCGTATCGAACATAACACCGTCGCAGTCAAACACAACTGCCTTAATTTCGCCTGTATCCATTATTTTAGATTCCTTAAATCACTCTTTTTCATCCATAGGTGCTGCCTTTTCAAAAACGGCATATACCCTGATTCTCAAATGCGATTTATTGGGATTGTCTGTTGTCAGTGTAATAAAATCATATATATCCGCGGAATGGTCGGAATAACAGGAGATCCTGACCTGCCAATTTTTTTCCCCCGGACCGGGCGCAATCAGTTCAGCCTTTATCTGCTTATTATACCTAAGTTTCATGTCAAGGATTTTTAATTCATCCGCCTGCACCGGTTCAATGGTGACCACGTCACTTAAGGTCTGACCGGCCACCCCGCTCAAACTCACAGTGCTGGGACTGATTTTGACAATCTCTTTGACGTTACCGGCAATTTTCAAATAAAACTTTTTGTTCTCAGGATCATCGGTTTTAACCAGAATATTTTTCATCAACCGGCGTCCGCCATATCCTGCGGTCTTGACGCCAATGGTGATTTTTCCTTCCCCGCCCGGGGGAATCTGCCTGTCATAAGCTTTTTTGTCGCAGCCTCAGGGCGGCCGAACACTGGTAATGTTCAGGGGGGTATCCCCTTGATTCTTTATTATAAAATCATGGGTTAAAAGCGCTCCTTCAAGCACGGGCTCAAACTCAAAAGAGGGGGCCACAGGCACGGCGACAGGACCCGCAGAGACATACACCGGTACCGCAAAAATAACCAAACATGCAAAAATAATTATAAAATTAACAGATTTCATTTTTTTTTATCCATATTTTTTTACCAACAAATAGAGAAAATAGCCTATTCGATCGTTAAATTCAAGGTTGCACATTCATTGCGGATAAAAATCGAGATTACCAATTGGTCAGGTTCAGCACGTAGAGAAAAGAATTTTATTCACCTGACGGCAAAGCAAATTATCCATATCCAACGTCGTATGGTCAATGCGCCGGACCGGAACCATTCCCATGAGTGCATTGGTCACAAACATGTACGGCAATGCGCAAAACGTTTCAAGATCCATAGACGCCCGGGTTACACTGAACCCTTTTTTTGCCATAATGTGCATTACGCATTTAAGCGTTATGCCATTGAGTACATAACTGGAAGCCGGCACCACCATATTTTTCCCATCCAGGGCCAGGATGTTACAGGTATTTGTTTCAGATACAGTGTTGTCTGAATTTAAAATCAGGGCTTCATCCGCGCCATGATCCAGGGCAAAGGCTCGCGCCAGGTCGTAGAACAGGTAATTCATCGTTTTATGGTCTGCCAGAAATGAGTGCCGGGCATTGGGAAAGGTAACCAGATCAAGGCCTTTTTTATTAAGCAGGTCAAGGCGATGTACATAGGTGCGGATAAAGGCGGCAGCAAATACATGCCGCCCCGGCCGGTCATCCTTTGCCGCCACAAGCTTGACCGCGCAGGTCTTTTGTTCAAACCCGTTTTGGAAAATCAACTGTTCGATAACGGATTCCCAGCAGATATCCGGCAAAGTTCCCCCAAACACAGATCCCCAAGATTGTTGCAGCCGCCGGATATGTTCGGACAGTCGAATGGGAATTCCCGCGTCCACCCGGATGGTTTCGAACAGTCCGGCCCCGTATAAAACACCTGTGATATCAGCCGGCACCCAGGCAAGATTCCGGGGCACAAAGCGGCCGTTTACCCAGGCGATGATCGGTTTTTCAATATCTTGGGCCGTCCCTTGTGCCAGGGTATCCATCAGGGTTTTTCCCTTGGCCAGGGTCTCTTCAAACTCTTTTTGGGGATCTGAATCATAGACCACGCCGCCGCCCACGGAAAAAGTCAGCCGCCCGTCATGGACCACGGCAGTGCGAATGGCAATGGAGAGATCCATCGTGCCATGAAAGCTTAAGTATCCAATGGAACCGGTATATACATGGCGCTTTACAGGTTCGAGTGCGTCAATAATCTCCATGGCGCGGATCTTGGGACAACCGGTGATGGAGCCCCCTGGAAAGGCGGCCCGGAGTACGTCAGCACAGGAAACACCCGTTTTCAGATGACCTTTAACCACAGATAGCAGATGAAACACATTGTCATAGGGCTCCAAACGCTTGTGGGCTGTCACCGCCACCGAATCATGGTCTGAGACCCGGGACAGATCATTGCGCATCAAGTCCACAATCATGGTCAGTTCAGCATCATCTTTGGTACTCAGGGATAAGATTTTCGCGATTTCCCCGTCCTGTTCAGGCGTGTTCCCCCGGGCAATGGTTCCCTTGATGGGCCGTGTTTCAACAGTCCGGTCCTCAACTTTGAGAAAGCGCTCGGGCGACGTGGAGACCACCTGGTGGTCCCCGGCCTGGACAAAGGCGAAAAAGGGGGCGGGATTTTTTTCAAACAACGTTAAAAACAGGGCATAGGCATCACCGCTGAAACCGGTTTCAAAACGCTGTGAGAGATTGGCCTGGTAGATATCCCCCTGCCTTAAATGCTCAATAATCTGTGATACGGCGGACAGATATTCCGGTTTAGTAAATGACGAGACAAGGCCTGTGCCGTCAGCGCAGAAGGTGCCGGGCTGGCGGGATTGTTCAAGCCGATTGACAAAAAATGCTTCCCTGGCCAGAATATCTTTTTTCCCCCTATCCCGGTCAAACACCGGCAAACAGAGCCGGTTTTCACACGTTTTTCGATCCTGGATCAAAATGACGGTCGGCGCATACAGACAGATATCAGGCAAATCATTGCCCACACAGGTCTTGGGAAGGTCTTCTAGTTTGTCTTTCAGATCATAGGCAAAATAGCCGAACAGGCCGGCGGTCACAGGTAGATTGAATGTCTTATCAAAAAAGGCATTTTTTTTTACCAGGGTATCAACTAGATCAAAAGGATCCTGTTCTGTGTTATGACAGACAAATTCCCCATTAGACTCTTTGACTTTAATACAGATTGTGTTTCCCGTTCCCCGCATCGTCAGCCAAGGATCGACGGCAAGAATATGGTACCGGGCACAATCCTGATCAGATCCGGACAAAAGCACCACCGATCCTTCCTGCTGAGAGAATCGGGCAGCGGCATGCTCAAATGGCAGATCAAAATTTAAACCCCGGATCACAATGTCGGTGATCCGGGGTAAAAAAAATTTTTCAGACATTATCTGAGAAAGGGATTCATCCGCTTTTCATTGGCAATGGAGGTCTCAGGCCCATGTCCGGGATAGACAATAGTCTTTTCGTCCAAATTCAGTAATTTTGTTTTAATGGAAGATATCAGGGTAGCATGATCGCCGCCGGGAAGGTCGGTGCGTCCGATTGAACCCATAAAAAGGGTGTCTCCGACAAACAGGTGGCCCGGCGTGTAAAGACAGATGCCCCCGGGTGAATGCCCCGGGGTGTGAATCACTTCAAAAGTAATATTGCCAAAGGTGATTGTCTCGCCGTCTTTGAGATGAATGTCGGCCGACGGGGAATTTTCTGTCTTAAGACCGAACATGGCAGCATGCTTGGACAGGTCCGAAAGCATGGGTTCATCATCAGGATGAACGGCAATCTGAGCACCTGTCGCGTCCTTCATTCGCTTGTTTGCCCCAACATGGTCAAAATGGCCATGGGTATTGATCAAATATTTCGCCTTCAGTTCAGCTTCGGCAAGGGTCATGAGTATCCGGTCGGCATCATCGCCCGGGTCAATGACAGCAGCCTGTTTTGTCTCTTCACATCCCACAATATAGCAATTTGCCATGATCGGGCCGACTTCAAGTTTTCGTATAATCAAAAGATCCTGTTCCTTTCTTCTTACTCATTCTTACCTATTGAGTATGAATGATGAGAAATTCCTGCTTCATAGAGTGTGCCCGAACAAACTGCTTAGGTCTCATTTCCTCTCCACAGGCTTAAAATTCCGTAGAACCTACGGTATTGTTATTATTATGCAGCCGATAAAACCGGATACTGTTCCAGGTTCCGGGCTGCGTTTTCATCTCTATCCAGCTTGAATCCGCACGCCGGACATATAAATGTTCGATCCG
>NZ_JACADJ010000159.1 GCF_013389365.1 Desulfobacter latus
TTGGCGACGGCGCCCACCTGGGCCTGGAGATCTCCTACACACCCCAGCCCCGGCCCGACGGCCTGGCCCAGGCATTCATCCTGGGCAAAGAGTTCATCGGCACGGACTCCGTGTGCCTGATCCTGGGGTGTTTGCTTGGGGTCGGGTCAAGTTAACGCTTTGAAACAAAAAGAAATAAGTGTGAAATCGGGCTCGTTTGGGGTGCAATATTGTATTTTTTGAGGTCAAAAAAAGCATTATAGCCATGGCGAGAGCAAATCGTCACTATGTACCCGGACAAATATGGCATATCACGCACCGATGCCACAAGAGAGCGTTTTTGCTCAAATTTGCCAAGGATTACCATCGGTGGCTCCAATGGCTTTTTGAAGCAAAGAAACGTTATGGTTTGGTAATACTGAATTATATCGTCACATCGAACCACATTCATCTTCTCGTCGTAGATGATAAGGGGCGCGGTGTTATACCAAATTCCATCAAACTGATTGCCGGCCGAACCGTCCAGGAATTTAATCAGCGAAAGAACCGGAGAGGGGCTTTCCGGGAGGATCGTTATCATGCCACAGCAATGGTGGTAACTTTCGTGATGATAAATGGTCCAGGAGCATCGTTGGTCCGACCCCACCCCCTTTGAGCAAAATCTGTTGAACGACCTCTTCTGAAAGGCATTTCAACAACTCAAAACTCAAAAGAGGGCCAAAAAGCGCGCAAACGAAAATGGCAGATTTAGACACCCCACTGCAAGATTGACTGCAATGCCATTTTCTGAAGTGATGGGTGTCAAGCGAGTGCCAAAAAGTGAATAATTGAAACCAGCGGATTTAGACACCCCACTTTTAAGCCAATAACAAATTAATAATAAGCACTTAACTGGGTCAGACCCCGCTTAGCACAAAAAGATATTTTATCGATTTTGGATGTCCCGGAAGAATGCTATACTCACCAGTATTTGTTTGATACTTCATAACCTGGTCAAAATTGGCCAAAGTGAAAAATCGGATAATTGCATCCAAAACTACTGAAACCAAAATTAAAACAAGCGAAACTTAAGATAAGAGCAATATCATGGAAAAATATACCGCAATCATTGAAAGATGCTCCGAAACAAAACTTTATGTAGGATATATTCCTGGTTTTCCTGGAGCGCATTCACAAGCCGATACAATTGATGAACTTCACAAAAATTTGAAGGAAGTTCTTGAAATGCTCCTCGAAGACGGCCCTCCGAAGATTGAGAGTGAGTTTGTAGGGACCCAGCTTGTTGAAGTCGCTTGATAATGGGGAATATACCTGTAATTAAGCCTAAAACTATTATTCGGATACTTGGAAAATTGGGTTTTGTTGAAGTCCGTCAAAAAGGATCACACAAACAGTGGGCGCATTCCCATTTTCCCGGTTATGCAACAGCCAATGAATTGTGCGAGTTTGCCATTTGTTTCAAATAATTCCATCTCCCTGACTTATAATATGAACGTAGCATGATCACCTTCTCTGCATTTTC
>NZ_JACADJ010000160.1 GCF_013389365.1 Desulfobacter latus
AAACAATACTATCTGAGGAGCAAATATAATGGAAATGAAGAAAGCCGAAGACTGTGAAACTGTAGAAGAAGTTCAAGCCTACCTGAAGGTACTGGATGAAGATAATCGGTTAATTCAAACTCCAGAAGAGCTGGAAAGAATAGAAAATGAAATTCTTAGCTATACAAATCGTCTCGCTGCCTTGCTGTTAAAAAAAAACTTCAGACCACATTGAGTTCCCCAGATCAAATTGTTCAAGAAAAGGAAATTATAAAAACTTGTCCGGGGCGAATGAAAAGTGAGGGATTTGAGACGGTTCAAATTCAGCTCCGTTCTGGAGACACGATTGAGGTCCGTGTCCGATATTATCGAAGATCCTGTGACAGACGAAGCGGCAAAAGGCATAAAGGTATGTATGCCGGTCTGATTCTTCTTGGGATTCATGATCGATGCTCGCCGGGACTGAATTCCATGGTGAGTTCTTGGTCAGCCTTATTGAGTTCTTTTGAAGAAGTCCACCAAGTCCTTTGTGATCATGGCTTGACGTTAGATATAAAGGTGATTCGGAAGCTGACGTATCGCTATGCGGAACGGGCCCGGGCAGAACAACAAGCAGGTCGAATTCCATTGGGTGATAATGATAGTCTTGAAGGTCGTCGAGTCGTCATAAGCACTGACGGTGGCCGCACACGATTGAGGGAAAAGAAACGAGGCCCCAAAACAAAGAAGGGCAGAACCCGCTTTCACGGGGCATGGCGTGAACCAAAGCTTTTGATCATTTACGTTGTTGATGCCAATGGGAAGCAGGAAAAGAGCTTTGCTCCCTTTATTGATGGATGTTTCAATGGTCCGGATAGCGTCTTCCGATTGTTAAAAGCCTATTTGGAAACCCTTGGTATTCAAAAGGCAGACAAAATCTTGTTTGTTGCCGATGGGGCCCATTGGATTTGGAATCGAGTTCCTATTTTGATCAGTGAGTTGGGCTTGACCTCGGAGTGCGTATATGAGCTTCTCGATTTCTATCATGCAGTGGAGCACTTAGGCAAAGTAGCAGGGTTGAGAAAGAGCTGGTCATCTAAAGAACGAAAATCCTGGGTATCTAAACAGCGAGGGCTTTTGTTGAAAGGAAAATCGGCTGAAGTCGTGAAGGCAGTACAACTCATTTGCCGAGGTCGTAATAGTAAGGCTATCAAAACGGAACGGGATTATTTTGTGCGTAATGAACAGAGACTTGCCTTTCCAACGGTCAAGGCATTAAATTTACCAATTGGTAGTGGGGCTATTGAAAGTTCAATCCGCAGAGTGATCAATTTACGTCTCAAAGGCCCCTGTACTTTTTGGTATAGAGAAAATGCAGAGAAGGTGATCATGCTACGTTCATATTATAAGTCAGGGAGATGGAATTATTTGAAACAAATGGCAAACTCGCACAATTCATTGGCTGTTGCATAACCGGGAAAATGGGAATGCGCCC
>NZ_JACADJ010000161.1 GCF_013389365.1 Desulfobacter latus
TATAAGGATAAGGAATAGAGGCTGTGGGTTTCAGCCATTTAAAGTGCTTGCATTTTAATAAAAAAATTCTATTTGAGTCGTAAGTTTAATTCTTTAAATTACTATTTGATATAATTTTGTAACCTAGTATGGAAAAGTTCAGCTCATTGGTTGCAGCCTGAAAAAAAGACCGGGGGGGGGGCAGGTGGTGATCCTGCGCCACGACGTGGATCGGCGGCCGGGTAATGCCCTGAAAACCGCCCGGCTGGAGCATGATCTGGGCATTCCGGTGAGGAGCCTTTCGTAAGGTGAAAGAGCTGGTTGTATGGCTGGATGCGAAATGATCCGGAGATGGGTGGGTTACGGTTTTTTAACCACGGAAGACACGGAAGGGCACAGAAATGAGTTTAGAAATATCCGGGTTCTCCATTGCCTGAAAATTGGATATCCGATCTCAGCGTGCTCTGTAGTCTCATAAAGCAGTAGACTGGATTATCGGGGACTTTTGTAAAGATCGTCATGATCAAGGACCCGAAGAAGCTTGACAGGGAATGTCCAGTCCGGGGCGCCGGTAGACGGATTCAGTGTCGGTTCAAATGAGATTCTATATTTTTTATCTACACGGGCAGACCATGCACCAGGGTCATTCATGATTCGTTCAATTCTCAGACCCGGGTGCATTGGATTGCTTTCGAGAAAATTGAGGGTTTTAGCAATTTTTTTTAAAATTGTTTTCTGTTGCTTGAAACTTTCCAGATCGGAAACAAATTTTTTATTCGGGATCAACTCCGGCATTGTCCCGCTCCTTTTTAAACCAATCCGGCAGTCTGCATTCTTCCGAAGACCGGGCATCCTTGAGTTTTTCTAAACCGGATGCATTAAGCTTGATTGTTCTGTAAAATTCGACCGGTTGAAGAACCAGGGCGCCTCCTGGCTTTATCGTAAGTTCGAGATGACTTCCTTGTGTAATGCCAAGTTCTTTTCTAATGGCCACCGGCAGGCTTATGCTGCCTCTTTTGTCTATGGTAACGATCATGGTGCCTCCTTAAATCCATTTTGTATGTTTAACATATTGTCAAAATGTCACTTTGTCAATGTGTGCGTTGAGGTTGAAGACTGGTTTATTGGGTGCTGGATGCTGGGTTGGTTGCCTTGAGATTTAGAGTGGTTGATCTTTTGATTTTGCAAATTTTCCATAAAAACAAATATGTTGACTGAAAAATCAGGGCCGGATAAGATTTGATTATGAGCTTGCGAAATGATCCGGAGATGGGTGGGTTACGATTTTTTAACCACGGAAGACACGGAAGGGCACGGAAATGAGTTTTGATTTTTGGAGGTGGCTATGAAAAAAATGATTAAGATTGAAATATATCATGATGGTGAGTTTTATTGTGCCAGGTGTATTGATGACTTAGATATTTTCAGCCAAGGGAAAACACTTGATGAAGTGGTTAAAAATA
>NZ_JACADJ010000162.1 GCF_013389365.1 Desulfobacter latus
CAATGGTTCGGACAGTTTTTAGCGTAGTGTTGTAAAAAAAGCTGGACAAGAGTTCTCCAAAATTGAGAAAAAGTTTTATTGAGAAATAAAATTTTCATATCAAACTAAGGAGAACCCTATGGAGACAATAAAGCCTATTTTATCTCAAATGTCCATACCTAAACCGCAACGAAAATTCTTGTTGATTTTATTTTCAACGATAATGATCCTCCGGGGCCGAATGAATTACCGCAACATGAGTCGTTACAGCATTCTCCATGAAAAAAGTTTTTCAAGGAATTTCAAAAAGCCATTCGATTTTACCGAATTGAATCACCGATTGATTTTGGAAACCATCCCTGAAGAAAACAAGAAGATGGCAGCAATTGATGCTTCCTTTGTACCCAAAAGTGGGAAACACAGTTATGGGATCGACTATTTTTGGAGCGGAGTTGCCGGCAAATCCAAAAAAGGGCAGGAAATCTCATCCCTTGCAATTGTTGATCTGGACTATAACACCGCTTACAATCTTTCTGTTGAGCAGACACCTTCCGACAATAAAATCGGCAAAAAAGAGGAAAATCGAATTGATTTCTATCTGCAGCAAATTCAACGTAACCAGAATTACCTGCGTGCCCATGATATCATTTATATTGCTACTGATGGATTTTACAGTAAAACCCGCTTTATCGATGGTCTTGTCGGACTGGGCTTTCATCAAGTTGGCCGTCTGAGAGACGATGCAAATCTTCGTTATCTCTACAAGGGGCCACATGAGAAAAGAAAAGGAGCCAAGAAAAAATATGACGGCAAAGTCAAATATGATGATCTTTCCAAATGGCAATTCGTCAGTGAAATTGAACCGGGTGTCAGTCTGTATACTGCAGATCTGAATTCTCCCCGTTTTAAACGCAACTTGAGAGTCGTTTATCTGCTGGATCAAAGAAATTCTAAAAAATATCGTTATGCCTTATTTTTTTCAACCGATTTGACCCTGGATCCATTAGATATCTTTAATATGTATCGAGCTCGTTTTCAGATTGAGTTCATCTTTCGAGACGCCAAGCAGTTTACCGGACTCACTGATTGCCAAGCCAGAAGCAAAGAAGCTTTAAATTTCCATTTCAATGCATCTTTAACCACACTCAATTTGTTGAAAAAACAGGACCGGGAACAAGCTGAAAATTCTAATTCCAAAGTCTGTTCGATCGCATCCTGGAAGGCCCGTTATTTCAATGAAAACCTACTGGACCGATTTATTTCACACTTAGATTTGGACCCTATCTTGATAAAAAATACGCCTCAATACGAGGAACTGATAAACTACGGTGCTATTAGCGCCTAAATTTGTCCGAACCATTG
>NZ_JACADJ010000163.1 GCF_013389365.1 Desulfobacter latus
TGCTTGAGGCCAATGGTGTGGATGTTGGACTGGAAACCTCTTTTGAGGTCTTTACCCGGCGGTTTGAGATTGCACAGCGGGCAGCAGTTTGATGGGGGATTATACCAAAGATCTTAAAAAATTTCTGCGGGAGAATGGATGTACATTTGAACGGCAGGGTAAAGGTGATCATGAAATCTGGTACAGCCCTGCCACAGCTATTAGGTTTGTCGTGGATAATTCCATTAAATCAAGACATACTGCAAATACAGTTCTCAAACAAGCCGGATTGCCCAAAAAGTTTTAAAACCACCCCCTCTAGGTAGTTTTATCTAATTTACAAACTCTCATGAATAGATACACATCATCTTTTGGTCACCCTTTTTCGGATACAGCATTGCCCCTGTAACCGAAGGGGCGGAGCTATACCCAAAACCGTCATAAGCCAAGCCTGACACCACGAAAAACCAAGGACCCACCATGACCCAAGCGACCTCCACCTCCATATGTCAAGACTGATTTTGACATTTTTTAAGCTACACTTTTTAGGTTGAAGCCCGCCTTCTTCCGGCGGGGCCGATGGCTTTGTTATCCTTTTTGAAAAATCGATCCATCCAATAGTTGATTCTCTGCTGTACTATATTTTCCTGAATTTCCTGAGCCGCCTCCTGAAGTGCTTGGGGATCAGAAATATCCGTAAAAGAATTGTCTTTCATCTTGTACGAAACACCTTAAAGATGATGGGTTCGGGCCTAATTCTGAGTTTTTGTACTGAATTCCGTGTATTTCCGTGCTTTCCGTGGTTCATCTAAAAAACAGCCTCTCCGGTGTTTATTAACCACGGAAAACACGGAAGGCACTGAAAGTTACAGTACAAGGCGCTCAATCTCTTGTTTTTTGTGGCAGAAACTGAGAAGTAAGGCACCAATGGAAAACCGGCGCGCCCTGCAAACTTTTGGGTTTGATTACAACGCATCAATAAAACAAAATCAGGATATGAATCCCCACGACCATAATTTTAAAAACCTGTTTTTAGATTTCCCGAAGGAAGCCTTGGCCTGGTTATTTCCAGAGGCCGAACAAAACTGGGGGCAGGTCATCAACGTTGAATTTGTACGCCAGGAGCCGAAAAAATATTCGCTTTCAGACAAGAGCCTTGAACTGGATATGCCGATTTTGTTTCACTTTGAACACCAACAACTTCTTCTGTGGTTGGTCGAGTTCCAGGAAGATAAAGGCAAATTTTCCATATATAAATTACT
>NZ_JACADJ010000164.1 GCF_013389365.1 Desulfobacter latus
GGAACTCTGGCGAGACTGCCCCGGTCAACGGGGAGGAAGGTGGGGATGACGTCAAGTCCTCATGGCCCTTATATCCAGGGCTACACACGTGCTACAATGGTAGGTACAAAGGGCAGCGACTTTGCAAGAAGGAGCGAATCCCAAAAGCCTATCTCAGTCCGAATTGGGGTCTGCAACTCGACCCCATGAAGTTGGAATCGCTAGTAATCGCGGATCAGCATGCCGCGGTGAATATGTTCCCGGGCCTTGTACACACCGCCCGTCACACCATGGAAGTTGATTATACCCGACGTCGCTGGGCTAACTATTTATAGGGGCAGGCGCCTAAGGTACGGTCGATAACTGGGGTGAAGTCGTAACAAGGTAGCCGTTGAGGAATCAGCGGCTGGATCACCTCCTTTCAAAGGAAAGATAACAAGAAACTGGAAACAAGATACAAGAAACAAGAGTATTGAAGTTTACAGTTTAAAATATAAAGCTTTTTTTGGATTCACTGACCAACTTTGAGAGATCAAACCGGTGAATTAAAGTAACCGCACTCTCTTTGTTCTTTGACAATTTGTTGTAGTAAATATCATCAAGAAACTAGAGACTTGAAACAAGAAACAAGAGTTGAAAAATTGTCTTGCTTTTAATTTTTGTCCCAAGTTTCTTGAAACAGGTAAGATTGATTAATGAATCAGTCGAACCTGGCTATGTTGAAGAAAATATGTGAAATGGCGCTTGAATGATCTAATACGTTCGGAAATTATGTTTTTGAAAATTTTAGTGAAATTCAAGGCGCAAACACGAATTTTAAATAAGGTGTAGTAGACTACGCCGTTTTAAAATTCGTGTGCCGCAACGCCGAATTTCACAAAATTTTCAAAAACATCAAAGCGTTTAAACTTATTTGTGGAATAGTGGCTAAGCTACTAAGAGCAAACGGCGGATGCCTTGGTGTCAAGTGAAGAAGAAAGACGTGGAAAGCTGCGATAAGCCTCGGTAAGGAGCTAAACATCCTTTGACCCGGGGATTTCTGAATGGGGCAACCCGGCATGGTTAATGCCGTGTCAT
>NZ_JACADJ010000165.1 GCF_013389365.1 Desulfobacter latus
GCTTTCATGCTCCTGGCAATAATTTCGACTTCCAGTTTTTTTTGATTTAATATATCTTTTATGCCATTGCCAGCCTGCACAAAGAGTTTTAAGAGCGTCTTTATCAAGGCCGGTATTTTCTAAATTTGTTACTATTGTCGAAGCGTTATCAAAATAAGTCAATAACTTAGGAACGACTTTGCGTATTTTATTAATCGTTTCTGACAGTGTTTTATGGTTCAATGTATCAATGAGATCTAAATATATCTGAATCGTATCTTCTGCGTCCTTGCGTTGCCGAAGATTTCCATTCAAATCAAATACATGCAACTCCTTAATGATCCCTGTGTAGACATATTTGAACTGCTCATATAATTCTATTTTTTTATGAGTTACTTGAGTGGCAGCATCATATGCTGCTGTCCTTTTGGAAACAACCTCAGCACTTCTTGCAGAATTGATTTTTTTCTGACAATTGTATTCTTTTTCTATTGCCTGGTATGCACTCCTCTCAAACCGATCTACCCAAAGCCCGAGTCTGTGAGCAATAGTATGAAACGTATCTGGTTGCCAGGAAACATCCGATAAGCCTTGTGAATGACCTGATGTCAAACCGCTTCCTTCATCACTGACCAGGTAAACGGCTATGTGGCCATTGTTTTCAATGCAATTCCAATGCTCTACCCAGTCTTTAGCCTTTCGAGTATCCGATAATTCCATTTTCAATATTGCAGAACTAACAGGGTCCACTGTCACTAAAACCGGGGTGTTTTTTGAGAATATTTCATCACTGGCAAAAACCATCAATCGTATATTTTCTTCCTTATTTATTAAGGTACCAGGGAGCAAAGATCCGACATGTTTAAGGTATTGGCTTATAAAACCTGTTGAATTATTAGCTAATCCAAATCTTTTCATTAAGTTTGAAATGCTTTCAATACTGCATTTACCTTCCAACCTTAAAGATAAAATATATGACAAAACTTTTTTTTCATCAACCGAATTGATTTTTGAAGGGGCTTTATTAAAAATAATGGAGAGTACTGATTTCAAGCTGTTAATTG
>NZ_JACADJ010000166.1 GCF_013389365.1 Desulfobacter latus
GCGTTCATTGAAACCATTATCGAATCTGCAAAAACAAATTATCCAAAAATTGGGATTCGACTCTTCTATTTATACGCAACTTGAAATTTAAAAATACTTTATATCAAATGAGCGAATGGGGAGTAATATACTTGATTTATCAATATATATTCTGGTATCCATTTCTAATGAAAAAATTATCAGAATATGCAAAAGAACATGGTATCCATTATAAAACAGCGCATGTTCATTTCAAAAAAGGTTTGATACCGGGGGCTTATCAACTCCCAACAGGTACGATAGTTATCCCGGATAGCTATCAAAGACCTGAAGGTGTTAAACGAACGGCCGTCTATGCCAGAGTGAGTTCAAGTCAAAATAAGAATAATCTGGAAAGTCAGGCATCAAGGGTCAGTCAATTTTGTTTGGCAAAAGGATGGATAGTTAATCAAATCGTCAAGGAATGTGCAAGTGGCTTAAATGATAAACGACCCAAATTGATCAAATTGCTTTTAGACAAATCTATCAACAGGATCGTGGTTGAACACACCGACAAATTGACAAGATTCGGTTTGAATTATATTATCAAATTATACCCTGGTGAAATCATCATTATCAATGAAGTCATTGAAGATGAACAGGATTTGATGCAGGATTTTGTGAGTCTGGTCACTTCTTTTTGTGCCCGGCTTTATGGCAAAAGAAAAAGTAAAAGAAAGACGGAACAGTTAATCAATGAGCTAAGCAAATGATCAGAAGATCCCAGATAAATATCAATTACGCAAACAAAAATAAAATTGATCAATTGGAGTGTTTTTGCAAGGAAGCCGTTCGTGTGATCAATCTGTATATTGATATCTTGTGGGAACAAAAACAGTTCAATAGTAAATTCGTCAAGGTTAAAGTCGATACCTGGTTATCGGCAAGGATGCAGCAATGCCTTGGCAAGCAAGCACTTGAAATCGTTAAAAGTCAAAGAAAGAAAAAAAATAAAACAAAGCCGGTTTTTAAAAGGCACAGTTTTAACCTGGACAGCAGATTCGTCAAAATAGAACAGGATG
>NZ_JACADJ010000168.1 GCF_013389365.1 Desulfobacter latus
CTTTCCTGTAAAAACAAATTCTGGTAAATTATTTATATCTGTGAGCAGCATATTTCCTCCTGTGTCTTTGTTTTTTTGTTCAATTCTAAAGTACACTAAAGGAACGTGCTGTTCACAGTATTTTTTTAAAAAAATAATTTTCAGCATCTCAAAAACACATTTTGATTTTACGAAGTGTCAAACGGAAAATGAAGGATGCCCAAAATAGAATTGTTTCGATACAATAAAATCAATAGGTTATTTTTTGAAGTTTAAGCAATTTTAATCTTTTTTTGACATTGGCGAAGGTATTGTTTAATAAAATACTTTTAATTGTTGGCAAGGGTGATTGCAGATTTAGATATCTTATCTACTGCACCTGAACGATTCTATTTTAGTGGATTAGGAGATGTTATTTCCACGATAACCGCTTATTATGATTGGCAATATTAAGAAAGTCACGGGGTTGGTCATATAGACCATTATGCGCTATTAACAGCCAAAAAATCGGTGAATAGTGTGGTCAGATTACCTAAGCCCTATATACGTCAACTACCCCTCGGCTAAAGACCGAGGGGCTTGAAAAAGCCCCAAAGTTGACCAGTCTAAGTGCTTCGAGCACTACGTTAGATCGGAAACAGGTACCCTGGGGTGCTCGCCAGCCCCAGGTTCTACGGCAAGTGGTTAAACAGGTCTAAGGGGTTAAGCCGGTGCTGCTTGCGCCAAACCCGGTCATAACATTGACGCGGCAAACATTACCTTGGAAACAAGAGGATTTTAAAATTGAGCGTATTTGTTCTGGATACAAACAAAAAGCCGCAAAATCCGGTACATCATTCAGGCAATTTCAATGGAGTTGGTTCGGTTTGACATGCAGAAGATACAGAATCCTGAAATATCCGGTGTCGCGTATCAGCAGGGGGAACTCATGGGGTATGAGGTACGGGAATACCTTCTGGAAAAATGGGACAGAACGTGTGCCTATTGCGGAAAAACAGATATCCCAT
>NZ_JACADJ010000169.1 GCF_013389365.1 Desulfobacter latus
ATACATTCAGTTGTAGATTGTACGGGCTTCGTAAATATAAAAAAAAGATCAAAACAATGATTGAGGCGTCCGAGTAATGATAATCCAATTGGCTCATAAAATAGAACTCGATCCTACCAATGTACAGCGGGGGTATTTTATTCGCGCTTGTGGTACGGCTCGATTCACCTGGAATTGGGCACTTGCTGAATGGAATCGTCAATATGAAGAAGGCTTGAATCCATCGGGGCCGGCGTTGAAAAAGGCGTTTAATGCAATCAAAAAAGAACAGTTCCCCTGGGTCTTTGACGTATTGAGGGATGCTAATAGTCAACCATTCAGCAATTTACAGAAGGCATTTAAAGATTTTTTAAAAGGTACTAAAAAACGCCCGAATTTTAAAAAGAAAGGGGCGGATAAAGACAGCTTTTACATTGCCAATGATAAATTCAAGATGGAGGAAGACCGAATACACGTTCCAAAACTTGGGTGGGTAAGGTTGAAGGAAACCTTTTGTAATTTTGGAAAAATACTGAATGCAACAGTCTCTCGAACAGCGGATAAGTGGTTTGTCAGTATCTGTGTCGAAATGGATATTACACCGGCAACATGCGAAAACCAAGCAGTTGCCGGTGTAGACCTCGGCATTAAGAATCTGGCGACATTTTCCAATGGCGAAATGATCGAAGGCTCTAAGCCTTATAAAAAGTTGCAAAAAAAATTGCGAAGACTTCAACAGGCGTTTTCACGGGCACAAAAAGGTTCTAAAAATCGAGAAAAGCTAAAACGAAAAATAGCTCGATTACACTACCGGATATCATGTATCCGCCACGATACGCTTCATAAGCTCACTTCAAAGTTGGTCCGAA
>NZ_JACADJ010000170.1 GCF_013389365.1 Desulfobacter latus
TTGGGGCATACTGGAAGACCTTCGTTAAAAACACACAATGTTAAACTTGCCTTAACTGATTGATTTTTAAGCATCTAATTCCTGCTTAAAGAATTGTTCAGTCGGCCGGGAAAATGGGAATGCGCCCTTTAATAACTTAATATCTTTGTTTTTTCATTAAGAAGCTTATCCGCTATCCGGCAAGGCTTGGCAACAGAAACCCCATCTATCAAATTTGAAATGCTTTTTTCTGAGTTTGATAAGTATAGTGGACACAGTTCTACATTGACATTCTGTTGGATCAGATTTTTCAGCATCATCTGGGGAGATGTATTTTGGGGCTTTAAAAATACCTCCGCAGAATCCTTGACAGCCAGTGAACCGGCGCTGCCGCAGAGAAGCATGTCCACCGTTGCGCCTTTTTTTATGGACCGGTCAGCCAGCACCATGGACATCAATTGTGTAACCGGATCATCCGTGGTTACGACGATAAGAAGATTTTTAGAGTTTCCGGAATCATATCCGCATGCAGAAACAAAAAGTATACAAAAAGACAACAACACACTAATTTTACGCATTTTCCCCTCCTTATTTTTGATCATAAAATGCGGCAAGGAAACCCCTGAGTCTTTAGCTCAGGGGAGGAATGCCGCCCTCCTTATAATAATTTAGTAGCTCAGGCACCCGACCTTAGCACGTCGTATTGTAGGAATAGCCGTCAGATGCGTGAAGCGGTCTGCAGTATTTCCAGCTAATGCCCTGTACTGTTTTGTCCACTGTTTTAATGTTAAACGATCCGCTTTTTCTGACAGCGACACGCCCGGTGTACGTTCCAACCTTTTTGCCGGAAGTGACAACCGCCT
>NZ_JACADJ010000171.1 GCF_013389365.1 Desulfobacter latus
GAAGCAAAATAAACCTTTAGTAGATCTGTCTTTACAGGAAGCTGAAGAACACTTAAAAAATGTTATATAGCAAATATCATGCCTATGTACAAAATATCAAGGAGCTATTTTTCGAAAACTCGAGTATATAGAATAACTGTCACCCTGGAAATTCTTGTTCTGACCTGTGATATGCTGGCATAAAAAACTGTGACTATCCGGATAAAAGAAATGTGACCGGCCAGGTGGATAATCTGTGACCGACTCCACGTCCTGATCCAGGTGGCCCTGATTCCTGCTGCCACTTCCCTTTACTGATTTTTATGGATATGTGGATATAGTGAATACCCTTGGGCGTCTTATTGCTGTACAGAATGTGTCCTGTGAGCCAGGCAATCAACGGGCGGCAGATTAATAAACCAAAGGCTTTCCGATCGCCTTCGCTTTAGCTGTGCTGGTTTGTTATCCAACTGTGTTGAGTTAAAATGAAAATAGGCTTCCCCTGGGCAGGCTTTTATATTGCTGCACATAATGTGTTCCGCCTGGGTGTGTTGTGTGGGGCTCTGGTGGATCTCATATAACATGTACCCCTCACATAGTCATCTTTATTGGTTATGATACTAATATCATATGGATATAATATTAATATGATCTGTCTGTTTTTATCCTGGTTCTGCGGCCGGAGGCCGCTCGGGCATCCCCGGCCCGTCCGGCGCGGAGCGGTGTGACCGGCATGGTCATGAACTAACTGGTGAAAGTCCAGTCATAGCCCCAGAAAGGAGGGAATATGTAGGCTAAGGCAAGGGTGCCTGAAGAAACTTCCCGGAGCTGCCCGAGGAGGGATA
>NZ_JACADJ010000172.1 GCF_013389365.1 Desulfobacter latus
TGTTCTTTTTCGTCAACATCCGAACTTTTGCCCAGAAAAATATGTGAGGTGTCTTTGGGGATTGTTTGATTTACCATGCTGCGATAGCCTTGATCTCCTATGCCATATTCAGGAGATCCTTTCATTTTTTCTTCAAACAACCGGACTGTATCTGACCACAGGGTTTTATCATTAGGCTTTCCGATGAAATTTTCCACTGTAACCATAAAACCTTGGCGATTGAATGAAAGCTGAAGCGTACTTCCAAATTCACAGTTTGGATGCTTTTTACCTTTTTTAATCGGTCGGGCATCGGGTTCATCAAAAGATACAATCCGGTTTGGAATATGTTTTTCCCCTGCAAGTTTCTGTTCATTCTGTTTATGAAACAACATCAACAGATCTAAAAGTTTCAGAACTTTTTCTTTGTTCGTGTCAGAATCTTCAAGGCTTTGAACAATTTTTTCAAATGTCCGCAATCCACGGGAAAATATCAAGAGAGCTTCAAAAAATAGAAATATAATTTGATCCTTTTTCCGATTTAAATTGTATTCGCGATATAGTTGTTTGAGTTCCTTATCATCCCACCACAAGGGAATATGATATTGTTTGGCTACCTGCTCCATTTTTTTAAACGCCTTGAAAATCAACCCGATATCTGTTGGATAAGAAATATTGTTGGGTAGTACAGTGGAATCAATCAGCATAGTACTCTTATCAATAACTTTTGTAACCCTTAGCAGATCGAAAATGACGGCCTCTA
>NZ_JACADJ010000173.1 GCF_013389365.1 Desulfobacter latus
ACATAATTTACCGGAATTTATGACTTTTTTCCCGTAAGCATAAATATTAATTGGAATTCTAACTGGTTTACATTTTTCAAGTGTTGCAATAACCAACCAGAAATCAAACTGAGGGGTATCAGATTTTTCAAGTCTGATAACGTTCGGAGTTCCTTGGATATTAGCACCTTTTAATTGGGGCTTGTTTGTTCTGCCGTTAGAATAAAAAGACTTCATAATGCCAACGGCTTGTTGCCAGGCGCAGCGTTGGTATCGTTTAGATAAAACAGTTTTTACTAACGGAATAACTTCATCATAGGAATCAACGTCTCTGATTTCAAATTTGAAAATATAATCTATGTATTGCTGCACCAGATTCATATAAACTGGACACAATTCATCAAGGCGAGTTAATTTCCCTTGATTAGCAAAGTCCAGTTTAATATGTGTAACAGCTCTATGTAGTTTATTCGACTTTTTCTTCTTTTTCACAGCACAGCTCTTTTATTATTTTTTCTGTTTTACGTTTAGTACGACGTTGACCGTATAGTCTGGCACAGAAGCTGGTAATAACCGAGACAAAATCTTGAATGAGATCTTCTTTATCGTTTAGAGTCTGATTTAAAACGACTAATTCACATCCGATATGGTTACATAAGATTTCGATATAATTAACACCGAAACGCGCTAACCTGTCTTTGTGTTCTACTACTAATTTCGTA
>NZ_JACADJ010000174.1 GCF_013389365.1 Desulfobacter latus
GCGTGGATCAAATCGCCTTTGACCACGAGGGTGCCGCCGTTGAGCGTCAAGGTGTCGCCGGAGTAGATCAAGTCGCCTGTGACGGTCAAGGTCTTACCATTGAGATCTAGGGTGCCGTCTTTCAAGTAAAAGTTTTTATCCACAACCTGGTCCTGCTGTAATGTCCAGTCGCTGCAGAGTGAGTCCAAGATCAGGTCATATTTCCAGTTGCCCTGGCTGATCAACGCATTGCCGGACAGCGATAAATTGTTGCTGTTAACAATCGGTGTGGTTGTCTGGGCCATTTCGCCTGTGACAATGACACGGCTTGCCAGTGTCACGCCGTCACTGGAAGTGTTGGTAATTTCGAGAATATTGAAATGGGAACGGTTACAAGATGGTGTGCTAAAAGAGACCGTTTGCTTGTCAGTGCCACTCAACAAAACCCGATGTGTACCACTGGCTCGAAAGTTCTCATTTTCATAAGGGGTCCTGGGCCAAGAAGAATAAGTTGATTTTTGCGTGAAGTCGCCTTTGAGTTCGAGCGTTCCGGAAGTTAACAGAGATCCATGACCGGAAGACGAATCCATCACAAAGTTGCCGTGTACCAGGACGTTGTCGTCGCTGTTAGTCATGTTGAGTCTGCCGGAAGAGTAGCTGTAGGTTGTCGTCCCTTGATCATCTGTAGAAGCCCTCTGTATCCGGTAGTCCCC
>NZ_JACADJ010000175.1 GCF_013389365.1 Desulfobacter latus
GGAATTCCACTGAATGGGAGGATGAAACTCGATAATGTTACCCAGTGGGTGCAAGTCCCACATGAGCAAAGCTTAGCCCGCAGCTCATTAGTGAAATCCACAGGCAAAACCGGTAACGGAGGTCTGAAGCTGGATGGAACAAGATTGCAGGCTCTGTACTGAGCCCCGAAAAATGTATAGTTGTGGTCCATAGGGATAAACCCTGCAATTGCAGGGGGAAAGCCGACGCATTCCAGCGTGACGGAAGGCAGCAGACTTACGGGTGCTATGGCAAGCCTGAAAGTCACCACCGGGGTCTTCGACCAGGGCATGTTCTCAAGGGATTCGATTTTCTCGGCCAGAATATTCGTAAGTATGACGGCAAACTGCTCATTAAACCATCCAGGAAGAATGTGCAGGCCTTCATGAATAATATCCACGATACGTTCAAGAAGCATCGGGGATCGAAAGCCGTAGCGCTGATTCATGATCTTAACATGAAAATACGGGGCTGGGCTAACTATCATAAACATGTTGTCTCAGCAAAAACTTTCAGCTATAGTCGATTTAAAAGTATTAAAAAGTATCAATAAGTAATTTATTAAAATCATAAGTAGTGTTTTATATAGTAAAAATCCTGACCCGAAGGGCCAGGATTTGGGTTAAGCCCAGAGGGCATGAACT
>NZ_JACADJ010000176.1 GCF_013389365.1 Desulfobacter latus
GAGGAATCAACAAGGCAATGTTCAGGAAGATTGCTATAATTGATTTTTTCTCCATACTTCGGATATGGTCCTCGGCCGCTATATTCACCATCAAAAGGGAAGTAGAGCGCAGAGTTGCAATTGAGTTTTGAAATCAGATCAAGTCCACACTGGGAAACCATTTGAAGACAAGGGTTATTACCAAAAGCTCCATCATAAACAAAATATTGAGGTGTTATTTTATCAGCAACAAGCCTCTGAACGGACTTGATGTGATCCTGAATAAATTTAAGATAAGAGGTCAGCTCAATATCCTGACGATTTTTGTTTTTAGTGCCTTTTGGACGCCCGGGGCCGTTTTTCTTTTCTTTTTCAGGCTTTTGAGGGTAGACGTTTCTTTCCATTTTCGGATCCAACTGACTCATTAGAATTGGATATGCTTTTTTTCGTTTAACACTGATCAGTGAGATGCTGAAAAAGCCCAACCCCGGAACACTTCTATTATATATAGATGAAAAGAATCGCCCGAGTCCATAGGTCATCTTACCGGATTTTGTTACTGTACTTTCATCTCCAGCAAACAAAATAACGTCATCCGAATCCAATAAATGATTTTGAACTAATGCCCATTGAAGAGAAGGCCAGGGAATTACACTATG
>NZ_JACADJ010000177.1 GCF_013389365.1 Desulfobacter latus
TGCTTTCCCTATGACTTAGGAACTTGCTTATAGATTATGATACATGCATCCTCCAATTTTTTTGACAACCTTCTATTATACCACATAAGTTTTATAAGTTTATCAATTCATTTGCAAACCACTATAAGTATGGTGTCCCCGTAATTCATGCAATAGTTGATTCTCTATGGTAAAAAGTATTGACATCAGCGGCGGAATAAAATATTTAATCCCGATTGGTTCAAATTATGAACTGGTTGCAGGAAAAACGCATGTAACCTAAAGGGCGGAGCTATGTCGTCTCACCGTATTTACACTCAATCATCACGTTTTTTCCCACCTCAACCGGATCCCGCAATTTAATGTCGGATAAAGATAAAGAGTTTATACGTTTACAGCTTTTAAAACTCCTGGCTGAAAACCCTCAACGCTCCCAACGCGAACTTAGTAAACTCATGGGAATAGCCTTGGGTCGTGTCAACTATTGCCTGAGCGGCCTCATAGACAAGGGTTACATTAAGCTGGAAAATTTCAGGAATAGCGAGAACAGGATACTTTATGTCTACCATCTCACGCCCGCAGGCCTTGATGCAAAGTTAAAACTGACGTTTCAATTTTTAAAACGCCGCCTGGAGGAATATACCCGGATTAAG
>NZ_JACADJ010000009.1 GCF_013389365.1 Desulfobacter latus
GCCATGTATTACTATCTTTTATTTAAAACTAGTAATTTATAACTATTTGAATATACGTCAGAATACGTTTTCTATTGTGCATAACATAGATGATAAAAGTTACGTTTTTTTAGGTCCTGAATAATTCTTAAAATACTGATAACATGAACTATTCTGATCCTCTCTAAAAGAGCCACACCCTAATCATTTTCAGGTTTTCCTGGTGCCTTTACCGGTGGCGCAGGGTCTACTGCTGTCCGCTGGTGCAGGATACCTTCTGCCAAATATACCCCTTTTAATGAATAAACCTGGACGGTATCCTGGTTGGAAAAGGGATCATATCTGACCTCTACCCGATCACCGCGAAGCCTGGGATCTGTTTTGTAATATCGTTTGTTCAGCTGGATATCAGAAAATGTAGCGTGCACCGTTCGTTTGACGGTTTGCATAAAGGATGTACAAAAGGCATTTAAATCCATCCGGCGAGTAACACGAGTCCCTTGATGAAGAGCCTCTTCCGGTGTGGTTCCGATTTCTGTATGGCGGGTTTTATGGTAATCCTGTGCCAACCATGCAGCAAAAGCATGGTTTAACTCATCCAGGCTCAGAATGTCGCCGGCACGGACTTCCGCCTCAAATCGTTCCTGGATCGTTCGAAACAGGCGTTCAATGATCCCACCGCCTTCCGGGTCACCTTTTTTTCGATACAACAGACGGATACCGGTACGGTAACATGCGGCTTTAAGGCCGTTGGAATGGTAGACCTTGGCATTATCAATATATAAGCCAAGCGGCATCCCGTGGGTTGCCAGGGCGCGTAGCAATGTGTCGATCAGAACGTCCAGATTTTGCCGGTAATAATACCGTGCTGAAACCCCATACCGGCTGCAGCAGTCAATAAACGCCGACAGATAAGTAGGAACTGCATCCGGGCCGTTCATGACATAAGGCCCCTCCTCGAAGTCACCGACCCACATATCGTGTGCATTTTCACAGGTCCAGCGTTTACGCACCGGTTTTGTGGTTACCCCCAGTTTGAGACGGGTGGCACCGGCATCTTTTAAATGACGATAAAGGGTGGACCGGGGGATGGTGGTACCAAACTGTTCCTCAAGAATCCTGTTGATGGTGATATCCGACCGGTATGGCTGCTCTTTTTTTATGGCAATAGCCGCTTTGATGATCTCTTCAGCGACACTTCTGCTTTTCCCCTGATCATTCCTTTTTTTACGGCCCAGGGCGTCAAATCCTCCGATCCGGTATGCTGCCAGTTTTCGCTTCAGGGTCGAAAGGGAGGGTTTTTTGCACTTCCCGTCCGGATAAACGACGGGTTCTTGAGCCAGATTTTTCAGATACCTGTTCGTTTCTTCCGGCGATATTTCCGAATAAAGAATCGGTCGTAACAGGTCACACCAGAAAACTGCCAATTGTTCGTTTTTTGGGTCCATAATTGCCTCCTGTTTTTGGGTTCTGGAGGCAATATACGTCAGGTATAACCGGCACGGGTTGCCAACTTGGGGAAAATGGGGACCCGGAATTGGGCCAGATACAGGGGCACAAGAGTTACCAGCTGGAAACAGGTAAGAAGTATCTGTTTTCTTTTCGAAGACATGTATTTTAGAGGAGAGATTTTCAGGCCTGCCAGGTCACGGCACAAGGACGTCGTTGGATTCGCTTGAACCATCAGGTCTGTAGCATTTTGAACCACACCGGCATATCCGCCAAGGGTGGTGATCCACCTGTGAATAGTGGAATGTTCCATCATGGGCTCATGATCGGTCTTAGAATTTGGGTCAACCTGGTGTGGCAATGGACATTCATCTACCAACCGGCGGTACGAATGGGTAGGGTCATTGACATATGCCTGACTGAATGCCAGGATCGTGGGAATGGTATAGCGTTTGTACGGAAGGGCAAAATCGGGATAGGCTGTTGCTGTTTTATTGCACCCCGGGCACTTCCATCGCAGCAACAGTCCTTTTATAGGCACGACAGTTTGCTCGACAATCACGTAAAATGTACGTTTGCGCTTTTCGTGCGGCTTGAACCGGCTTGATTCAACATTGCAACGCGGACAATCCGGCAGTCAACAGGGCGACAGGCCTTGATTTACCAAATCCGTGTGATGTTGAATTTGGTCTTCAGTTGCTGATATCATAAGTTGGGGCTTGAGATTAGCAATGGATTTAGTGTAATTCATAGGAGTCCCCCTTTTTGGGTTTGAAGTTTGGGTTGTGGAGACTCATGACTTAGTGCCTTTTGGTGTAGTCGTCAACCTCAGACGAAAAAGGGGGGCTTTCATATCATGATGAGGGGCGCGGGGTAAGCGGGGGATTTCTAAACTCTTTTTTCGCGGGATATGCGGGGTCTGCTACCCTAAATATTCTCGGATATTCCACCCATTTATTCCAAGACTTAGCATCTCAGCGCAAGTTATCCCAACAAATAGATAATAATATCATTGAATTCGGTAGTATTGAGGGTGACAGGCTTGATCAACAAATGCCGGCAAAACTAATCACGCTTTGCGAGGATGAAACCTTTCATCCTGAAATTTGTCTTGTGGCCATGGAACCGGTATCAAACTTTATCCTTGTAGAGAAATATGCTCTCAATCGAGAGGCCAAAACCTGGAACGAGGCGGTAGACGATGCTCTTTCCAATTTACCGGTTGAGGTCATCCAAGTTACCAGTGATGAAGGTCGCAGCCTGATCAGTCATGCACTCAAAGGTTTGAAGGTTCACCATTCACCAGACTGCTTCCATGTCATCTATGAAATTGGGAGAGGTACTTGCGGAGCCTTGATGTCGAAAGTAAGACAAGCTGAAAAAGAACACGAGAAAATGGTCAAACAGACCCATATCATCAAGCAGAAAAAAGACAAATTCGACAATGCTGATAAACGGCCTCGGGGACGAAGACCCAATTTTGAAAAGAAAATCCAAGAGGCTGAAATTGCTGAGCAAAGCGCCAAAAAGAAGTGGGATCAAGCCAGCTTAAACCACGAAACTGTACTCACTGAAAAGGCCCAGATAGGGCAAGTATACCACCCATACAACCTTAAAACCGGCCAAAGGCAGGATTCAGAAACCGTCTCCGGTCTTTTGGCGGACTGTTTTGATAAAATTCACACTGCGACAACTGATCTCACGGATCGGTGTAAGGAACGCGTCAATAAAGCCCAACGTGTTGTGGGCAGCATGGTGGCAAGCATCGGTTTTTTCTTCCAAATGGTAGAAATTTATCTTGATAATATGCAAGTATCGACTCGTGACAAGCACTTGATGCACAACTACTTGATCCCGGGCAATTATTTAAAACTGGTTGCCAATAAAGAAAGGGATGTTCAACGAAAAGCCGAAATCCTTCAAGTTGCTCAAAAATTGCTATTGATTGTTGAGAGCACCGGTGACGCATGTTCAGATTGTAATATAGAGGAACTGAATAAAGCGGCTATTGAATGTGCCCAATTGTTTCAGAGATCAAGTTCCTGCGTTGAAGGGAGGAATGGGCAATTAGCACTTCGTCACCAAGGAATTCATCGGCTTAATGATCGACAGTTAAAAGCGTATACAATCATGCACAACTATTATATTCGAAGACGAGATGGAACTACAGCTGCTGAGCGTTTTTTTAATGCTAAACCGAACGACCTTTTTGAATATCTGTTGGATCATGTGGATTATCCAGTGCGACCACGGAACAGCTTAAAATCAGTTGCTTAGCACTTAGTGGGCGAAGTTAGAACCAAGCCCCCTTTTTTAATTTCTTCACGTTTCCGGCCTATATCTGGGCTTTCTGCTATCATTTGCAGCTTTTTTTCAATTAGTTTTAAGTAAGTGATGGTCTGTTGTTCACCAAATTTTTCAAATGAATAGGCTTTGATGTCACGCAAACTCTTTTGCGCATTGGGAGAAAGAATATATTGATTCATGTCAACCGATCAATTCATCCATAAAAGATTGGCCGTCAATCCCTTGTCCTTTGTCAAGCTGCGCTTCACCTTCAGCCAGTCTTGCGCGTAACACTTCCAGCTTGGTTTCTTCAACTTCTAGAAGCCGCAAACCCGCACGAACGGCTTCGCTTGTATTATCAAAACGGCCTTGTGAAATTTTTGATTTGATAAAGTCGAAAAAATGATCACCCAAGGTGACATTGGTATTTCTTTGCATGGCAGGCTCTCCAAATTTTTTTATACCAATATATAATACACAGTTTTTAATATAATATACAGTTTTTTCCCTTCACATGATTACAACTCTTTCAATGCGAGACAGAAGACCGTTGACTTTGTCTATGAAAAAACTCTATTGTTCCAAAAAACCCCATGAGCACTGGCGTTTCTATTGTTGGGGATTGGAATCACCCCAATCCCCTTCGATTTTTACCGGTAAATATTCTCAATCCAATACATGGCCTCGGTGTCGCTGGTTTTTCCAAGATACCTCTGGGTGGTGGACAGGTTAGAGTGCCGGAGGATAATTTTTGAAACGATTTCAATCGGAACTCCTGATCGGCTTGCATAAGTGGCGGCATGTCTGCGGAGGTCATGAGGCTTTACATCAATTCCGATTTTCCTGCCTGCGCTTTTAACTATCTCCCTGGCCCGGGTATATCCCAGAGGGAAAATACGCTTATCATCCAGGATATTCTCAGCGGCAATATAATCACGCAACCGGTCTGCCACCTTTTGGGGTATAAAAACGACTTCGGAGGTACGGCCACTCTTGGGATTGGGCAAATGAAGTTTTCGATCCTGGACATCTTGAGGCTTCAATTTCAGAACTTCACCGATCCTCATTCCACCCCTTGCCATCAGTTCAAGCATCAGCCGGTTTCTGGGACTCTCCGTTTTGAAAATGAATTCATCAACGGCATCTCGTTCCAAGATTGTCCAGGGCGGCAACTTGGAAACTCGAAATGTTTTTGATAGGACTGCGGACTCACATGGATTGGGAAGATCGGGCACGGCAGTATTTTTCACAAAATTGAAGAGGCTTTTGAGAAGGGAATATTTGAGTTTCTTGGTTGAGGGTTTCAGGCCTTCAGCGATTTTGACCAGAAACTCCATGATTTCGTCCGATGTTACTTCCGATACATCCCGTCTGCCGAATTGCTTTTGGAAGACCGCCAGAAAGTACCGATAATTTTGAATGGTGTTTTTTTTGAATTGAGTTCTTGATACGCCAGAAAATTCTTGATTGCCTGTGACATTTTCATGATGATGCCCTCCTTTTTAAAATGTTGGAATCATCCTGATGGATCAGGACAAAGACAGTATACAAAATTTCCGGGGTAAAAAAACTAGACTTTTTTCAGAAATGCTCAGAAAAAGCCAGATCCGAAGGCATGTGTACTTGATCTGTTATTGGTGAGGTAGCCGAAACGCAGAATTGAGTTTTTTCATACCATTATTGTTTAGCCAACTTTCAATAGAAAAAAATGGGCAGGGTTATTTGAAAACCCTGCCTATAAAAAAATTATTCAACTTTAAATTATTGTCTTTTTCTGCTAAATCCAGCAATTCCTAACAGGCCAAAGCCAAATAATAACATTGTAGCCGGTTCTGGGACTGGGCTATTCGATTGTAGAACAATAGATGTATCAATTCGAAAGTTAGATGTAGTTGTATGGCGTTCAGCAAAAAACAAATCAAAATCGTACTCATTTCCACAGGGTCGTTCACCTTTGAAATCATTAAGGTTCAGTCAATTTTATCCGGTATTAACTTGAATCTGATGAATGCGCTCGGTTAGTATCATGTATTTCATCGGAAAGTATGTTTAATGATTTTGCTAATTGGCCACATTCCTCACAGGATTTGTTGATATGATTAAACATACTTGGGATATCATGCATATATTCCTTCATTTTATTATTAACGTTTATATCAAGTATTAATTGTTGTAATGTTAGTCTTTTGGCAGAGATATTAACAGCATCGCTTATATATTTCATATACAAATCTAAATGCTGTTTAGCTATCCCGGAAAAGTACTTTTTATTTTTAAAATAAAAAGTGCTCACATGAATTTTAAAGGCAGATAGGTCTTCATGTGCCATATTAAGTTCATCTACGCATTTTTGATAAACTCTCTTGTCAAAAATAGCATGGAGAATCCGCCAAAAGCTGTCAATTCGGCCTCTGGTTTCGTGGAATTTTTTTATTTTATCTTCACCGAGTTTCAGAATTTTATTAAACTCTTTTCCAATATCCTTTTTGGGCATATGAACTCAACTTTAAAATTAATTTTTTATATGAAAGAATTACCTAACATGCTGCTTTATTTCATTTTTTGTTGCGCCTATCAGGCGTATGGCCGTTATTGGAAATTAAACATTCTCTGCTAAAAATTGTAATAGTCAACTTTATGCTCTGTTAAAATTTCATTTTATTCTGGGCCAGAAAAACTGTTGACTATGTCTATCATCGGTCGTGATAGAGCTTTCAAGATTCTGAGCCATAGGTCTTCAAATAGTTTTCGATCTTTGCTTTCATTTGGTCATCCAGAACAATTTTGCCCCCGATATCCCGGTTGTGCAGAAAATCAATGATCTCCCGTATGGTAACAATGGCAAAAATGGGAATGCCAAGGGTGTCTGCCACCTCTGCCAGGGCATTTTTGTCTGTTTTTCCCTTTTCCTGGCGGTTGACGCTGATGATAATGCCGCAAACCTGGGGATTGCCGCAGCCTTTCAGAACTTCCAGGGATTCCCGGATGGCCTTGCCCGAGGTGATGACGTCATCCACCAGGATCAGCCGGGTGTCGGAGGTCAACGGCATGCCCACCACAGCGCTTTTGTCTGCATAGGTTTTGGCTTCCTTGCGGTTGAACACATACCCTTTGTCAATACCCATGTCGGCCAGGGCACAGGCTGCTGTGATGCAAAGAGGAATACCCTTGTAGGCAGGTCCGTAAATTCCGTGAAATTCTTCTTTTTTAAAACGGGCGTCGATGGCCCTGGCATAATAGGTACCCAGCTTTTTAATCTTTGATCCAGTGTCAAACATGCCGGTGTTGATAAAATAGGGGGCAATTCGGCCGCTTTTCAGCTCAAACTCACCAAACTTCAGGGCGTTGCACTGAACCAGAAACTCAATAAATTCCTCTTTATAATTCATCTTTCTTTTTTAACCTCTTATTTTCATACACAAACTGATTCAATTGAATATTTTATTTTACCATGAAGGACATGAAGAGCATGAAGAATATCAATCTTCATGTCCTTGTATGGTTGAACATAAACTACTGGCAGCGCCAGGACGCATATTCATCTAAAGGAACCGGCTTTCCGGTTTTCAACAGTGCCCGGGTATTAAAATCCGCCATGGTTCTCAAGGCCTTTGATCCAAACACCGGTCCGTCCATGCACACCACGGCATGACCACAGACACAGGCCCCGCAAACCCCGAATCCGCATCGCATGTACCGTTCCAGGGAAACCTGGCAGGGGATACCGTGGGCTTCACAGATATCAAACACCTTTGCCATCATGATTTCCGGGCCGCAGGCATAGACCATATCAAAATCAGGGCTGCCGGCAGCCGACAACGCTTTGATTTTTTTCACCAGGATATCCGTCACAAACCCTTTATATCCTTTTGATCCGTCATCCGTACAAATTTCGACGTTTCCCGTAAACCGGTCCGGGTAGAGCAGAAAAGACTTGGAGCGGGCCCCCTGGATCAGCAGAATATCAGGCCCGTTACCGGCCTGAAAGGCCTCCACAAGAGGGGCAAGCGGTGCCATGCCGCAACCGCCGGCCACAACGGCAACCTGTTTGTGATCGCTTCCCATATTAAATCCGTTGCCAAAAGGCCCGCGGATACCGATTTTATCACCAGGTCCAAGGGATACGGCTTTTTTAGAAAAAACACCCTTGGCCTCCACGGTAATGCCGAAGCGGTCCGGATTGTGATGGGAAATGGTATACGGTTTTTCATCCACGCCGGGAATCCACACCATGACAAACTGCCCCGGTTTAAAGTCAATGGCCTGGTTGACATACAGGGTGGCAAACTCAGGGCTGTGAACTTCCTTGTCCGCCACCTCGACCATGGCGGGCATCAGCTGCGTAATCATAAGACCTCCCTGTGAGCTGCACCCCGGATCTCTTCCATGGTGGTGTCGTGGGCCGTCAGCCAGTCGTTGATCTCTTTATTTACCTTATCAAACACGTTTATCCCCCGGTACCTCACGGCCGTGCCGATTCCCACAAGCGTGGCCCCGGCCATGATGATCTCTATGGCGTCTTTCCCCGTGCTGATGCCGCCCAGGCCAATGATGGGAATGGAAACGGACCGAAAAATATCGTACACACAGCGCACGGCAATGGGTTTGATCATGGGACCGGAAAGCCCGCCCGTTTTAAAGGCAAGCACCGGACACCGGGACTCAATGTCGATAATCATGCCCGGCCCGGCCGTATTAATGGCGCAGATGGCATCGGCACCGGCATCCTCACACGCCTTTGCTATACCTGCGATATCCGGGGCCGCCGGCGTCAGCTTGGCAATCAGGGGCACATCAATCACTTTTTTTACCGCGGCCACAACATCATGGGAAGACTGGGCGTTGACCCCGAACAGCATGCCGTGCTTATCTGAATTGGGACAGGAGATATTCAGTTCAATAAAGTCCGGTCCCTGGGCTGCTACAAATCCGGCCACCCGGACAAATTCGTCCACAGACCCGCCGTAGATGCTGGCGTTTACGGGAAACGCCCGGCCTGACAGCTCCTGCCATTCGTCTTCCATATTCAGGTAGCCCGGGGAAGGCAGTCCCACGGCATTGATCATGCCGTTGCCAAGGTCAATGACCGTTGGATTCTTATGGCCCTCCCGGGGGGCAGGCCCAATGGACTTCATAGTGGGCAGCCCGCACCCGTTTTCCCAGACCCGTTCCAGAATGGCTTTATTGTTGCCAAGCACGCCCGATGCCAGCACCAGGGGCGTGTGCAGGGTTTTCCCTAAAAACGTGGTTTGCATCAATATCCTTTTAAATTTTTCGTATCATCTTTCACCGTTGATAAACCCAGCCTAAGCGGTTCAGTTGTCCGATGCCTTGTGCTCGAACAGAACCACATGGTAGAAAAAATCAGGATTTTTTTCCACCAATTTTATGGAAGTCCCAATAAGTTGTTAAGCGACATTGCAATTGCCCTTGATTTTCCGGCGTGGAAAGCATAAAAAATAGATTTGACCTAGCGAATACACTGGCCATAAAAAAAGGATAGATAAAACATGGTTCAAAAAGATTTTGACAGCATACTCACCCAGGAATTTTTAGATGAACTGTTGCCGCCTGAAAGAAGTGATCAGTTTTTTGAAGCGCTGTATGGTGATGCGTCAGAAGGTGCCTATGACATCAGATTGGAGCCTATCAGTATTTCCGGCAGCCGGATTGTCCTTGGCTTTAATTTGCAGGGCCGGCCGGACAAATGTCTGGTGTGCAGCCTGACATATGGACTGCCGAATGTATTTACCCGGCACCCCCTGATAAATATCAAAGGCATCATTGAAAGAATCAAAGACGCCGGAATTCCGGTTAAAAATTGGCGTTTAGGGGATACCGAGGAAAATTCCGCCTCTCTTCATATTATCCCTTTCTACATTGACCTGGACTGATAAACCGGTTTCTACATATAAAAGCCCTTCTGTCGCATGATCAAGCGGCAGAAGGGCTTTTTGTTTGATCGTGACTTATGCTTTGGGAAGATTGGGAAAGGACTTATTCAACGTTTTATTCCACTCATCCAGTTTAGGTTTAACCTTTTTGAACACAGAGCCGACATTGCCTTTGATGGTAATGCTTTCAATGGTATCTCCCTGGGTAATACTGTTGACCACATCCTGGTCTGCCCGGCTGACAACGGCCCCAAATACCGTGTGCATACCGTCGAGATGAGGCGTGGGCACATGGGTAATAAAAAACTGGCTGCCGTTTGTCCCGGGGCCGGCATTGGCCATTGACAGGATGCCGGGCTTGTCATGTTTAAGATCTTTTTTAAATTCATCTTCAAATTCGTAACCCGGACCGCCCATACCATTGCCGTAAGGACATCCGCCCTGGATCATGAAATCCGAAATCACACGGTGAAAGGTTAATCCGTTATAATATTCCCGTTTGGCAAGGTTTACAAAATTCCCCACGGTATACGGGGTCTTGTCTGCAAAAAGCGTAATGTTAATGGTACCTTTTGAAGTTTCCATAATTGCTGTCAAATCGGCCATGTTTTTTTCTCCTGAAAGTTAAAAAAATTTACTTGAACTTAATATAAAATCGCCGGATGTCAAACATAAAAAAGAAAAACCAGCAACGCAGCGGTCCGGCGCACCGCTATCCAACCCCTTTGAAAATTTCGAATATGCTGATAAAGTAAATACGTGGATTCAAGTGCAGTCAACAAAAAAAGACGTGAAAAAAATGATAAACAAGCTTTTGCCGCTGGATCTGACCCCTGAAACAGAAATCAGCCGGCGGATACAGAACCTGAAAAAGAAAATGGCCCAAGCCGGCATGGACGGGGTATTCTTGACCCACAGACCGGATTATTACTATTTCAGCGGCTCAGGCCAGGATGCCTGGTTATATGTGGCCCTGGAGCATGAGCCCCTTTTATTCGTAAAAAGATACCTTCCCAGAGCGGTCGCCGAAAGTCCGTTGACCCAAATTGTCCCGGTTCATTCAGTCACGGAAATTCCCCAGATCATCAAGGACAGTCACGGCGATTCTGCAAAAAACATGGGCGTCGCCTTTGATATTGTTCCGGTCAGGGATTTCAGGTTTTATCAGTCGTTGTTTTTTGGCTGTAACTGGCAGGATGCCGGCCCGTTGATCATGTCCTGCCGGGCAATAAAATCAGAATATGAACTTACCATTATGCAGGATGTGGCAAAAATATCCAACCGGGTGTTTAATTTTATTGCGGAGAACCTTGAACCCGGCATCCGGGAAACAGACCTGGCCGGGCGCATTGAGGCTTTTGCCAGGACCCAGGGCCACTCGGGCCGCCTTCAAACCCGCCATTATAGATCCGTTGGGTTTAGCTTCCATATCATGAGCGGTGAAAGCGGGGGGAAGTCAGGGGCTCTTGATTCTCCGGTATGCGGCACCGGTATGTACACCGCCTACCCCTTTGGTGCAGGCACCCGGGTAATTAAAAAAAATGATCCCGTACTCATTGATTTAGGCACCATGGCCTTTGGCTATCACATGGATGAATCCCGGATGTTTGTGGCTGGAAAAATGGAAACCCAGGCAGCAGGTGCAAGCCAGGCAGCTATTGACATTCTTTACCATGTCAAGGATGCCATGAAACCAGGTGTTGCCATGAAAACGATTTTTCAAATGTCCGTAACCATGGCGAACAAGCTGGGATATGAGGAACAATTTTTAGGCCTTTCCGGATTAAAATCTAAATTTTTAGGGCATGGCATTGGTGTTGAACTGGTGGAAGACCCCATCATTTCAAAGGGACGAAACACAGCGCTTGAACCGGGAATGGTGTTTGCCGTAGAGCCGAAATTTATTTTTAAAGACCGGTTTGCCGCAGGCATAGAAAGCGTAATTCAGATAACGGAAACCGGCAGCCGTTTTCTAAGCATAATACCCAACAAGGTGTTCATGGTCTAATTTTTTACGGCAACGGTTGCGTCTGGGTCAAAAGGATTGGTACGAACCGCCAAAGAGAAAAGATAACCGTAATTCTCTTTAATATAGAGCAGATAACGCAGCCATTCAACGATCAACAACTTATAGACTCTTGAAATATCCCCTTCAAGATGTTTACGATCAGAATCCAATAATTCAGATAAATTATTGCGATGTAACAGTTCATCTCGCAAATGAAAGATTGCACGCAGCAATTCGGTAAAATTTTCATGTTCTTGAATAATAGGATTTTCAATTAATCTTAAAAGCAAATCTGATCGACTTTGCATACATGCGAATACCGCCTGTAAATCTCCTTTATGGGAATTGATTGAGATATGATGTTTTTTTAAAAGATCATATGCGTTGTTAAAGTCTTGATGTCCCCATTTTAGTGACACCTTGAGGTCTTTGTATAGCAATTTAACGTCATTATCAAATTTGACAAAATGTTTCAAAAGGTCGTTCCCCATTTCGCTGAAAAACAATCCCAATACCATATTGACTTTTTCTTTCCGAATTTTTTCCTCACGACGATTGACAAACACGTCTGTAATACTGGCAACGACACTTAGAAATGTCCCGACCCCACCAATGATAATGATAATGGTCAGTATTTTACCGATTTCAGTTTGAGGATGGATATCACCATAGCCCACAGTTGCCATCGTTACAATTGAAAAATATATCGCATTGGTCAATGACATATTTTCAAACAGCATGAATCCAATGATACCAACTGCAAGTAAAACAATAAAAATTGCAAAATATATTTTTAATCGAAATTTCATAAATTTATAGTATAGGAATTTCCATTCCCCAGCACCCAGCACCTAACAGCCCGCCCAAAGGGCGCTAATTTAAGAGTATAGGAATTTCCATTTCCCAGCACCCAGCACCCAGTACCCAGTACCCAGTACCCAGTACCTAACAGCCCGCCCAAAGAGCGCTAATTTAATAATACCCTCCTTTTCTTGGCATCCTTCATATCACCCCCAAAGTACTTTACACTTTTTTGGGGAATGATTGCTAAAAAATAGGGTGCTTGCTCCAAAAAGTGTAAACCGGCAAATGAAGGATGCCCTTTTCTTGACTTTTTTACAAGTACATCTTATACCTTAGAGCCGGTTTAAAAATCGAATAGATGGATCGGCTGCAATCACATAAGAATGGCCCTAATCCTTAATTTTTAAACAGGCTCCGAGCGATATTTAATCTGTCAACTACCCCTCGGCTGAAGACCGAGGGGCTTGAAAAAGCCCCAAAGTTGACCAGTCTAAGTGCTTCGAACACTACGTTAGATCGGAAATAGGTACCCTGGGGTGCTCGCCAGCTCCAGGTTCTACGGCAAGTGGTTAAACAGGTCTAAGGGGTTAAGCCGGTGCTGCTTGCGCCAAACCCGGTCATAACATTGACGCGGCAAACATTACCTTGGAAACAAGAGGACTTTAAAATTGAGCGTATTTGTTCTGGATACAAACAAAAAACCGCAGAATCCGGTACATCCGGCAAAGGCAAGATTGCTTTTGACAGAAGGGAAAGCCGCGGTTTTCAGACAGTTCCCCTTCACGATCATTTTGAAAGAGACCGTCTTGAACGTGGCATCAAACCCATTGCGGATCAAGATTGATCCGGGCAGTAGAGAGACCGGAATTGCCGTGATTAACGACGATACCGGAGAGATTGTTTTTGCCATGGAACTGAGACATCGAGGCCAACAAATCAAAAATAATCTGGAATCAAGACGAGCCATCAGAAGATCCCGGAGAAACCGGAAAACGCGATACCGGAAGCCGCGCTTTGATAACCGGACCAGGGCGGAAGGATGGCTGCCGCCTTCATTAAAAAGCCGGGTTCACAATATCGAAACCTGGGTCAAGCGGTTGTGCCGGTTTTGCAATATTCAGGCAATTTCAATGGAGTTGGTTCGGTTTGACATGCAGAAGATACAGAATCCCGAAATATCCGGTGTCGCGTATCAGCAGGGGGAACTCATGGGGTATGAGGTACGGGAATACCTTCTGGAAAAATGGGACAGAACGTGTGCCTACTGCGGAAAAACAGATATCCCATTGGAGATTGAACATATCGTGCCGAAATCGAAAGGCGGTTCAAACAGAGTCAGCAATCTGACACTGGCCTGTACGGCGTGCAACAGGAAGAAGGGGAATAAGTCGCTCGAACAGTTCCTTTTAAAGAAACCGCGACTGTTGAAACGAATTCAAAAGCAGTCCGGCGTGCCGCTCAAGGACGCGGGCGCCGTCAACACGACCCGATGGGACTTGTTCCGTACCTTGAAAAAAAACGGACTGCCGGTTGAAACAGGCTCCGGCGGTCTGACAAAATTCAACCGGACGACCAGGGGACTTCACAAAACGCATTGGCTCGATGCCGCCTGTGTCGGGGAAAGCACACCTGAAAAGATGTTTCAGATCGACAAAACCGTGTTGATTGTAAAGGCAGACGGCCATGGTTCAAGGCAGATGTGCAGGGTAAACAAGTTCGGATTCCCCCGGACAACAGCAAAGTCAACTGAAAAAAAAAGTCAAAGGCTTTCAGACGGGCGACATTGTCAAGGCGGTTGTCACTTCCGGCAAAAAGGTCGGAACGTACATCGGACGTGTCGCTGTCAGAAAAAGCGGATCGTTTAACATTAAAACAGTGGACAAAACAGTACAGGGCATTAGCTGGAAATACTGCAGGCTGCTTCACGCATCTGACGGCTATTCCTACAATACGACGTGCTAAGGTCCGGTACCTGGACTACTAAATTATTATAAGGAGGGCGGCAATTCCTCCCCTGAGCTAAAGACTCAGGGGTTTCCTTGCCGCATTTTATGAAAAAGACAACTGCAGTCTCAACCCTTAAAGCCGGATTTGAAAACAGTTTCGCAGCGCTTCCGAAAAAATTTTATGAAGCAATTACGCCTGAACCCGTACAGAACCCTGTATTGCAAAAATACAACTGGAAACTGGACCGGGAACTGGGGTTAAATTTTACGAAAGAAACCGAAGATCTGGCAGATTGTCTGGCAGGCAACCTTGTTTTTGCAGATTCCACCCCCATTGCCATGGCCTATGCCGGGCATCAATTCGGCAACTTTGTTCCCCAACTTGGCGATGGACGGGTCATTCTTCTCGGAGAAAAAATCACCCCGGATGGCAAACGTTTGGATGTTCAGCTCAAAGGTTCCGGCAGAACCCGGTTTTCACGTGGCGGAGACGGTAAATCACCTCTTGGGCCTGTGATCCGTGAGTACATTATCAGTGAAGCCATGCATAATTTAGGCGTACCTACCACCAGGGCCTTGGCTATCATCTCCACAGGAGAACAAATTCTGCGTCCGGATGGGGTCCATCCAGGGGCGATCATGGCCCGAGTCGCATCGGGGTTTGTCCGGGTGGGCAGTTTCGAATATTTTGCTGCCCGGGGCGATGAAACAGCAATACGAGAGCTTGCCGACTACGTCATTGGCCGCCATTATCCTGAACTTATACAAAAAAAAGACCGGTACAGGCAATTTTTTTCATCGGTGGCCAGAAAACAGGCCCGGCTTGTGGCCAAATGGATGCATTTGGGATTTATTCACGGTGTTATGAATACGGATAACACTTCAATTTCAGGGGAAACCATTGATTATGGTCCCTGTGCCTTTATGGATTATTATGACCCCGACATGGTCTTCAGTTCCATTGATACCATGGGAAGATACCGGTATGCCAATCAAGGCGCCATCATGAAATGGAACCTGAACTGTCTTGGCATTTGTTTACAATCGCTTTTAGGAAAAACCAATGAAGCGGCTGCGGATGTGATTGATGCCACCCTGTCCGAATTTGAGCATGAATTTTTAAACGCCCAACGCATTGGTCTGCTTAAAAAAATCGGGATAGAAAATCCGGGTGACCAGGATTCTTCCCTTCTTGGGGAACTGCTTGCCCTTATGCAGAACCAAAAAGCCGATTTTACCCTGACGTTTCGTTATCTGGCAGATCATATCAAGCCGGATTCAGATATGACGCCGCAATTTCAAAAACTTTTCAAAACGCCGGTCGCGGTTACGGCCTGGCTTGAATCATGGCAGCAGCGGCTGGTTGAAGAAAATAGTCCAGAGGTCATTCAGGCACAAATGAACCGGGTTAATCCTCTTTTTATTCCAAGAAATCACCGGGTTCACAAGGCGATTGAGAATGCGGAAGACAGAGATGACTTCAGTCAGGTACACTTGCTGACCACGCTTTATGAAAACCCTTTTACGGAACAGCCGGATTTTACCGATTATGCTCAAGCACCCGCCAACCAAGAGCGGGTCACCCGGACCTTTTGCGGGACTTGACCTATGGGTCTGGCAAGCCTTGAGCAGTGTTAATGAGAAACGAAAAAGACGGATGAAAAGGCAAACCATATGGGAGCGTTTATTTTGATTATGGGCCTTATGCGCCGGACGGGGTGTCCCGGCTTAAACCGGTAGCCTGATTTTCTATGGGTTGAGCAATTCAAATCCTGTAATTGGATCAAATATACGTACAGCACTGGTATCAATTAATTCAAATAAAATGATCTCTAATATATGCCATGTCCTGACACCGTTACGGATACATCCGGTTACAGTTGAATCTTCTCTTCCACAAGCTATGTGCATGTGTAATTTGGGTTCCCCTTTATCATTAGGAAAGATTGTGCCTGTTCCCACTATTTCATTCACATTGTTGAGAATATGTTCCATTGGCGTAATTGATTCTGTTCGTCCATGTTCCGGCCCGACAATCAGCTTACTATCTTTATCAGCGCCTCCAATAATGGTTAATGCAGCAGCTTTTATTGCTTTTTTATCAGCAAACTTTTCAATCTCTTCGTGTATGATATCACCGTCTTCAAGACGTATAATGTATATTCTTCCTTGTTTTGCCTGTGAGTATTTCATGTGTCAACTTTTCTCTTGTTTCCTGTTTCCTATAAAATTAATATAATTAGCTTATGAGCCTGGACTATATCCCATCTGGACACAATTTCAAATTAAAAACGCAACTCGATTCAAAACACCGCCATAAGCACCGACATCTTAAATAACAACAAAAATGTTACTATATTATATACAATAGCAACATGCTCAGTGACTGCAGGGCATTGATGGTCACCGGACTCGGTGACAGCCCGCGTCGTGTACTCAGCCCAAAAAAAATTGATGTTTTAGAATTGGACGGAACAATCATAGAGGCCGCTGAAGCCGTTTTCGAGGGGCACAGCATGGACTTTATGGTCCAGCGAGATGTCCAGGCATGCAACAAAAAGAATCCCATGGACGGGATTATGGGGTGTGGATTTTGATCATCCGTGGTAAACATCGTTGAAACGATTTTAGAGTCCCCCCAAAAAAGAAAAGAGGTTGAATGTGAAACTGCTAAAAACAAAGTATGGCGAAATACCCGGCTATCAAAATCTGGAGAAATACGCATCCGGCAATCCCGCATCCCTGATTTTTACTGAACCAATTAAGATCGAAACACCCGTCGGGGTCATTGTCCCCCAATATTCGGTCGATGATCATGGCAGAAGGGCATTAAAGCCGGTTAACTTTTATGATAACGGAAATTTGAAAAAAGCGCCGCTCCAGGAAGCAGCCGATATCGAAACAAAATACGGAAAAATATCGGCCGAACTGGTCATGTTTTATGATGATGAAGTCTTAAAAAAGCTTTTTCCCCTTAATGGTAAGCTAAGCGGTTACTGGGGCGAGAAAGACGAGTACGCCCTGGCCGAGGATCTTGAATTGCAGCTGCCCTGCGGAACAATTAAGGCCAAGATAATTAATCTTGTATTTTATAAAAACGGCAATATAAAAAGCATCACCCTATGGCCCCAGGAGACGGTAGATGCCCGAACGCCTTTGGGCACAATGCGTATTCACGTTGGCATTTCATTTTATGAAGACGGTTCTGTTAAATCGGTTGAACCGGCTGAGCCGTATACTGTTGATACAAAAATCGGGCCAATATCGGCCTATGATAATGATCCCGAAGGCATTATGGGGGATATTAACTCTTTACAGTTTAACAACCAAGGAGACGTAACAGCGCTAAGCACCACTCAAAATGCCATAATATTAAGAAACGAAGCAGGTGGAGAGATAAGATATACCCCTTATAGAAAAGAGAGTCTTTGTTCCGAGAACGTAGCGGTAACCATCCCGCTTCAAATTGAATTTACAGATGAAACGGTCCGCTTTAATCACAGTGTTACCGAGGAGTATAATTTGTCGGAATGCTCATTCGAAGTAATCGAATATGGAAGAAAAGCAGTAAACCCCTTTTTTATATGTAATTGTCATTAGGCTCCACTTTAATTCTGATCATGGGCCTAAAACCAAAAAAGGCTGCCGGATATCGGCAGCCTTTTTTGGAAAAGGAAAAAAAGATGAATTGGTTTTTTATCTTAATTACAGATAATATAAAGCAAGCCATGTGCCAAAGAGATCAAATTTCTTCTCAAAAAAATAAAATATTGTATCTTATTGATTTTTTTAAAAAATACTATTTCAAATATTTTTTTGCATGGCGAATGCATCTTCATTTACCATTTTTCACCAGGAAAAAGTTTAAATTTTTGAACTTTCATATACCATAGCATTAACCCAGAAATCATAACACACTTATAATATAGATAAAAAAGTCAATTCATTTTCTTGAATCATATCCCTACACCTGGTTTATTTTTATGAACGCTTTGAACAATCAGCTCGGTTCAGCACACAAAAAGGCGGCCCTTTTTGCAAAGACCGCCTTTTTTACTCGACTATCAAGTCTTATATTATTTCCGGCCGGGAACGAACTAATACCGGTAATGATCCGGCTTGAACGGTCCCTTAAGAGGCACACCAATATAATCGGCCTGTTCCTGGGTTAGCTCTGTCAGGGTAACGGGCAGATTTTTCAAATGCAGTCTTGCCACCTCCTCGTCCAGTTCCTTGGGCAGGGTATATACTTCGTTTTCCAGATCTTCCTGGGCCAGTTTGATCTGGGCCAGGGTCTGGTTGGAAAAACTGTTGCTCATGACAAAACTGGGATGTCCTGTGGCACAGCCAAGATTGACCAGACGCCCTTCGGCCAAAACAATGATCGAACGCCCGGAGGGCAGTGTCCACTTGTCCACTTGAGGCTTGATCGTAATCTTTTCGGCATTGGGATGGTTATCCAGAAAACTCATTTCGATTTCACTGTCAAAATGCCCGATGTTGCAAAGAATAGACTCATCTTTCATCTGTGAAATATGTTCACCGGTGATAACATGGTAATTGCCTGTGGCTGTAATAAAAATATCGCCCCGTTTTACCGCCTCATCCATGGTGACCACCTCGAAGCCCTCCATAGCAGCTTGAAGTGCGCAGATCGGATCAATTTCGGTGATCAGTACGATGGCACCATAGCCTTTCATGGAATCAGCACATCCTTTACCCACATCACCGTAGCCGGCCACGACCACTGTTTTGCCTGCAAGCATTACGTCTGTGGCCCGTTTGATACCGTCGGCCAGAGATTCCCGGCAACCGTAAAGGTTATCAAATTTGGATTTGGTCACTGAATCATTAACATTAATAGCCGGAAACAACAGTTCCCCGGCAGAGGCAAGGTGGTATAACCGGTGAACGCCGGTGGTGGTCTCCTCAGACACGCCGCGGATCTTTTTGCCGATATTTGTCCAGCGCTGTTTGTCCTGATTATAACTTACCTGCAGCCGATCCATGAGGCACCGCTCGTCCAGGCTGCCGGCTTCATTATCAAAGAGAGACGGATCCGCTTCAACCCTGGCACCCTGATGAACAAACAGGGTGGCATCCCCACCGTCATCCACGATCAGATCCGGCCCGGAGCCGTCCGGCCAGATAAGTGCCTGTTCCGTACACCACCAAAATTCTTCAAGGGTTTCGCCCTTCCATGCAAAAACGGCAGCCGTGCCCTTGTCAGCAATAGCGGCAGCGGCATGATCCTGGGTGGAAAAAATATTGCATGACGCCCAGCGCACATCAGCACCCAGCTCATATAAGGTATCAATAAGCATGGCTGTTTGAATCGTCATATGCAGGCTGCCGGTAATTTTCAAGCCCTTGAGGGGTTTCTCCGGCCCGTATTTTTCCCGGATGGCCATCAGCCCGGGCATCTCTTTTTCAGACAGCTGCATGTCTTTGTGTCCGTCTTCGGCCAGACCAATATCTTTGACTTTATAGGGCAAAGACAAATCCAATTTTATATATTCATTATCTTTTTTCTGACTCATAAAAACTCCTTTTACTTTGACTCGCTCATCAAATTTTAATTATAATCCTGCAAGTGATTTGATCTGGTCGGCCTTAGTGGTTCTTTCCCAATAAAAATCCGGATCTTTGCGTCCAAAATGCCCATAGGCAGATGTTTTTCTGTAGATGGGACGCAGCAGGTCCAACTCGGAGATAATGCCTGCCGGGCGCAGGTCAAACACCTCTTTAATAATGTCAGCCGCTTTTGATTCTGAAATCTTTCCGGTTCCCATGAAATCTACCATCATGGATACAGGTTCGGCCACGCCGATGGCATAGGCGATCTGCACTTCGCATTTATCGGCAACCCCTGCTGCCACCAGGTTTTTGGCCACATACCGACCCATATAAGAAGCGGAACGGTCAACTTTGGAAGGATCTTTTCCGGAAAAACAACCGCCGCCGTGGCTGCCCTGACCACCATACGTGTCCACGATGATTTTACGTCCTGTCACACCACAGTCACCCATGGGGCCACCCACAACAAAACGGCCGGTGGGATTGATGAAAAATCGGGTATCACCGTCCATCATCTCCTGGGGGATCACCTTTTTAATCACTTCTTTGACGACTGCGGCCTTAAGGTCTTCATAAGAGACATCCGGTGAATGCTGGGTAGAGACAACTACGGTGTCAACCCGTTTGGGTACGCCGTCCACATATTCGATGCTGACCTGTGATTTTCCGTCAGGACGTAGAAAGTCGAGGGCTCCGTTCTTCCGAACCTGGGTCAACCGTTTGGTCAATTTATGGGCATAGATGATGGGCATGGGCATCAATTCTTCGGTCTCATTGGTGGCATAACCAAACATCAACCCCTGGTCGCCGGCACCCTGTTCCTTGTATAGTCCGTCACCTTCATTTACTCCCTGGGCAATGTCGCTGCTCTGCTGATCAATACTGGTGATCACAGAACAGGTCTTCCAGTCAAACCCCATGTTGGAGGAATTGTAGCCAATATCCTTAATAGTGGATCTGACCACTTCGGGAATATCCACATAGCAGTCGGTTGTAATTTCACCGGCCACCATGGCAAGACCCGTAGTAACAAGTGTCTCACAGGCCACACGACATTTTTTATCTTCAGCCATGATGGCATCGAGAATACTGTCCGAGATGGCATCCGCCACCTTGTCAGGATGACCTTCGGTCACGGATTCGGATGTAAATAAAAAAGATCTGTTTTCTGACATGATATCTCCTTACGCTATTAATATGGGTGAGTTATTTATTCATGCGTTTTAGTATATAAAATCTTCCGACTTCGGCATTGCAATATTGAAATTTAAAAGCGATCAAATCCAATACGGAAAAATTAAAAATCGATATATTAATGACAGTTATCATCATCTTTGTCAATGGTTCATAAAAATATATCAAGATATCTGTATATTTGCATAGATTTTATAAAAATAACTTGACAAGCGAGCCTGAGTTTTAAATGATAGCCATCATTTAAAGAAAACACTTAAAATTTGGAGATATATTATGCCTTCTAATACCATCACAGGAATCGGCTCAGCTTTAGTGGATGTTCTGATTAACGATACCGATGACTTCTTGCAAAAATTCAACAAAGAAAAAGGCGGAATGACCTATGCCACAGCAGATGAACAACAAGCCATCATATCAGCCTCATCCCAGGTACCGGTAATTGTGCCCGGCGGAGCTGCCTGCAATACCATTTTAGGTGTGGGCAAACTTGGCGGTTCAGCCAGGTTCATCGGGGCCCGGGGCAAAGATGATTACGGGGATATTTTTGAAAACGAAGTCCGGGAGTGCCGGGTGGAACCTGTTCTCAGTTACTTTGACACCCCTACAGGCAAGGTGTTATCCGTTGTAACACCGGATGCCCAGCGCTCCATGTTCACCGATCTTGGTGCGTCAAGTCTTCTGGACCCTGCCGCTGTTACCCGTCAGATGTTTTCAGACACGGCCATTGCCCTTGTGGAAGGCTATCTGCTGTTTAACCGCGACCTGATGATGGCCGCAGTCAAAGCCGCAAAAGCGGCCGGTGCCCTGGTAGCACTGGATCTGGCAAGCTTTGAGGTGGTCAATGCATCCAAAGACATTCTGCAGGATTTGGTCAAGGACTATGTGGATATCCTTATTGCCAACGAGGACGAGGCAAGTGCCTATACCGGGGAATCCGATGAAAATACCGCCCTTGAAAAGCTGTCCGACAACGTTGAATATGCCGTTTTAAAAGTGGGAGAGCGCGGCAGTTATGTTCACCACAACAATTCAGTCACCCGCATTGCGCCGGTAAGAGGCAATGCGCCGGTTGACACCACGGGTGCCGGGGATTTGTGGGCCGCCGGCTTTTTATACGGCATTGCCAACGACCTTCCTATCGAAAAAAGCGGTCAATTGGGATCAATATGCGGATATGAGGTATGCCAGGTCATGGGTGCCCAGATCCCGGGGCCGGTGTGGGAAAAAATCAAAGCAACTGTATAAATAATGCCGTCCCGAAGCCGTTAAAAAGTTCGGGACGGATTTCTTAATAAAACATCATCTACCCAAAAACTATCTTGTAAATCTCTTTATATTTTTTAACAAAATGAAACTCAATACCCTCTTTAATATGTTCGGGCAGTTTCTTAAAATCACTGATACACCCATGGGGCAGGATGATCTCTTTGATACCCACCCGCCGTGCGGCAATAATTTTTTCCTTGATGCCGCCCACGGGCAGGACATCGCCTGTAAGTGTAAGCTCGCCGGTCATGGCCAAAGGTCTTTTAATCTGCCGCCCCGACGCCAGGGACACAATGGCTGTGGCAATGGTGATACCGGCACTGGGACCATCCTTGGGCGTAGCCCCTTCGGGCACATGGATATGGATAAAGGCCTCATCAAAATAGTCATCCCTGATACCGTAATGTTTTGATGACGAGCGCACATGGGAAAGCGCAATGGAGGCGGATTCCTGCATCACGTCCCCAAGCTTTCCGGTCAGCTTGAATCCGGCACTTTTTCCATGCACCTTCACCGCCTCAATGGACAACGTAGCACCGCCCATGGCGGTCCAGGCAAGACCTGTCACAATGCCTACGCCGCTCATCTGCTTTTCGGAGGTGAATATGGGGGGTCCCAACAGATCTTCCAGGGACTTGATGTTGATCTGAATTTTCTCTTTATCCTCCTTTAAAATCTTGACAATACTTTTGCGAATGATCTTGTTCAAAGACTTTTCAAGGTTACGAACCCCGGCTTCCCGGGCATAGCCCTCAATGAGATGCCGGATGGTGGGGTCGGTGATGGTGATGGTGGACGCATTGAGCTTATTTCGTTTCAAAAGCTTGGGCCACAGATGCTTTCTGGCGATCTCCAGTTTCTCGGAGGTGATATACCCGCTTAACTTAATACGATCCATACGGTCCAGCAAGGGGGGCGGGATGGTGTCTAAAGTGTTGGCCGTACAGATGAACAGCACCTTGGACAGATCAATGCGAAGATCCAGATAATGATCCAAAAATGCGGAATTCTGTTCGGGATCCAGCACTTCCAGCAATGCCGAAGCAGGATCTCCCTGGTAGGATGCCCCTATCTTATCAACCTCATCAAGCATGATCACAGGATTGGCTACGGCCGTATCTTTCAGTGCCTGGACCATTTTGCCGGGCAGTGCCCCGACATAGGTACGTCGATGCCCCTTGATCTCGGCCTCGTCACGCATTCCCCCTAATGAAAACCGATAAAACTTTCGGCCCAGGGCTTCGGCAATGGACTTGCCAATGGAGGTTTTTCCCACGCCGGGCGGTCCCACAAACAAAATGATGGACCCTGAAATATCCTTTTTATACACGCCTGCGGCAAAGAATTCGATGATCCGCTCCTTGACATCGGAGAGCCCGGCATGGTCCCGGTCAAGCACCTTTTCGGCCCGCGCTATATCAATATTGTCTTCGGAATATACCCCCCAGGGAAAAGAGGTGACCCAGTCCAGATAGTTACGGGTCACCCCGTATTCTGAAGACCCGGTTTCCAGCACAGACAGTTTTTCAATTTCCTCGGCAAAGCGTTTGATCACATGTTCCGGCGGGTCAAGTTCTTCAAATCGCTCTTTGAACTTATCGACATCAGATGTTTTGTCATCCTTTTGAATACCAAGCTCTTTCTGGATGGCCTTAAGCTGCTCTTTGAGAAAAAATTTACGTTTATTGTCATCCACCTTGGTGTTGATGTCCTTCTGGATTTTTGTCTGCAGCTTGGCGATCTCAATTTCCTTTTGCAGAAGCAGCATCACCTTTTTCATCCGGTCCAGAATGGATTCGGTTTCAAGGATATCCTGCAAATCATCCCCGGACGCCGTGGTAATGCCTGCCGCAAAATCAGTCAAGGGCGACGGCTGGTCCGGTGAAAACCGATTCAGATACTGCTTAAGCTCTTCGGAATATAACGGATTCAAGGATAAAAGCTGCTTGATATTTGAAATAATGGAAATGGCATAGGCCTTAACCTTATCCTCATCATCCTTGGATTCAGGGAAATATTCCACCTCCGCGACAAAGGGCGGCTTGTCGGACAGAAACTTTTTTATCTTAAACCGTTCCAGGCCCTGGGCAATGAATTGCAGGTTGCCATCCACCTCCTGGAGATTGAGCATGCGTACCACACATCCGATCTCGGGAAAATCTTCTTTATATACATACTTTCCCTTGACTTCACTGAAATATGTCAGCCCTAAAAGCCCCTGGTTCTCTTTGGCTGATTTGGTCAAAGTTTCTTCCCAGCGCTTCTTGTTGACAAATAACGGCTGGACCTGTGCCGGCAGATGGGGACGTCCGGTGATAGGAACCAGATACAAAAATTTAGGTTTTGTGCTCTGGGTAATCAACCCGCCGTTGTTTTCCTTTGCCTCTTCCTCTTCTGTTACAATCTCGGGCGTAATGGGTCTGGAATCATCGCTCATGGGTTTACCTCTATCATGAAAAGTTATTGTTTTCTGGTAAAGTTCGCAACAACATGTTCTAATACTATAATCAAATTTTACGCTCTGACAACACTTTAGATTTGGCTTGTAAAATGAAAGACAATGCCTAATTTTTTTTAAATCTTTTAAAAAATATATTGATAAACTTATCAAGACGCTTCATTATAATAAATGTTAAAGATCAACCGGAGATAAGGTCAGACACCTATGCCTGACGAGCTTGGGCTTGTTTCGGCAAGCCATGTGCTGACCCAGTCAAAATACCTAAAGGGGTTTTTTTATGACAAAATCACTTGACCTATCCGAAAGCCTGGAAGATTATCTTGAAACCATACTTCAACTTCAGACAACCAATACAGTTGCCCGGTCAAAAGATATTGCCGAACGGCTTGACATCAAACGGGGCTCCGTCACCGGAATGCTCAAAAAACTGGCGGCCCAGGAATTAATTAACTATGAACCCTACGGCTATGTAACCTTGACACCCAAAGGTGAAAAAATAGCAAAAGAAATTGAAAAGCGCCATATTATGTTAAAGGATTTTCTGATCCGCTTTATCGGTGTGGATGAACAAAAGGCTGACGAAACCGCATGCCGCATGGAGCATGCCATGGACACATCCACCTTTAAAAAATTCCAGGCCTTTATTAAAAACATGGATGACTGCCCCCACCGGGAAGATAATTAATCTCAGGGTACATCTGATCCGCCTGTTAAAAGTAAGGTCCATTCATGAATCACTGCATACAGAGCCGGTACAAAAATCAGGGTCAGCAACGTGGCGGCAACCAGACCGAAACTGATACTGACGGCCATGGGAATAAGAAATTTGGCCTGGAAACTTGTTTCCGTTAAAAGCGGGGCAAGACCTGCCACAGTGGTGAAAGAGGTCAAAATCACAGGACGGAAACGGGTTTCACCGGACTTGACCACAGCCTCAAACACCCCTGTTCCCTTAGCGACTTCAACATTAATAAAATCAATGAGAATCAGGGAGTCGTTGACCACAACACCGGAGAGCGCCACAATGCCGAAAATCGAAATCATGGTAATATCCAAACCCATTATAAAATGGCCGACAATGGCCCCGATCAGACCAAAAGGGATCGCGGTCATAATAATAAACGGCTGACTGTAGGAACGAAACTGGCTTGCTAAAAGCAGAAAGATAATCATGGCTGCCACAATAAATCCTTTCATCAAGCTGTCCATGGACTCCTTGCTGCGCTTGGCCTGGCCTTCAAGGTCATAGTCAACCCCGGGAAAGCGTTTGATCATGTCGGGTAGAAAGTTTTTACTTAAGTCATTTACAATATTCCGGGCATTGGCAATATCCTCATCAAGATTGGAAGTCACTGTGATTACCCTGTGCCTGTCTACCCGCTTAATTGTGGCGTATCCTCTCTGGGTTTCAATGCGGGCCACCTGGTTCAAGGGTATTTCCCGGTTGTCCTTTGTCCGTACGCGAAACCGGTCTATGCTGGATTCGGTCTCCCGCTCCTGCTTGGCATACCGGACCATGACCTTGACATCATCTTTGCCCCGCTGAATTTTAAGGACTTCATCACCATAATAGCCCTGGCGAAGCTGGGTGGCGATGTCGGCCATGGTCACGCCTAAAGATTCAGCACCCGGCCGGATATAGATCTGTTTTTCCATCTTTCCGGACCGGAAATCATCGGTAATGTCAAAGGTGCCTGGATAGGATGCAATCTCCTGCTTAAGAACCTGGGCTGCCGCTTTCATTTGGGAAAGCTCACTGCCGTGCAGACGGATTTCAATAGGGTTACCCCCGGGACCGCCACCAATAATGGTAAATGAGGATTGTTCCGCCCCAAGAATATCACCGGTGAATTCCCGCCATTTGGCCGTTACCTCCGAAGCCAGGATATCCGGACGTTTTGCAGCTGGTAAGATCTCGATCCAGGCTTGACCGCAATGCCCGCCGGACACCCCCTCTTTCCAATCCCGTCGTGGTATAACCCCTACCAGGGAAAACGTATTTACAATCAGATCTTTTTTATCCTCAACCCGGTCCCTGAAATAATCGTTAAGTTTAAACGCACCGGCTTCAATCTGTTTAATAGTGTTCTGAGTCGTATCAAAAGGGGTGCCCAAAGGGTATACAATTTCTGAAAGCATCCAGTCAGAATCAGTTTTCGGAAAAAAAGTATACGGGACATGCCCACCGGCAATCAACCCTAAACTGATGATCAGGCACCCCACACCCAGGACCAGGGTAAAATATTTGTTTTTAATACAATAGCGCAATATTGGAAGATAATAGGCGTAGATGACGCGATTCAGTCCTTTTTCCATCCGAATTCTCAGAATGCCGTGAATATAGGCGATATCTTTTTTGAGCCAGTGGACCCAGAAAAACAGCACCTTGTAAATCCTTGGCCTGCGGCCACCTGCAGATGAGTGGGACAGGGTGCCTTCCAGGTGCGCCGGCAGGATAAAAAAGGCCTCAATAAGGGATATGAAAAGAATACAGATCACGGACTGGGGCATGACAGCGATGAATTTTCCCATGATGCCGGTGATATACATTAAAGGCGAAAACGCCACGATGGTGGTGGTCACGGCCATAACCACAGGCCCCCCCACCTGTTCCATGGCCGCCATGACAGCCTGCTTGGCGGTTTTACCGGCAGCATAGTGGGTATACACATTTTCCCCCACAATAATAGCGTCATCCACAAGGATACCCAGGGTCATGATAAACCCGAACAAAGAGAGCATATTTACTGACGCACCAATGTACTCCAGAAAAAGAAACGCACCCATAAAGGTAATGGGAATGCCCGAGGCCACCCAGAAGGCAAGGCCTAAATCCAAAAACAGGGCCAGTACCACAAACACCAGAACAATGCCCTGGATTCCGTTTTTCAACAAAAGATCAATGCGGTCCTGGACCATATTCGCTATATTGTACCAGTGTCCAAGACGGATTCCTTTGGGCAGATCATCCCGGACATTGTCAATATAGGCGAGTACCCGGTTGGAAATGGCAATGGTGTCCTGGGAACTGGTGCGCTCCACCACCACCATGGCAGCCGGTTGTCCATTAAAACGAGATTGGAGATCCTGGTCCTCAAATCCGTCAACCACCCGGGCTACATCCCCGAGCCGGACCACAGTGCCGTCAGCCCTTGTCACCAGAGGAATCTGTTCATATTCAGCACCGGTATACCGTTTGCCTTTGGCCCGGACTAGAAACTCGCCGCCGCTGGTTTTAATCAGTCCGCCAGGCAGCTCAAGGCTTCCAGAACCCACGGCACGCACCACGTCATCAAAAGAGAGAGAAAATTTGCGCAAATTATCTTCGGAAATTTCTACTGAAATTTCATACTCCCGGACCCCCATAAGTTCTGCCAAGGAGATCTCGTCAAAACCGACCAGGTCATTCCTGATTTTGTCGGCGGTCTGTTTAAGGATACGTTCGGCCACATCACCGTAAACAGCCACATAAATTGCGGGCTCATTGTTTTTAATCTCAATCACCACAGGATCTTCGGCCTGGGTGGGAAAAGAATCGATCAAATCAACTTCGGTTCGAACCTCATTGAGCTTATCGGTGATGTCCGTGCCGGCATCAAGCTCCAGCGTCACCACGCCATGCCCTTCAACTGCAGCGGAATACATGGTTTTGATATCTTCAAGGCTTTTGAGCTGCTCTTCAATTTTAATGCAGATACCCTCTTCCACATCCTCAGGGGAAGCCCCCGGATAATCCACGGAGATACTGATCATATCCAAAGAAAACTGTGGGAACATCTCCCGTTTCATATTGATGGCCGTGAACATTCCGGCCACGATCAGAAACACCATAACCAGGTTCACCGTGACCCGGTGTTCCACTGACCATTTTCCCAGGGGTTTCATCGGTCGTCTCCGGCCTTTTGAACGGTGATAGCCATACCGTTCAAAGCCCCGGGCAAAGGAGATTTAATAATCAGGTCACCGGGGGCCAGACCCCTGGCGATATAAACATCTTCTTCAAACCGACGAATAACGTTGACCTTTTTAATCACAAGATGATTTTCCCGTGCCAGATACAGGGTATCCGGGGAGCGCATGAGCGTTCGCGGGATTTTAAAGAGGTTTTCCTTTTGTTCCCCTTTAACACGGCATCTGACAAAGACACCGGGCCTGAGCAGCATCAAAGGGTCTTTGACATCAAGGGCGCCGATTTCAACAGTCATGGGCATGGTCCGGGTTTTTTCGTCAACAGCGGCTTTAATTCCGGCCACATGGCCCGGCCATACCAGAGAGCGTCCGCCGTCCAGATTGGCGATGGTCAAATTTACTTGGGGGCGTCCCCCGTCTTTAAAAACAGAACCCAACCATTGAAGTTCTTCAAGGGGAATGCGGATATCAACATCCAGGGCATCTTTTTCATATATAACCCCAAGCACCTGGCCCGGATGAACATATTCCCCAACCTGGACCTGTTTCGTCATCACAACGCCGTAAAAGTCTGCTTTAATTTGAGATTTTTCAAGCATCAGAGAAGCCGTTTCAAGCGCAGACCGGGCCGAAGCCAGGGTCGATTTTTTCAAGGCCATGCGTGAAGGGACAAGCGCCTGGGCATTGGTGATTTGCTGCAACTGATTTTTTGCGGACAGATACTGTTGTCTCGCCTGATCCAAACTGGTTTTAGACGCAAACTGATTTTCAGCCAATGCCCTGACCCGTTCCAGTTCCTTGGCGGTTAGCTGCAGGTTAGAGCGGGCAAGCCCGGCATCTGCCTTTAAATTCAAGGCTTCCTGTTCAAGCAGATCAATATCAGCCTGGGCCTGAACCACCTGAACCCGGGCATTTTTCTCATTAAGGACAAGGGTTCGCTGATCAATACGCAAAAGAATTTCACCGTTACGAATGCGTGCGCCTTCCCGGAAATCAGGATGGATATAATCAATGCGGCCGGCAACCTCCATGGATAGCTTTACACTGTTTCGGGGGGTAACCGTCCCAAAGGCTTCAACAATCATATCATAAGTGCCCGATACTGCCGGAACACATAACACTTTTGGCGGCGTGTCCGCCATTTCCTTCTTTTGAGGTTTTTCCCTGGCAACAAACAGCCACAAAGCCACACCTGCGGCAAACAACAAAACAACAAGCACACGCATCAGTCTAAATAAAAAAGAAGGCATCTGTATTTCCTTTGGCAAAGAAACCGGTACCGGGATTTATTTGAAGGCACTTAGGGCCATGGAAACAATAAAATCCGCCCTGATCCATATTCGCCCTGAACAGGGCAGATATGGAGTCCGCCCCGACTCAATACGTGGTCGAAAGGATGATCAAGGCCCAAAAATCATAAAATGCGGCAAGGAAACCCCTGAGTCTTTAGCTCAGGGGAGGAATTGCCGCCCTCCTTATAATAATTTAGTAGTCCAGGTACCGGACCTTAGCACGTCGTATTGTAGGAATAGCCGTCAGATGCATGAAGCAGCCTGCAATATTTCCAGCTAATGCCCTGTACTGTTTTGTCCACTGTTTTAATGTTAAATGATCCGCTTTTTCTGACAGCGACACGCCCGATGTACGTTCCGACCTTTTTGCCGGAAGTGACAACCGCCTTGACGATGTCGCCCGTCTGAAAGCCTTTGACTTTTTTCTCAGTTGACTTTGCTGTTGTCCGGGGGAATCCGAACTTGTTTACCCTGCACATCTGCCTTGAGCCATGACCGTCTGCCTTTACAATCAACACGGTTTTGTCGATCTGAAACATCTTTTCAGGTGTACTTTCCCCGACACAGGCGGCATCGAGCCAATGCGTTTTGTGAAGTCCCCTGGTCGTCCGGTTGAATTTTGTCAGACCGCCGGAGCCTGTTTCAACCGGCAGTCCGGTTTTTTTCAAGGTACGGAACAAGTCCCATCGGGTCGTGTTGACGGCGCCCGCGTCCTTGAGCGGCACGCCGGACTGCTTTTGAATTCGTTTCAACAGTCGCGGTTTCTTTGAAAGGAACTGTTCGAGCGACTTATTCCCCTTCTTCCTGTTGCACGCCGTACAGGCCAGTGTCAGATTGCTGACTCTGTTTGAACCGCCTTTCGATTTCGGCACGATATGTTCAATCTCCAATGGGATATCTGTTTTTCCGCAGTAGGCACACGTTCTGTCCCATTTTTCCAGAAGGTATTCCCGTACCTCATACCCCATGAGTTCCCCCTGCTGATACGCGACACCGGATATTTCGGGATTCTGTATTTTCTGCATGTCAAACCGAACCAACTCCATTGAAATTGCCTGAATATTGCAAAACCGGCACAACCGGTTGACCCAGGTTTCGATATTGTGAACCCGGCTTTTTAATGAAGGCGGCAGCCATCCTTCCGCCCTGGTCCGGTTATCAAAGCGCGGTTTTCGGTATCGCGTTTTCCGGTTTCTCCGGGATCTTCTGATGGCTCGTCTTGATTCCAGATTATTTTTGATCTGCTGGCCTCGATGTCTCAGTTCCATGGCAAAAACAATCTCTCCGGTATCGTCGTTAATCACGGCAATTCCGGTGTCTCTACTGCCCGGATCAATCTTGATCCGCAACGGGTTTGATGCCACGTCCAAAACGGTCTCTTTCAAAATGATTGTGAAGGGGAACTGTCTGAAAACTGCGGCTTTCCCTTCTGTCAAAAGCAGTCTTGCTTTTGCCGGATGTACCGGATTCTGCGGCTTTTTGTTTGTATCTAGAACAAATACGTTCAATTTTAAAATCCTCTTGTTTCCAAGGTAATGTTTGCCGCGTCAATGTTATGACCGGGTTTGGCGCAAGCAGCACCGGCTTAACCCCTTAAACCTGTTTAACCACTTGCCGTAGAACCTGGAGCTGGCGAGCACCCCAGGGTACCTATTTCCGATCTAACGTAGTACTCGAAGCACTTAGACTGGTCAACTTTGGGGCCTTTTCAAGCCCCTCGGTCTTTAAGCCGAGGGGTAGTTGACAATATTATGCCTATCAATTATGACGTTTACTGTAAAGCCGTTTTCCGACTGAAGTTGGTATGTAAATTGCCAAACTAATTTAAGAGTATAGGAATGTCCAGCACCCAGCACCCAGCACCCAACACCCAACAGTCCGCCCAAAGGGCGCTAATTTATAGTTATATGTGTTTAAAATTTATCATCTTTTTTATCCATTGGTTTTGTGGTATTTTAATTTTTTTGAAATTGGTTTATTTGGTTAAAAAGGATTCAAAATGAGAAAAGAAAATATTCTGGTGGGGATACTGGTGGTGCTGGTGCTGGGTGGAATATATCTATACAACCGGCCCGTGGCGGATTTGGGTGCCCAGGTCACCCAGGTAAATGTTGAACCGCCTGCTGTTGGAGATCAAGCCTCTCAAAATTTATCAATGGCAGCCCCCAAAAATATTGCCTGGAATGATTACACCCCGGGCATGGCCCTGGCCGGGGAACAGGATAAAAACATTTTTCTTTATTTCCATGCGGCCTGGTGCGGATACTGTGTTAAATTAAAACGGGAAACCTTCACGGATGACCGGATCAAAGCCTACCTGAACGACCATTTTGTCAGTATTGGCGTGGATACGGACAAACGACAGAAACTGGCCCAGCAATGGGGCGTTCGAGGGCTTCCAACCCTGTGGTTCCTGGACGCAAACGGGAAAAAAATCAATACCCTCCCCGGATTTGTTGGTGCGGATCAGTTGCTTTCAATTTTGCAGTATATTCATACCCAAAGTTATAAGACCATGAATTTTCAAGAATATGTCCGACAAAAAAAATCTTGATTCAATCTTTTGATAAATTCGTGCTTGAATATCTTATGAGATTTATGATAGCGCAAATGTCGGTTTGATTTGTTTTTATTTTAGGAGAATTGACCATGATACGGGTCGGCATTATTGGCGGGTCAGGACTGGATGACCCTGATATTTTAGAAAATTGTGAAAAAATTGAGGTAGACACCCACTATGGTCCACCGTCATCAGATATCATGACCGGTCTGATCAACGACACCCAGGTACTGATTCTGGCAAGACACGGCCGCAAGCACCAGTACAGCCCCACCCAGGTGAACAACCGGGCAAATATATATGCCCTGAAACAGGCCGGTGCCACACATATTATTGCCACAACAGCCTGCGGCAGCCTGAAGCAGGAAATCGACCGGGGGCATTTTGTGATCCTGGATCAGTTCATTGATTTTACCCGGTTTCGTAAAAATACCTTTGCCGATTCTTTTGAAAAGGGCGCGGTGCATACGGCCATGGCCCGTCCCTTTGATGAGTTTCTATGCAATGTACTCTACAGATCCGCCATGGATCTGGGATTGAACGCCCATGACAAAGGATGTGTGGTTACCATTGAAGGCCCCCGGTTTTCAACCGTGGCGGAATCCAATATGTTCAGGCTGTGGGGCGCGGATGTCATCAATATGTCTACAGCACCAGAGGTCATGCTGGCCAATGAGGCGGGTATCCCTTATGCCGCCGTGGCCATGGCCACCGATTATGACTGCTGGAAACAGGATGAAGCCCCGGTCACCTGGGATGAGATTTTATCAGTGTTCAACAAAAACGCGGATAATGTCAAACAACTGTTTATCAAGGCTGTTTCACAAATAACCGCCATGGGCTGAGTTGCTCTATTCACAGCCTGGCTCAATCCGAAAAAATATAAAGCCAATTCTTGTAAATTAGGAGAAACAACACAAAATGGATTTAAAGCAGAACATCAGAAGCATTCCGAACTGGCCCATAGATGGCGTTGTTTTCAGGGATTTGACCACATTGATGCAGGACCCCGCAGCATTTAGTTATTCTTGTGATATCTTCTACGACCGCTATAAGGACAAGAATCTTGACAAGATGGTGGGTATTGATGCCAGGGGCTTTGTGTTTGGTGCTGTGGTGGCCTATCGCCTTGGTATCGGTTTTGTCCCGGTGCGTAAGAAAGGAAAGCTGCCCCACAAGACCATTGCGCAGAGCTACAGTCTTGAATATGGAGATGACACCCTTGAAATGCATGAAGATGCTGTTGCCCCCGGTGAAAAAGTGGTTATTATGGACGATCTCATTGCAACCGGCGGCACTGTGGGGGCCACGGTCAAACTGGTAAAGCAGCTAGGGGCTGATCTGCTGGAATGTGCCTTTGTTGTGGAACTGCCTGATCTTAAGGGCCGGGATCAGATCCCCGGTTGTCCTGTGTTCAGTATCACTGAATTTGGGGGCGTGTAATTTCCCTGGGAACAGTGCCATGCTCAATCTGATCAAAAGCAACCGCATGGAAAATCTGGCCCGGGCCCTTTGTACCGTAATCGGCGATACCCCCGGCAATCCCCTTTCCCCCGAATTCATCGGCATCCAATCCCGGGGAATGAAACAATGGCTTTCCCAGGTGATCGCCCGGCATTTCGGGATATGCGCCAATGTGCGCTTTATGTTTCCCCGGCAGATGCTTGAATATATCCGGGAACACAGCTGCGAAAGCCAGGGGGCAGGCCTGACGGAATCGGGTTTTCTGAACCGGGACATGATGGCCTGGGCCGTGCTGGATGCATTGATGACCAAAGCATCAAAATCGAACCAATCAGACAGCCGCCTTTGGGGGCCTGAAACTTACCTTGAACACGACGACACCGGCACCAAGGCCATGGCGTTAAGCCGCAGGATCGCCGTCGTTCTGGATGATTACCAGGTATATCGTCCGGACATGCTGGCAGCCTGGGGCAGGGGAGATAACCAGGCATTTGAAGATCCCCATGCCTTATGGCAGGCTGCTTTGTGGCAGGACTTGATCAATAAAGGCATCTCTTTGCCCGACCAGATGCAGGCCTGTATTGCCGCACTTGAATCCGGGGCCGTCAATCCCATGGCTTTGCCCCGGCGCATCTCCCTGTTCGGGATCTCTGCCATGCCCCCGTTTTTTTTAAATCTTTTTAATCGGTTGGGCCGGAACATGGATGTTTTTCTGTTTCTGCTCACGCCGACCCATCAATTTTATTTTGATCTGCCTTCGCCCCGGCAACAGGAAAAGGCCGCATTGAAAAATAAGGCCCTTTCAGAGCTGCCGGAAGAGGGTAATCCCCTGCTTGGTGCCCTGGGTCAAAGCAGCCGGGAGACCCAGGGACTTCTGGAAAATTTTGACTATGACGAGCCCATGGGCGACCTGTTTGCTGACCCGGTTGAACTGGGCGTTACCGATATGCTCAGCGTGATCCAGTCCGATATCCTGAACCTTGTCTGGCGGGGCAGAGGCAGGACGGATGCCCCCATGGCCATTTCACCCGGCGATAATTCCCTGGCCGTCCATGCCTGCCATTCCCCCATGCGCGAAGCCCAGGTACTAAAGGATCTGATCCTGGATGCGTTCAACAATGATCCCGGCCTCTGCCCCCATGATGTGGTGGTGATGATGCCCGACATTGAGGCCTCTGCCCCTTTTCTGGAGGCCGTATTTTCCCAGTCGCCGGCATTGCCCTTTACCGTGTCGGATCGCCGCCGCCGTTCTGAGTCCTTAACTATTTCAGCCTTTTTAAATATCCTTGAGATAAAAGAGACACGTCTTGAAAAATCAAAGATCATGGGACTTTTATCCTGCCCTGTCATTGCGGATAAATTCGGCCTGACCATGGGAGACCAGGAAGTTGTTTCCGCCCTGTTTGACGCAGCCGGAATTTTGTGGGGCAAGGATGGTGCCCATCGCCACAAGATTCTGGGTCAGCCCTATGAACACAACTCCTGGACCTTTGGCCTGAATCGGCTCATGACAGGATTTGCCCTGCCCGAAGCAAGTGCCGTGTTTGTCAATGATGTGCTTCCCTGTGATGGGATTGAAGGGCTTGAAGGGGAAATTTTAGGAAAATGCGCCCATTTTATTCATTCTTTGTTCAAGGCCCTGGAATTAATGGATTCCCCCGGCACGGTCCAGGCGTGGGCCACCCGGTTCCGGACTATTATTGCGGATATGCTGGTAAAGGATCTTGGTAATGACGGGGATATGGCGGTGTTGCTCAATGCCCTGGATGATATGGAAAAAGAGGCGAATCAGGCTGAATTTGAACGACAGGTCTCTTTTTCCGCCGTTCGCCTGGCCCTGACGGCCAAGCTTGATGTGAATATTTCCCAGGGCAGTTTCCTCGCCGGGGGGATCACGTTCTGTAATCTGATGCCCATGCGCAGCATCCCGTTCAAGCTTGTCTGCCTGATGGGAATGGATGCCCAAAGTTTTCCCAGGACCGGCAGCTCCCCCGGCTTTGACCTGATCCGCCAATACCCCCGGCTCGGGGACGAACAGGATCGCCTGGAGGATTGTGAGCTTTTTCTGGAGGCGTTGTTGTGCGCACGTCTTCGGCTTATTATTACCTATACCGGCATGCACATCAGTGATAACACGCCTGTTCCCGTGGCCTCTCCTGTGGCGGAACTAATCGATACCGTTGAAAACAGCTTTATATTTCCCCAGGGGTTCCAATGGCAGTTTACCCATCCGTTGCACCCGTTCAGCCCGGTCTATTTTTCAAATACCGGCGTGCCGGGTTATTTTTCCTATTCAAATGCCCAGTGCCGGATCTGCAGCAGCCGGCGCACCCGAAACAATGGAAACAATGGACATGGAGATAAGGCGGCCGGGGTCCCTGATTCTTATTTCCGGAACCCGACGGGTGATAACGTCCTGCAACACCAGGTGTCAGAAGAGGCGCCAATGATTGCACTTGCCGATCTCATTGCATTTTTCAGGCATCCTGTTCAATATTATGTCACCGGTACCCTGGGCGTAAGTTATCCTGAACCGGGAGAGGAGACCGATGAACGCGAACCCTTCAGGCTCTCCGGAAGGAGTCTTTATCAGTTGGGTTCCCTGGCGGTTTCAAACCGCAAAAAACTGAATCTTTACCCCATGGTAAAGGCCCAGGGCCGGCTGCCTTTTGGAAAAAAAGGAGAACAGGAATGGGCCAGAATCAATGATCTGGCAGAACCTGTCACGCATCTGGCCCAAAATGAATGCCCTGACGGGGAGCCACGCACACTTGAGATCTGTTTACAAACAGATGCCTGCTGCATCACAGGCCGAGTGACCGATGTGTATGACCAGGGCCGGGCCGTGGCTGGTTTTGGCAGATTGAATCCATCCCGGCTGCTGACCCAGTGGATCATACACCTGGCGTATGCGTGTGTTGAAGACCACCCCGGCCCCACCGTGATGGTGGGGCAGGATCCCCAAAGCCGCAAGCCTGCGGTGAAATTTGAATTTTACGCTATTGCAGAAAAGAGCCGTGCCCAGGCGTTGCTCCGGGACCTGGCCGGAGATTACCTGGATGGAAAGGCGAGGATTTTTCCCTTTTTTGCCGATCTTTGTTTCCAGCTGGTTTTGGATCTATCCTCACGGGACTATGACCTGTCAACACCATCCCTGGCAAAGGCCTTAAGCAAATGCGCCGGTTTGTGGCGCAACAATTTCAGTTCAACCGGGGAAAGTTTTAATCGCTACACAACCCTTGTTTTCGGGCAGGACAACCCCTTTTCAGATCCGTTGGCCCTTGAACATTCCGGGGTGCTGGATGCCGGTCTTGCCGTGTACAGGCCCATGCTGGAGCATTTAATCTCATGAACAAACCTGCCTCGCCGTTGCCCCTTGATCCCTTTGCCCTGGATCTTGAAAAGATCAGTCTGATCGAGGCCAGTGCCGGAACCGGAAAAACATATACCATCACCACCCTGTTCGTCCGGCTGGTGGCCATGGGATATCAGGTGGAATCCATCCTGGTGGTGACATTTACCGAGGCAGCGGCCGCAGAGTTGAAATTAAGAATCCGCAAACGCCTGGTACACTGTCTGATGGTTCTTTCCGGCCAGGCGAGTGACGAATACGCGGCAGACGATCTTACCGATTTTCTGCAACAACAAAGCGATGCGGATCAAATCCGTCGACGGCTGCGTCTTGCGGTGACCTGTTTTGACCAGGCCGCGATTATGACCATTCACGCGTTCTGTTTTTCCGTGCTCAGGGAAAATGCCTTTGAAAGCAATGCCCATTTTGACATTGAACTGATGACAGATAACCGGAACTTTGTTGACCAGGTGGTCCGGGATTTTTTTTCAGGCCGCATCAATCATCTGGATTCATTATTTTTATCTTTTCTGGACCGGAACAATATGACCCCGGACACTTTTGCCAAGGGTCTTGTCCAGGCCGCGTCCCGGCCGGAAATCAGGGTGGTGCCGGAACCGCCTGCGTTTCAGGAAATCTGGGATGATTACAGAAAGACCGTCAAGTCAGCAGCAAAAATTTTGAACCGTGAACTGGAAGAGGTTCGAAATCTGATCCAGCACCATGCCGGGATAGATAAACGAAGTTATAATAAAAAAAATCTGTCCAACTGGCTGGATGCCTGTCAAAATAAATTTGAACAAAATCCCGGCACGGACCTGCTGTTTGATATGAACGAAAAGGGCGATGCCCTGTATAAATTTACCCGGACCCGGCTGACGGAAAAGACAAAAACCGGTCATACCCCGCCGAGCCATGTTTTTTTTGACTTATGCGAACACCTGCTTGACCTGTCTCGATCCATGGCGGCAAACCTGATTGCATTACAATATCTGTTTCTTGATGATTATGCCGCCGCCCTGGCGACCATGAAGCAGGGGCAGGGCGTCTGTTTTTTTGATGATCTGATCAATGATCTTGCCACCGCCCTGGACGGCCCGGGCGGCCATGCGTTGAAAACAGCTGTGAGAAAACGGTTCCATGCCTGCCTTATTGATGAGTTTCAGGACACGGACCCGGGCCAGTACAAAATTTTTTCCATTCTGTTCACGGACCCGGGTACGGCTTTTTTCATGATCGGCGATCCCAAACAGGCGATTTACGGGTTCAGGGGCGGTGATATTTTTACCTATATGACGGCGTCCAAGGCCTGCGACCAAGGCTTTACCCTGACAAAAAATTATCGTTCCGCACCGGCCATGGTGCGGGCTGTGAATACCATTTTTTCATCAAAAAAGAATCCGTTCGGATTCGAACTCATTCCTTTTTTACCCGTGGGAACACCTGAAACCGCGGTTAACCGGCTGGTCTGCAACGGTATTCCTGTTCCGCCGACAACTTTTCTGGTTTTGGACACACAAGGGGTACCCTGTAACAAAAACGGTGTAATCAATAAATCCGATGCCCAGAATCTTATATTGGACATCCTTGCAAAGGATATACTTTCCCTTTTAAAGGATACTGATATTCGTCTGTTGGACAAAGAGACTCCGGATGATAAAAACGGGATAAGTCCTGTGACGCCGGGGGATATGGCCGTGCTGGTGCGCACCAATGTCCAGGCCGAAGCGGTACAAAAGGCCCTTGTTAACCGCGGTATCCCCTGCTTTTTATCCAAAACCGGGTCGGTGTTCGATGCCATCCAGGCCCAGGAGCTTTATGACATCCTTTGTGCCGTGAATCGTCCCGGAGATATGAGTCTGATCAAGGCGGCTTTGGTCTCTTCCGTGTACCAGGCCAATGAGGCGTTTTTAAGGCGTATGAATACCGACGACACCCTTGCAGGGACCTGGCAGGACCGGTTTGCAGACTACAGGCGGATCTGGGAGGAACGGGGCTTTATTCCCATGATCACGGCCCTTTTGTACCAGACGGATGCCCAGCCGTGCCCTTGTATCCATATGGATGAACGGGGCCTCACCAATTTGTTTCATTTAAAAGAGCTTTTGGCCCAGGCTGCCATGACCCTGGGGAAAGAGACGCCGTCTAAGATTGCTTTATTGATTGAATGGTTTCGAAAGCAGCTGTTTGAACAGACCCGGCAGGCAACCGCTGATGAACTGCGCCTGGAAAGTGATGCCCGGGCCGTGGCCATTGTCACCATCCACAAAAGCAAGGGGCTTGAATATCCCATTGTGTTTCTGCCTTTTTTGTGGCATGCCCGCACGGTTAAGGCGACCAATGCCCCTGTGCTATTCCATGACCCGGAAGACAATCATGCCCTGGTGATGGATCTGGGCTCGGAAGAGAGGGAACGGGCCATGCAGCTGAATCGGAACGAAGCGGTTGCTGAAGATATGCGTCTGCTCTATGTGGCCCTGACCCGGGCGTCCTCAGGCGTCAGGATATACTGGGGGGATTTTGCCGGCATTGAAGGCTCGGCCCTGGGACAACTTTTGCACCCCGGCGGTTCAGGTAAAGACCGGTCCCTGTTTGCAGACCTTGAACAATTGTGTGCAAGGTCAGACCAAAGCATTGACGCCATTATGCTGCAACCGGATACGTTGCCCGAAGGCCTCTTTGATGCGCAAACGGTTGAGGATCGTGCGTTTACCCCAAAAACCATGACCCGGAAGGTTGCCCCTGCATGGCGGATATCAAGTTATTCCGCCCTTGCTGCAGGGCACATCCATGATCCCGTGCAGGACGGGCAAAAGGAGCGGCAGGAGCCCAATCCCGATCTTTTTTTGACGGATGCCGCCCCTGACATGGATATTGTGCCCCTGTCCACTTTTCCCAAAGGTCCGGGGGCAGGCGATTTTTTCCATAAGGTGTTTGAAGACATTGATTTCTGCGATCCGGCCACCATTGAACCCTCTGTTGTCAGTAATCTTGACCGGTTTGGATTTGCCATGCCAAAGGCTGTTGCGGATATCTGCAATGCTGTCAAGGGGGTTTTATCCGCCCCCCTTGATACGGGGCGGGGCCATTGTTTTTGCCTGGATCAGATTACGCCGGCCCACCGGCTGGTGGAGATGGAGTTTAATATGACCCTGGACCGGTTTAACCCGTCAGCCCTTGGCCAGCTGTTTGAAACAGTTGAAACAGATGAAAAAATCGCCGGTTACGGCGCCAGGATTTCATCCATGCAGGTCTCCGGGTTTAAAGGATTTTTAAAAGGATTTATAGATCTTGTGGTCTGTCATGAAAACCAATGGTATATCCTGGATTACAAGTCCAATTACCTGGGGCCTTGTTTCAGTGATTACAACCCTGCCGCGCTGACGGCGGCCATGATCAGCCATGATTACATCCTGCAATATTATCTTTACCTTGCGGCCCTGGACAGGTATTTAAGGGTACGTTTGAAAGAGTATCATTATGCGGATCATTTTGGCGGCGTCTTTTACCTGTTTATCCGGGGGATGGCCGGGGACAAAAACACCGGGATCTATTTTGACAGGCCCGGCAATGACGTTATAAAGCAGTTGAGAACGATTTTAGCTTGAAATATCAGGAGGAACCATGACTTTTCTATTGAATCTGCTCTGGTTTGTACTTGGCGGGGGATGGGCGGCAGGCCTTTTATGGATTCTTACGGGCTGTATTCTGATGCTCACGGTGGTGGGCATTCCTTTTGGCTGGGCTGCGTTCAGAATTGCAGGCTTTGCCGCCTTTCCCTATGGCAAGACACTTGTGGATGCCAGGGCTGTGGGCGAAGAGGTGATAACCGGTACGACCCTGGCGAACATTTTGTGGATCATTTTTGCGGGGATATGGCTGGCCATCTCGCACATCTCAGCCGGGATCGCCCTTTGTCTGACCATTATCGGCATCCCCTTTGGATTTGCCCATTTCCGGCTGGCTGCCGTATGCTTTGCGCCCTTGGGGACGCGGACGGTTTCGATTTGATATATAATGCCGGTATAAATTTTTATGGGCAGTACGAGTGGAATCCAAAAGGTGGCGTTATTCACTGGACTCACCATGATCCCAATGGCCAGCATGAAGGCGGTTGGTTAAATCATGGCGGGAAAATTTATCAATAAAGAATATCAGGAGGCAATCTTTTATGCAGAAAATTATTTTTTGGGGAAATGCGTATGCTCAAAAGTTGTTAAAATCGATTAAGGCAGGTTCAAGTTTCATACTTGTACTTGCCATGATTTTTTGTTCGATTCACAGTGTATTTGCCGCTGAAAACGGCGGTTCCGCCTATCTGGGCGGCAACGAGGATTTCATGAGCGGGGCCTTGCCCGGCCCGGGGTTTTATCCCATTGTTTACGCGTTTCATTACACTGCAGACGAATTGATGGACAGCAACGGCGACAAAGTGCCTGTGGATTTTGATCTTGATGTCACCGGAACAACATTCCGTTTTATTTATGTCTCTGATATGACCCTGTTCGGGGCCAGTGTCGGCTGGCACGCCATCATACCTGTTCTTGATACCGAGTTTAATGATGCATCCACAACCGGACTTGGAGATATTGAAGTCTCCGCAATGATCCTGGGCTGGCACCTGAGCAAAAATTTTCATCTTATCGGCGCACTGGACATCTGGCTTCCTGTGGGAGAATATAGTGTCGATGATCCGGCTAAGATTGGCCGAAACTACTGGACTGTGGCACCTGTTATTGCGCCAACCTACATCAGTAACACGGGGTTTGAAATTTCGGCAAAACTGCAATATCTGATCAACTTTGAGAATTCAGACACCGATTACACCACAGGACATGAATTCATCTGCGATTACACGGTTGGACAGCACTTCGGCCGCTGGATGTTCGGCCTTAACGGTATGCTCTACCTTCAGTCAACGGATGACGAAGATTCGGGAGACGATATCGGTAACAAGGGCAAGGCATTTTCCATTGGTCCTGCCATTCAGTACAACTACAAAAATATGTTTTTCAACGCAAAAGTACAGTTTGATACCAACGTTGAAAACAGACCTAAAGGCGAAAAATTCTGGTTTAAATTCATGTATGCCTTCTAAGGGGGCCCATAATCAAACTAACTCTTGTTTGCTCAAATTCTTGATTTAGGACCGGTTGATTCAAACATACATTCACCGGGATCTGCGCCACATCCAAATTCATAAAATGCGGCAAGGAAACCCCTGAGTCTTTAGCTCAGGAGAGGAATTGCCGCCCTCCTTATAATAATTTAGTAGTCCAGGTACCGGACCTTAGCACGTCGTATTGTAGGAATAGCCATCAGATGCGTGAAGCAGCCTGCAGTATTTCCAGCTAATGCCCTGTACTGTTTTGTCCACTGTTTTAATGTTAAATGATCCGCTTTTTCTGACAGCGACACGCCCGGTGTACGTTCCAACCTTTTTGCCGGAAGTAACAACCGCCTTTACGATGTCGCCCGTCTGAAACCCTTTGACTTTTTTCTCAGTTGACTTTGCTGTTGTCCGGGGGAATCCGAACTTGTTTACCCTGCACATCTGTCTTGAGCCATGACCGTCTGCCTTTACAATCAACACGGCCTTATCGATCTGAAACATCTTCTCCGGTGTGCTTTTCCCAACACAGGCGGCATCGAGCCAATGCGTTTTGTGAAGTCCCCTGGTCGTCCGGTTGAATTTTGTCAGACCGCCGGAGCCTGTTTCAACCGGCAGTCCGGTTTTTTTCAAGGTACGGAACAAGTCCCATCGGGTCGTGTTGACGGCACCCGCATCCTTGAGCGGCACTTTGGACTGCTTTTGAATTCGTTTCAACAGTCGCGGTTTCCTTGAAAGGAACTGTTCGAGTGACTTATTCCCCTTCTTCCTGTTGCACGCCGTACAGGCCAGTGTCAGATTGCTGACTCTGTTGGAACCGCCTTTCGATCTCGGCACGATATGTTCAATCTCCAATGGGATATCTGTTTTTCCGCAATAGGCACACGTTCTGTCCCATTTTTCCAGAAGGTATTCCCGTACCTCATACCCCATGAGTTCCCCCTGCTGATACGCGACACCGGATATTTCGGGATTCTGTATTTTCTGCATGTCAAACCGAACCAACTCCATTGAAATTGCCTGAATATTGCAAAATCGGCACAACCGGTTGACCCAGGTTTCGATATTGTGAACCCGGCTTTTTAATGAAGGCGGCAGCCATCCTTCCGCCCTGGTCCGGTTATCAAAACGCGGTTTTCGGTATCGCGTTTTCCGGTTTCTCCGGGATCTTCTGATGGCTCGTCTTGATTCCAGATTATTTTTGATCTGTTGGCCTCGATGTCTCAGTTCCATGGCAAAAACAATCTCTCCGGAATCGTCGTTAATCACGGCAATTCCGGTCTCTCTACTGCCCGGATCAATCTTGATCCGCAATGGGTTTGATGCCACGTCCAAGACGGTCTCTTTCAAAATGATTGTGAAGGGGAACTGTCTGAAAACTGCGGCTTTCCCTTCTGTTAAAAGCAGTCTTGCTTTTGCCGGATGTACCGGATTCTGCGGTTTTTTGTTTGTATCCAGAACAAATACGTTCAATTTAAAAATCCTCTTGTTTCCAAGGTAATGTTTGCCGCGTCAATGTTATGACCGGGTTTGGCGCAAGCAGCACCGGCTTAACCCCTTAAACCTGTTTAACCACTTGCCGTAGAACCTGGAGCTGGCGAGTACCCCAGGGTACCTGTTTCCGATCTAACGTAGTACTCGAAGCACTTAGACTGGTCAACTTTAGGGCTTTTTCAAGCCCCTCGGTCTTTAGCCGAGGGGTAGTTGACGACCATTCCTCTGTAGTTGACCTCGTTGGACGAAGCCGCTATGCGGAGACAGCCAGCACTCTGCACCCACCTCTTTTAAAGTCATTTAAAATCATTACATTGTAACTCTGGATTTTCATAGTAGTAAACCCGAAAGGAAGATGCAAGCGCATCTGCCATTGACAAACTATTTCAAAAACGGAGGTTACAATGAACATCAACATCCCCAATGATCCGCAATTCAAAAAATATTACCGCAAGCATATCCAGTGCTTGAAATTGGCAGGCCTGCAACCCAAGACCATTGAAGCCTACTCTCGGGCTATAAGGCGGATAGGTAACTATTTCGACTGCCAAATCTATAATCTGACCGCTGACCAACTCCTTGATTATTTCAACGACCTGCTCGAAAAGCGTTCCTGGAGCGCAGTCAAACTTGATCTCTATGGTCTGAAGTTCTTTTACACCAACGTGCTGGACAAACCCTGGGAGGATATCCCCCTGATTAAACCGCCAAAGACTACCAAAATTCCGGATATTCTCTCAGTAGAGCAACTCCAGCAATTAGTCTGCACCACGCAACAATTGAGTTATAAAGTTTTTTTCTTCACCATCTACTCCCTGGGCTTGCGCCTTGGCGAAGGGATCGGGTTGAAAACCGGAGATATCGATTCTGTTAACATGCGGGTCCACATCCGCGATGCCAAGGGCAACAAGGACAGGTTAGTTCCCCTGCCGGAAAAGACCTTGCAGACCCTGAAAAACTTTTGGGCTGTCCATCGGCACCCGGAGTTCCTCTTCCCTAACCGGAAGCGGGGGGTGAAAAATGCACATCTGGTTGATACTCCCTTGGATAGAGGCGGTATTCAGGCCGCCATGAGGGCTGTGGTCAGGCAACTGGACATTAAAAAAAAATTTCATGCCACTCCCTGCGCCACAGTTACGCAACCCATATGCTGGAATCCGGTGTAGATCTGGTTGAACTCCAGAAAATCCTTGGGCATGTCAGTATCCTGACCACCTCCAGATATACCCACCTGACCACCGTCACTGAAAGCAACGCCCACAAGGCGGTCAACGCCTTGACCGATACCTTCGATATTACCTGGGGAGGTGTCAAATGATTCTGATCTCAACAATAATCAACAAATTCAAGCAAGGTTTTCTGGAGCAATACAAGAATTTAATCTTACCCAGTCACCAAAAGGCCCTCTGGGCCATGGAGCAATGCAGGCAGACGCATGGCCCGCATATGCTGGCAGAATGCACCAACCATGACTGCGGCCAAAGAAGCTATATTCCCCATTCCTGTGGCCACAGAAGCTGCCCTCATTGCCAGAACCATGAAAGTCAGCAATGGATCGAAAATCAGCTGGACAAACGGCTCCCGGCAGACTATTACCTGATTACCTTCACACTGCCAGAGCAACTCCGGGCCTTGGCATGGAAGCACCAAAAAATCGTCTATTCCCTGATGTTTGATTGTGTCCAGGCTACTTTGAAAACCTTTGCTCTGAACGACAAAAAACTTGGCGGAGAAGCCGGGTTCACTGCCATACTCCACACGCATTCACGAGAGCTTGAGTATCACCCTCATATTCATATCGTCATGCCCGGGGCAAGCATCAACATGCAGACAGGTTTATGGAAAAAAAAGACCGGATATCTTTTCAACGAAAGAGCATTAGCAAAGGTCTTTCGGGCAAAAATGCTGGAAGCCTTGGTCGATCAAGGTCTGAAATTGCCCGGAGATTGCCCCAAAAAGTGGATTGCCCATTGCAAAAACGTTGGCAATGGCGACAAGGCCATCATCTATCTTGGAAGGTATTTGTACCGGGGAGTTATTCAGGAAAAGGACATCCTGCGATGCGAAGATGGCATGGTGACCTTTCGCTATCTGCCCGCAAAGTCAAAAAAGTACAAAACCCGGACCGTGACTGGAGAAAAGTTTCTTTATCTGCTCATGTGCCATGTCCTGCCTAAAGGTTTTCGCAGAGTCCGGTGTTATGGATTCCTTCACCACTGCAGCAAGAAACTCATTAAATTTCTTCAGGTCGTACTGCGAGTCAATCCGCTCCGCATGCTTGCCGACAGACAAAAAGAAAGACCCTTTATCACCTGTCCCACTTGTGGTGCAAAGATGAAAATAATTAAAACACAAATTCTCCTGCCCTTGCTGGCCTGACCCGCATAACCGCGTCGAAAGGAGGTGTTGACTAATCCCAAATCCGCACAGCACAGCACTGAGCGTGAAACAAAACCGGTTCTTCCGGCAACGCATACCTGCGCGCAAAAAACAGCCTTTTTGCGTTCAAAAGGCCTCAATAATCTGATGGATCTATTTCAAAGATCAATTTTTCAGAAAAAGAACCGGTCCTGGCCGACAATTATCTGATCAGGGGCGCTTGCTCCGAAAAAGCTATTTTCTATATATTGTGTGACCGGGCTTGTCCAACAAACGGTTCAGATTGTGGTTCGCTCCGCTCTCACAATCTAACCTTATTCGTTGTACGGTGGCCTGCCCCCCCCCCCTACAGCGGCCGATGTTAAGGCCATGGAAACCAATTCCTATATTTTTATTGACATGATTTGAATAGAAAGGCCATAATATAAAGTATAATAACAAGGAAAAATTCTATGACATCCTATTCTGTTATTAAAAATTGTTCATATTGTTTAGCCCATGTTCCCGATCTTGTTCGCTATGGTTCAAAACCGCGCCGGGAAATCGCAAAATATCCCGATCTTGAAGGAAAAATAACTGGGTTGCTTCGTTCTTTTCATGACGCTGCATATTATCCGCCGAATCAGACCTTTCTGGGAAACTATTCTCCGGAAAGGTTGTCCCAAATTCCACGTCCTTGGTATTCGCACCAGGCGGGGATGGTGGCGGAACATGAAAAGCGAATAGGTAAATTCGGTGAAATTGTTGATCAGGAGTTTTTCCTTGCTCTGCTTAAGTCCGCTGATGTATTGAACCCGTCCCTTTTCCAGACAGATGAACATCACACAAGACAACTGAAAACAAGGTTGGAAGCCCACCCGCTGTTTGGTGCTGGTGCAAATCAAATGATCCGGGAAATAGACGCGGATATGTCGGCAGTTCCCTCCGGTTCAGCACTTCCCATATATCATAAGCGAAGAATGTACGGATATTTTCACAGGGATGAACGGGTTGAAGGGGGAGACGATGAAAATCTTGAAGCCCATGATCTTTTGGAAAATCTCTGTACCAAAGCATCCGGTGTATTGGCGCTCAAATGGCTGTTGCATAGGGAAGCAATTGCTCCTGAACAAATTGATTATATCATCAGTTGCGGCGAAGAAGCCTGCGGCGACAGGTATCAACGAGGCGGTGGCGGTATGGCAAAAGCCATAGGTGAAATGTGCGCTTGTGTTAATGCTTCCGGTGTTGATGTCAAAAATTTTTGCGCGGCGCCGGCAGCAGCGTTAATCATGGCTGCTTCATTGGTACAGGCCGGGGTATATGAACGAATTGTCGTCGTTGGCGGCGGTTCCCTGGCCAAACTTGGCATGAAGATTAACGCCTTTTTGACGAACAAGTTGCCCCTTCTGGAGGATTGCCTTGCATCCATGGCCTTTCTGGTTACGTCTGATGATGCAATAAGCCCCATCATCAGGCTTGAATCCGGGGCCGTGGGCAATGTGACCATAGGAGCCGGCACCTCCGAAGAGGCAGTTTATCGTTCCTACCTGTTGAAGCCTTTACAGAATCTCGGATTGCGTTTTACCGATATTGATAAGTATGCAACGGAATTACATAACCCTGAGATAACCGAATTCTCGGGGTCAGGCGATGTTACTAGAAAAAATTACCGGAAAATTGCTGCAATGGCAGTTTTGTCCCACGAGTTGAAGAAAGAGGAGATGAAAGACTGGATTTCTGCCATTGGTATGCCGGGATTTGCGCCAACCCAGGGACATATACCATCGGCTGTGCCTTATGTTGGCCATGCGATGGAGGCTATGCGGGATGGTCATATTGAGCGTGTCATGTTTCTTGCGAAGGCAAGCCTTTTCCTTAATCGATGCACCAATCTTTTTGACGGTGTTTCTTTCTTTTTAGAGCGAAATCCTCGGCTTTCAAAAAAGTGGGGCAAAAAGTGAATGACAGGGCAAGTGATACACTCGATCATCAAGTTTTTTGATCATCGAGATACAGTTAACCAAACAAGACGATGGGGGAAGCAATTATGATAAAAGGAAAAAAAATTTGGGTTTTCGGAGAACGGGATGATATTACTGCTACAGCAGTCAGCACTTGTCTCAAAGCAGCCGGCGCTAAGGTCGTGTATGAGAATACGGCCTGTTTTGTCTGAACTTCAGCAGGCGCTGCAGGTCTTGCAGAACAGGAAGAGGTGAAAAAAATAGCCGATAAGTATGGCACCACTGACTTGCTCGTCGTCTTCGGCTTGAACCAGCCGGCCACCGTAGAGATTTTGGCTAAAACGTTTCACGACGGCGACCCGAGCTATGCTGGTACTCTGGGCGGTGTGGCTCTTGAGTTAAAAAGTTATCATATTCTTGAACTCAAAGCGTTCATTCCTGATGATGTTTGGGAAGAACAAATGGCAATGCATGAACTGGAATTTGAAGATGAGCTTTGGGAGGAGATTCGCCGGATCTTAACGGAAATCCGGGGTGAATAAGCCATGCCGATGCCGGGGCGCAAGATGCTTGTAACTCGACAGTATAGGAATTTCCATTTCCCATTTCCCATTTCCCAGCACCCAGTACCCAGTACCCAGCACCTAACAGTCCGCCCAAAGGGCGCTAATTTAATGATCGAGTTACACGTCAAACACTGTCTGTTGTTCAATATCGGTCATCAATCCTTGCAAAGCAATGCCGACCCGATGATATCGTAATTTCCATTGCTCTTCTTTTGGGGTATTCGGATCTCCTAATGGGTGGGGTATGGAAATAGTCGGGACAATTCTGTTTGCGCCAATATTTTTTGCCACGAGAACTAAATTTGCCATTTGCACGATTGGAATACCGGCACGCTCAACTTCCTTGACCATCGTTGCACCGCAACGCGTACAGGTTCCTCATGTAGATGTCATTATGACCGCATCTATACCGGCAGAGAGCAGATCCGCGACGATTTCTCTGCCCATTCGGCCGGCATCACTTTGGGTAACCCCTGTTCCCACGGTTGAATAAAAGAAGTCATACAGATGACCTATCTTCCCCTCTGTCTCATAGGCCCTTAACGCATCAATGGGCAAACATCTATTGGGGTCCGCGTTGATTGCCGTAGGATCATAGCCGCCGTGGATGGTTTTGAAAACACCTGCTTCTAATCGTTGCATCCCCTCAATGCTGTATTTGCCCCATCTTGTCGCGGAAGCGGATTGTATGTGATCCGGATTATTCACAGGAACAACCCCCCCGGAGGTCAGCACGGCGATTCGCGCTGTCGTCAGGTCCGATACCGGCGGTGCAATGGGCACACGATCCATTTCAGGAATGGGCAATTCCGACTCAAAGGGCTGATCATGAATCTTTTTCAACAACATGTCGACAACACGATCCGCCGCACACACCTTGTCCTCTCTCCAGATTTGATGGCGGTTCCCGCGGACATGATATCCTTCTTCTTCTGCTGTTCCCAGCGGTTGATCTGTCAAAATTTTATCCGCATATGCTGCGAGCTTCCTGAGATCTTCAACCATGGACATGACACTTTCGCCACCGGAAAAGATGATCAAATCCTGCTTATACATATCCACACCCGGATTTTCCGTGTGCATGGAAGTTAAAACAGGTACTGAGAAAGTATCATGAACGGCTTTATTGACGGCTCCGCATGCAAGCCCGTATCGTCCCGCCTTAAAAGCCGGTCCGGAAATGAAAATATCAAACTCTTTATCAGAAAGCAGTTTTAATATCTGTGTTACGGCGTCTTCTTTATTTTCTGATATATAGTTATCGCCACATACGACTGTATGAGTTATCTGGGCATGCTGCAATTGACGATCCAACTCCAGAGCGGGCCCAACGCCTCCTTCTTTGATTTCAGGCAGATGATCTGCACTGCTTTCGCCTCCGATTTGACCAAAAAATTGATTCAGGTATACTATCGCTTTTTTCATGACCTAATCCCTCAAAATTCCTTTATTGTTTTTGTTGACCACCCCACGACCTGGTCACCACAGAACATTGCATTATTTTCCATAATGATCGAACCGTCCGGTCTGACGGAAGGACCTAACAATTCGTCGTCCGACCAGCCCCCCGACATCCCGTCTCTAACGAGTGCCTGTAAATTGCCTAATACAATCCCTGCCGGCGGCAACTCGATCAATTCGGATACATTGCCACAAGAAACAATGGCATTTGCCTTTTCATGCAGATACACTAACGGCTGACTCCTGCCGTCTTTTCCGGTACATTCATTCGTTACCCCTACTGTTTTAATTCCCGCATCTTCCAAGGCGACAATACAGGACGTAAAATCGGAATCCGGATTACCATACCCCTCTTCTGCGACAATGGCGGCCTCAATTCCCAGGGTTTTGGCCATATTAACGACAAACAGCACGGATCGCTCCTTTTGCTCAGATGCGACATTGAGATTGGAGAGAATTACACCGATAAAATTCAATGTCTTACCATGCTCGTTATACAGGCGCTTAATCAGTGGAAAATTCTGAAAATCATAAGTTGACCATTTGGAGGAACTTGGCATAAAACTTCCCGAAACCATTGCACCGTCAAGAATTTCATTGGGATTGATGAGTGTCGGAACGATGTGATTGCAGTCCCAGCCATAGCATAAGGTGTTGTAACCAGGTTCTTCCATTTGTGACTGGACCTGTAGCACCAAGGCAATATTCGGCAACGATGTTATCCTGTCGGGAACACACACCATCTCGTATTCTTCCAGTTCTTCCGGCGCCATGGACTTTACCGAAGAACCTATATATTCTGCCAGCCGCATTCCAGCCCGCCGCAGCGCACGATTTTTCTTTTGAAGGGCTTTATGTTCAAATGTTTCGTCCGTATCTGCAACAAGAGCAATATTATGTAATTGTGAAAAATAGGTGTATTTTGCCCCTTCACCCCCCATATCAATCAGACCGTCCTGATACCCACCCCACTGTTGTCCCACCACAACAACACTACACCCTTTAAGCGCGTGTGTATTCCCCCTGCCGCATTGCGCCAAATGCCCTGTAACCCCGGGAAAAAGCGGCGTTCCGTCCAGTTTAATCCGGGGTTCAAAAGCATCTTTGACAGGTACCAGGCGAACATCATCGCCCGGACGGACAAGAAAGATGTCTGCTTGGGTTATGTGTTCATCTTCATAGACAATGTCTAATGCCTTGCTTTTGTCGATGGTCAGCAGGCCTTTGTGGTATGATAAATTGGTGCCGAACCGAATTTCTTGAACAATAAAATTACCAATTCTGAATTTCAAAGTCAGCTTTCCTCCTTATCCTCAATGAGTCAGGTGAGTTATTCAAATATATCCCGCAACCAAACTTTCTGGTATGCAAGAGTAATAATTTTATTGATGATAATATTGGCCGCTTTTTAATTTGTTAGGATAAAAAAATATATCGTAGTCAGTTTAGACTTGTCAATAGAACGTTTCGCATAATTCAGATTGACCTGTTTTTATAAAGCTGATACGAATACAATTCAAATTTAAACGATTATAAAAAAGGTATCGCCATGCTTAAAATAAAATTTGCTCTAATTATGTTTGCTTTGATCATCTTTGTTTCATTGATTGTTATACCCGTAACTCAAGCGGGTAACACTCTATATTTTGGCGTGATCCCCCTTGAAAGCCAAGATATCATGTTTAAAAAATTTATCCCGCTGGCAAAGTATCTGGAAAAAGAACTCGGAATGGGGGTCGAGCTGGTCATTGGCAAGGATTACCAGGATACAATGGATGCTATTGGGGGCAATAAAATACAGATGGCATACCTCACGCCTACGACATACCCTAAAAGTAAAAAACAGAATCCGGATTCAGATATCCGTTCCCTGGTCCGTTTCCAGTCCAAAGGCCACGGCACCTACCGCTCCTGTATCATCGTACCCATTGACGGCGATGCCGAAGGTGTCGCAGATTTAAAGGGGAAAAAATTCGCATTCGGCAGCAAAAACTCCACCTCATCCCATCTTATGCCACGCTCCATCCTGGCCGCTAAAGGCATTCAATTTAAGGATATCCAGGCTGAGTACCTTGGCAGCCACAGTAATGTTGCTGCCGCAGTCAGTGCAGAACAATTTGCCGGAGGCGGTGTTAAGGAGTCTGTGGCCGAAAAATTTGCCGCCGACGAAGAGGTGAGAATTCTGGTGAAATCAGCGCCTATCCCTGAATTTCCAATCTGCATTAACAAACATGTCAGTTCCGAATTGGAAACAAAAATCGTGGCGGCCTTTAAAAAATTGAACACCGGCAGCGATGATGCAAAGACGGTAATGACGGCAATCAATAAGAAGTACACCGGCGTGGAAGATGCAACGGATGAGGACTACGATGTGATCCGCACAATGATCCTGAATCTCTACGGTGAGGCGTTTTACAATAAATAATTATTAATAAGTACGGGATGCGCATGTTTCGGTTTCAGACAATTAAATTTAAGATACTGCTCCCTTTTTTCATTATCTGGATATTGGTGATCCTGGGGTTGTCTTTTACCATTATCTCCATGCAGACCAACAATACCAGAGCATTGAACAAGGCGGTGGCCGGCACCATGAAAGCCAATGGTGATGAAAATAACCGGGAATTGGTGACCCTGGGCAGTAAACTGACTGCCCAGATGGAAAAAATGGCGGAACTTACCGCCCTGCAGGTCGGAGAACAGATAAAGGAAAATCTGGATCAGGAAGCCCATTCCATTTTAAAGGACTGGGAAGAAAATCTGGTTCAGCAGGGCAGGGCAACCGCTCTACTGTTGAGTCAGATCGCACCGTCGGCCGTTGTGACCAAGGATTATGCTCAGTTGAGAATGCTTGCAAAGTCAGTCAATAATCAAGCCGGGGTCCTTTTTGTTATGTTCCGCAATAAATCCGGCGAAATCATTTCCCGGGCCTATGACCGGAAAAACCCAAGAATCAAAGCCTATAAAACACAGGGAAAGGGGAAAAAGACAGCAGACAAGATTCTTGATGCAGCCGTATCCGACCCGAATCTGATGATTGTTCAACAGGAAATTGCCTTGTCCGGGGAAGTGATTGGGAAAATTGTTCTGGGAATGGATAAAAAACTTTATAAAGCCAAAGTTTCCGAAATTTCCAAACGGTTTAAAGAGATGATTGACGGTAGCCAGGCCAAAATCCGTGATGTCATCGGCACAGAAACGAGTGAATTTCAAACGGGCCTCAATTTGGCAATCAACGGCATCAAAAAAGCCAATGCCGAAGCTCAAAAAATGGCTGGCGCCAGCATTACGGCTGAATCCAGAAAATTCAGTACGTCTATGCGGAACACGATTGTTTTGATCGGCTCCATATCCTCGTTGATTGCCCTGTTTATATTATACGTTTATATCTCCCGCAATATTTCCAACCCATTGGAAAAAATAGTTTCTTTGATCGAGGTCATGAGCAAAGGCGATATTTCGTGCAGATTCCCGGATAATTTAAAATCCAAACAAGATGAAATCGGAACACTGGTCAATTCATTGACCCAAATGATCACAAGCTTCGGGGAGATCATTTCTGATATTGCCCACAGCACACAGACCCTTACAGCCTCTTCTAGCCAGCTTTCAGGGATTTCCGGACAGATGACCGTAAATTCCGGCCAGACCGCTGAAAACGCAATTAGTGTTGCAGGTGCAGCAGAAGAAATGGCAACCAACATGACCAGTGTCGCTGCTGCCACAGAACAGGCAAGTGTGAACATTCAGATGGTGGTTGCTGCAGCAGAAGAGATGACGGCTACGATCAATGAAATCGCAGGTAACACGGCCAGGGGAAGTGAGACAACGGCCCGTGCCGTGGAAACAGCCGGGCAGGTATCTGAAAAGGTCGATAAGCTCGGCACCGCTGCCGGAGAAATCAGTCAGGTGACGGAAGCCATCACCCATATTTCCGAGCAAACCAATCTTCTAGCCTTAAATGCAACCATAGAAGCGGCCCGGGCCGGCGAGGCGGGAAAAGGGTTTGCCGTGGTAGCTGGAGAAATTAAAGATCTTGCCAGGCTGACGGCCGAAGCCACCAGTGAAATAAAAACAAAAATAAGCGGTATGCAGGCAACGACCCAAGAATCTGTTCTTGCAATTGAGACAATTGTTGAAGTGATAAATGAGATAAATGAAATTGTAACCTCTGTTGCAACTGCCATTGAAGAGCAATCGGCAACAACACAGGAAATCACGAATAGTGTCAGTCAGGCTGCTGCCGGGTTGGAAGAGGTTAGCGAAAATGTCAGCCAGACGTCTTCAGTGACAGGTGAGGTCACCCGGAATATCGCCAATGTCAGCCAGGCTGCAAATGAAGTGAAGTCTGATAGCGAACAAATTATGGGAAGTGCTGCCGAATTATCAAATTTAGCTGATAAGCTTAATGAAATGATAGGGCGTTTCAAAATTTAGGCCTTGGTCATATTTTAGGCCATACGGATTTCCGGTAGGTTGGGTTGAGGAACGAAACCCAACGCCAATAAGTTGTTGGGTTTCACTTCGTTCAACCCAACCTACGCTGTGGCCAATGTTATGACCAAGCCCAAAATTTAAATTCAAACTTGCTGTGCTGTTTGAGAGGCAAGGTTGTTAAAAAGTGCGGGATAATAAGGGACTCGGAAAAAATAAGTGTCATAGATTTTTTTTCCGAGTCCCTGAAATTAAAAAATGTCTAAGAGGGGTGGGCCACAAGAACAGGAACATTTGACGCATGGATGACACCCTGGGCCGTACTCCCTAAAAGGATATCCTCAAACCCCTGATCCCCGTGGGTGCCCATAATGATCAGATCAAAATTTCCCAGGGCCGCCTCTTTGGTGATTTCTTCCACCGGGTCTCCTGTTTTGACCATGATGCGGTCTTTCGATAAAGGGCAAGCCGGCATTTCCCGGATCACCTGTTCCGATGTGGTTCGGATACGTTCCGCCAGAACTTTTTCAGCATTTTCAACTGCATCCCGGTTGAATTCCGCCTGTTTTTCAGGGTCCTTTATGTCAAAACCCGCGCCTGCTGAAAATTCTGCTAAAAGATCCGGGATCACATGGATGGCCCATACCTTTGCGTTGAATTTGTTGCCGATGGTACAGGCATAGCGGGCCGCATATTTTGCCGTAGGCGTAATATCCGTGGCAAAAAGGATTTTTTTAATATCTACAACCATAGACCCTTGGGCCTGCTCCGGGGTATCCGGGGCAGGCGCCGCCATTTTGGGAGGCACTGTTTCAGGCCGTCGTTTGTCGCCCAGGGAAGCCGGCCCAAATATTTTATCCGTCAGTTTGACATACCAGGCTGCAGACTGGACCTGGATGATATAGGCCACAGCCACAACCAGCGCCGCCGAGGCCCCTTCTTTGCCGAATGCGTTTATGGCAATGGCCAGGGCAATAGACAGGTTACGCATTACAGAACCGTAAACAAGTGCAATGGCATCCCCCCTGGATAAAAATCGTTTACCCACAAAACTGCTGAAGGTGAAGTTGAATCCGTAAATAATCACCAAGGGGATAAGGATGTAAGCTAACATGGTTGGGGCTGCGGCAATGGCCCGGGCCTTAAGCGCCATGGCAATGAACACGATCCCCACAACGCCCAATGTAGACAGTGGCGGAAATTTGGGTGCCACGGATGTCTTAAATCCTTTTTCTCCATGTTTTTTTACCAGGGTTCTGCGGGTCAGATAACCGGCTGCCATGGGAATAAAGACAATGACCACAATCTGTTTGAAAATAGCGGCCATGTCAATTTCAATGCTTGTGCCCATGAGCATGCGGACATATAACGGTGTGGCAATGGAGCCCAGGGTCAGGCCGATAACCGTCATTTTTACGGCAGCCGCCAGGTTGCCCTTTGCAAATCCGGTCCAGGAAATGGTCATGCCCGAAGTGGGTACCAGCCCTGCCAGAAGCAACCCAAGGGCCATGTAGGGCTGGTCTTTAAAAAAAATCAGGCCCGCAGCATAGGCCAGAAAAGGGACCACGCCAAAGTTGATCGCCTGGGTAAGCACCTGGGCTTTAACATCCCCGCCCTCAAATACCTTCTGGATATTCAATGTTACCATCATGGGGTAGACCATCAAAAAGGTAAATGGAATAATCAGGCTTTTTAAAAAAGCGGCATCCATGAAAATGCCGAATAGAAAGCCGGCCAGCATCATTGCCGGAATTGCCAGGGTCAGATTTTTACTCATTTTCCGCAGCAGTGTCCACATCATTAAATTGTCCTTTTGTGTTAAAGGTTAAATAAACAACATCTCCATACAATGTTAACGCAAAAATAAAAATTTTGGAACAAGCCTTTTTGGGGATTTGGAATATTCAACTTCGTTGCAAGAAACTTGGCAGGGCGAATGGTTTCATGTTAATAAACGCCATACCGTAGGTTCTACGAGATTTTAAGCCTGTGGAGAGGAAATGAGACCTAAGCAGTTTGTTCGGGCACACTCTATGAAGCAGGAATTTCTCATCATTTACGCCTAATAGGTAAGAATGAGTAAGAAGAAAGGAACAGTCGTTGAAAATGATCAAAAAGACATTCAGGCGTTTTCTGTACTATTATCTGTTTCCCTATACGGGCTTATTTCTTGTCAAACTTCTGTCAGCCACCTACCGAGTCAGGATTGTTGATCAGTACAATGAACAGAACATTTTAAAGGCCGGTGGGCGGCTGGTTTATGCCTCATGGCATCAGCGGTTTTTCCCGGGGCTCACCTTTTTGTCAAGCCGTAAGCCCATTACCTGTATCATTTCCCAGAGTCATGATGGTGAAATAGTGGCCCGGGCTGCAACTATTCTTGGTTGGCGGGTCGTGAGGGGCTCTTCATCCCATGGGGGCGGACAGGCCCTTGAAACCGTTAAAAGCCTGGTTGACCAGGGTTACAAGGTCGGTCATGCAGTGGACGGACCCCAAGGGCCGTTCGGCATGGTGAAACCCGGTTTGATCCGCATTGCCCAGTATGCAGATATGCCCATTGTGCCCACCATTATCTCCGGGCAGAACCGTTGGGTTTTCAATTCCTGGGACCGTTTTATGGTACCCAAACCCTTTTCCCGGCTAATCATCCGATTTGCTTCACCTATCCATGTGCCCCGGGATATGGGGCAGGGCGGATTTGAGCAGATGCAGGCGCGTGTGGCCCAATGCCTTAAACAGCTTTATGAGGATACAGATGATATATGGCGGGATGACGCACGTATAAAAGAAATTTTCGGTTAGGGACTCGGATAAAATAAATACCCCCTTTATTATATATTTCTCGTGAGTCGCAAGTTCTATTTAAATTTAAATACTTGTGGCTCATCGCGGGTTAGCGTAAAAAATGTAAATTGATTCATTATAATTAATTTTTGAATTTTATGAAAATTTAACTTGACTCTAAATCTTTTTTGATCTATATTGCCTTTTGTTGTTGCGGGGTGGAGCAGTCTGGTAGCTCGTCGGGCTCATAACCCGAAGGTCGTTGGTTCAAATCCTTCCCCCGCTACCAAGTATATCAAGGCTCTCGGCGGTTTCGCCGGGAGCCTTTGTAGTTTTTTACCTTACCATCGGTGTTGTTTTATCTCATAACGCCTGGAAAGTGTGTCATATTCCTCCCTGAAAACGAATCCGGTAGTATCCGAGGCCAGTGTCTGGGAAGTAAACCGAAATTGAATCACTGTCCCTTTTGCTATGATTGCTTTTCGGGCATCGATTTCCGGGTGGCCTTTTTCTCTTTTGTACACATCCATAATTTTTTCCTGGATCAGCATTCTCTCTTGTTCAAGTTCCGCCACCCGTTTTTTTTCGGCTGAAATGCGTCGAGACATATTAATGAACATATCACCGCATTCATTGTATTCTTTTTCCGATTCTTTTTTGAGGGCTCTTATTTTTTTTTTCAAATCACGAATCCGATCCATATCAACTTTTGTCTTTTGATTTCGATTGTTCAGCATTTTAATTTCCGCCTCAAAATTCGATATATCTTTTTTTTCTAAACTTGAGAACACCTCTCTGAGTTGCTGCTCTAAAGATTGTATATCTTCTTTTATCCGTTTATCTTCTTTTTCAATTTTTTCAATCTCCTTTTTTTTGTCAATTACCTCCAATGAGTCGCCGGCAATTATTTTGCAATTATTTTCCACCCTCACTTTTCGAAAAATGATTTTATTTCTTGCTCGAATCATTGAGGATGTAATATTAACATCTGTAAAAATGCAGGCATTATCACTGTCAATAATTGACCGGGAGACATATATAGAATGCAGAGGGGCGGGACCGGTCTGTTTCTTGTGTATCAATATGGTCCTTAGACTTGTCACTTCACTATTATGGATTGATGAGAGATGAACTTCTCCTAACGCGTTGAGGCGGGCATTTTCGACAAGCTCTCTCACTGTTATTTTTTCCGATGATACAATCGCCCCATTAATCCCCGCGGCAGTTAATTCTTTACACTTTATCTTTTTACCGGAAAGAATCTGTCCATGAACATAAACATCACAGTCATGATTGATTCTTGGACCGTTATCATCCAGATTTCCAGGAATATCTATCACCTGAGAGATGGAAAGCACCCCTTTTTCCGAAAGACTCGGCACACCGTCACATACAGCAAAAAATTCATTTTTTTTTCGTATTACATTGGCACCGGTTTGAATTGGGTAAGCCTCTGCATGGTTTGCAACAAAACACTGATTTACGTTTATTCCCGCCTGTCCTATCGTCCGATAGATGGAAGCCAGTCTTTCTTTTTTATTAACGATCACCGGCTTTAGAGCATCCCCTTTTTTAAAATGCAAGTTTGGGATCAGCTTGTCATGAACCGGAGATTCCCCTTTCGCAATCAATACTTTATCTCCCGGCTTTACCTTATTTTCAAGGAGTCTGTAAATGGCCGGATTGATAATGCCTTTGGTGATTTTTTTTTGATAAAGCCACATCATGATATTCATTGAGGTCATTGAACTCGGAATCTCTTTGTTCAGCTCAATAAAAGCCTGAAGTCTATTTTTAGTATAATGGATTTGGAAATAAGCATCTAGCTCACGGATCATTTCTCGGTGGGCGTTTTTAATATTGCCCCCCAATTTCAAGTTAATGATCTTCATTTTTTGCTGTAGCTGCTTAGCAACGATCTTTTTACGATTTTTTACAGAAAGCCCATAATCTTCCACAAGAATATCTCCGATCCACCTAGGCTTTTGGGGGGCTTTTAGATCTGCTGCCTTATTGTCGATATTTTGTTTTTGATTATCTTCAAAGGCTTTTCTTTCCAGATTCTGACGCTGCAGGGCCTTCACAATATCCTGTTCATTCACCAAGTTTTCTTTAATCGCAATTGCACCAAACAGGGCGTTTTTCTCTTGTTCTTGAATGACGCTAACTGCACTTTTACGCAAAAGGGCTTCCCAGTCCTCTTCTAAGATTCTGTTTTGGATTAACAGGATTTCGTCTCTTATCTCAGGGGTCATTTCTTTCTGGTCAACAAGGATGTCTCCGATAATATGATTTTTTTTACTTTGGAGATACAACCGGGTCTGTTCGGAAAGGGCGTTGTCAATGGTCTGTTTTGTGGCAAATTGGTTCTTGACCGCGATCTCACCAAATTTTTTATCCATGGCTTTAATTTCAAGATGAACCGCACTTTTATAAATAAATTCCAGTTGGGATGAATCTATCAGTTTACGTTTCAGTAAAGCCAGGTCAATATTTTCCAGCCGTTGGTGGAGATAATTGTCAGTGGCGGTTTCCTGAAGTTCTTTGAGAATATTTTCCAAATCATCAAACCGGTGATCCTTTGGCGCTTCGCTCTCACCGATATCTTTTAACTGCTGAGAAAAGGTATTTGTGATGAATTGATGGGCAAGCTTCAAGATGATCTGATTATATCTAAAAAATTCTCGGCACAGTATTTCATGCTGAATAATGTCCCGAACAGTTTCAACAGCGTCAAGTGAAGGCTGTCGTCCCTGATCACGCTCTTTTTCAAGAACAGTTTTGATGACCTGGTACTCTTTTTTTGAAATCAGTTTCTTTACCCGGATGATATCGAGAATTCGTACATTTGATTGATACAGTAAATCGTTCATAAATGTTTTAACGTCCAGTAATAATTTTTAATCAGTCAATTTCATTGTATTTAGGAAGATTAGGTCCATAGAACTTAAGTTGTCCAGGCAAATCCGGCTCGAACCGGGTAATGATCGGATGGAAAAAGGCTGTTAAAGGCGTCTTGTATCACCTGCTCGAATACGGGAGATAGACCGTTTCTGTATAGTATCCAGTCGATGTGACGTCCCGTTTCTTTCCCGGTAAAATTGTGGAAGGTGGTGACGGATTCGCCTTCCATGACCAGATCAAATCCCCGGGATTTAAAACAATGATGGGCCGGTGAATCCGGGGTAGTATTAAAGTCGCCGGTGATGATTTGCGGTATTCCCTTTGGAAAATATTTAAGAAAGTCCATGAGCAGACCGGCACTTTTTTGCTGGACTTCGGATGCAAAATCAAAGTGGGTGTTTGCCATGAGCAGGTACTGGTTTTTCTTTTTAAACCATCCAATGATACACTGACGGGGCCATATCGAACCGAAAAGCTGGGAAGGGAGGTCCGGGGTGCGGCTTAAAAAAAAGTGGCGGTGACCCAGGCATTCCCAGGACGGGTCGAACAGGATCAGGTTATTCTGCCACCATTCAAGCCTTTTGTAGTACCAGCCAATGTGACCGTAGTGCCTCAGTGAGCGGATCAGAAATTCGGCCTGGAAATGGTTGACCTCCTGGAAGCCGATAAAGTCGCAGGGGTAGTCTTCCAGGATTTTCGACACCAGAGGCTTCCGGTGTTCCCAGGCATAGGGACCGTCCTTGGCCAGACCGAACCGGAGATTAAACGTCATGACGGTGACCGGGTCATCGGTTCTTTTTTTGTCCGTTTCGAGGACGGATATAGGGGATATTTCTGTCATCAAAACATAGAATGCGATATTCCGTTCCGCCTGTCAATACCCGGTCCAGGGCCAACGCATATTAAATTAGCGCCCTTTGGGCGGGCTGTTAGGTGCTGGGTGCTGGGTGCTGGGTGCTGGGTGCTGGGAAATGGAAATTCCTATACTCTCGAGTTTAAGGTTTTCCCGCCGCTTGCACAAAGCCTGTAAATGATGCTATAGATGCCCAGATTAAACTGGATGGTATTATGTATAAAGACAAGGTATTTGCAAAAAAACGGACCACGATTACACCTTTCAGGTTTAATGAAAAAGTCGCCCGGGTATTTGACGATATGCTGGTCAGATCAGTGCCGCTGTATGGTGAAATATTAAAACAGCAGGCAAGGATTGCCCGGCAGTACTATAAATCCGGTACACAGATATTTGATCTGGGCTGTTCCCATGGTAATCTAGGCATTTTGCTTCTTGACTGCTTTGATGGTGTTGAATTTAAAATGATTGCTGTTGACAGTGCTGAACCCATGATCAGGCGATTTAAAAAGCGGCTTGCCGTTCATGACCGCCAGGGCTGTATTGACCTTGCCTGTGCCTGTATTGAACATATTTTAATTTCAAATGCATCTGTGGTGGTTATCAACTTGACCTTGCAGTTCCTGGATGCTAAAAAACGGGACGCTCTGATTCAATCCGCCTTTAATGGGCTTTGCAAAGGCGGTATATTGCTGCTGACGGAAAAGACCGTTCATCCTGACCCCAAAATGAATGTTCTGGAGCAGGAATATTATTATGAGTTTAAAAGGGAAAACGGATATACGGAACTTGAAATCAGTCAAAAACGGGATGCTCTGGAACAGGTACTGGTTCCCGAGACCGTGGCAGACCATGAAAACCGTATCCAAAAAGCCGGATTTGCGTCATTCAATGTTTGGCTGAAGTGGTTTAATTTTACATCTATGATGGCCGTTAAATAGAATCGTATCTGCGTTGGGCGTCCGTTTTCCAAATGGGCATCATGGCGCAATAACTATGGTATTGAGGTGATGATCAAGTAAAATTTTAAAACGCGGGTATGAGCCTATATTAATATTGCATGATCAATCATTTTCCATTATCATTATACGCAATAATCAAGTTTTTGTGACTGGATTAAATTAGCGTCCTTTGGGCGGGCTGTTAGATACTGGGTACTGGGTACTGGGTACTGGGTACTGGGGAATGGGGAATGGGGAATGGGGAATGGAAATTCCTATACTATAAATTTAAACGTTGATCATATAATCACAAAAACTGAGAAAAAATATTAAGCAACTTTTATAAAGGCCTGGTGACTGTGATAAGAACTGAAGCGTCCTCATTCTTATGCCGTCTAAAAAACATATGAGCGGAAGAGCCATGGGTAGATTGGAGCCTACGCCCTCTCTATCGTTCAAAAATTGTTCTTGCTGAGTAACTTTGGCAATTCATCATTAAAAACTTGAAGATCGAGATTATATAATGTTTAATCAAGAACAGCTTAATGCCATTGACACGATAATCAAGTCCCACCTGATTGATTCAGGTGTTGAAAATGTGATTTATATTGATCTGGCTGGTAATTCAATTACCCAGCATGATAACGGGAATTCAACCCTGGATTACATGGCATTTGCGGCACTTGCGGCTGGAAATTTTGCCGCAGTCGACGCCATGGCCAAACTTATCGGGGAGTCTGAGTTTTCACTGTTGTTTCATAAAGGGGAAAAATCGAGTATACATTTCAGCAAAGTAACGGAAGATACAATTTTGATTACCATGTTTCCCAAAACGATTTCCCTGGGGATCGTCCGGTTAAAAGTGGCCAAAGTCGTTACAGAGATCAATGAGATTTGCAGTGCCTGACCAGCTGACAGTTAATTTTTATTTTTTACATCTATAAAAAAGGGGTCATGGCTTGGCACTTGTAAATGTAAAAACAAAAGAAGTTAAAGTTAAAATAGTCTATTACGGCCCTGGACGGGGCGGTAAAACAACTAATCTCGAGTATATTAACAACACCTACAGAAACCAAATTAAATCCGAGATGGTTAGCTTGAAAACCCAGGACGACAGAACTCTTTTCTTTGACTTTCTCCCTTTTGACATTGGCCGGATTAAGGGTTTCAAAGTTATTATCCAGCTTTATACCGTCCCGGGCCAGGTAAAGTACAACGCGACCCGCCGTCTCGTTCTCAAAGGGGTGGATGGTATTGTTTTTGTCGCGGATATTCAAAAGTTCCAACGTAAAAGAAATATTGAATCTCTGAACCAGCTCTACGAAAATTTGAAGACTCATAACCTGGACCTGTTTGAACTGCCCCTGGTGATGCAATATAACAAAGTCGACCTAGCCAACAAAGGGGAGGATGTGATACCTACAAAAATCTTACAACAAGATTTAAATTCGGTACTCCGTGTCCCCGCATTTGAAGCGAGTGCGCTTGGTGGCGGTAATGTGATGAAAACGCTCAAAAAAATCATTTCCATGACACTTGCATCCATTCAGGATCAGCTTTTTTAAGGAGGCGAATTGGACCAAGACAGCAATTCAAAGATCACCTCAACCATTCAAGAGCTTTCAGGGTTGATTGCCTCTTTTGAGAACGGCATACCCGGTCAAGATGTGCAATTGTTCGTACAGACCGCTTCCGGCCTCAAAATAGAGCTTGAGGATCAAAAACAATTGTCGCCTATCGGGCAAATGATTCTTTCACTTGGAAAGTACCTGGCATCCAAACAGGCGGCAGCCCATCAGGGAACTTTGCCGTTGTTGCAGGAACTGCTTGATGCCTTGAAGACTTTAATAACGGGTACGGACCTGGATCCGGCAGGGCAAGAGCGGCTGGTAAAGGAAATGATCCGTAAATTCAATTCGTTTAAGGAAATTATTGTTCCGCCGGCCCCGGCTCCCGGAGATCTGGATGAATTGAAAGCCGTTGTGTTGTCCATTGACTGGGAAATCACAAGTGGGACCATCAATCAATTTATCGGGGCTGTGGATCATTTGCTTCAAAAATGGAGGGGGCATTGGGTAAATATCAACCTCCTTAAGATCATGCGGACTATGGTAAATTATATCGAATCTAAACAGGCGGCTGCCCATACGGACTCCATTGATGTCTTAAAGTCCGTTTATATTATTCTTGAAAAAGTGGTTCATCAGCCTGGATTGAGTGTTACTGAAAAAAAGCAACATCTTGATCAAGCAATTGTGTTGTTTAACAGCTTCAAAAAACGGGCTGTATCGTCCCATGGCAAAATTGTTGAGCCCGGACAGGAAGATTCTTATCCGTCTCAGCAGGAGATGCCTCCCGCCCTTTCCCACTTAAGTCATGAAACAAAACAAACTCCGGAGGAGAGTTCGGAAGTCACATTGCTTGACCTTGAAAAAGCCATGGTGCAACCGGTTTCGCGGAATAAAGAGGATGAGGAGAATATACAGCCGGCCCTGCAAGGGAAACGGAGCGATTCACCGGGACCTGGCAATGTGATGGATAATCTCTTAAATCCCAAAGAAACAGAAGCGGATAAGATGCTGGACAGCATCCATCTTATGGACGTTAACAGCATAAATCCGATTCACAACCCTGCTGCAATGGCCGGGGCTGATCGTGAACTCAAACCGGGTATAAGCGAAATTACCCGTTATGATAAACAATCTAAACCGATTCCGGAAATCGAAGATACACTGAATGAATTCTTTGGTATTGATATGGCGTTGGATGCGGGTGAAGACGTTGGTTTAGAAGATCCTTCAGAAACAGAGGCCCTGCAAAACAATACGGATTCGGATTCGGATACAGATTCGGATTCGGATTCGGATTCGGACGGTATCGTCCCATTTGACTATGAAGATGAGGTTGATGAGACCTTAGATTCCTCGTCCCAGATTCCGGTTAGTGCATCAGATGATGGGGATTTAACCATCCTTAAGGGTTTAGAAGAGGCCTTTTGCCGGATTCCGGCGAATATTGACCAGACAGGCCGGACAAAAATATTACAGGACCTGGAGAGACTTGGAACCAAATGGGAGGGCGAGCCGGTAAAATCAAGCCTGGTTAAAATAATTGGGGTACTGTTTGACAGGCTGAGTATTCCTGAGGTTGAGCAACCGTTGGTTCAGGAAGGAACTTTCAGGTCAGACGATCACGATCTGCAGGCAGGGACCGAACCAAAGCAGGAACCGGGTATAACCGACAGCCCATCTCCGGACCCTGACCCACAAAAAGGCATATTGTCAAAATTGAAACGTTTTTTTAGATTTTGACTTTGACTTTGACCTGACATGAGAATCAAATGATTGCTTTTTGCGAAGACTGCGGAAACAAAAACCATCTGCCTGATCAGGCAGATGGAACAAAAAGGATCATTTTTCGATGCAGCAGGTGTGGATATCCCAATAACTATGCTGTCCAGGATACCCCACATCCTGACAATACATGTGAATACGATCATGGACATGGGGTTGGGGTGTTCGATTTGTTGCTTGGCGCAATATCCGCCCTGCCCGAAATTGACGGGTCCTTTGTTTTCAGCAATGCTGATGGATTGATTGCATTCAACATGCCCGGGCTGTTTTCTGAAAAACAGACAAAAGCCTTGGCAGTGCTTTTAGAACAGACGTATGAAGGCCCTAAACAGGTATACCGCGGTATTAAAGATATGGTGCTGGTCACACAAAACAAAGCAGTCCTGGTAAAATCTCTGGGCCGGTCTAAGTTTCTTGTGGTGGTTGCCGCCCGGTTTCCGTTACCTGTCCAAATCATGGAAAAACTAAACAATTTGATCGCCTCTTTTGGAAAGAAGAGATCAAAAATGACGCTATAATGAATAATGAATAAAAAGATAAAGGTATTGGAAAAAATAGCGCGTATAAAAGGGGTTCGAGAGTTCCTGCTGGTAGATGAAAACCGTGTTATCAAATCCCATGGGGCAAAAGATCCTGAAAAAAAGGCCGAATCTCTAATAAACTGCAGTCAAAAAGCCGGAAGTATATCTAAATCCGGGTATCAATATCTTTTTTTTTCCAGGGAGAACCAAAACCATTTGCTGGTATTCCCTGTTGGCACATTTGCTCTGGGAATTATACAGGAAAAGGGCGTAAACAGTCTTATGCTGGCAAACCAGGTTAAAAAGGCATTAAAAGATATCGATTTTTTATATGAAATAAAGGAGTCACTCACTCATGACCGCTGAAACCATTATTCTGGTTTTTACTCTGGCTATTTACCTTATCATCATTTTTGTATTCAACAAGGCACGGATGAAATATTCCGGCGGCAAGATCGGTAAGGTGATCAATTTGATACTGGTGACGGTATCTTTGTTGTTTATTTCTGATTATCTGGTGTTTTTAGAAAGTTACCTGGATTCGGAAAGTCTGAATATTCTAAGATCCATGTCCAGAACAGCCGGGCTCGGATTTCTGGCATATGGAGGGGCAAAGATAGCCGATTCATAAATCAGGAAAAAAATGAAAAAAAACCACCGCCTTTGCTTTTCGGTTTAAATCTGGTTTTGATCTCCAGAATAATGGTTCTGAAATCATTAACGATTTTATCTTTCTCAACGGAACTGGTCTGGTATTTTTCGACATAACTCAACATTTTTTCAAGACCATCTACGACGTTGAGCAAAGTTTCTGTGCCAAGTATATTGCCCATATTTTTTAATATGCGGTAGCAGTATTCGTTGAATCCGGTGATTAAAATTGTCCTTCTATCTTGAGCAGGGGAGACGTGAAGCATGGTATTTGAAATCTGCGTTGAGTTGGATCTTTTGTCATTGTAAGGGGAATAGGTTTTAAGAATCTGCTGGAATTGTTCGGGAAGATCTTTTTTGGCATCTTCAAATACGGCACTGGTATGGCCCCCCAGTTCGTCGGTCAGGGTTTTAAGGATAACTGAAATCAGGTCGCTGTATACTGTAATAATCGCAGAGTAATCGCCTTCATCTCCTTCGCCGTTCAGTGAAATTTCCTCTTTTTCCACAATCATGCCGGATGAAATCACGGAAAACAAAATTTTGTATACGGCAAAATCATCATACCCGCTCTGGTTAATTATCTGGCGAACTGTCCGCGTGCCATCCACAAGAGAAAGCACACACCATTCATTTGCATTGAGTTTTATTTCATTTTTGTTCGGGACAGTTCCCGACATCTTGTAAATCATCTTGTCCGAAGGGATACATTTTTTCAGTACGGATAACTCATCAATCCGCCGGGACGCCTCAAGTATCAATTTCATGGGATTGAGCTGGGTAACAATCATTCCCTTGAGGTTTAATTTTTCATCCTTGTAGTCAAATTTTCCTTTTTTGCAGAAAAAAAGATTGTAAAGGATGGTTTCTACTTGGCGTATGTTGTATTTTTTAAATGTTTCCAGGGATATATATCCCTTATCAACCAGAATTTTGCCCAGATGTGTTTTACTTTCCTTGGCAAGGTCGAGGCATTTTTTCAATTGTTGTTCGGAAATTACGCCATTGGTTCTCAATAAAAAACCCAGTCGCGCCTCTTTAAGAGATGCTGTGGCATAAACGATGGTGCCGTTATTGAAAAAGACCCGGCTTGTATCGTCATCTCCTGTAACTGTCAACACCCCGGTTTTTTCATCATTGCATAATAACTGAAAGATACTTGCCAGCGCCAGGCCTTCAAAGTCTCCCTGAAAATTCATAAAATGCGGCAAGGAAACCCCTGAGTCTTTAGCTCAGGAGAGGAATTGCCGCCCTCCTTATAATAATTTAGTAGTCCAGGTACCGGACCTTAGCACGTCGTATTGTAGGAATAGCCATCAGATGCGTGAAGCAGCCTGCAGTATTTCCAGCTAATGCCCTGTACTGTTTTGTCCACTGTTTTAATGTTAAACGATCCGCTTTTTCTGACAGCGACACGCCCGGTGTACGTTCCAACCTTTTTGCCGGAAGTGACAACCGCCTTGACGATGTCGCCCGTTTGAAATCCTTTGACTTTTTTCTCAGTTGACTTTGCTGTTGTCCGGGGGAATCCGAACTTGTTTACTCTGCACATCTGCCTTGAGCCATGACCGTCTGCCTTTACAATCAGCACGGCCTTATCGATCTGAAAAATTTTTTCAGGTGTGCTTTGCCCGACACAGGCGGCATCGAGCCAATGCGTTTTGTGAAGTCCCCTGGTCGTCCGGTTGAATTTTGTCAGACCGCCGGAGCCTGTTTCAACCGGCAGTCCGTTTTTTTTCAAGGTACGGAACAAGTCCCATCGGGTCGTGTTGACGGCGCCTGCATCCTTGAGCGGCACTTTGGACTGCTTTTGAATTCGCTTCAACAGTCCCGGTTTCCTTGAAAGGAACTGTTCTATGGGCTTGTTCCCCTTCTTCCTGTTGCACGCCGTACAGGCCAGTGTCAGATTGCTGACTCTGTTGGACCCGCCTTTCGATCTCGGCACGATATGTTCAATCTCCAATAGGATATCTGTTTTTCCGCAATAGGCACACGTTCTGTCCCATTTTTCCAAAAGGTATTCCCGTACCTCATAACCCATGAGTTCCCCCTGCTGATACGCGACACCGGATATTTCGGGATTCTGTATTTTCTGCATGTCAAACCGAACCAACTCCATTGAAATTGCCTGAATATTGCAAAATCGGCACAACCGGTTGACCCAGGTTTCGATATTGTGAACCCGGCTTTTTAATGAAGGCGGCAGCCATCCTTCCGCCCTGGTCCGGTTATCAAAGCGCGGTTTTCGGTATCGCGTTTTCCGGTTTCTCCGGGATCTTCTGATGGCTCGTCTTGATTCCAGATTATTTTTGATCTGTTGGCCTCGATGTCTCAGTTCCATGGCAAAAACAATCTCTCCGGAATCGTCGTTAATCACGGCAATTCCGGTCTCTCTACTGCCCGGATCAATCTTGATCCGCAATGGGTTTGATGCCACGTCCAAGACTTTCTCTTTCAAAATGATCGTGAAAGGGAACTGTCTGAAAACCGCGGCTTTCCCTTCTGTTAAAAGCAATCTTGCCTTTGCCGGATGTACCGGATTCTGCGGTTTTTTTGTTTGTATCCAGAACAAATACGTTCAATTTAAAGGCATCCTTCATATCACCCCCAAAGTACTTTACACTTTTTTGGGGAATGATTGCTAAAAAATAGGGTGCTTGCTCCAAAAAGTGTAAACTGGTAAATGAAGGATGCCAATTTAAAAATCCTCTTGTTTCCAAGGTAATGTTTGCCTCGTCAATGTTATGACCGGGTTTGGCGCAAGCAGCACCGGCTTAACCCCTTAAACCTGTTTAACCACTTGCCGTAGAACCTGGAGCTGGCGAGCACCCCAGGGTACCTGTTTCCGATCTAACGTAGTACTCGAAGCACTTAGACTGGTCAACTTTAGGGCTTTTTCAAGCCCCTCGGTCTTTAGCCGAGGGGTAGTTGACTTATGTTTCCGTGGATTATTCTATTAACAATACGTTTGTTTAATATGCCATAATATGCCGGAATTTGAAATAAATTTTTCATATTTGATTATCGGATATGGGTTCTGGAAAATCGACAATATCAGGGACTACTCTGACAGGATTGTCAGAAAAAACAGAGTGGTTATATCCGGAAATCCGGTTTTTTCAAGCTGGTTCCGGCGTTGGAATCTGATGAGTGACCGGGTCAGTTTGGTGTCAACAATGCCGTTAATTTCATGAGGGTATAAATCAATTTTTTGCAACATCGTCTGAAGTTGTTTGATTTTATGGCCTTTAATGCCGTTTTCATATTTTGATATCATCAGGGTGGGTTTCCAGAATAAAAAGAAGCGGATGTGTACAGGGTTCAATAGAATTTTTTCATAAATATGATATTTTTTTTCGACAATCGCGGGTAATGAAGTGAAATGAATCAGCATCATTCCGGTCTCGTTGTAGATTTTATCGGTAATGTCGTTAAAATTTTCTGAAAAGATTGCCGTTAAAAAAAGCGGTTCATATCTTTCAAGATGATATGCCGATAAAAATTCGATCAGCTTATCATCTGTCGACTGAATTGATTTTTCGTCTGTATTATGCAAAGTGGGGAGCGGTTTACCGGCAGGAGAAGGCTTTGCGAGGGGGGGGCTTTTTTTCTTGGTGACGGGTGGTATTGGTTCCGGCTTAAGAATTTGCGTCTTTTGTTCTTTGCCGCTCCAAAAGATAAAGGCTGTGCCAATCAAGCCAAACAATACGGCAATGATGATTATTTTGGTAATGACTGAGTTGAAAGTTAAGAATTTGAAGACATTTTTACATCTTTTTGGTACGATAAATGATTCTTTAACATATTTTTTAGTGATTATTTTTGTGCGATCTTTAAATGCGTTATGAAGCGCCCGATCCATAATTGCCCTGATCTGGTCAATCCTGCCCGTGGACAAACGAAACACTTCCTGAAGGGTTTTTTCTTCGATAATAATTTGATGGTTTGCGCCGGCAGCAGTTAATATAAATTGGATATAGACAATGGTCTGCTCAGCAGTTAATGGCTGATTGGCATTAAGATTAAAGCTATGGAAAAATTTAAGATCTTCCCGGTCGGACGAGAACGGATCTGTATTTAATCGAAAATGGTTTAAAAATTCAGCATTATTAAAATTAGATTTCAGTTCATCCATAAACTTCGGGACGGGTCTTAAATAACTTGCCCTTTTTGCTGTATCCAGGAGCGCGGGCGTCCCGCCCGCATCTTTATTGCAGGCGGGACGCCCGCGCTCCCAGGTTAAATTGTTTCACTCCATTATCAAGTTTCGGACTCGTTCCTTAATTAACTTTATTCAGATCATTTATAAAGAAAAATTTTTATAACAATAAAGTACCCAGGTTTTTCCAGTCGCTTGCACAAAGCCTGTAAATGGTATATAGATGCCCGGATTAAAAGGGCGATACTCTTAAATTAAAGACAAGATTTAAAAGGCAAAACGGATATCCAGGTCTTGAAATCAGTCAATAGAATGGAACAATTTTTAAAAAATTACGGACATCCGGGGTGGGATCAATGGTATGATGCCCTGGAGAAACTGGTCAAAGATAAAAGGGCGTATCTGGATTCTGCCGGGGGAAATTTTAAAAAGTTTAAATCCGTGGTTGAAAAACTGCCTGAAATTTATCCCCACTCCGTTGATCTGTCATCCAGGGCGGTCAGCATTGGGCAGTCAGATCAGCTTTTGCCGGATGAAAAAGACAGGCTTTACAAGGGCCTTGTCAATCTATGCCCTTGGCGCAAGGGGCCCTTTGATTTTTTTGGTGTTCACGTTGATGCCGAGTGGCAATCCTGGATGAAATGGGAGCGTCTGGTGCCCCATCTGCCCAGCCTTAAATACAGAAAAATTCTGGATATCGGTTCAAGCAACGGCTATTACATGTTTAAAATGGCGGCGTCGGACCCCACGCTTGTTTTAGGCCTTGAACCCCAGAGTGCCTTTTATTACCAGTATTGTGCGGCACAAAAATATCTGAATTTGAAAAATGTATTCTGTCTGCCGGCGGCCTACAATGAACTGCCGGCCATGAACCGCTTTTTTGATCTGGTGCTGTGCATGGGGATTTTGTACCACCGTAAATCCCCAGTGAAGATGCTTAAAAAGATCCATGACAGCCTTGTGCCGGGCGGTCAGGTAGTTGTGGAAAATCTGGTGATCAAAGGGGAAAATAATTATTGTCTGTTTCCCTTTGACCGGTATGCCAAAATGCGCAATGTGTTTTTCATCCCTGACTTGTCTGCCATGGAAGCCTGGCTTGCCCGGGCCGGATTTTCTGATATCAGATGCGTGGATATCACAGGTACCACCCTTACAGAGCAGCGCAAAACCGACTGGATTCAAACGGAATCCCTTGAAGATTTTTTAGACCCCGAAGATCCGTCAAAAACTGTCGAGGGGTATCCGGCACCGGTCAGGGCCATCTACACAGCAAGTGCTTAAGAACACGCGCTTAAACGAAGTGGAAGCCAACATTTTGTAATTATTGGGTTTCGTTCCTCAACCCAACCTACCATGGGCTACCATTGGCCGAAACAATGATCAAGGCCCCCGGTTTTTCAGCTCTTGCCGTGCTGTTTAAGTATGGAGATATAGGGCCCCAACAAACTTTCATATCCTTTCATCCCCTTTTGAAACACTTTGGCAAAATGGGGAAGTTCCCGGATATTGACCACCAGGTTGGCACTCAGGGTCAGTGCCTCAAGGTCGTAAAGGGTGCTGACGTCATTGCCCACCAGCACATAAAAAATACTTCGCCGCCGTTTCATGCTCATTCCAGACATAAATTTATGGAAATCATGGGTATCCACCGGCCCGTCTTCATATTCTGTGGAATATACCACTACATCGTAGGTTTTAAACCGCTGGCCGGCAACGGCCTCATCCACATTTTCGGGGCAGTGGATCTGCAGGTTTCTTTCTTCTAATACGCCGGTAACCTTCTGCCGGACAGCCGGGTCATTGATCAGCACCATGGCTGTGGGCACATCTTCCACAAGCGCTTGATCCTCCTCAACACCTGACGCCAGCCAGGCAATATCCGGGGCTTCCGGCGGGCTGACCGGTGGATTGGCCGGGGGAGCAGTCTGTTTTTGCGGCACGGCTGCCTTTTCTGCCAATGCCCCGTTTTTATTTATTTCAATGGGGGTCCGGCACCTGGGGCAGCCGAATTTTAAGGCCCGCCCCGTGGGGAGCTTGGCCAGGGCCTGTTTGAATTTCTCCATCTGGGGCTGGGAAAATTTCAGGGGCTGATTGCAGTGGGGACACTGGGATATCATGATGGTTCCTCGCCGTTCTCTTCGGTATCGGTTTCTTCTTTCCAGTCAATGGTCAGGCCTTCAATGGCTGACGTTTTTTCACCCTTTTCCCGTTTGAGTATATCCATGCCCTGGGAGAGCACACTCTTTTGTGAACAATAGGAAAAAGCAGTTTCTTCGGTGATAATATCGGCCTTGTACAGGTCCAGGATATGCTGGTCAAAGGTCTGCATGCCGAATGCCGTTGAGGCGGTAATGACATCATGGAAGGTTTTCCCTTCCGATTCACCGTTCAGGATAATATCGTTGATTCGCAGATTCATCCCCATGATTTCCAGGGCCGCCACCCGGCCGCCTGCAGACCGGGGCAAAAGGCGCTGGCAGACAATGTACCGGACAGTATCCGCAAGCCTGGCCCGGACCTGGGCCTGTTCCTCCTGTTCAAACATGCCTAGAATACGGTTAATGGTCTGGCCGGCATCAACGGTATGGAGGGTGGAAAGCACCAGGTGCCCGGTTTCTGCTGCAGACAAACCGATCTCCATGGTTTCCCTGTCCCGCATCTCCCCCACCAGAATCACCTTGGGGGCCTGGCGCAGGGCCGCTCTGAGCCCTGTGGGAAATGTATCAAAATCATTTCCCAGTTCCCGCTGGTTGAATGTGGCTTTTTTATGGGGATGGACAAACTCCACCGGATCTTCCAGGGTCACCACATGGAGGGACTTTTTTTCATTAATCTCATTAAGCAGAGCGGCCAGGGTGGTGGATTTGCCCGACCCGGTGGCGCCGGTCACCAGAATCAGACCGTTCTTCTGATCGCCCATTTTTCTGAAAATAGGCGGCAGACCAAGCTTATCAATGCTGGGGATGATGGTTTCAAGTTTTCGCAGGATAGTGGTCAGATGATTTTTCTGCTTAAAAATATTGACCCGGAACCGTGCCTTGTTTCCCAGCCAATAGGACAGATCGCAGGAGCCTGTTTTAACCAGGTCTTCCAGAAGCCGGGGGTCGCCGTTAATCAGGTTCAATGCAAACACCTCGGCCTGAAACGGGGTCAGTTCCTGCACCGGGGGGGATACGGGCACATCGGTCAATTGGCCGGAAGTCTCCACCTGCAGGGATTTACCCACGGTTACATTGAGATCCGATACATTCTCAAATGTTTCCAGCATACAGGTGATCCAATAATCAATTTCAGGCTGTTTCATGGCACTGTTCCTTGTTATAGGCTAATTTGATTGAAAAATAGTTAACACAGCTTGCGTTGAAATATCAAGCAAGGATTGATAGCCCCCCGTCAAAATGATATATGACTTGTCAATACAGGCCTGCCCCGGCAGCCACATGTAAAGGATATCAATATGGCAGAATCCATCAGCATTATAGGCGTTCCCATGGATTTCGGACAGATGCTCCGCGGCGTGGACATGGGTCCGGCAGCATTAAGATATACGGGATTGATTCCAAGGCTTCGACGGCTTGGACATGATGTTAAAGACGAAGGGGATATTCCCATCCCTGTGCGGGATGATCCTGCCATGGAAGGGATGACGGATCATTATGTCAAAGAAATCACCCGGATCAGTCATGATGTTTATAAAATCGGATGCCGGGTCATGGACCAGGGCCGTATGCCTGTTTTTCTGGGAGGTGACCATGCCATTGCCATTGGTTCTGTGGCCTCGGTGGCGGTTAAAGAACCCGTCGGCCTTATCTGGGTGGATGCCCATGCCGATTTCAATACCCCTCGGACATCACCGTCGGGCAACATCCATGGCATGCCCCTGGCCGTTCTCACGGGAGCCGGTTATCCATGCCTTGTGGATGCAGGACACCCAGGCACAAAAATATCTTTGGATAACGTGGTCATGATCGGGCAGCGGGATCTGGATCCCGGAGAAAAAAAGCGCATCAAATCCAGCGGCATCACTATTTTTACCATGCGCGATATCGACGAACAGGGAATCAGCGCCATTGCCGCCCAAATTATGGTTCAGTTTGCCTGTTTGAAACGCTTTCACCTGAGTTTGGATATGGATGCCCTGGATCCGATTGAAGCGCCGGGCGTCGGTACCCCTGTGCCCGGCGGCATCTCCTACCGGGAGGCGCATCTGCTCATGGAGCTGTTTGCCGATTCAGGCAAACTTGGCTCCATGGACCTGGTGGAGATCAATCCCATCCTTGATGTGGCCAATAAAACAAGCAAACTTGCGGTGGAACTCATCTTGTCCGCCTTGGGGAAAAGCATTCTTTAGGGTCATGGAACGGTTTAATCATGGGTCTTGTTGAAAACCCTAACTTAATGAAAGAGGATAAAAAATGAGAGCAACGCATTTGATTCTTACCTGTTTTTTATTTTTTTCTATGACAACCGGCATTTATGCAAAGGATATGTATGTATCCGGGGTAACCCGGATTACCATGCGCACGGGTCCGGGGGTCAGCCATAAAATTGTGGCCATGGTCACATCAGGGGTCAAACTGCAGATTCTGGAATACCGCAAGGATTGGTCTATGGTAAAAAATGCAGACGGAAAAACCGGTTGGGTGCTGACCCGTTTTCTTACCGAAGAAGTCCCTAAAGCCCTTATGGTTGAACGGTATAAAAAAGAAAACGAACGCCTGACATCAAAGCTTGCCGCCGCAGAAGAAACGGCAAAAACGTTAACCGTCCAGAACCAGGAGTTAACTGAAATTGCCAGGAAATATAAGCAACTCAAAGATGCTTCCGCAAGCTACCTGAAACTGGAGACTGAACATAAAGCACTTTTGGAACAGTCCCGGGAACAGGAAAAACGTATTGAAAACCTTGAACAAAGCAATAACAGTGAGGTGAAACTGGGTCTGCTTTCCGGGGCCGGTGTTTTCATTGTGGGACTGATTTTCGGAATGAGTACCCGAAAGAAAAAAAGAAACGCCCTTTTATCCTGATTTGTCCTTATTATTTATAACTTATTAATTATAAAGTATTGAAAAATGATTGAAACTGATTTTCTGGTCATTGGCAGCGGGGTTGCCGGTTTAAGCTATGCCTTGAAAGTTGCAGAGTTTGGCCGGGTAACGATTATCACCAAGAAAAAAATTTATAAGACCAATACGGCACTTGCCCAGGGTGGTGTTGCCGCCGTATTCAGTAAGACAGACTCCTTTGAAAATCATGTGGCGGATACCCTGGCGGCAGGGGACGGACTTTGTGCCGAGGATGTGGTCCGCATGGTGGTGGAAAACGGCCCGGAAAGGATTCGGGAACTGGTGGATTTAGGCGCTCAGTTCAACCTGAACGGTGACGGGAAATATGATTTTTCCCTGGGCCGGGAGGGCGGACATTCCCAGAACAGAATCATCCATGCCCGGGATCTTACGGGTAAGGAAATTGAAGATGTCCTGGTATCAAGTGTTGAACAGCATGAAAATATAACCATTCTGGAAAACCGTGTTGCCGTTAACCTGATCACCTATTCCACAAGTGTGCGCAGCGGTCTTGTCAGAACCCAGCATGAGAATATCTGCTGCGGGGCCTATGTTCTGGATAATAACACCGGAAAGGTGGAAACCGTTGCCGCTAAAGTGACCCTGCTTGCCACAGGTGGCGGTTCTAAGGTTTATCTGTATACCTCAAACCCTGACACGGCCACAGGGGACGGGATTGCCATGGCATACCGGGCAGGGGCCACCGTGGCAAACATGGAGTTTGTCCAGTTTCATCCCACCTGTCTGTTTCATCCTGAAGCCAAAAATTTTCTGATCTCCGAGGCGGTTAGAGGGGAGGGCGCTTATCTCATTGATGAAACGGGTAACCGGTTTATGGGAAAATACTCCCCGGACCTGGAGCTTGCCTGCAGAGACGTTGTGGCCCGTGCCATTGACAATGAATTGAAAAAAACCGGTGCGGATTCCGTATTTCTGGATATCACCCACAAAGATCCTGATTTTGTCCGGGAGCGGTTTCCCAATATTTATGCCAAGTGCCTGACGTTTGGTATTGATATCACGAAACAACCCATCCCGATTGTGCCGGCAGCCCATTATATGTGCGGCGGTGTCGCCACAGACCTTAACGGGCACACTGACATCCAGTCTCTTTATGCCGTGGGAGAAACCGCATGCACCGGCCTGCACGGGGCCAACCGGCTGGCGTCCAATTCGCTTCTCGAAGCCCTGGTATACGCCCATAATGCGGCCCAATCCTCATTAAAAGAGTTTGAAAAAGCGGCAAAAAAATCTACTGTTGATCTGGAACCCTGGGATGAGACCAACACCCTGGACGGGGATGAGGCCATCATGGTGACCCACAACTGGGATGAGATCCGGCGTTTGATGTGGAATTATGTAGGTATTGTCCGTTCGGATAAGCGCCTTCACCGGGCCCAGCGCCGTATTGAAATGATCCAGCATGAGATTGAAGAGTACTACTGGGATTTTAAAATTACGGCGGATCTCATTGAACTGCGCAACATTGCCGTGGTGGCGGAACTGATCATTAAGTCCGCATTAATGCGCAAAGAGAGCCGCGGGCTGCACTACAATCTCTGGTATCCGGAAAAGGACGATGCCAATTATCTGATGTCGACTTTGGTCCGGAAAACTTTTTAGGGTCATGGACGTTTTAAAATTTATCAACATGGACATGGACCTTATCCCTTTTGTCTGAGGATATCGTAATATGTCAGGATCCGTTTTACATAATGAACCGGTTCCCCTCCCCGGGCATAGCCGTGCCGGGTTTGCTTATAGTATTTGCGCTTGCTTAAAAGCGGCAGGGTTTTTTCCAGGGATGTCCATTTGTTGATATCCAGACCCTTTTGCCGGGCAATTGCCTGGGCATCTCTGACATGGCCGTACCCCACGTTATAACCGGCAAGCGCAAAAAGCGTTTTTTGTTGCGGGTCTGGAATATCATCAAACCGCTTGTGCATCAGGTTTAAAAATTTGACCCCGGCTTTCACGCTCTGTTTTGGATCCAGCCGGTTTGTGATCCCCATCTGTCTGGCTGTGGGCCGTGTCACCTGCATCAACCCCCGGACACCGGTCCTGCTTTTGGCCCTGGCATTGAAATGGGATTCCTGGTAGGCCATTGCTGCAATCAGCCGCCAGTCAAATCCGTATTTTTCAGCCTCTGTTTTAATGACCTTTTTATATTTGGGAAGCCTTGTTTTAATCCGTTCATGAAATTTTTTTAAATCAAAATAGTCAAAAATATCCACGTCGCCATAATATTTTTCATATATTTTACCAAGAAGGCCGGTTTCTTCGGCCATCTCAAGAAATTGATTGATCTGGTCCCGCAGGGCTTTATTTGTTTTTTTCACAGCCCATCCCAGATACTCTTTTTCATGTATGGGCAACCCGATTTTAATTTCCGGATAGTATCTGCGGTTTAAAAGCGCAATGTTTGAATCCGCAATGGTGAAATTGATTTCTTTTTCAGAAACCATTCTGAGGATTTCCTGGGTGGCCACATCGTCAAGAAGCTTAATTTCCAGATCAATTCCAGATGCTTTAATTTCCGCCAGGCGTTCCTGATACGAGGTGCCTTTTCTGACATGAATGGTTTTACCAGCCAGCTGTTCAATATGTTTTATGCCGAATATTAATTTGTGGTGAATAAACTTTTGCTGCACAGTCATGTAGGGCTGTGAAAATAATGCAATTTGCTCCCTTGGTTCTGTTATTGTTATACTGGCGGCAATAAAATCGCCCTGTCCTGAATTAAGCACGTTAAACATTGTGTCCCACTCCGGAACTATAATTTCAAGCGCCACTCCCAGATGATCTGCAAAGGCTTTTGCAAGGTCGTACTCAAATCCCATGGGGGATTCCCGGTACGTGTAATAGGATGTGGCATTATTGGTTGTGATCATCCGGATCGTGCCGCGCTTTTGAATTTGTTCCATGGGGGATTTGAAACCGATCTCCATTTGACCGAACAACAGATTTATGCTGATTCCTGCAGTCGCCACCACCATGAGGCCGGCCCAATATAGCTTGTATTTGTAATTGAAAATAGTCATCTCCTAATTTTAAAATGGACTCTCATATTGCTGTGTTTGTTGTGGAAATAATTACCTGATCTTATTTTTTAAGATATTTGGACATAAATTTCCACCGTTGTTTTTGGTATTATCCCAAAAAAAATTTGCGGATGTTTGCCTTTATCTTTTGTATGGTATAAATCAGTTCTGGTTACGATGTGAGCAAAACAACAAAAAAACAGGATAAAATATTGGGCACCTCAAATAACCCTCAAGAGCAACAGCCATGCAAGCTGGAAATTTTTTCAGATTATATCTGACCCTGGTGCTATTTCAGTACCGGGCGTATTGATAAATTAAGGAAGACGTACGATATCGAAGTCACGTGGCGAGCCTATCCGCTGCAGCCGGATGTGCCTGAACACGGATTGCCCATGGCCCGGCTGTTAGAGGAAAAAGGCCTGCTGATAACCCCGGAACAGGCGACCGTCAATCTTAAAGCCACTGCTCAAAGCCTTGGCCTGCCCTTTGGAGAGGGACAAATGATTTATAATTCCCGTCTGGCCCAGGAGATTGGCCTCTGGGCCCAGGATTGTGGGCGGGTCCATCAATTTCATGATGCCGCTTTCAAGGCCTATTTTGTGGATGACCGGAATCTGGCGGACAACGCGGTGATCCTGGATTTAGTGGCATTCGCCGGGCTGGATGTCGAACAGGCAGAAGAGGTCATTGCGTCAAGATCCTATGCCGATGCTGTGGATCGTGACTGGGCAAAGGCCCGGGAACTTGAACTTGTGGCGGCGCCCACTTTTTTTATGGGCGATCAAAGGCTTGTGGGGGCAAAACCTTATCCGGTTCTTGAAAAAATGGTGGCAGGAGTACTCGGTCAGGTTCAGCGCTGACCGCAATTCCTGGAACTTGAGAGTATAGGAATTTCCATTTCCCAGTACCCAGCACCCAGCACCTAACAGCCCGCCCAAAGGGCGCTAATTTAATTTATATGAAACTTGAGACAAGATACAAGAAACAAGAGGGCGAAGCGCCTGCGGTGCCCAATTTAGACCTCTATTATTGGAGTCTTTAGTTTCATTGTTTGTTGTGTCCGTCAGGACATGGGGGTTCTACGCGATTCCGTCCATTTTTCTTGGCAACATAAAGTGCTTCATCTGAACGCGCAACTAAATGATCAGATGTCTCTCCATCTAACATGGTCGCCACGCCCATACTTATTGTGACAGATACGGATTTTCCAGAAAAGGTGATCACCAATTCTTCCACGGTTTTCCGAATTTTTTCAGCAATGCGACAGGCTCTGTCTATATCGCTATCAGGTAAAACAATCAGAAATTCCTCCCCTCCCCAACGAAAAAAAAGATCGGATTCTCTAATGCGCTGTGTTATTGTTTGCGCTAACGTTTTTAAAACCACATCACCTGTTGGATGGCCATACGTGTCGTTAATTTCTTTGAAATAGTCTATATCAAACATGATGGCGGACAGGGGGGTTTTGCGACGTTTTGATTGACTATGTACTTGTCGAAAAAGGACATCGAATACCTGACGATTTGCTGTGCCGGTGAGTTTATCGGTGGTGGCCATACTTTCCAGCCGTTTTTGATATCCCGCAATAATCAGATTGACTAAAATAATAATCACCACTGAAATAACGAGACTGACGCCTAAATTGATCGTCAATGATTTCTGAATGCGCAGTTCAGCCTCATCTTCCTGCTGGGCGACAATAAGATACCAGCTGAATTCAGGAACAAGCCGACTATTGAGATAGTATTTTTTCCCATCTTTTTTATAAACAATTGAACTACTTGGAGAGGTCAAAATTTTGGGGGCAAACCTTGATAATCCCTTCATATGATGAATATTTTCCTCATCTGTATAGGAAATAGCATGCAGGGTAACGATGCCTTGTTTATCGATAAAATAGACTTGGCGATCATAGCGATTCTTATAATATTCCATCAATTTTTGAACGGTATCTACTGCTAAGCCAACGCCGATCGCCCCGATGTATTTACCAACATAGTCATAGACGCGGTGATTGATAAAGATGGTAAGTGAGGTTCTGTCAGCGGTATCCGTATCAACATTAATTTCATACTCTTGACGCATCTTTTGAACACGAAAATACCACCTGTCTTGTTTATCGAGTTTGCTGACGGTTTTCAACACACCGCTGGAATGATAGTATTTGCGCGAGATTTCTGACACAAAAAAACTGGTGACAGTGCCGTAATATATCTGAATTTCTTTTAAATATCGAACGATGGCGTCTTCATCATCTTCTCCATTCAGTACCCAGTCTCGGACAAACGTATCTTTGGCCATCATTGAGGAAATAAAGATCGGCCGTAATAAATCTCTCTGGATCTCAGAATAAATATTGTCACTTGTGAGGGGTAATGTCGTTTCGGCCAATTGTGTGCTAATGGATTTATGGGCAGTAAAATAACTGATAAAACTTGTAAATAAAAATCCAAATAGTAACAAAACCGCCAGCAACAGGATAAAACGCACTTTTTTATTCCACATCATATTTCCTCATTATTTTTTTAAAAAATTAAGATATACTGAATTGATTTAATTTTAAACAGAAAATCAAGGAAATCCCCATGCGCTCAATGTTTCAAGCCTGGTTTAATCGTCATTTTTCAAACCCTCAGATCGTTATCCTGGTGCTTTTACTTCTGTCCGGATTTTTAACGATTTTTTTGCTGGGAGCGATGTTACTCCCTGTTTTTGTCAGTATCATCATTGCTTATCTTCTCGAAGGTATTATCCAGTGGCTTGAACGGTTCAAGATCAAGAGAACCGCCTCGGTTATTGTCGTGACCATCCTGTTCATGACCTGTCTCACGCTTTCCCTGGTTGGCCTTCTTCCGCTTCTGGCAAAACAGGTGGCCCTGTTTGTTCAGGAACTTCCCTCCATGATGATTCAGGGGGAGAAGTTGTTGATAACTCAATTTGAACAACATTCAGATCTCATGAGCCGGCTTCAAATAGACTCCTTTACCAATGCCATTGCGACTGAGTTGACGAGCCAGGGTCAGCAGCTTCTTTCTTTTTCCCTGGCAGGCGTCCGAAATTTAATAACATTGATCGTCTATTTGGTACTGGTTCCATTGTTAGTATTTTTTTTTCTGAGAGACAAATCAACGATTCTGGGATGGCTGGCCGGTTTTCTGCCTGAGGATCACAGTTTGGCAACCATTGTTTGGAATGATGTCAACCAGCAGATTTCCAATTACGTCCGGGGTAAGATCTGGGAGATTCTGATCGTCTGGGGGGTAAGTTACAGCATTTTTGCCTTGTTTGAACTCAAGTTTGCCCTGCTGATTTCTTTTTTTGTCGGCATTTCCGTACTCATCCCCTATATCGGTGCCACGATTCTGGTGCTTCCGGTTGCCCTGGTGGCCTTTATTCAATGGGGCCCGGTCCCTAAAAGCGCATATGTTGTGGGGATATACGGTATCATCCAGGCCCTGGACGGCAACCTTCTGGCGCCGCTTCTTTTGTCCGAAGTGGTGGGGCTCCACCCCGTGGCGATCATTGTTTCTTTATTGATTTTTGGCGGTTTTTGGGGTATCTGGGGGCTCTTTCTGGCCATTCCCCTGGCCACACTTGTCCATGCCGTGATCAAGGCGTGGAGAAGTGTGGGGTCCGTACGGGATGCGGTTCCGACTCAATCCGATTGGAGCTGAGTACACAATTTGGGGATCATCCGTTTAATGATAGGTGAATCTATCGATTTTTTTGGATGTATTAAATTTATAGAACTGAATACAATGAATCAGACAAGGAATACAAAGCAACCAAAATGAGGAAGGAAGAGGAACAGGCGTCTCCTGTCCAGTCTCAGTAATGATGCTTATGGAAGGGGGGAAAAAACCTTCTTTCGTAAAAAAAAACATATTATCAATCTCTGACAAGGAGACAAGCAGCAAGGACAGTTGCGTGTCGTTGTCTTCTTCTTTCAATAAAGAGTCCCATTCCATATTTTTGAGTAGATTCCATTGTAGTTCAGCAAAAGGAAAAAAATAATTTTGTCTGCCGACCAGATTGTTCTCATTCATTTCGTATGCGGGTTGATTGCTCCATGATAAGGTTTGTTCATTCCATGAGTCATTATCAAAATGATACAATTCAATGTAGCTATTATTGGGGCCGATCCACCATCCGGTGATGAAAAGGGTTGCAGCAACAACGTATTCATCCTGACCAATAAAATCAAAGTTAAATTTTAACATTGCGGTTTTATCCCCACCGATTTGAATATAATTGAGTGCACCCATAATATTATAAGGGCTTTTTTCCCCAACGTATGTATCTTCCGTTGGAAATACTGTGTAGGTGGCCGCATTGACTATATTGACTATTATCACGCATGAAAAAAATACAGGTAAAAACAGTAAGAATAATTGATGGATCTGCCTATTCAATGGAATCTAATACTTTTTTAGAGATTTTAATATCAGCCTCCTTTTCGAGCTTTGCCGCCATTTCGAGAAACGCCTGGGACTCTTTCTGTTTCAGAATTTGTTTTTTTATTTCATCTTTGACCATGACAAAGGGTTTGGGTTCAGCCGGTTTGATTTTTTCAATCTTAAAAATATTATGTCCATATTGTGTTTTGATGATTCGGCTGATCTCATTTTCCTTGAGGCTGAAAACCTCTTTTTCAATTTCAGGAAAAAATTTGCCTTTTTCGATTTCAATTTTTCCATCATTGGCAGCAGAAGGCAAATCAATGGAATATTCCTTTATCAGGTTTATAAAGTCTTTTCCGTTTTTGATTTTTTCCATTACCTGTTCGGCTTCTTCCTGGTTTCTTAAAAGAATAACCCTGGCATCAATACGATCCGGATAAGCGAAATGCGCTGAATGCGCTTTATAAAACGCGAGCACTTCTTCATCAGTAACAGTCAATTTGGTTCCGATTTCTCTATTCAGAAACTGTTTGATCAGCATCTCGTTTTCATATGCTTTTATTCGCTTGATAAACGCTTTATTTTGCCTCATTTCATTGATACTGGGATCTTCCAGAATTAAATAACGAATAATCAGATTATGAATCAGCCGTTCCTTTTCTTCGTCAGATACAAGTTTTTTTGGGGATTTCTTTTTAAATTGCTCAAGAACTCTGATAAATTCTGCTTTTGGTATGGGGGTATGGTTTGCCATTGCAATAATCACGTTATCTTCAGCAGATGCCTCTGCTGCCGGCGTTGTTGGTTTCCCAAACACCGGCAGGCAGATCGCGGATGAAGTCAGAAAAAGTATTGAAATAAAAATACAGATTATTCTGATTGTACGGGCAGGCGGTATGTACGGCAACCGTTTCATATAAAAAACTCCTTATAATTTTTCCAGCATCTTTTGTGCCTCTTCTCTTATATATTCGTCCTCATGATTTAATGCCTTGGTTAACTGTTCTACATCTGAGTAATCTACAAAATGTCCGGCAAAAAACATTGCACTTCTTCTAACTTTTTCATTATCATCCCAGAGTAGATCTAAAAGGGGTTTGTACGTTTTGGGAGTTAAAGAAGATATATAAGAGCCAAAAGCCTCCTCCCTGACCTCAGCATCGGAAGATTGTAGCTTGGGTTCCAACAGTTTTGCCACATCAGGGTCCCCCCCCCCAACTTTTCCCAGCGTTTTGATGGTTTCAATTTCCAGGTCCCTGTCTTCTGAATCCAGCAACGGTTCCAACGCTTCTTTCATGTTTTGTCGAACAGCTGCCGTCGCATACCCGGCATTCTGAGCGATGGATTGCAGATAGCTGATTTTTTGCTCCTTTTCAATAATGTCGCTGGATAAAAGATTACCGAACACCTCGGGAGCAGACGGGCTTGAGGATAGAAGAGCCAGAGATTCATCATCCAGCTGCTTGTTTGTTACGGCATTTTCCAGGATCTGATTGTATTCGGGTATGTTTGACCGGCTCAGTGCCCAAGCTGCGTTTTTTTGTTGACGTGTTTCAGAAGATGCCAGCTTAGTTTCCAGCAACTCAGAACTTTGGGTTGGATCTAATTTGGAAAGAATACCGTAGGCCGTTCTTTGGGTTGTGACAGAGGTACTCCGGTCTAAAATTTGATTCAGATAGGGAAGAAGCTCAGGGGATTCAACAAATGATAATGCGCGAACTGCATTGAACATATCTTCTTCTCCCTGTTCTCCCTTTTCAATTAAAAAATCAGGGAGGATGGTCAACAACTGCTCATCCATTTTTAACTTGGCCGCAGCAACGAGCGCATCGCCCCTTTGGGGATAATATTTATCTGCTGCCTTTTGTTTGAGTATATCAAACACAATTTCAGCTGATCCATTTTGTGCGGCAAGGTGACAAAGTGCGTCAATAGCTTCTGAAACAACGGCTGGACTGTCATGATCAAGAAATGTGGTCAACTGCCCAATGCTCTCTTCCGAAGACTGCCGCCTTAGCTGCAAAATATTATAAATCAGATCGCCGTCAGAGTGGGCCGTTGACGCTGTCTCTTGCGTTTGGATTCGATTTGGCTCGGCTTTTTGGACGACATCTGTCTGGTTCTGATTTTGGTTTTGTTTCTTTTCCGTATTGTTTTTTGTCGGCAAACCGGGATCGTTTGAAGAAATTGGTGAGGTCAATGATTCTGCCGTTTTCAAAGGGGGGGGCGCGCTCGTTACAGTCTGTTTTTTATTAATGTAACTATTATAAATTGAAATGGAAAATATGACGATTACAGCAACACATACCAAGCCTGTCACGATATGAATTTTCTTTTTATTATTCATAATTTTTACCTCAGAGATGTTTAAACACAAACCGCAGACTTTGGAACGAGTGGAGTATTCCAAGCTGCCTACAATATATTCTACAGTAACGTAGTTCTCAAAGAACTTAGGCTAATCAACTTGGCTTGAAAGTTATCTCTCAAGCCACTCGGTCTTTAGCCGAGGGGTTGTTGACTTGTTTTTATATGCTCGGCAGGAACCGATGGAAAATTTTTTTTAAATGGGAGTGCATTTGATTTAACCTGCACTCCCATTTTTCTGTAGGTCTCAAATTTGACGACCTAAAATTAAGGAATTAATGTGGTCAATTTTAGGGACACATATTCTCAGTAACGTAATCAGTTCCGTAAATACCAACGTAATTAATTGCAACATTGTCCTGTCCGTAGTTGATATTTACAGTGTTGGCAGCTTCAGGAACAACAATTGTTACCTGGATCATATCACCTTGTTTCAGGCGATACTGAGTTTCACCTGCCATGTTTACAATACCGTCTTCGGGCATAACCACTGCAATGGATTCTTCCCACAGACCTTTAGAGGTGTACTGTACATTTGCCAGAGATACGGTGGTCAGTCCAGGCAGGGTCCGGCCGTCAAGGATAAACGGTGTTTCAAAATTGGTGGAAGCAAACTCACCAGGATAAGCTCTGGCTGTGATACTGGGGTTAGCTCCAATCATCCAGAAAGTCTGTCCCCAAGGCATGATATAACGACCGCTCTGGGAAGCACCGGCGAAAGCAGCATCACCATACGGGGTAAAAGAGTTCATTTTTAGAACGCAGTCACGGATCATGATGTTAAGGTCGGTTTCCGGTTTCTTCTGAAGAATGATATTCCACTCGAAAGTCGCACCATTATAAGCAGTTACGAGGTGAGAATTGTAACCAGGGAAGCAGGGATCAGGTTGTGCCATTCCTGCATTCTGAGAGAAACCTTCTGCCGGGATTTCTTCCTCGTTATCTACTAGATTGCCGTTTGCATCAAATACTTGCGTACCATCTTTATATGTAATAACGTAGTCGGTGAAGTCACTGTACATATTAATCTGGTTGCCGTTACGATCAAAATTATTGTTAATAACAAGATCTCTGGCTACGTCGTTAAAGTGGTTAACTGCATCGCACCCTACTACATCGAACTCAGGTGCTTCACCTGCAAAGGCGGAAGTAGACATAAAAGTTACTGCAATTAGAGCCATCATAATCTTTTTCATTGTTTTCTCTCCTAATCTTTTCATGTTTTTTTAATTCTTTCTTTGCTAACCTAACATGCTGCTTTTTAAAACAACGGAATAATTATCTGCGTCTTATCACCTCCCTTCTTAATAAAAGTTTATGTGTATCAAACAGAGCAATTTCTGTTCACCTGTCAAATGTCAAATCAACTTTTTGCCAGACCGCACATGCTTAAGACGGACGATTCTAATTAAAAGCGCGTCTGCGTCTAATAAAACTGATACCTGCAACCCCTGAGATCATTAAAAGAAGGGATGAGGGTACAGGTGTGTGGGTCGTGGATGCGTCACTCCACGAGGCTGTGACCATAATCGGATTTTCTGAATCACCGAGGAGAAATTCATTACCACTGAATGCATCTGCAATCACAGCACCATTTTCAATCCAGGTGTTGTCGAGTATGGCCGCAATCGTTAATGATGTCGTTACACTATAATAGTAGTCTCCTTCTTTTCCGAAACTTCCGGGCTGGGTGCTAATAATGGCCGATTCGGAAAGATTATCAGAGGACAGCTCAAGGGACGCAAGATTAACATTGGCAACAGTTGAGCCTGACTGCGAAAACGTACCTTCGTTTACCGTTACTGAGGCTCTAATCGAATAATCGCTGAAGACGTCGGTGTCCAAGAGATCAAAAAAGATTTCACCAAGATCCAAGGAGCCGGTGATCTGCATCGTCGAGCCAACGGGGTCAGTATAATATTGTGTGAATTGGGCTGTAATCTGTTGCTCGGCCTCTACACCGGGTGTGTCTGTTGAACTGCCGGTAAATCCCTCATAGGTCATACCGGCGTAAGCGCTGGAATAAAGAACACCGTCACTAATACCTGAGGAGGCAGTCGCACTTCCGCTAAAAGTTACTCCGGAATGGCCGGACGGATAACTATTGCCACCAAAAGTTGCAGCTTCGAAGTTATCAGAATAGGAATGATTATTCTCGCTGCTGACAGAACTACCCACTCTATTGCCTACCGTCACCATACCATGATAGAAATTAGGATAAAATAAATCCGCATAGTTTACTATGTTAGTTTTTGATGCATTGGAATACGGTGTCAAGGCCGCATGGGCTGGTGACTGCAAAAATAGAGGCAGTACCAAAATAATTACTAAAAAAAATACATTTTTCTTCATTTTACCTCTCCTTTTCATTTTCATTCTCTTTAATTAATAGAATTGCTTTCTTATAACGCCAAATGTTGCTCAAATCAGTTTGTTTTCCAGGCTCCAAGTCCCAAATCCCCAATTCCGATGATTTGTGTTTCAACATTGAACGGCAAGTCGTTGGTTTCAATTTTAAACCAGGGAGACGACATAATTTTAGAAAAGCCGTTTTTTTTATTTGACTGCCAGACATAAACAGAAATAGATGATCCCGTATCCTCGCTTACTAAAAGGTCACTGGCACCGTCATTGTCAACATCCCCGGCACCAATTATCCAGCTGTTTTCCGCCATAGGTATCTCTCTCCAGGTCTGCGGTAAGGATAAGTAACAATAAGAACCACCGCTTGAGAATGAAATGTAAATCGGAATACTTGCAGAAGAAGTGCTGTTTTTATTGATAAAAATCAGGTCGTCGTATCCGTCGGCATTCACATCCGTTACGTATTGCAGGTTTGCATCACCGCTGGGGTAGTGGGAATACTTGATAAGTCTGTTTTTAAAAGGGCAAAATTCATTTCCGGCGGACAAGGCCACATCATATGAAACCGGGGCATAATCTGAACATTCATTTTTGCTTTCCCTTACAATGTCCCCTATGCCGTCACCATCAACATCTCCCATGTAAAAATTGATGCGATTGGAAGATAAATCGGAATCCTCATACCAGGGTTGAGAAGATGCGGCAAATGTGCGGTCTTCTTGTGCCACCAGCACGTTGAAAGTATATTGAGTATAGTAACCCGTATCCGTCTTTTCAACATAGACGATATCTGACCGTTTATCCCCGGTTACATCGGAAAGGCCTATTATTTCATGGGCATCCGGAGAGTCGCTTGTAAAAGAAAACCAGGATTCCGGATATGCCGACAGGCCTTTGGCGTCTTCTCCGGACGGATATACGAAAATAGTGTGGAGATATGTTCCGGATTCATTCCGGGTTGACTCTTTAACAACCAGGTCCGCGAGACCGTCCCCGGTTACATCGGACAGACCAATCGTGTCGGTCGTATCGGTATCGCAATAAACAAGCCCTGTCTCACCGCACTCTGCGGCAAGGATTTGCTCTCCATCTGAAAAATAGCTTTTGAATTGATGAAAATTAAAGCCGAAAAACGACAAGGACTCTTTTATAAGGATATCCTTTGCCCCGGATCGATCATTGTAAGCCGTCAGGAAATTCAATGTTGATGAGATGTCCATGCTGCCATGGCCATAGTACGTATCAATGCCCGGATATCCGCCGTCATAGGAGGAATAGTAAAGGAACTGTTTCATCTGATCCAATGTCAGGTCAGGATCAAATTCTAAAAGGAGGGCGACTGCACCGGCAACATGGGGGGCTGCAAACGAGGTGCCGCTCATGGTCTGGTAGACACCGTTCAGGCCAACCCCTGGGATGTTTACCCCGGGTGCAACAATATTGGGTTTGGTCACAGCCAGGTTGTCCCAATACACCTCACCTCCTCCGGAAAAGGATACGATGCGGTTATTACTGTCCACGGCCCCCACACCAATGGCATCCTGCGTATTCGCCGGCGAAAGCGTTGAACCGTAACCGGAATTACCAATGGAACAAACCGGCAGCACATTGGCTGCGATCATATTCTGTATGGCCTCATTTAAAACATCCACGGTACCACTTGTGCCCCATGACATATTTACAATCTGGGCGCCGTCATCGGTTTCGGGGTCACCGTCCGGGTCCATCACCCATTCCATACCGGCCAGTGCCTGTGCAAGTGTACCGTGCCCCTGGTTGAGTACCAGTGCTGAAATAAGGGTAACACCCGGCGCAACACCGGTTGTGTTGCCGGCAATGATGCTTGCCGAATGGGTTCCGTGTCCCTGGTTATGATCATCATGGGGAATGCTGTCGATCTTTTCGCCGCCCGATCCAAATTCAGCCCAGGCACCTAGTTTGCCTGTCAGTTCAGGATTCTCAGGGTCAATACCGGTATCCAGGTGTCCTACTCTTATATCAGTGCCGTCAAGACCCATTTCCTTGATTTTATCCATCCCGATCAGGGCGTGGTTCCAAAGGTCCAAACAGCCCGTACTGTCCCCCTCCGATCCATTTGGATTAATGGGTGGGATGCTTAACACAATATTGTCAACGATTTCTTCAACATCCGGATGATTGGCAATTTCTTTAAGTTCTTCTTCCGTAACGGTCATTGCGATACAATTTGATAACCAGAACCTGCGAATACGCTTATGTTTAGAACCCCTTAATGGTCTCCTGTCGTATTTTAAATAATGAATGAATGAATTTTGCTCCGACCGGGTTTCTTGCCTCAGTTCCTTTAGGGATTTTTTTATTTTTCGTCGTGTTTTGTTATTAAATTGAAATTGCCTTAAAGACTTTTTTTTGAGGCGAACTATAATTTTTCGGCCTTCTTTCTTTTCTGATTTTTTTTCTGAATCGTCGATATTGTTATTAGTTTTATACTTTTGTTGTAAGGCATTATTTTTAAAGAAGTCTTTTTTTTCTCCGTTAGCAAAAGCGTTGGTGTCCGTGATTAAACATAAGGCCAAAATAACCGGAAGCGCCATAATCATTGTAATTTTAACCAATTGTAGTCGGTTATATTTTGAGGACAGGGTAAATTGTAACATCATTTGACGCTGTTTTTTGTTTGTCACTTTTATTAAACTCCCTATCTTTTAGATAGTTTAGAAAAAGCAGCTATCGGTTCTAAATCGTAGCTTCGTAATCAGTTTTTGGGCTTGGTTATAATTTCGCATAGGAATCCTGTAAATCTTGACGATTTTATTATAAAATACTGATATTTATATAAATTTAATTTATATCTTCATGATATGCCTATTCATATGTCATTTTATGAAATGACTATAATAATGGGCTACATTAGGACAAAATCCCAATTTTTTTTAACTAAATTGAATTACAAGAACCCTATATGAAATCTACAAGAACCCTACAAGAAATCTACATGAACTTTACTTTAGAAGAACGCTATATGAACGCTACAAGAAATCTAAATATTCTACATGAACTCTAAATATGTACTTAAT
>NZ_JACADJ010000178.1 GCF_013389365.1 Desulfobacter latus
GCATCAAAAATTATAGGCGTTGATCTTGGAATCAAAAACCTATTAACAACACCAGTTCAATATTTTGGTCAGTTTTCAGAAAAGCTGAAAGATAAAATCAAACAGAACGATTTGAAACGACGTAGAAAACAAAAGTTGAACGCCTGTTTAAAGAAAAAAGGGTTGGTACCAGTTTCTCTCCACAATGAAAAACTCGATGGTTTTATTAAAAACGAAATCGGCCGTGCAATCAACCTGTTTATCAATTCGGTTACGGAAGATACAACAGTTGTTTTAGAGCGGTTATCCATATCCGATATGCGATTCAAATCCAGAAACATGAACCGGATTTTAAAAGCATCTAAAATTGGTTATGCTATGGACCGGTTAAAGCAGAAGCTTGATTTGAAGCATATCCGATACGCATCTGTACCGGCTGCTTATTCAAGTCAGCAATGTTCCTGTTGTGGTTATATAGACCGATCAAACCGACCGACACAAGAAAAATTCATATGCAAGTTTTGTGAATATACCGATAATGCGGATGTTAATGCCAGCAAAAACATAGCCAAACGTTTTGGAGATGTTGAGCTAAAGGACTTAACAGATTTTCGCGAAATGAAGCCGTTTTTGTTAGAAAGATTTTT
>NZ_JACADJ010000179.1 GCF_013389365.1 Desulfobacter latus
TTGGGCAGGGGCAGGCGCCTAAGGTACGGTCGATAACTGGGGTGAAGTCGTAACAAGGTAGCCGTTGAGGAATCAGCGGCTGGATCACCTCCTTTCAAAGGAAAGAAATACATAAAGCTTTTTTTGGATTCACTGACCAACTTTGAGAGATTAAGGCTCTGGGCCTGTAGCTCAGTTGGTTAGAGCGCACGCCTGATAAGCGTGAGGTCGGTGGTTCAAATCCACCCAGGCCCACCACGTGGGGAATTAGCTCAGCTGGGAGAGCGCCTGCCTTGCACGCAGGAGGTCAGCGGTTCGATCCCGCTATTCTCCACCATCCTAAATAAAACGAAAACCAAGTATAGTTGATGTAAATCAGTTGTATTGGTGCGTAAAAACTCTCAATTGCTCTTTGACAATTTGTTGTAGTAAATATCAAAATTTTAAACATCAAAGCGTTTAAACTTATTTGTGGAATAGTGGCTAAGCTACTAAGAGCAAACGGTGGATGCCTTGGTGTCAAGTGAAGAAGAAAGACGTGGAAAGCTGCGATAAGCCTCGGTAAGGAGCTAAACATCCTTTGACCCGGGGATTTCTGAATGGGGCAACCCGGCACGGTTAATGCCGTGTCAT
>NZ_JACADJ010000180.1 GCF_013389365.1 Desulfobacter latus
AGGATTAAAGGGGTTAGCTTATATTGTCAAAACATCAAGCGGCGAAGCAACCGATATAAGCGGCACTAAAACTTTAAGTGGTACCAGTATGACAACAAGTTTTACCGTGGACTTATCCAGTTTGGCTGTTGGTTCATATAAAGTCGAAATCGGCGTTGTCGATACAAATTCACAAAAATCAAACTATAAGTATTATTGGTTTCAAAAAGAACTTTTAGCAACCGTTAATAGTGTTTCACCTACGAGCGCAACCAGTGGCGTTAGTACTACTTTTACAGTGACCGGCTCTAATTTACCCAGTACAATCGCAATGTCATTGGCTGGCTCTTTAGAGGATAGCTGCAGCACACCTTTTAATGTTACATCAACGTCAGCTCAAATCACTTGCACCCCAAGCATAACCGGTTCGCAACGTTTTTATGTTGCAAAGGTTTCACAAGGTGAAGCAATAAGTGGCTCTAAAAACTTATACGTAACAGTTAATGCACCTGATGATAAACCAACAGTTACAATAAACACATCGGGCAGTAGTAGCAGCAATAATCCCCAAAGCAGTAATTTTGATATCAGTGTTACTGCCAATGATGATA
>NZ_JACADJ010000181.1 GCF_013389365.1 Desulfobacter latus
AATCCCAGTTCTTCCTATTCTCATTTCAACATGCTTGAGATTAAGAACTGGTCTGCAGAAGGCATCACTTTCCTGACAGATGTCTGCTGGAGCGGCATAACGTCAAACGGCTGTACAATGAATAATCTGAATTATTTAAATATGTCCTGGACCCTGACTTTCGATGAAACTATTGCCGATGATTTTGAATTGAAAAGTGGTACCATCAATCTAAACGGCCACACCTTGACAGTCGAAGGAAACCTGATTCATTCCGGCGGGACGTTAAATGTCAACGGTGGCGCATTAATTGTAAACGGAGACTACCAGATCCAAACGCCAGGTACTGAAGAAGGTGTATACACCTACAGCAGCGGGATATTAAAAATGCTCAACGCCGCAGATACAGTTCAGGTTGACGGCGATTTTGTAATGGACAGCACTAAAGATCATGACACTTACCTGACGGCAGGCACCATGACATTAAAGGGCGATTTTACGCAAAAATCCACGTATGTAAGCTATTATTCCAACGAAGAGGAGAACTTTGATACATCAGGTACCCACAAGGTAATATTGGCCGGTTCAACGCTCCAGACAGTCAG
>NZ_JACADJ010000182.1 GCF_013389365.1 Desulfobacter latus
GACACGGTCGGTATTCCCAACGGTCTCATACGACCGTCTCCCTTGGGTATTTCCACCCTCATTACCGGAGGAGGGAAATAACTGCCGGAGGACATCCGATTCCAGAGTTTGTAAAGATTGTCCTTTAAGTTAGACTCAAACTCTTCGATTGACTGTCCGTCTACACCGGCAGCCCCTTTGTTGGCTTTAACCCGTTCATATGCTTCCACAACCTCTAATTTAGGAATACAAAACGGCTTTGCTTGGTTCAATCCAATCCTCCTATTTCCAGTTGTTTTCTTTACTTCAAGCGGGTCAATGCTTCCCCTTCGCTCCAATTCCATTACAGAATCTTCATCACTACTACGGGTCGCTCCGCCCCTGTGCTCTGCATCGGTACTCTCATACTTACGGGGCCTCCGCTTGTATTTCTCCCTTAGCATCAGGGCGACAGGTTCCCACGTTCCACACAAAAGCCTGTCCCAAGTTCACGCCACCTTTATGCCGGAGGCCGCACGGCCAGTAAACAGGTAACCGCCGAACTTATCCCGGGTTAACGACTCCCCCCCGGTTTTGACCTCATCCATACGCTTTCG
>NZ_JACADJ010000183.1 GCF_013389365.1 Desulfobacter latus
TTCTACGGCAAGTGGTTAAACAGGTCTAAGGGGTTAAACCGGTGCTGCTTGCGCCAAACCCGGTCATAACATTGACGCGGCAAACATTACCTTGGAAACAAGAGGATTTTAAAATTGAGTGTATTTGGAGTTGGTTCGGTTTGACATGCAGAAAATACAGAATCCCGAAATATCCGGTGTCGCGTATCAGCAGGGGGAACTCATGGGGTATGAGGTACGGGAATACCTTCTGGAAAAGTGGGACAGAACGTGTGCCTACTGCGGAAAAACAGATATCCCGTTGGAGATTGAACATATCGTGCCGAAATCGAAAGGCGGTTCCAATAGAGTCAGCAATCTGACACTGGCCTGTACAGCGTGCAACAGGAAGAAGGGGAACAAACCGCTCGAACAGTTCCTTTCAAGAAAACCAGAACTGTTGAAACGAATTCAAAAACAGTCCAAAGTGCCGCTCAAGGATGCGGGCGCCGTCAATGCGACCCGATGGGACTTGTTCCGTACCTTGAAAAAAACCGGACTGCCGGTTGAAACCGGCTCCGGCGGTCTGACAAAATTCAACCGGA
>NZ_JACADJ010000184.1 GCF_013389365.1 Desulfobacter latus
GGAAGACCGAATACACGTTCCAAAACTTGGGTGGGTAAGGTTGAAGGAAACCTTTTGTAATTTTGGAAAAATACTGAATGCAACAGTCTCTCGAACAGCGGATAAGTGGTTTGTCAGTATCTGTGTCCAAATGGATATTACTCCGGCAACATGCGAAAACCAAGCAGTTGCCGGTGTAGACCTCGGCATTAAGAATCTGGCGACATTTTCCAATGGCGAAATGATCGAAGGCGCTAAGCCTTATAAAAAGTTGCAAAAAAAACTGCGAAGACTTCAACAGGCGTTTTCACGGGCACAAAAAGGTTCTAAAAATCGAGAAAAGCTAAAACGAAAAATAGCTCGATTACATTACCGGATATCATGTATCCGCCACGATACGCTTCATAAGCTCACTTCAAAGTTGGTCCGAAAGTTTTCCGTCATCGTGATTGAAGACCTGAACGTCTGTGGAATGTTGAAAAACAGAAAACTGGCCAAAGCGATATCCGATATGGGATTCCATGAATTTAAACGGCAACTGAAATATAAAGCCGTTATTTCGGGTGTTAATGTAA
>NZ_JACADJ010000185.1 GCF_013389365.1 Desulfobacter latus
CCACTGTTTTAATGTTAAACGAACCGCTTTTTCTGACAGCGACACGCCCGGTGTACGTTCCAACCTTTTTGCCGGAAGTGACAACCGCCTTGACGATGTCGCCCGTCTGAAATCCTTTGACTTTTTTTTCAGTTGACTTTGCTGTTGTCCGGGGGAATCCGAACTTGTTTACCCTGCACATCTGCCTTGAGCCATGACCGTCTGCCTTTACAATCAACACGGTTTTGTCGATCTGAAAAATCTTTTCCGGTGTGCTTTTCCCGACACAGGCGGCATCGAGCCAATGCGTTTTGTAAAGACCCCTGGTCGTCCGATTGAATTTTGTCAGACCGCCGGAGCCTGTTTCAACCGGCAGTCCGGTTTTTTTCAAGGTACGGAACAAGTCCCATCGGGTCGCATTGACGGCGCCCGCATCCTTGAGCGGCATTTTGGACTGTTTTTGAATTCGTTTCAACAGTCGCGGTTTCCTTGAAAGGAACTGTTCGAGTGGTTTGTTCCCCTTCTTCCTGTTGCACGCCGTACAGGCCA
>NZ_JACADJ010000186.1 GCF_013389365.1 Desulfobacter latus
CCCAATGGACACTGGACTCTACCAGTTAAATTGTATAACCGGAGCTGTTAAATCCAAGTTTGAGAATAAGGATTTTCCTGCTTTTACCCAAGCAAGCACCTGCGAGGCTTCGACCCGGTTAATGTAAAAGGATCATATCAAGCAGGAAAGCAACAAAAAAAGAAATTAAAGCATATGGTGATTGACATGAGAGACGAGTATGATTTTTCAAAAGCTGAACGAGGCAAATTTTACAGACAAAATTCAAAATTGAATATACCAATTTATCTTGTTGATCAGGACGTTTTGGATTTTGTTAAAAAAATAGCCTCTAAAAAGGGAATTGACAGGTCAACAGTTGTTAATGATCTTATCAAAGGAAATATAAAGATCGCTCAGGCAATTGAATAATTATTAAGGCGAATAGGGATAGGACTCCCCATTACTGAGGAGCCCTCCCACACCACCCGGCATACGGATCTCGTACCAAGGCGGTTCGGCTGGTGTTAACAAAATCGGCTGTAGGTTATCCCACCGATTTACCGGG
>NZ_JACADJ010000010.1 GCF_013389365.1 Desulfobacter latus
GCTTTCCCTATGACTTAGGAACTTGCTTATAGATTATGATACATGCATCCTCCAATTTTTTTGACAACCTTCTATTATACCACATAAGTTTTATAAGTTTATCAATTCATTTGCAAACCACTATAGTAATATGTAACTATATCGCATCCAGGCAAAGTATGATATTAATAAAGCTTAATTCAATTAAATTTAAAGGTGCCTACATGGAAAATATTGTTGACCCCAAAAAACCTGCAGTTACCAAGAAACTGACCAAGAAGGACTTTCTGGTACCCGCAGGCAAAACCAGGACCGGCACCTCAAAAGCCCTGGTTAAATCCGATCCCATTCAAAGTTACCTTAATGAAATCAATCGATATAAACTGTTAACCCGGGAACAGGAAATAGAGTTGGGCCGGCGCATTCAGGAGGATAATGACCAGGAAGCCGCCTATATAATGACCACGTCCAACCTGCGCCTGGTAGTAAAAATTGCTTTAGAATTTCAACGTATCTGGATGCAGAATCTTCTTGACCTCATCCAGGAGGGCAATATCGGTCTTGTCCGGGCCGTAAAAAAATTTGATCCGTATAAAAATGTCAAATTTTCCTATTATGCATCATTTTGGATCAAGGCATATATCCTTAAATTCATCATGGACAACTGGCGAATGGTCAAAATCGGCACCACCCAGGGACAGCGTAAGCTGTTTTTTAGATTAAAAAAAGAAAAGCAGATGCTCATTGAACAGGGGTTTGATCCCAAACCCAAGATGTTATCCGAACGTCTGGGGGTGTCTGAACAGGAGGTGGTAGATATGGACCAGCGCCTGGCCAACTGGGATCTTTCCCTGGATGAACCGCTTAAAGATGATTCCAATACCGAGCGCATTGAATTTATTAACGTTGATTCGGACTCCTCCGAAGATCGCCTGGCAAAGAAAGAGATCGAAGATATCCTGTACACGAAAGTGGCGGAATTTAAAAAAAATCTGAACGCACGCGAACTGGATATTTTTGAACGCAGAATTTTTTCCGACTCTCCCGAAACGTTGCAGCAAATTGGTGAAGTCTACAATATTTCAAGAGAACGGGTCCGGCAGATCGAAAACAACATCATAAAAAAAATGAAAGCATACTTTAAAAAAGATATGCCGGATTTTGACATGTATGACCATGATCAATAATGGTCGCATTCCAAGCGTTTAAAAAGGCATTTCGTTCATGAAACACCTTACAGTGTGTACCTTGGCTCTGGCTTTAATCTTAAGTTTTTTTTCCGTTTCAGGCTGTATTAAAGAATCGGGAACGTCCGGCCTGGAACAGACCGGCAGTAAACATATTGCCGATCAGGAACTTACGTTGAACCGGAACAATGATTTTCAGGCGTCATACTACTACCTTTTGGCGCGGCGCTACGATAATAAAAATGAAATCCACCAGGCACAAAAAGCGCTGGAAATAGCCATTGCAAAGGATCCGGACTCCTCTTTTCTCCAACGCGAATACATCATCGGTCTGCAGAATCAAAAAAAGTCAGGTCAGGCTCTAACCCTGGCCGAAGATCTGGCGGAAAACGATCCGAACGATGTGGAAAATCTGATACTGCTTGCCCGGCTTAAAAAAGGGGATGAAAAGGAGATGACCAGCCTGCTGGAGCGAATACTGCAGCTGGCTCCCGAAAATAAAGAAACTTTTTTACGGTTGGGCAAAGTGTATATGGATGAGGGCATGACCCTGAAGGCCATGAATCTGTTTTCCCGTATGGTAAGCAAATTTCCAGACTATTATGTTGCCCATTTCTATCTGGGAGAGAGCCGGCGGATGGCTGATCAGCCTGCAGCGGCCAAAGAATCTTACCTTAGAACCCTTGAACTGGAACCCGATCTTTTAGAACCCCGGTTCCGGCTGGTGGACGTATATAAAGCCATGGGTGAAAAAAAAAATAAGTCAGACATTATAGCCGTTCTCAAAGAGATTCTCGATTTTGACCCTGGAAATGAAAGAGCTCTGATAGAACTTGGCCTGTTCTATTTTAATACCAAGAATTATCAAAAGGCTGACGATATATTTGTCGCACTTGGCCGGGAAATCATGGAAAATTCCGACCTGTTGGTAAATATTGTCCAGATCCTGATACCAGAGCATCGGTACCAGGATGCCGTTACGATATTGTCCCAGATCAGGAAAATACGCCCCGGGAATGCCAACATCGATTTTTTTCTGGGAATGGCTTATGAAGGTTTAAAAAAACCGGGTAAAGCCATTGAGTATTATCTTAAAGTCACGCCCGATCACCCCCAGTATAAAAAAACAATTTTAAGTATTGCTTTTCTCTACAAGGACATGAATCGCATAGTAGAAGCAATTCAATTCCTGGAACAACACCACAGGCAAAGCCCGGCAGACATTGATATCACCGCTTACCTGGCCTCATTTTACCAGGAGAACAACCGTTACGATATCGCCGTCACCATGCTTGAGCGTGCATTAAAAGAAACCCCCAAAAATACGGCGTTACTGTTTAAGCTTGGTACTGTCATGGATGCGGCAGGACACCGCCGGAAAAGCATTGAAACCATGAATACCATTATAAGAATAGATCCCAAACATGCCTCGGCACTCAATTACCTGGGATATACCTATGCGGAAATGGGCATTCATCTTGATCAGGCCCTGGAACTGGTACAGCGTGCCCTTGCGATCCGTCCCGAAGACGGCTATATCACAGACAGTCTGGGGTGGGTGTATTATAAAAAACAGGAATATGACAAGGCGGTTTTCTATCTTGAAAAAGCCGTTGCGCTATCGAATTATGAAACCGTTATCACCATTCATCTGGCAGATGCCTACCTTAAAACAGGAGAGCGGGAAAAGGCGATTGCCATGTATAAAAAAGCCCTTAACAATGCCGGAGAGGATCAGAAAAAAGAGATCCGGGAAATTGAGGAAAAACTCAAAAAATTGGAACATTTAGGGCAATGACAAGGGCCTTTTGGCGTTCAGGCGTTTGTATTATATTCCTTTTTTTTGTCATATTGACAGGATCAGGTTGCGCCCTGCTTGGACACCAATTCGGGAAACAGACAGACGCCCATGCTGAAGATATTATAAACCGCATCCAGGCGTTCAATGCACAGATCTCCACATCCAAGGGGACAGCTGAACTGATGTTGGCCCGGGGCTTTCGAAATCAAAAGTATAAAATTGCCTGGGCTGCCCAATCGCCCAACCGGCTGCGCATGACCCTGCTCATGTCCGGTCACCCGGTTGAAACCATTGCGTCTACCGGCCAGTGGGTCACTTTTGTTTCTCATACCGGTACTCACAAACCCCATTCAGCCGTATCTACAGATCCGGATCTTGATCCTTACATCAATATCCCGTTGCGTCTGTCTGAATTGGTCAGCCTGCTTCTTGGAAAGGTGCCGGGACGCCCTTTTGATCGGGCCTGGGTTCTTCCTGAACAGCCGGGTACTGTTTTTGCTTCACAGTCATTTTCCTCAGAAATTCAGGAATGGGTAACAAACGAAAGCGGGAGGACCATCAGATATCGGGTGCTGGACAAAGACAAAAATATAATTTTCGGAATATGGTATTCCCAATTTTTCAACCGCGATAATTTCATTCTACCCAGGATGATAACCATAAAAGACGGCGCGCAAAATGTCATAAAAATTTACTTGAAAAATATTATGCCCAATATTCCTGTAAAAGAATCGGTATTCAGGTTGACAGGATCATGAAAATGAACATATTTAGACGGTGTTATTATTACCAAACCTCATAAGGAGATAAATATAAATCATGATTCACAAAAATGTTGACGAGGCTAAAAAATCCCGGCAGCCCCAAAATGACGCTGCAAAACAGCAGGCCGAAATGGACGCGATGATCAAGGACAATCTGGCCAAAATCAAAAACAAAATATTTGTTCTGTCAGGCAAAGGCGGTGTGGGCAAAAGTTCCGTATCAGCGAACCTGGCAGCAACCCTTGCAAAAAAAGGATATAAAACAGGGCTGATGGATGTGGATGTCCATGGGCCTTCCATTGCCCAGATGTTCAACATAACCGAGCTGTTGGATATTGCCCCTGACAGCAAGCAGCTGTTGCCCAGACAGATCAACGAAAATCTTACGGTGGTCAGTGTGCAGGCGTTGATGCAGGACAAGGACCAGGCTGTTATATGGAGAGGCCCTGCCAAAACCGGCATTATCAAGCAGTTTGTAGGTTCGGTTGCCTGGGGAACGTTGGATTATCTGGTCATCGACGCCCCTCCGGGCACCGGAGATGAACCGCTCACTGTGGTACAGACCATTCCGGATGCCAAAGGCATCATCGTGACCACGCCCCAGGAAGTGGCCCTTGCAGACATCCGCAAATCCATTTCATTTTGTAAAACCGTAAAAATGGAAACCCTTGGTGTACTGGAAAATATGGCCGGATTTACCTGTCCGCACTGCAATAAACATATTGATCTTTTTAAAAGCGGCGGCGGAGAAAGAACCGCCAAGGCACAGGGCTTAAATTTCCTGGGCTCCATCCCCTTTGACACCCGTGTCGTAGAATCCGGAGATGAAGGGGTGCCCGTGATGATGTATGAAGCGCCTGGTCCTTTTAAAGACGCATTTGAAAAGGTAGTTGAGAATATCATTAAGCAATTTGAAGGCTAATTAATTCATTGAATTTTGGAAAAACACCCCGGGTATTAAAAGCCCGCCTTGAACAAAGGGAAACCCAAATCCTTGGCACCCGGGCCTCTCTTTCCCAAAATGCTGTTCGGCGGTATTCGGAAAAAAGATCTGATACCGAATATCGCCTTAATTTTTATCATGATGACGGACTCCTATTTTATCCGCCAGGCCCCGGATCATTTGTGCCCTACCCCCATTGACTGGGTATAAGGCCGGCATACTGGAAATATCAATGTTTGAAAATCGCAAAATTTATCGTGTTTGCCATCAAAAACAAGGATTGGTCGCCTTTAATGTAACCGTAAAAGAAACCAACCTCAATATCCAGGCCGATTCGGATCTTACCGAACAGGCCACACGCGCTATCCTGGCCCACCGCCAGTACATTGAAAATCACATCACTCGCTTTCCACGGTTTGCCGACAGCCTGACACCGTTGCCCGACCCGGGGATTGTTCCTAAAATTATTTCTGAAATGACCATGGCGGCAAAAACTGCCGGTGTCGGCCCCATGGCAGCCGTGGCAGGCGCTGTGGCCCAGAGCGTGGGAAGAGATTTGCTTCAATGGTCTTCAAATGTCCTGGTGGAAAATGGCGGTGATATTTTCATAAAATCAAATACCCAAACCATATTTACCATTTATGCCGGGTCATCCCCCTTGAGCATGAAAACCGGTATTAAAGTGGCCCGGCGACCTACGTCGTTTGCCATGTGTACCTCCTCGGGCTCCGTGGGGCATTCCAAAAGTTTTGGTAAAGCTGATGCCGTATCTGTACTGGCAGATTGCTGTGCCCTGGCCGATGCTGCAGCCACATCCCTTTGCAATAAAATTCAGACCCCCAAAGACATTGAAAGAGCCATTGCCATAGGCAAGAGCATGGCGGGTGTCCAGGGTATTGTCATTATTTCAGGTAAACAGATTGGGTTGTGGGGCGCCCTGGAACTGGTCAAACTGTGACGCAGGTTTGAAAAATTTAGTATTTTCTCCATCTTTCCACCCTTTCAAAGGCGGATGCCGCATTCTGTCTTAATGTCGCAATATTGACCGGTTTTTTAAAATAATCCTCAAACCCGGCCTCCCTGCACTCAGCCAGCTGAAAAATGGAAGCATATCCGGTGATGGCATACAGCACTGCCATGGGGGCCAATTTTTTTATTTTTCGGCACAGTTCAATACCGTCCATTTCGGGCAGATTCAAATCGATGAACATCACATGAATGCTTTCATTTTCCAGGATATTCAGCGCTTCTTGACCACTCTGGGCCGTTTTAACCTCATACCCGTCCCTGGAAAGGGATTGTTTTAACAGGGTAAGAATAGCTCTTTCATCATCTACCACCAGTATTTTCCGGGAGGCCATTATTATTTTCTCCTTTTAATTTAATAGTATAGGAATTTTCATTCTCCAGCACCCAGCACCCACTACCTAACAGCCCGCCCAAAGGGCGCTAATTTAATAATAGTCGTACGGATACCAATCCTCATTGCGAAGGGTATCTACCTTGAGTACGGCTGTTTCATTGGTATCGGTGTTGAATACAATTTTTCTGCCTTTTTCTCCCCCCACATCTTCGGACACCAGGGAAATGGCGTATCTGGAAAGAATATTTCTGGCCGTGCGGACATTTTCTTGGCCGATATCCCGGTCCAGGCTGCCCGGATATCGGGCCCCTCCAAAAAGCTGGGCCTCCAGATGCCGGGGAGAAGCGCCCCACGCTGCCATCATCCGGACCAGGGTAACACACGCCACGTTGCCGTAGATAGGGGTTGTCTCGCCTTTTTTGTTGATAAAAGGAAACTGGAACAGGTTCATGCCTCCAAATTTATTTTTTCGATCATACAGACACAGCGCCACTCCCGAACCGATGACCGCTGATATGCTCCGTCCCCCATCCGGTACCACAATATAACCCGGCTGCAAAAAATAGTGTTCGTTAGCCATCTGGTAAATAGTTTTTTGGGTATGGGGGCTGATCCTTGCTCACAGCACCCCCGTTTTTTTTCGATACCCGCTGGGCAACACGGATACCAGGTCGTGATCAAGCCCGTGAAGGCCTTCGGCCATTCCCACAAAAAAGAGCCCGCCCGGCTTCAGTGCCCGGCACAGACGGTCAACCACCTTCTGCCGGGTCCTTTTATCAAAATAAATCATCACATTTCTGCAAAAAATAACATCATAGATATCAGAGGGCGTGTCGGACAGCAAATTGAATTTTTGAAATGCAACCAATTGCCTCACCTCAGGTTTCACGCGTACATGGTCAACCCAGTCTTTTTTTCCTTTTTGGAAATAGGCGTGGAGCATGAATTTGGGGACATTTTTCACCTTGTCTTTGTGATAGACGGCGGCCCGGCCCTGATCAAGCATGGAGTCGGAAATATCCGAAGCGTTTATGGTAAAAGAAAAGTTGTTCTCAAGCAGCTGAATCGCAATGGAATAGGCTTCTTCTCCGCTGCTTGACGCCGCACTCCAGATCCTGAGGGGGAGCGCGGCATCCAGTGTTTTGACCAAGTATTCGCAATGCCGGTTCTCCCTGAAAAAAAAGGTGTGATTGGTGGTGGTGGCATCAATAAATTCTGCAAATTCGACCTCATCCCGGCCCAACCGATCAATGTAATCCGAAGCATTGGTGATTCGGGTGATGCGCATGCGCTTGCTCAACCGGGCCACAAGCAGGCGGTATTTTTTTTCATTCAGCACAACGCCCGACGTGTCATATACGATCTTGGACAATTTTCGATACTGTGAATCGGTAAGTTTTGTATTCTGAATCATGATTTCGGGACCTGGATTTTAACCCACTTTTTGAGGCGTTGGGCAAAAATAATATCGTCCATCCGTTTCAGGCTTGGAGGTCCAGAACCGCTACGATTTTAGCATCCGCCACGTTGATCACGGCTGCCGGAAGTTCGGAAGGAACTGTTTCCCCGTCCACAATTTCCGGTATTCCAAGATCAAAGCCATGACCGGAATCCAGTTTTCGAAGGGCATTGCCGCACACCATATTGAGCAGTTCCTTCAAGGTGCCGTATTTCAACTCCCGGGTCAATTTGTCACCCGGCTCTCCCATGAAATTTTCCGTCATTTCCGACAGTAAATTTCCCGGGACCATCATCACCAGACGGCCCGACATGTCGCCGGTAAACGCCAGGGCTGCCGAAGGGGTATCCGCTTGATCCAGCAAGCCGGCGTCCAGAAGCATACCCTCTTTTTCCTGCTCTGCAGGCAGAAAAAACATGGTTTCCACCACTTCAGAAATCGAGGTCATCATCGCTTTCATCAATTGTGTCTTCATCATCGACTTCTCCTATTATGGGTACCATTACATCCCGAATTGATTCTGCTGTAAAGGGTTTGGTTACATATCCGGCAGCCCCGCTTTCCATGAACTGTGCAATCCTGTCCTTATTGCCCTCAGTGGAAACCACGATAAACGGAATGTCTCTGAGCATCTCCTCTTTTTTGGCTTTTAAAATAAAATCCAGACCGTTCATTACCGGCATATTATAGTCGGTCAGCACCACATCCACCCAGTTGTGGCGCATCATTTCCAGGGCTGCCTGCCCGTTCTCGGCCTCCAGGATCTCTGATCCGCCATACCCTGCCGCTCCCAGCGTCTTTTTAATTACCGACCGCATGGGCAGGGAATCGTCCACGATCAATATTGAATACACCATTGTGTAGCCTGTCCTTTTTTATTCATTTCAATTACCCCCCTCTTTATCCCTGATTGATGAACCGTTCAAGGGAAATCATACCTTCTCCTCCTTTGATCCGGATGTTTTGATGAAGATATCACCGGTTCCGATGTCCAGACGCACAGTACGGTTTACATTGCCGCCCACCTGTTCTTTGTCAATGAGTACTTTATTTTTCATAAAAATTTTCCTCAGGGCCATGTAATTGCGTTTTCCGATATTAAAAAAGCCTTTCTGGTCCAGAATTTCCGCTCCTCCGGCAACAAATATCTTGATCCGCTGCTTCTTGGCTCCCAGTTTATACGCCGACTTAAACAGCCGTGGGATGCCTGTATCGGCAAACATAAAGGGCCTTATAACCGCCTTGTCTCTGTCAATCTTGGAATCCGGCAGCATGTAGTGAAGCAGACCGCCCACCTGGACAGCGGGATCGTAGATCACCAGGCCGATGCAGGAGCCAAGGGAATAGGTCACGATGCTTTCCTGAACGTTATTGCTCACTATCATATCTGCCACACCAACGATCCGTTTCATCCGTTCACATCTCCACCTTGTTTGGCACTGTTGTGTTTACCGATCATCTGCCATCTGATTTTCCTCTGGTCAATCATGCATGCCCGATTTCAGGTTGTTGGAAATCTTCAAATTTATCATCGTCAATCTGGAATCTTTTGCCTGGCTGCCGCTTGCCATGGCCAATGGCCCCGGCAACCGGTCGGCTCTGCTGAATCTGGCGGGTTAGGCGTAGTATTTTTTTGTTGTGTGGACTCTCAGATAGGAATCGATCTTAAGTAAGCCACACGGTAGTTAAGAGAATCAGGGATGGTCAACCTAGGTTTTTACAAGTTCCTTCTGAATCTCTGATTCAGCAGGGGGCGTTGACTCAGGTAATATATCATAGAAATACATCATGATATCAGACCGGGTGATGATACCGATAATTTTCCCCTCTTTCATAACGGGAATTCTTCCGATATCATGCCTAATCATGAGGCGGGCCGCTTCAAAAGCACTTTTATCATATTCAATGGTGACGATATTCCGGCTCATAATGGCTTTAATCGGGGATTGCATCTGTTTTGGCTTTTTGACTTTTCTGAAATCACGTCTTGAAACAACGCCCACAAGATTATCATCATCGTCCATAACAGGCATGCCTGAACATCCCATCTCCCGCAACATCATGGCCACCTCCCCTACTGAGCTGCGTGCGTTTACCGTTACCACAGGGTATGACATAATATCGGAAAGCATAACCGAGGAATACCGGTTGCCTTTGAGCAATTCCAAAATGGTTTCTAATAATGCATCCGGATTCGCGCCCTTGACCAGAGCAGACCCTGCGCCGGGATGGCCGCCACCGCCAAGCGAGCGCATAAGCACGCCAATGTTGATTTCATCCACCCCGCTTCTACCGATTACCATACATTTATTTTTTTCCACGTCTCTGAATATGCCAATGGCCACGTCCACGTTCATCAGTTCCCGGTACATCTGCATCACCATGGCCAGATTTTCAACCCGGCCGTGGATTTCCATTTGGCAGACACTCAGTGAAAAGCCGTTAACTTCACTTCGTTCTGCCTGCTGTATCATATTAAAAAGGATCTCTTTTTGTTTTTTACCGTAAGCCGGTTGCAAAAAGGTGCCCAGAATATTGAGATCTGCATTGCGGTCCAGCAGAAATCCTGCAGCATAAGCGTCTTCAGGACGGGTGGTTGGGTAGGATAGATGCCCTGTATCTTCATAAATGCCGATTAAGAATAAAGTGGCCTGAATCGGGGTGATCGTTTTACGTTCTTTTTCAATCTGTTGGACAAACAGGGTAACTGCCGCGCCGGTCTGGGAAAGATGTGACTCTCCGGCTTCAATATCTCCTTCTTTGTGGTGGTCCCAGACAATAATATCAAGGTCTGATTTTTTTGATAAACCGCTTAATTGCGGATCTAAACGAGACCACGAATGGGTGTCTACACAGATAAGCGTATCTACAGTATCCAAATCCACTTCTTTGGGTGCCCACAAATCAAAAAGATCTTTGTGAATAGCTAAAAAATTTTTAAGATTGGCATTAATTGTTGCCGGAAGGATAGGCTTTGCATCGGGATATATGATGGTAGCTGCCACAAGGCATGACAGGGCATCAAAATCAGAACCTTTATGTGTGGTGATGATTTTCATAGGGTCGCATTCTTTGATGTGGCTAAACCTGGTTCAAAAAAATATATTTATTATTATTTTATAGATGAGTTCTTCTTACGAAGAGCGAATTCATTTTCAGATACTTTGCGAACCAGAATCCGATAATCTTCCGAAGCGGTTGAGCCTGGTGCAAACTCAAAAATGGTTTTTCCAAAGGAAGGCGCTTCGGCTAGACTTTCATTATATCGAATAGGTTTACATAATTGTTGGGGATACAATTTTTTAAGTTGATCGTACAGCATCTTTGGCCCCTTAATTCGCAAATCAAGGAATGTGGGTAAAATGTATTTTAAGTGAACTTCATTTCTGTACTTTTGAATGGCACCAAGGCTTTTTATGAACTCGGACATCCCATGCAAAGACATAACTTCCAAGGCAACAGGCACCAGCACTTCGGTTGAATAAAAAAGGACATTAACAATCAACTGGTCCCATCCCGGAGATGTATCAATCAAAATAAAGTCAAACTGATTGTCCAAAGGACTTAGGGCTTCGGACAACGTAAATTCAGCACCAAAACTTTTTTTGTCAATAATACGTTTAACGCCTGCCAGGGATTTTCCGCCTGAAAGCAGCCATAGATTATTCCGTGCCTCGGTCAGGCAGTCGGAAATCGGCAATTCCCGGGTTAAAAGTTCGGTCAATCCGGCACCGGGTTTTTTTCCAAGAACATAAGAGGACTGTCCCTGGGTATCGGTATCCACTAGAAGAACTTTATATCCGGCTAAAGCAAGTCCTGCACCAAGATTTACACTGGTCGTGGTTTTGCCGACACCACCCTTGCTCAGGGTGATGCAGATCTTTCTGGCCACAGATCCGACTTGGCGTTGTTTACCGGCAGGTTTTTCTTCCGGTGTCATGAGAGAGGAGAGTTCTATGGGGAATTTAAATTTGCATGATTTGCAGTTCGCCATAATCGTTTTTTTGCCGGCTTCTGCAAAAGGTTTCAACCTATCAGGATTTACTTTATGAGTTTTGGCACATTTGGGACAGGTAATGATCACTGGTCCTTCTCCTTTTATAACTCGGCCATAATAGCATCAACAGCAATACTTGCCATTTTGCGCATGAAAACATGGACTGACATATTTTCCTTGGATTGATGTCCATGGAAGCTCTGAAACCGCTTCCGACAACCTATATTCACCTTCATCAGCGCTGCTTCTGTAGATAAGGCCGTCCAGCTCTCTTGTTGAACCGTCAGTGCCTAAAAGACTGTCCATGATATTTCTTTTTTCACTCATTCCAATGTTACCATTCTATTTATGGGCATTACAATCACTCTCCAAACAGGTCTTTAACTTTCAAGGCATTTACTTTGAGCTGCTCAAGGACCTGCTCCAACATTTTTTTATTTTCAGTACTCATATCCAGCCATTGAAATCCAAACTGAAAACGACCAGAATCATTCACGGAGCAGTGGATTGCCTTGACGCATATCCCTGTAATATAGAGATCCTCAATCCTTAACCGGGCATCATTAATAATCTGGCCGAAATAAAATTCAATACAAGAATTGACAATTACGGCAACACCACCTGCGGATAAATTATTTACTAAATATTCGTTTTCGCTAACGTTTATCCAAATATCATCTTTTAAGGAAACCGGCACCCGGAATAAATGGCGAACCTGGCCATTTTCTTCGGGTATCGGCTGGAAATCTATGGAATCTTCAGTCATTAGCTTTTATCCCGCGAATTGATGTAAATGTTATTTAAGAAATTTAATGCGTTATAATAAATGTATATCAGGATGCCCGTATCCATGCAAGAAAAAACAAAAGGGGCATCTCCATAAAGAGATCCCCCTTTTCTAAACGAATATATCGTTAAACAGCTGTGTATTAATGTCCGGCGAGTGCAGCAACTGCAGGACCGATTGCAGGATGAACGAACAGCAGGATCATCGCAACAACTAGCGCATAGATACACAGAGATTCGATCAGAGCAAGACCAATCAGCATGTTCACCTGGATTTTACCAGCTGCTTCAGGGTTTCTTGCAATACCAGCCATGGCACCATTCAAACCAAGACCCTGAGCAATGCCGCAACCAAATGCAGCGACACCAATGGCAAAAGCTGCTGCCCATACACTACCAACGAGAAATTCCATGAGATTTACTCCTTTAATAAAGTATTATAAACAAACGGGCTTCTTCCAAAATCCCGTACAAAGGCTTATTTTATTGTATTCATCAAGTTTAATGCGCTTCTTCAATGGCACCTGCGATGTACATGGTCGGCAGCAGGAAGAATACGATGGCCTGAATCAAAGATACAAGAATTCCCATTGCCATGATGGGAAGGGGTACCAGGAAAGGCCCGGCCAACATTAAAAGAATGCCTACCACCAGTTCATGGCCCATCATGTTGCCGAAAAGACGCAACGTCAGGGACAGTACTCGCGCCAGGTGACCGATGACTTCAATAACAAAGAAAAGCGGCATAAGAGCAGGTACAGGTCCTAAAAAGTGTTTAATATATTTTGCACCGTGTTTCTGGATACCAATCACATGACTCCAGGCCACAACAATGATGGCCAGGGCAACAGTGGTGTTAATAGAGGCTGTGGGCGGATAAAATCCGGGAACCAGGCCGAACAGGTTGCCTAAAAAAACAAACAGGAAAACAGTCAGCAGCAGCGGCGCAGAATCTCTTCCCTCTTCACCTGTGATACCAACCATAAACTCTTCAAGCCCGGAGAGGATTACCTCAAAAATATTCTGAACGGTCTTAGGAACAAAGGTGACACTTTTGCCGCCAATCCAACCGAAAAGAACAAGAACAATCATTGCAAGCCACATATAAGTGACATGCGGATGGGCACCTGCCCAATCTTCCAGACCAAACAAACCAAATAACGAAGTAAGAAATAGATATGGGTGTTCCACCTTAAACCGCCTCCCTGAATATAATCTTGGTTAATTCAATTGCAGCTGCTACAAACGTGCTTGCCACGACTACGGAAAGGCCTACCAGAAGGCCTGCCGGATGTACGCTACGGTTTGCAATCAGCAGGAATATAATCACTGCCGTCAACGCAAAACGCAAATAATATTTGACCAGAAGCGCACCGATCAGGGATTTTCCCTTTTCAAGCACCCGCTTCTGATTGATATTTTTGGTCACTGTTTTTTTAAGAACATGAAAGTTAATTGTTACAATAAACCCGCCCAGAAAAATGCCGAGATACACTTTCGGCGGAGCCAGAACCAATGCCGCAAGGCTTGACCCCAAAAACAGAACCCAGTTTGTTCGTGTGATAAAGTTTACTATTTTTTCAAGGTCTTCCATTAAAATTTTTCCGCTTTTTTTCCGGCCCTGATAATGTTGCTGAACCCGGCTGCGATGCCGAATCCAAGCCCCACCAGCAACAGAACGGGTTTTGTACCAAAAACAGTATCCAGCCAGTATCCCAGTGCCAGTCCGATGACAATGGCCAGAGCCACGGATATACCAAGACTTGCAAAATATCCCAGCTCACGAAAGGTTTTTCCCTTATCTTCCTCTGCCATTTTTATCAACCTTTCACCGGCAACTTGTTTGCCGATCCCGGCAACGTTGATTTTCAAATTATCTTGAGAGCAAATATCATATGATCCGGATGAAGTCAACGTGAAAAAAAATTTTACATAATATCAAGGAATCCATTGGTGTACGGCCCTCTAACCCGTCCGATCAACCTTGCCGGTATGCCGTTTTTTTCCATAATATCCGCACATTGCACCGCCTGATCCTGGGCCATAAAAAACAAAAGCCCGCCGGATGTCTGGGGATCGAACATCAAATCACTTCGCACCCGATCCATTCCTTTGGCCACACAGATATGCGGGGCAAAAAAACGTTTGTTTTTATGGGCACCGGCCGGAATCAGGCCCATGGCGGCAAAATCCATTACGCCGTCCAGCACCCCGATCTTTTCCGTATCAATTTCAATACGCAGCCCTGCGCCTTTGGCCGCTTCAATCAGGTGTCCGCCAAGCCCAAAGCCTGTGACATCAGTACAGGCATGTACATTAAAATCCTGAGCAATCAAGGCCGCATGTTTGTTCAGGGTTGACATGGTTTTTACAGCCTGCTTAACCTGGTTCTCGGATGCAAGTCCGCCTTTAACCGCTGTAGAGATAATGCCGGTACCAATGGGTTTAGTCAAAATGACGGCATCCCCCGCCTTTGCGCGGCTGTTGGTCCAGACCCGGTCCGGATGCACGATGCCGGTCACCGACAACCCGTACTTGATTTCAGGGTCATCCACGGAATGGCCGCCCACAAGCGTTGCGCCCGACTCTTTAATTTTATCAAGCCCGCCTTCAAGGATTCGGGGAAGAATGTCTGTTTCAAGGTCGCATGAGGGAAAACAGACAATATTCATCACTGTCATGGGCGTACCACCCATGGCATAAACATCGGACAATGAATTGGCCGCAGCAATCTGACCGAACTCATAGGGGTCATCAGCCACCGGCGTCAGAAAATCAAGGGTCTGGACAATGGCAGTCTCTTCGGACAGGCGGAATACACCGGCATCATCCGGGGGGTCAAGCCCGATGATCAAATCCGGGTGAGACGGCAGTTCAAGTGTTGATACGATTTTATCCAGGGCCCCTGGATCCAGTTTAGCAGCTCAACCCGCTGCTTTTACCGTACGCGTTAAAAAAATTTGTTCCGGTTTATCCATTATTTGTTGTCCTTAAATTGTAAGTGCAATCACTGCAGCAAAGCGCCCGGTGGTCTTGTTTGCCCTGAAAGAGTAAAACAGATCCGTACGGCACCGGGTACACAGCCCCATGGTTTCAATATGTTCATCCAACACTCCCTGTGCCCCAAGCTGATCCCGGGAAATTTGCCGGAAATCAAAATAGGGACGGTCTTTTTCCTTATAGTGCCACAATGATTTGGGAATTTCCTGCTTATAATTAATAAATTGTGCGCAGCAGGGGCCAAGGGATGGAGAAATGCCCGCCCGGATGCGTTCAGGGTTACACCCGAACCGTGTGACCATGGTATCGATGCAACGGCCTATAATATTTGCCACACTGCCCCGCCAGCCGGAATGGACATTGGCAATCACCTTTTTTTGCGGATCATACAGAACTACGGCCTGACAGTCTGCCACCTGAATCACAAGCCCTAAGCCTTTGAGGTTTGTAACCGCGGCATCTGCGTTAAATATTTTAGAAAGTGCCGCCCCCTGCCCTTTCCAGACAGCCCCTGCCACGTCTTTTTCTGATTTGATCACAGCAATGTCAGTGCCATGCACCTGATTTAAAAACAGAACCCGGGTCAGGCCTATGGATGAGAGCATCAACGCCCTGTTCCGGTTTACAATATCAGGGTCATCTCCGGTACTCAATCCGACATTCAATCCTTGAAAAGAACCGTTGCTGTATCCTTCGGCCCTGGAAAAAACGCCATGAACCAGTCCGGGGAAAAGATTCAGATGATCAAATGTTAAAGGCTTAGGCATCGCCATAAAATCTTTGTCCAATGCGTTCAATAATTTTTGATGTGGAAATGTTTTCCTCAAAAGCCACCCGCGCCACGCGTCCGCCGCAGCTTTTGACAAACTCGGCCCCAATAATTTTATCCTCGGGCCAGTCCGCCCCCTTGACCAGAACATGGGGAACAATGCTTCGGATCAAATTTTCCGGATCAGGCGCATCGAACAGCACCACATGATCCACACAACCTAGGGCCGCCACAACGCGGACGCGCTGCGCCTGACAGATCACCGGCCGAAGATCGCCTTTGATCTGCCGGACGGAAGCATCGGAATTCAGACCCAGAACCAGCACATCCCCGAATGACTTGGCTTTTTCAAGATAGGCCACATGGCCGGCATGAAGGATATCAAAGCAGCCGTTGGTAAACACAACGGTCCGGCCAAGGGTTGTGTATTCACGGGACAGACGGCACATCTCATCCAATGTAACAATTTTATTGTCCATATTAACCGTAAATATCTCCCCTGCGGTCCTGTTCAACGGGAATGGTTTGCCGCACCAGGTCAACCAGGTCCATGTCAATATCGGCCATGATAATACCGGGCTCATCATCGCCTTGGGCAAGAACAGAACCGTTGGGATCAACGATCATGGAACTGCCCGGAAAAACAAGCCCGTCAGGATCGGTGCCTGTACGGTTACAGCAGATAAACCAGGCCTGGTTTTCAATGGCCCTGGCACGGATCAGCGCCTGCCAGTGTGCCACCCGGGCAAGGGGCCACTGGGCACTGACCACAAAAAGCCGCGCCCCGTCAAGGAACAGGCGGCGGGCAAGCTCGGGAAATCGCAGATCATAGCAGATCATCGTCCCGACACGGCCCAGACTGGTGTCTGCCGTCACCATCTCATCTCCCCTTGCATAATACAGATGCTCACCGGTCAAAGGAAACAGGTGCAGTTTGCGGTATCGGATCCGGATCTCGCCGTCTGCGTCAATTAAATAAAGGGTATTGAATATCTGACCGTTCCCTTGTTCAGGCAGACTTCCGGCAACGGCCATGGACCGGTTCCGGGCAAATTCAGTCAGACGTTGAATCCCCTCTTTTACAGCCGGCATAAGCCGGGTTATATTTTCATTGTCAAATCCGGTTAAGAAAAACTCAGGACAGACCCCAAGACATGCGCCCTGATCCGCCAGGTGTTCCAGATGCGAAAGGGCCACAGAAAGATTTTCCCGGACATTCCCGATTTTTACATCAAACTGCACGGCACCGGCTTTAAACGTTGTTTTTGTAATCATATTTCCCTTTTCATCAATGCTTAATCATGTCAGCAATCTGAAACGCCACCTCCAGACTTTGTTCGGCATTGAGTCGCGGATCACAGGTGGTATCATACCGATTGTGAAGTTCTTCACTGACAATATTTCTGGCGCCACCGACACATTCGGTTACGTTTTTACCGGTCATTTCAAGATGAACGCCCCCCGGAATCGTTCCTTCTGCCCAGTGAATTTCAAAAAACCGGGTAATCTCCGTTAAAATATCATTAAAATTCCGGGTCTTGTGTCCGGATTCCGATGTATATGTATTGGCATGCATAGGATCGCAGTTCCATACAATGTGAGCCCCCTCTTTTTTGATTTCCCGAAGCAGGGCGGGCAGCTTTTTCTCAATATTGTCACAGCCCATCCGGGTAATCAGGGTCAATCTTCCGGGTTCGTTTTCAGGGTTAAGCGTTTCAATTAGCTGCTTGATATTATCAATATCATGGTCCGGGCCGATTTTAACACCAATCGGATTGAGTACGCCTCGTAAAAATTCGACATGCGCGCCGTCGACCTGCCGGGTCCGTTCGCCAATCCAAAGCATATGCGCCGAACAATCATACCAGTCCCCGGTGGTGGAATCAATCCGGGTCAACGCCTCTTCGTAAGGCAATAAAAGCGCTTCATGGGAGGTGAAGATCTGGGTTTGATTGACCTGGGGAATATCTGTGGGAATCCCGATTGTATTCATAAACTTGATGGCCTGGTCAATCTGCGCGGCAAGTCGGTTATAAGACCGCCCCATGGGGGATTGGGCCACAAACTCCTGATTCCAGGCCTGCACCCTGTGCAGCGCTGCGAACCCGCCCCGGGTAAATGCACGCAAAAGGTTCAAGGTGGATGCTGCCAGATAATACCCTTTAAGTATGTATTTAGGATTCGGGGTTCGTGCTTTGATGGACGCTTCGCTTTTATTGACCATATCTCCCCGATATGAGGGTAGCTCAACGCCGTCTACAATTTCCGTATCTGACGACCGGGGCTTGGCAAACTGACCGGCAATCCGACCTACTTTTATGGCAGGTTTTCCGCCGGCATATGCCATAACAACAGCCATCTGCAGCAAAACTTTCATGGTTTCCCTGATGGTCGGTGCCGTAACCTGGGAAAAATCTTCTGAACAGTCTCCGCCCTGAATCAGAAATGCCTCCCCTTTTGAAGCCTTGGCCAGCAGCGCTTTCAAGGTTCTTATTTCCCCTGCAAAAACCAGCGGCGGCAGCAGCGCCAAATCTTTAGTGACTTTTTCCAACGCTTTTTGATCCGGCCAGTTGGGCTGCTGAAGGGCCGTATAATTTTTCCAGCTTGATTTTGTCCATCCATTTTGGTTTGTCATGTTTTCTACCGTCTTATCCTTAATTAAATTAGCGCCCTTTGGGCGGGCTGTTAGGTGCTGGGTACTAGGTACTGGGTACTAGGTACTGGGAAATGGAAATTCCTATACTCTCAAGTTTCATTTATGATCGATCTAAACATCATAATTATATAATTTAGAATGTTTATTCTGAAATTGCAAAGTATCGGGTAAAAAATTTTTGACAAACACCGGCATCGAATGATGATGCCATTAGGCACTTTCCATATGCATTGTTTTTTTATATAAAGGATGCGCGTGCGATAATGACCCAGATATGTTGCCTTGAATGAACAACAAACGTGACCTTCTAATGGAGAAAGATTCCCGATGATGATTTTAAGTGCTTTGAAACTAAAAATGAAATTGATGATTTTTGGTATTTTGCTTAGTGTTATTCCGCTTATTTTAATTTCTTTAATTTCTTTTCTCCAGGATACCCAGACTGAAAAAATTGTGGCGCATGAAACGTCAAATTTGGCCATTGAAAATTTCGAGAATCTGGTTAAAGGCGTCTATTTGACCTGCAAGACCAGCCAGGAACAAGTTCAAGGGGCAGTCAACCGATCTTTAAATGTTGCCCGGGATATCATGACGCAGCAGGGCGCTGTACAATTGTCCAATGAGACCATTGACTGGCAGGCGGTGAACCAATATACGAAAGCAAAACAAACGCTTCCGCTTCCCAAGATTCTCGTCGGTGGCGAATGGATCGGAAAAACAAATGATATGTCGGAAAGGTCCTCAATTGTAGACAAAGTCCAATCGCTGGTTGGCGGAACATGTACGATATTCCAACGTCTGAACGAAGCGGGCAGCATGTTGCGGGTTGCAACGAACGTCGTAAAAAAAGATGGAACACGAGCGATAGGCACCTATATCCCTGCAATCAATCCCGACGGAAAACCCAATCCGGTCATCAAAGAAGTACTTAACGGAAAAACATTCAGGGGCCGGGCGTTTGTCGTTGACAGATGGTACATCACGGCTTACGAACCAATATATGATAAAAATCAGTATGTTGTAGGCGTTCTTTACGTGGGTATTCCCCAGGAAAGCGTTACCAGTCTCAGAAACGCAGTAATGAATACAAGAGTCGGTAAAACCGGATATGTGTATATCATTGATTCCAAAGGGGATTATGTGATTTCACATCAAGGCAAAAAGGACGGAGAAAATATATTTGCCTTTCAATCCAAAGACGGTTCCTTTCCAATCAAGAAGCTGATTAAAACCGCCCAAAGCCTGACTGAAAACCGTGTCGGTTCAATGATATACAAATTCGATGCCAAAGATGGCAACGGCGAAATCGAAAAAGTAATCAGAATGATGTATTTTAAACCCTGGGACTGGATTATTGCCGCAGGATTACCGATTCGTGAATTTAATGCGACCAATCATAAGATAGAAACCATTGGCGCACAAAAGACAACGTTCCAATTTTCAATCATTGTTATTGTTCTGATTCTCGTAACACTGATCTGGTATTTTGTCAGCAAAAGCATCACGGCGCCACTGATTAAAGGAGTCTCGTTTGCAAAAACTATGGCAGCAGGAGATTTCACGCAATCTCTTGATGCCGGCGGGCATGATGAAGTTGGGAACCTGTCCACCTCTTTAAACACGATGTCAGCCAATCTGCAAGAGATGATCCGGAATATTTTCCAAACGACTCAGGCGTTGACATCTTCTGCCGAAGGGCTTTCATCTATTTCAAAGCAGATTTCCACAAATGCCGAACAATCCGCAGAAAAAGCACACAGCGTATCTGAATCCGCAGAAGAAATGACTGCAAATATGAATAGTGTGGCGAATAGCACTGGAGAAACGACTGCCAATATCCAGATGATTGTTTCTGCTGCCGAAGAAATGTCTTCTACTATAAATGAAATTGCAAATAACACAGCTAAGGGCAGTGAAACAACAAACGCAGCCGTTGAAGCGGCAAAAGAGGTTTCCCAAAAAGTCGGTGAGCTTGGGAAAAGCGCATCTGAAATCAGTAAGGTTACGGAAACCATTGCCGATATTTCAGAGCAAACCAATCTGCTTGCCCTGAATGCGACAATCGAAGCGGCAAGAGCAGGTAACGCAGGCAAGGGGTTTGCCGTTGTTGCAGGAGAAATTAAAGCGCTTGCTCAACAGACAGCAGAAGCGACAAATGAAATAGATAACAAGATAACCGCTGTTCAGACAACAACAAATGAATCTGTTACGGCAATTGATTCCATCGTAAGCATCATCAATGAAATCAATGAAATTGTAATAACTGTTGCCACAGCGATTGAAGAACAATCTACAACAACTCAGGAAATAGCAAATAATGTGGCTCAAGCGGCGCAAGGGATAGAAGAAGTGAGTCAAAATGTGGACCAAACGTCTGCTGCTGCGGAAAAAGTAACAAAAGATATTAACGAGGTAAGTCAGGCCGCCAATGAAATGAATACCGGCAGCCGGCAGATAGAAACCAGTGCGGTGGAACTATCAAAACTTGCTGAACAGCTGAACGAAATGGTTGGAAGATTTAAGATATAACTATAAAACTGCATATCCAAGGCCCATGATCGGAATAAAATCTTCCAAAATTTTGATTATGGGCCTAAAGGCTAAGTCGAAAGTGAAGATCCTGGTACGCTTTTTTATCCGGTGCAAGTGACAGGGCCTTGGCAGCCAGGGGCAGTGCGATGGCGCGCTCGGCAATGCGTTCATAAGATAGGGCGGCCTGGTAGGCGAAGGCGGCCCGGTCGGGTTTTAAAGCAAACGCGGCTTCCCAGTCTTCAGCGGCGGCTTGGAATTGCTTTTGGTGCCACCGTGTCGAGGCACGAAAACTGTAATACCAGCAGCTTTTACCGGCATACGTTTCCATGGCCCGGGTGACGGCAAGTTCGGCAGCAGCATATTTTTTTCGAGTGTAGAGTGCTGTGGCAAAGAGATAATGGGTTTTATGGTTGTAAGGGTCGAGGCGGGTGGCCTGTTGTGCCATCACCTCCATCGTGTCCCAGTCTTTTTCCTTTTGGGCGATTGTTGCCCTTAACATGCAGGCCGCAGCCGTGGGCGAGGTTTCGATCATCTGTCTGAGTTTTTCTTTGGCCGAAAAGACCTGGTCCATGTCCAGGTAGCATTGGGCCGTCACAAGATCCAGAGCAGGGATGGAGAGATGGGACTGGGCCAGGTGGTCGGAAAAAGACAGAAAAGGCATGTGTGCCCCCTGTGATTTGAACACCCTGTAGATCCGCCAGAGGCTCTTTTCCTTGGATTTTGATGTTTCCAGGGTTTTGACAAATACGGAAAAACTCTCCTCATACCGGCTGTCCTGGACCAGCATGGATCCCAGGTAGAGAAAATCATTTGCGCTGTTGGCGCCGGGGTCATGGGCAAGGCAGGTCTTAAACCAGGAGATGGCTGCTGTGAGGTTCCCTTGGTCCCTGTAAATTCGGGAGAGTGCGGTCAAGGCCTCTCTGGGCCGGATATTTTCCTCAACTGCCTGCGCCAGGCCTTGAATCATGGAGGAGACCAGTGCCGGGGTATAAAAGGATTCTTTTTTTAAACGTCGGTAAACAGGGGGGTAAATCCGGGTCATTTCAGCGATCAGTTCCGGGAGCCGGTTCAGCCGGCCTGTGTCATGGAAATATCTGGCCTGGGCCTGGCGCACGGCAATGCCGGCCGGCCTGAGGGCCGCGGCAATCCGGTACAGGGGATCGGCGTTATATGGGTTGAGGGTTCCGGGGTGTCGCCAGGGATGAAGGCGTTCCAGGGAATGTTCGGTACGGGCAAGCCAGAACGCGGTGAGGTAATCCCCGGGCTCAATGGCTTTGGCCGCCTGAAGCCGGGTCCGGGCCGCAATCATTCGGTCAAAGACCCCATGGGTCAAGCCGGTGGTACGCCAGGTTTCCGTGGCCCACTGGAACAGGGCCCGGCCGTGGGAGGTGTTTTGGTGAAACCGGTCGGCGGCGGTAAACAGGGTGTTTTTAAAGATGGCCGGCAGGGCCGTCTCCGCTTTTTCAAACCATGATACGGCCAGGTCATAATCCCCGGTTCTCATTGCCTTGATTCCTTTTTGGGCTATAAACCTGGGATGGATGACAAGGAGACAGGAAACAAGAAACAGCCCAAGAACAGTGAGGCTCAGGCCCGGCAGAATTTGGCGGTTACGGCTTTGGCCGTTAGGCTTGGGTCGCTCACTTGTTTCCATAATAGGATGAATAGTATTTCTCGTAATACTTGTAATACCCCTCTTTCTTCATGTCCACCTGGTTGAGAACAAAGCCGAGAATGGGCTGGTTCACCGCCTTGAACTGGTCCACGACATTCTGGATGATTTTGCGGTCCGTGTTTCCGGATTTTATCACCAGCAAGGTGCCGTCCACCATGGGGGTAAACAGCAGGGCATCAGTGGCTGCGGTCACAGGCGGCGTATCAATAAGAATGAAGTCAAACCGGGATTTCAGTATCTCAATGAGAAATGCCATGTGGTTGGAGCCCACCACTTCGGCGGGATTGGGCGGTATTTTGCCTGTATATATAACAAACAGGTTGTCCTCTTTCGTGGGCGCAATGGCTGTATCAATGGCTGCGTTGCAGTATTTCAAAGCATTTTCGCTGTTGTTGAAATTTTCAAACAGCTTTTCAATATCAATGGTCTGGCTTTTGGCGCTCTTTCCCGAATCCCGCGGAAGTGTTGAAAATTCAAAAGAGCCGGTTTCCATGGCAGATACGGCCCGGATGGCTTCAACAATATGGATGGACAAGGCCCGGGTCAAATCTTTTTTGGGAACAAGATCCATGGTGCTTAAAACAAAGGCCAGGTCGCGGCCTGATTTCTTCTGTTTGTTCAGGACCAGGCGGGCCTGTTCTTCGGAAATCAGGTTTTCCCGGATCAAGGTGGTGACCACGTGTTTGGATTTCGGCCGGTTTATCCAGGAAATATTGGTGATTTTTCCCTTTTCAAACAGAATTTCAGCCTGAATCTCATTGTTTGCCAGGTACAGGCGGGTCGATCTATTTTGAAGCCGGGTCAGTTGAATCAGATCATCAACACCGAATTTGTCCAGGCTGCCTTTGGTCAGATGGGTGCCGAATATTTCGGTGACAAGCTCGGTTACGCCGGCCCCTGGCGTTTCCGTCATCAGGGAGCTCAATTGCGGGCGCCGCAGGTCACAGTCTATGGCCAGTACCTTACGGTCGGTTTGAGCAATGCTGTGGGCCAGGTTAAGTGTTGTGGTGGTTTTGCCTTCTTTTTCCACGGAACTGGTCACCATAATGGATTTGATCTCATTGTCCATGTTTGAAAAAAACAGGTTGGTGCGAAGCGTCCGATAAGATTCGGCAAATCGGGAGTTTGGCGGTAAGTTGGGCAGCAGTCTTTCTTGGTCGGTTTGCCGGGATCTCTTTTTTTTATTCCTGAAAATCAATTTTGTCCTCCATAGGCGACGGATGTATCCGCTTCGGGAATCACGGATAGTACGGGCAGATCAAAATATTGATGAATATCTTCTTCCGTGCGCACGGTCTGGTCCATATACTCAAAGAAAAACGCAAGACCGCATCCAAAAAAGAGCCCAAGAACCATGGCCAGCAATATATTGCGCTTTTTGTTGGGGGATACGGGGCCGATGGGTACCTGGGCCGTTTCCACCAGCCGGATATTGGAGGTGTTGGCAGTCTGGAGAATATTGGATTCCTTGATCCGGGAGAGCATCAGATCATACAGATTCTTTGAGGTATCCACATTGCGCTGGAGAATGGTGTATTTTAACTCTTTTGACGAGGTGGCCAGGGCCTCTTTCTCAAACTCAGTCAAATTTTTTTCTAATGTTTTTTCCCTGGCATACAGCACTTTACGTTCGGATTTGAGATTTTCCTTTTCCTTGGCGATTTCCTGGGCCAGACTGTTTCTGGTTTTTATCAGTTCCGTCTGGGTCTGGACAATGTTAGGATGCTTGCCCTTGTATATTTTGGACAGCCGGGACAGTTCGATCTCAAGATCCACGACCTTGGCATAGATGCTTTCTATGATGGGATTGTTGATCAATGAGCGCACATTAGCAACACCCTTGAGAGAGCCCAGATTTTTATTCAGTTCATTAATCTTGGCATCAAGCCCCAGACGCTTGTTGCGTGTTTCCAGGTAACGGTTGTTAAACTCCTGGATTTTCTGTTCCGTCAGCTTCTGTTTTCCCTCGATGGAAAAGAGCTGGCTTTCCTTTTTGTACTCAAAAAATTTTTGCTCGTCATCCTCCAATTTTTTACGAATATCATAAAGTTCCTGGTTCAACCAGGCCAGGGTCTGCTTGGAGGCGTTCATTTTATTGGTTAAATTAAACTCCATGAACTTGGTCGTCAGCGTGTTGGCAATGGCGGCGGCAAGTTTCGGGTCCTTATCCTTGGCCGATATGGTGAGCAGGCGGGTGTCTCTTATCTGCTCCACCGTAATCTTTTCCTGAACCTTTGCGATCAATGCCTGCATTTTCCGGTTCCGGATCTCCTCCAAAGAAAGTTCGGTAGCATCTTCTTTGACGAGGAGTTGCTTTATGTTCTCCTTGAGATTCGACAGCCACTGGCGGAAAAAACTGACCTCCAGGTCTTTGTCCTCAGCATCCAGGTTCAATGCGTCGATCACTTCCCTGATCACGGGGCTGGACTTCATGGTCTTGATGGAGGTGTTAAAACTCATGGTTTGGGAATGATAGGATTCATAGTCGATGCGTTCCCCGGTAATGGGCGAACTGGACCCTTCCTTGTCAAGGATCAGCCTTGCGGAAGATTCATATACCGGGTCCACCAGAAAGCTGTAAAATACAGCGGCCAGAACCGTAAGAATAAACACCAAGATGATCAACGCTTTGCGCTTCATGAACACCATCAGGTATTCGGAGAGGTGAATTTCCTTTTCCTCAAAAAAAGATTCCGAAGGGGTGTCTTGCATGGGATCTCCTTGTGTTACAACCATGATTCCGGGATGTAGATTCGGTCGCCGGGCTGAAGGGGCAGGTCCGGCTCATCCCCGGTCTGGACGTTTTTTAAATTAATGGTGATAACCCGTCTTTCCGTATTGGTCCGACGGATGACCCGGGCCCGGTTCGGGGCTGCGAATTTGTCAAATCCGCCGGCCATGATGCAGGCGGCCAGCGCCGTCATCCCGGGCTGATATTCAAATACGCCAGGTTTTTTAACTTTACCCTGAACATAAATTTTGGTGGCGGCCTGATCGAGTTTGGTACCGGGGGGGATGTAAATCGTGTCTCCGGTAGCCAGGCGGATATTTTCCGTCATGTCGCCCTCATCCAGAAGCCGTTTCAGGTCCACGATAATGGGTTTGGTACCGGCAATGGATTGCGTAGGCACTTCCGCATCCAGCGCTTCCAGTGTCTTGTCCTGGACCATGATTGTGGGGTCTTTCATGCCCCGGAGAATATAGGCCAGGTTGCCCCGTTCCTGGGTCACACCGCCTGCCTTGGCAATCAAATCCATGATGGTGGGGATGAAATCCAGGGAAAAGACACCGGGTTCTTTGACTGCGCCTGAAATAAAAAACTGGAGGCTGTGATATTCCATGATCTGCAGGTGTACCTGGGGTCCCACAAAAAAATCCCGGGCCAAAGGAGGAACGATCTGTTTTTCCAGCTCATTGATGGTGAGGCCGGCCGCTGTAAGCTTTCCGATAAACGGGACCGTGACATCCCCGGTATCCCCCACCACCATCTCTTTGGCCACCTGCTCTTTGCCGCCGGCCAGAATGGAAATCTTCACCACGTCACCGACACCCAGGCGGTAGGCGGCATCGTCAGATGCTGCCGATGCCGGACAGGGTATCCATGTCGCCCACACCAGGAATACTAAAAAAGCTGCCCATCTTAATTTTGCAAATTTCCGCATGATTTTTCCGTTTATGAACTAATAAAAAATGAGCCCCAAATAACTTAGCCTGGGAACACGGCTGTCCCGCCCGCATCTTTACAATACTTGCGGACATGCGGGCGGGAACGCCCGCGCTCCTGGATATAACAAATGGGTAAGTTATTTAAGACCCGTTTTAAGGTAATGACAATGTTTTTTTAATCTATTTCATGGCAAAGTCATAATTGAACTTGGCCTTAAGCATGATATATTGGTTGTCAAAATCCTTCCCGTCAAAGTTAGAGTCCCGCTCCTCGTGTCCACCGGAAAGCCCGACAGTAAAGAACGGGTTGATCAGATAGTCCGCCCCCAGAGATATCAGCCAGCGGTCATCATCACGATCAGAGGTTTCATAGTCGGAATTTTGTAAATATCCGGAAAGGATGCAGTTGAGTCTTTCCATGGCCAGATAGGTAAGGCGGGCATCCAGACGCATGGACTCATAGTATGTATCCCCAGTACCTGAATCGTTCAGGTTGGAGCCCAGGGAAAGGTAAACCGAGTGTTTGGGAATAGATCTGGCATCCGGGGGGTTCTGGCCCAGTACAGACAGTTTCCATACAAATTTATCAATATCGCCGGAAGCCACGGTCTCGTCAAAATCCCTGGTGTGGTAACCAATCCCGGCGCCGAAGGTCAAATAATTGACCTGACGCTTGACGTTGAACATAACCTGGTTTGACGTGTAGTCTATTGAATCTTTATCATAATCCCTTTCCCAAATTTGATAATCCAGGTTAAAGGAGGTCTTGGGGGTAAGGTTGTAGGACCAGGTGAGACCACCCCGGTTTTCCACCGAATCTTCGCCCTCATTTAGGCCGTCATCTGAATAATCGGTTAACAGGTTGGTGTATTTAAGGGCAACGTCGAATTTTTCGCCGAAATTATAAACGATCCGGGGAGCAAACCGATTCAGGGTGTACTTAAACCTGTCGATACTGTTGTCGTTGGCATCGGCAGTGGCTGGGTCACGGGTCTTCATAAAGGTATTGTCCAGTCCCAGTTCCAACCTCTGGGTGGGCATGGTTTTGACGCGCAACAAAGCTTTGTGAGCTGTGTAGTCATACTCATCCGCATCAATCTGACCGGGTATGTTTTCATCCTTGTCATCGTACATGAACCGTCTAAGGGTGTAGTCCAGGGTCATGAGGGTCTTGTCCGTGGTGTACCCAAAATCCACGCCCGGTTGTAGTGTGTAGGTGTGAACGGTTTTTTCTTCGTTTTCCGCCTTATGAAAGTTGCTATCAATCTGCCAGTCCGCCTGGATGTGTGGCTTGATCACCATACGGGCAAAGGCCTGACTGCCTGTCAGCATCAGACAGAGGGCTGCCAGGACGCAGACAAAAATGTAGTGGGGTTGGTTCAATTTCATAAAAATCTCCATTTAGTACTATTGGGTTGTGTAAAGATTCACTTTATTTTTAGAAATTCAGTTATCTAGGACTTGCTTCAGTTTCATCCTGAGTTATAGGCTCTTCTACTACAGGCTCAGGCTCAGGCTCAGGCTCAGGCTCAGGCTCGGGCTCGGGCTCGGGCTCGGCTAATGTGGCACCGGAACTTGCGGCTTCGCTTATAGCTGCAACATCCTGACCTGTTGCAGCAGCTGCTTCCTCAGCACCGGATGTGGCACCGGAACTTGCTGCCTGGGTGGTTGTCGCAACATCCTGACCCGTTGCAACAGCCGCTTCCACAGCGCCTGATGTAGCACCGGAACTTGCTGCCTGGGTGGTTGTCGCAACATCCTGACCCGTTGCAACAGCCGCTTCCACAGCGCCTGATGTGGCACCGGAACTTGCTGCCTGGGTGGTTGTCGCAACATCCTGACCCGTATTTACAGCCGCTTCCACAGCGCCTGATGTGGCACCGGAACTTGCTGCCTGGGTGGCTGCCGCAACATCCTGACCTGTTTCCACAGCCGCTTCCACAGCGCCTGATGTGGCACCGGAACTTGCTGCCTGGGTGGCTGCCGCAACATCCTGACCTGTTTCCACAGCCGCTTCCACGGCACCGGATGTGGCACCGGAACCGACAGCTTGCGCCACAGCAGTAGAATCCTGATTCCCGAGAACGGCAGCTAAAACAGCTGCAGATGCAGCTTCGCTGGCTACGGTTTCAGGATTTTGCCCGGCCGCCACTGCCCGTTTGATCGCTCTTTTAACGGCTGCCTTGACTGCCTCTGTGTTTCCAGTGGCTGCGGCATTTTCAATTTCTGTCTTTTCATCCGGGGTCAGCTGGGCAAAGGCTTGTCCGGCAACCATACAGGCCAAAGTCAAAGCCAGGACTACCAGATAAACTTGTCTGGTCATTTTTTTCATGTTTTCCTCCTTAGTTTTCATTTACACATATTAAATATTTGTTAATGATTTAACAAATAATATTTAAAAGGCCGGTGATAGGTTATTCAACTATCAGTGTATCATATATAAATTGATCAACACATTCCTTGAGAATTTTTTCCGGGTTTTTCTGAACAATTTTTTCAGTCTGTACTATACTGCCGGCTTTATTCAAAAATTTTTCGGCTGCCTTCATCCGATATTTCCGGCCCGGGTGGATGTCTGACCCCAGACAGAAAACCTGATTGTTTTGGACTAGTATTTTTGCAGTTTTACGGGGCGCCCGACCAAAGTCACCTTTCAGGCTACCCGCTGTAATCTGGATCTCGGCGCCTGTGGAGATCAACTCTGCGGCCAGTTCCGGCCGGGCTATAATCATGGGATTGCGTTCGGCATGGGCAATGATGGGGATGATGCCCCGTTCCGTGAGCTGTCGGACCATTCTGAGAAACGCGTTCATAATGAACATGGGCGGCAGCTCCAGCAGGAGAAATCGACTGGTATCCCCCAATGTCAACAAATCGCCGGCGTCGTACCGGGCCACCAGATCATGATTGACCCGGATTTCCGCACCCGGCAGGATTTGGATATCCAGCCCCTGCCGTTCGACTGTCTCGCATAAAAATCGCCAGGCAGCCAAAATCTCTTTTTTTGTGCAATCATACACCCCGTCGCAACAATGAGGGGTTGCAAACATGACTCTAACACCCTGATTGATTGCCTGAGCAATAAAATTCATGGACTGTTCAATGGTTTCACATCCATCGTCCAGTTCCGGCAGAATATGTGAATGGGTATCAATCATTTTTTACCTGATTTCATCAATAAATACGAATCTATTTTTTTTAATAGCTACTATCAGTTTGAAAGTTTAACCACACATGAAAGGTGTTGTCAATAAAGATATTTTAACCAAATTTTTCGCGGTATCTTCCAACGCTGCTTTGTTTTAACTCATCAACGGATACGGTTGCCGTGCCTACTTTAGCCACCACAATACCTGCGGCAAGATTGGCCAACCCGGCCGCCGCTTTAAACGTGGCGCCTGATGCCAGTCCCAGGCCCAAAAGAGAGATAACCGTATCTCCGGCCCCGGACACGTCAAAGACCTGTCTTGCTTTGGATGCAATGACCACTGCCGTTTTTCCGGTTTCATAGAGAACCATACCGGCTTTTCCGCAGGTAATCAGAAGTTTTTCAAGGCCGGCCACGGCCATGAGCTTTGCTGCCGCCGCTGCCATCTCTTCAGGTGTTTGAATCTGCATACCGGCGGCAATGGCCGCTTCTTTTTTATTCGGGGTCAACACGGTTACCCCCATGTATTTGGAGAAATCCATGGATTTGGGATCGGCCAGGGTCATTACCCCTGATTTCCTTGCCGGCTCAACAATACGGGCAACAAGCTCACGGGTTACCAGGCCTTTATCATAATCTGAAATTATAACAAGATCCATTTTATCTATGTAACCGGCAAGAATCCGGGTTAATGCCTCAAGTGTTTGGACACTGATACAGTGCCTGACTTCCCTGTCGATGCGAAGCATCTGCTGACCGGCTGCAATGATTCTGGTTTTGCGTGTTGTGGGACAATCCGCTTCACGGATCACCCCTGTTACATCAACGCGTAACATTTCGAGCTTTTTTAAAACGCTGCAGCCGGCCTGCCCCGTACCCACGCGCCCCATGGCAAAGACCTTCGCCCCCATGGCTGAGAGGTTATTTATCACATTACCGGCCCCGCCCAGTGTATGGCTTTCCTTTTCCACGGCCACCACGGGCACAGGCGCCTCCGGGGAAATCCTGTCAACTTTGCCCCACAGGTACTCATCAAGCATTAAGTCCCCGATGACAAGTACCCGCAGGTCTTTAAACTTATCAATATTTATCATTCATCAGTTTGCCAGAAGATTAGAAAGCATCACCTTCAGCTCATCATAGGAGCGGGTGATGGGAATATCAGGAAAATCCCTGGTAATGGATTCAGGGGGTTTAAAGAAAAAGCCCTGGTCTGCCGCCAGAATCATTCCGGTATCATTGTAGGAATCACCAAATGCAATGACATGATAGTTCAAGCCCTGGAGGGCTTTGACGGCCCGGGCTTTCTGATTATCGATTCTCAGATTGTATCCGGTGATCCGGTTTGATGCGTTCACAGTCAGGTTATGACAAAGGAGCGCGGGAAACCCCAGTTTTTCCATGAGCGGACCTGCAAATTCTTCAAAGGTATCGGACAGAATAATGATTTGGGTCTGCTTGCGGATCCAGTCCAGCGTCTGCTTTGCACCGTCAAGGGGATCAAGGGTTGCAATGACATCCTGGATATCCGTAAGTGTCAGATTATGCGCATCCAGTATGGACAGACGCTTAGTCATGAGGACATCATAATCACTGATATCCCGGGTGGTCAGTTTAAGTTCGTCAATCCCGGTTTTCTTGGCCACATTGATCCAGATTTCCGGCAAAAAGACCCCTTCCAGATCTGCAACAACTATTTTCATTCTTTTAACCCTTTTGTCTTATTTAATCTGTTGATAATGAAACGGTGATAATGAAACGGCTGTTCATTACTCCGTGTCATCCTCTTCAATGCGGATAACAACGGGGTGTCCCACCACGCAGTCGGTTTGAATAATTCGGGCAAGGGCCGCCTGAACGCTGCGCTCCTTTGCCAGGTGAGTCAGCATGACAATGGGTACCTGACCATTGGCATTGCGTCCTTTTTGATGAACGGATTTGATGCTGATGTCGTTTTCGCCCAGAATACCTGAAATAGTGGACAGAACGCCCGGAGAGTCCTGGGCTTCAAAGCGCAGATAATACCGGGTGGATAACCGGGCCATGGGCAGTATAGGTATTTTTTGAATATTTTCTTCGGGATAGCCCAACGCAGGAACCCTGCGCCGGGTGCCGGCGATGATGTTTCTGGCAATATCGACGATATCCGAAAGAACAGCAGAGGCGGTGGGCATCATGCCTGCGCCGTGACCATAAAGCATGGTGCGTCCTGTGGCGTCTGCATCAATGGCAATGGCATTCATGGAATGATCCACATGGGACAATGGATTGGAACAGGGAATCATGGTCGGATGTACCCGGGCTTCAACATGGTTCTCATGTTTTTTCCCGATGGCAAGCAATTTAATGGTATAGCCAAAATCTCCGGCAAACCCGATATCATCCGGACCGATGTTCCGGATGCCTTCCACATGGATATCATCAAGGTTGATCTCCATACCATGGGCCAGGGCATTTAATATGGCAAGCTTATGGGCCGTATCATATCCATCCACATCCAGAGATGGTTCCGCTTCGGCAAACCCCAGCTTCTGAGCCTTTTTTAAGGCATCCTCAAACTGGGAGCCGTCCCGGGTCATCTTGCTTAAAATATAATTGCAGGTCCCGTTGAGAATGCCGCACATGGCTTGGATGTCGTTGGCGACCAAAGATTCCCTCAGGCTTTTTATCACAGGCATGCAGCCCCCACAGGACGCTTCAAACGCCAGATCAACCTGGTTCTTTTCGGCAACCCCGACCAGTTCATTGCCAAAACGTGCCAGAAGTGCCTTATTTGCAGTCACCGCATGCTTTTTGTTTTCAAGAACTTTTAGAATGAACTCCCTTGCGACGGTCTGACCGCCGATAAGCTCCACAATAATGTCAATGTCCGGGTCGTTAATAACCGATGCGGCATCGGTTATTAATTGGGTATCCGTCAGGTCAACACCCCGATCCGTTTTAATATCAAGGTCAGCAATGGTTTTAAGATTCAGGCAAGCGCCGATCCGGGATTCAAGCAGTCCTTTTTTTTCCTTAAGCAATTTTGCCACGCCTGCCCCTACTACACCGAATCCAAGTATGCCGATATGAATTGTTTTCATCGAAGATATTTTCTCCAAAATAGTCCCGTGTTTAAAAATTCTCCACTTAATACTTCATCCAGGTATCCCTTGTCAAAAAGCTTTTGACATTTTAAAGGCTTTGGGCGTATGATTGACGCCTTTAAAGGGACGAATAAATATTTATAATATGCCATAGGTGAGATGAAATGAATGACTCTTTGACATATGCGGATTCCGGTGTTGATATTGATAAAGCCACCCGGCTGGTGGACCGGATAAAAAACATTGCCAAAGCGACCCCACGGGCCGGTGTAATGGGTGAAATTGGTGGTTTCGGCGGACTTTTTTCCTTGAATCTGGCCAATATTTCCAACCCGGTGCTGGTGAGTTCCACAGACGGCGTGGGTACCAAGCTGAAAATCGCATTCCAGATGAGCAAACACGACACCATCGGCATAGACCTTGTGGCCATGTGCGTCAACGACATTATTGTCCAGGGTGCCAAACCCTTATTTTTTTTGGATTATCTTGCCATGGGCAGACTGGACAACGGCGTGGCTGAAAAAATCATTGAAGGGGTTGCCCAGGGCTGTAACCAGGCCGGGTGTGCACTGATCGGCGGCGAAACCGCTGAAATGCCCGGCATGTACCAGGAAGGCGAATATGACCTGTCAGGTTTTTCCGTCGGTCTTGTTGACAATGATAAAATTATTGACGGTTCTTACATTCGACCCGGGCACAAACTTATCGGTATCGCCTCTTCGGGTGTGCATTCCAATGGATTTTCCCTGGTGCGCAAGATTTTTTTTGACAAATGCGGGTATGACGTCGATACCCGGATCGCTGAATTGGGCAGCACCCTTGGCGAAGAACTGCTTAAACCCACTGTCATCTATGTATCCACCATCTTAAATCTGTTGCGCGACCTGCCTGTTCAGGGCCTGGTTCATATCACAGGCGGCGGGATAGATGAAAACATCACCCGGGTTATCCCCCGGGCATGCAAAGCCATTATTCACAAAGGGTCTTGGCGGATTCCACCCATATTCAAAATCATTCAGCGGGAAGGCAATGTCCCGGAACATGACATGCACAGAACCTTTAACAACGGCATCGGCATGGTGGTCGTGGTTCCTGAAAGTTCCGCACAGGACGTCATGGACAGACTGGGTGCCATGGAAGAAAGGCCTTATCTCATAGGTGAAATCCTGGAAAGAAAAAATGACGAGAACCAGACCCAGTATGTCTGATTACCCCGCCGGAAAGTAACACCATGCGCATTCTCGGGATCGAATCTTCCTGCGACGAAACTGCGGTGGCCGTCGTGGAAGACGGTGTGCGCATTCGCTCTTCCATTGTGGCCTCCCAGGTATCTACCCATGCCATATACGGCGGTGTCGTGCCTGAACTTGCATCACGAATGCACCTTGAGGCCATAGACCCGTTGGTGGATCAGGCTTTGATGCAAGCCGATGTCGGCTTAAATGACATTGACGGTATTGCGGCTACCCAGGGCCCCGGACTGATAGGTGCACTGCTGGTGGGATTTTCCTATGCAAAGGCCCTGGCCTGGGCACGACATCTCCCCCTGGCAGGGGTCAACCATCTTGAAGCCCATATCTGCTCGTTACAGCTTCTGGACAATCCCCCCGGTTTCCCATTCATCTGCCTTGTGGTATCAGGGGGGCACACCAATATTTACCATGTGAAAGAACCCGGTGCATTTACCCTTATGGGGCAGACCCGGGATGATGCGGCAGGCGAAGCCTTTGACAAGGTGGCCAAAATGATGGGGTTAAGCTATCCGGGCGGGCCTGCCATTGAAGCCCTGGCCCAAAAAGGGAATCCTGAAAAAATAAAATTTCCCAGAAGCATGCTTGGGAAAGACAGCTTTGATTTCAGTTTCAGCGGACTTAAATCCGCGGTAGCCCGGCACCTGCATGAAACCCCGGAAATGAGTCCGGATATAGACGATGACCGACTTGCCCATGTGGCAGCCGGATTCCAGATGGCTGTCATTGATGTACTCTCCACAAAATTGATTGCCGCAGCTAAGAAAAAAAAATGTGCCGACATCGGCATTGCAGGCGGGGTCTCCGCCAACCGCACCTTTGTTGACATTCTCTCTGAAAGGGCTGAACAGCATAAAATCAACGTATTTTCACCCCCTTTGTCCTTATGCGGAGATAATGCGGCCATGATCGCAGCCAGGGGCTGGGAAATGATCCGGAACAATCAGGTATGCGGACTTGCAGATGATGTGTATTCCCGGATAAAATTTACGGTGGATGACGCCAACTAAAAAATAGTATTGTGAAGTTCCATATAAGATATCAAACAAGAAACGTTTCTTTGGCCGCTAAAATCCTTCTCACACAGATCCGGCCGGATTCATACAGTTCCCTGTCCTTTTCAAGATATCGCATGGCAGCGTCCCTGGCTTCAGCAATATTAGGACCTGCGTGGCAGACAAGCGCCATGTCGATTTGGGCAGTCATGATCCTGTAAATACAGGTATCCATATCATGACTGATGGCCTTCATGTCAAGATCGTCGGTCATGACAAGGCCCTGATATCCCATATCCGTTCTTAATAAATCGTATGCAATGCGCTTTGACAAGCTGGCCTGCCAGTGTGGATCCAGCCTGGGGTACAAAATATGGGACAGCATAATCCCCGAGACCTGTGCTTTTTTTGCGGCGTCAAAAGGAACCAGGTCTGTCTGTTTTAAATCGGACAGTTCCGCATCCAGTTCAGGCAGAAAAAAATGAGAATCCTTGACTGTTCTGCCGATACCGGGAAAATGTTTGGCCACAGCCATGATTCCGCCCTCTTGAAGCCCCTGGATTACTGTGGTGCCCAATTGGGATACACGATCTGCATCCCCTGTAAACACCCGGTCTTTCATGATGGAATCCACATCCGGCGGGGCCACATCCATAACCGGCGCCATATTCATGTTAATGCCCATGTCAGACAGCTCTGATGCTGTAATCCTGGCAAATTGCCGGGCGTCTTCAAGGGTTCGCATATGAGGATTGCCGGGAAATTCAGTGAAGGGGTTGCGCAATCTTGCCACCTGCCCGCCTTCCTGGTCCACGGCAACAAACAGATCCGGCAACCCTTGATCCAGTGCATATTTTCGGGCATCCATGCACAAACGCCGCAACTGGTCTGCAGAGTCAATATTGGGCCGGAACAAAATTATTCCCCCGGTCCTGTATTCCGTTATCAGATGTTTTAATTCAGCATTAAGGGTCTGACCGTCAAACCCGAGTATCAGACGCTGGCCGGCCAGATCCGGTATCGATTGAAAGTTAAATTGAATCATAATGACTGATCCCATGTTCCATGCGGTTTGGCAAGTTTTTTTTTACATGCCGGGTGTTGTAAAAACAGGGAAGGACTGGTAATTAAATATAAACTGTTAAGGAGCCAAGTAATAATGATAAAACTATTTCCACGGATTTGTGCCCTTATCCTAATTGTGATAGGGACCACAGCGATATGCCATGCCCGGACCGCTTATGTCTCTGATATGCTCATTCTCACATTCAGGAAGGGACCTGGCCCCGGCTACCCTGTAATCTCGGCGTTAAAAAGCGATACCCCTTTAACCATACTCGAAGAAAGCAATGGCTACCTTAAGGTGGAACTTTCATCCGGGGAGCAGGGATGGGTGGATAAAGACTATGTTGTCACAGATCCACCCAAATCAATACTCATAGACCGCTTAAAAAAAGAAAATGCGGCCCTTGAAGATAAAATAAAAACATTAACGGAACAAACAGACCTGGTTGCCCTGGACCAGCTTAAAAAAAAGAACCGGACCCTGACCCAAAGCCTTGAAACCTTAAAATCACAATACGCTGCGCTTAAGACCGCCTCTGCCGATATCGCCGATACATTAGAGGAAAATAAACGTCTTAAAACCCGGAACGCATCTTTGTCTACCGCACTTGCCCAACAAAAGGAAGATACCGGATTTATGTTTAAAACCGGTATGATTAAATGGTTTCTGGCCGGTGTAGGCGTACTGCTTCTCGGCTGGGTTATCGGCCTGAGTGTATCTTCCAGACAAACTGGTTCAGGCTCATTGCTGGATTGATTTTTCACCTTTCCGCCAATAATCCTTAGACAGGCTCTAAACATACAGGACGTTAAAAGTCAACTACCCCTCGGCTAAAGACCGAGGGGCTTGAAAAAGCCCCAAAGTTGACCAGTCTAAGTGCTTCGAACACTACGTTAGATCGGAAACAGGTACCCTGGGGTGCTCGCCAGCTCCAGGTTCTACGGCAAGTGGTTAAACAGGTCTAAGGGGTTAAACCGGTGCTGCTTGCGCCAAACCCGGTCATAACATTGACGCGGCAAACATTACCTTGGAAACAAGAGGATTTTAAAATTGAGTGTATTTGTTCTGGATACAAACAAAAAGCCGCAGAATCCGGTGCATCCGGCAAAGGCAAGACTGCTTTTGACAGAAGGGAAAGCCGCGGTTTTCAGACAGTTCCCCTTCACGATCATTTTGAAAGAGACCGTTTTGGACGTGGCATCAAACCCATTGCGGATCAAGATTGATCCGGGCAGTAGAGAGACCGGAATTGCCGTGATTAACGACGATTCCGGAGAGATTATTTTTGCCATGGAACTGAGACATCGAGGCCAACAGATCAAAAATAATCTGGAATCAAGACGAGCCATCAGAAGATCCCGGAGAAACCGGAAAACGCGATACCGGAAGCCGCGCTTTGATAACCGGACCAGGGCGGAAGGATGGTTGCCGCCTTCATTAAAAAGCCGGGTTCACAATATCGAAACCTGGGTCAACCGGTTGTGCCGGTTTTGCAATATTCAGGCAATTTCAATGGAGTTGGTTCGGTTTGACATGCAGAAAATACAGAATCCCGAAATATCAGGTGTTGAGTATCAGCAGGGGGAACTCATGGGCTATGAGGTACGGGAATACCTTCTGGAAAAATGGGACAGAACGTGTGCCTACTGCGGAAAAACAGATATCCCATTGGAGATTGAACATATCGTGCCGAGATCGAAAGGCGGGTCCAACAGAGTCAGTAATCTGACACTGGCCTGTACGGCGTGCAACAGGAAGAAGGGGAACAAGCCCCTAGAACAGTTCCTTTCAAGGAAACCGGGACTGTTGAAGCGAATTCAAAAGCAGTCCAAAGTGCCGCTCAAGGATGCGGGCGCCGTCAACACGACCCGATGGGACTTGTTCCGTACCTTGAAAAAAACCGGACTGCCGGTTGAAACAGGCTCCGGCGGTTTGACAAAATTCAACCGGACGACCAGGGGACTTCACAAAACGCATTGGCTCGATGCCGCCTGTGTCGGGAAAAGCACACCTGAAAAGATTTTTCAGATCGATAAGGCCGTGTTGATTGTAAAGGCAGACGGTCATGGCTCAAGACAGATGTGCAGGGTAAACAAGTTCGGATTCCCCCGGACAACAGCAAAGTCAACTGAGAAAAAAGTCAAAGGGTTTCAGACGGGCGACATCGTCAAGGCCGTTGTCACTTCCGGCAAAAAGGTTGGAACGTACACCGGGCGCGTCGCTGTCAGAAAAAGCGGTTCGTTTAACATTAAAACAGTGGACAAAACAGTACAGGGCATTAGCTGGAAATACTGCAGGCTGCTTCATGCATCTGACGGTTATTCTTACAATACGACGTGTTAAGGTCCGGTGCCTGGGCTACTATCTTAATTATAAGGAGGACGGCCCTCCCCTGAGCTAAAGACTCAGGGGTTTCCTTGCCGCATTTTATGAACAAAATTCATGTCTGCGTTCAGACCTTGCTGTTACTGGTTTTCGAATTTTCTGCACAAGGCATCTGCGAGCCGTCATACACGCTGAAGCAGTTGTGCCGAATGGCCAATGAAAATGCGGAAACCATCCAGATTGCCAGGGAACAGACCTATATTGCAAAGCAGGAGAAAAAGCGGGCCCAGTCTGTGCTTATTCCGTCAGCTACGCTATACGGCAGTTACCTGAATTATAAAAACGACGATTATTATATCCCTGATGTCAATACGTTCGGCGGCAAACTTACCCAGTCATTTACCCTGAACGGCAGGGAACTCATCGCCTATGATGTGAGTAAAAAAGGCATTGAAAAGGCAAATTTTTCAGAACAGGCTATTCGAAGCGATTATATTTTCCAGGTGGCCCAGGTCTATATCCAGGCGGTGAATTTAAAACGACTGGTCGGGGTGGCGGATGCCGAAGTTGACCGCTTGAACACATACAGGGACTCGGTGAATGAAAAACTCACTGTGGGCAGTGTGACAAGAACGGCCCTGTACCGGGCCCAGGCGGAATTATCAAAGGCTAAAACCAATCAGATTGTGGCACGCAATAATGTTCAAAGCGCCAAAGCCGATATTGTCAGGCTCACCGGCATTGAAGACAAATTTTCCTTTGCATCAGTGGATATCAAAAACATTAAACAATTTTCAGTTACGTTTGAAGAGATAAAGTCCCACGCCCTTGAAAACCGTTATGAAATCAAGGAAGCCTCAAAAGAGGTTGAAATTGCCCAACGGACCATTGCCTATGAGACGGGTGAATACTGGCCCCGCATTGAGCTTGAAGGCGGCTACCGGGAAAAGGACATCACCTATGATGCAGGAACCGGCACCCAAAGCGGATATGATACCGAAGAGGCATATATCCAGGCCCAACTTGTTTTTACCCTGTATGACGGCGGATTACGAAGGGCCCAGGTCCAACAAGCCCAAGCCAGGCAACGCCAGGCAACCAAGGTCCTGGCAGATGAAAAGAAGGCGGTAATCCTTGAAGCAAAGCAGTCTTTTCTGGAATTTAATACCGCAAAAGCCACCCTGATCAATCTTGCAGACGAAGTCAAATCAGCCGAAGAAAATTATAATGCGGTTCAAATGCAGTTTAAATACGGCATGGCTGACAGTATTGATATCATGGATGCCAATACATTGCTTGTAGATGCCCAGCGGCGCATATCCAATGCCCGTTCCTCCTTATATCTGTCCATATTGAAAATTATTTATACTCAAGGGGATATCCTATCCTACTTTTTAAACAAATAATCGAGTATAAAATCCCGAGCGGTATGTTTTATCAAAACATGCCGCTCGGGATTTTCTTTCATACAAAAATTTTAATCAAGAACATGTTTCTCCAGTATAAAACAGGAAAAATCGCCTTTGAAAACCACGTCATCTTCACGCTTAACCGTAACGCTGACCATCTGCTTTTTACCTGATGCAGATGTTACAGTGGCTTCGGCATAGACAGATTCTCCTGCTTTGACAGGTTTCAGGAACTTAACATCTGCCCCGCCAAGCACAACATTGGGGTGATTCACCGCAAGCATGGCCGCATAATCGGCAAGTCCGAAAATAAATCCGCCATGCACCAGCCCTGAATCATCTGCCGCCATTCTGGAGGTCGTCGTATATTCCACACGGCTTTTGCCGTTTTCCACCATGACCGGCGTGCCGCACAATTCATTGTCTATCAATTGATGGGTAATTATGTTCATTAAAAATTCTCCTTTGCAAACTTATGAAATTTCGATTGGACTCCCTGGATATAGTTCGTCCTTGATTTGGTGCGCAGCTGCTTTCGGGGTATATTCTTCCGTATTAATGGATATACAGGCAAGAGAATGGTACAATGGCGTTCTGATTTCAAGCATTTTTTCTGTTTCAAGGGCAAGACCGTCACAGGTAAGATCCGGTCTTTGCTCGGTGCTGTTTTCATCTTTGCGGATTCTGTCTGTCAGAACAGATGCTGTGGCATAAAGATATACAACAACGCCGTTCTTTGTTAAAAATGTTCTATTTTGTTCTGCAAGGATGATCCCCCCGCCTGTTGCGATAACAGGCGCGTCGCTTAAATCCAGACGCATAAGCGTTTCCGTTTCTTTTGCCCTGAAATAGGACCAGCCGTACCGGGCGACCATCTGTGCAATGGTGGTGCCGTAAGTTGATTCCAGAACCAGATCCGTATCCAGAAACCTTTTCTTCAAAAGATCGGCAAGATACTTTCCAGTACTGGTTTTGCCGGTACACCGGTATCCGATAAGAAAAATGGGGCCCATGGGGTCTCCTTTTTACAGGGCGTCAAAAAGCTGCCAGAATGTGGGAAACGATTTTTCCACGCACCCGGGATTTTCAATCTGAATACCGTCCACCCGAAGGCCTGTAACGGCAAAGGCCATGGCAATGCGATGATCGTTAAACGTTTCTATGACTGCGCCGTGGGGTGTGCCGCCTGTAATTTCCATGAAATCGGGTCCCTGCACCGCCTTAATTCCCATTTTGGTGAGCTGGGAACAAACCGCATCAATACGGTCACACTCCTTGATCCGAAGATGACCGATATTGGTAATCCGGGTGGTGCCCTGGGCAAAGGCGGCTGTTACAGCCACAGCAGGTACGGCATCCGGGGTATCGGACATATCCACATCCACACCATATAAGGCCTGGCCTTTTACCCGCAGGACCCGGCCGTCATGATTTACTGAACAGCCCATCTTTTCAAATATATATGCCTGTTTCAAATCGCCCTGCAAAGAGGCTGTGCCGATATTATCCACGCCGATATCCGCACCTGTCACAGCACCTGCCGCCCAAAAATAACCGGCATTGGACAGATCCGGCTCCACGGATCGGGTTCCGGCGGCGTAGGTCTGGCCCCCCGGAACCTCGTAGCAGGTATCGGATATCCGGAAGGCATTGACCCCGAACTGCTTCATCACATCCAAAGTTAAATCAATATACGGTTGAGACACGGCAGGCCCTGTCAGATCAATCACAAGGCCCTGGTCAAAAAACGCCCCGGCCATGAGCAGGGCAGACAGGTACTGGCTTGACCGGGAGCAGTCAAGCAGCGTATGCCCCCCTGCCCTGTCACCACCCTGAATTAGCACCGGCGGTGTTCCTTCATTGTTATCGGAGTCGGCACTGATCCGGATACGACCCAGGGCATCTAAAAGCTCTCCCATGGGGCGTTGACGCATGCGCTCATCCCCGGTCAGGGTATATGGGGTACTGCCAAGGGCGGCAATGCCTGCTAAAAGGCGCATGGACGTGCCTGAATTACCAAGATGGATGGGATCCGGCCAGGGTTTTGGCCGTCCGCCGAAACCTGTGACCGACAATACCCCGTCTTGTCTGGTTTTAATTTGAGCCCCCATGCACGCCAGGGTTTTACGGGTAAGCGAAATATCCTCGCTGTCCAGGATATTATAAATTTCAGATGTGCCGTCAGCCAGGGCTGCACAAATCAGCATCCTGTGTGAAATGCTCTTGGAGCCCGGGATGTTGACCACCTGGTCCTGGATATTTCTGGAAATTACCTGCTTCATGGAATTCTCCTTTTATCATTAATAACGATGTTCCGCATCAGGTCCGTATCAGGGATGATGCCTGTCCATAATTCAAACTGGGCCGCAGCCTGAGCAATGAACATGGACAGGCCGTCAATGGTTGTGCAGCCCTTTTGTTCCGCCGCTTCAAGCAAGGCGGTTTTCAACGGAGTATACACCACATCCATCACCACCATGTCAGATGTTAATGCGTCCGGCGGAAAGCTTATTTTATCCGCTTTGGGTGCCATGCCGATGCTTGTGGTGTTGATGACCACATCTGCCTGGATGGTTGCCATCTCGTCGGCAGGAATAAACCGTGCGTTAATCCTTTCAGCAAGGGCCAACCCTTTTTGTTCCGTTCGATTGGTAATGATGATATCCCCATTTTGGGCTGCAATACCGTGGGCCACAGCCCGGGCGGCGCCGCCGGCACCCACAATGCAGACGGTTTTCCCTGAAATGCCAAAGGGAACAAGGGGGGCAACAGCGGCCTGACAATCGGTATTATAGCCTTTTAACACGCCGTCTTCATTAACGATGGTGTTTACGGCACCAATGGCCCGGGCTAGGGGGTCGATCCAATCAATATGTGCCATAATGGATTCTTTGAAAGGAATGGTCACGGAAGCGCCCTGGATACCCAGCGTGCGCACAGCCTGTACCGCTTTGGCTGCATCCTGCACCTCAAAGGCCAGATAAACGGCATTGATGCCCTTATCTTTAAACGCCTCATTATGAATTAAAGGACCTTTAGAGTGTCTGACAGGATTGCCGAATACACAATATAACCGGGTAGCAGCATCAATCATTTTGTAATATTTCCTGTTTTTCCAAAATCGGGTATGACCCCAGCACCTTTAAATACAAGGCCTGGGTTCGAATCTGTTCAATGGTTTGAAATACAATTTCATCCTGGATGTGTCCTTCAATGTCCATAAAAAAATGATAGCTCCAGTTATAGTGGCGCGTGGGCCTGGATTCAAGTTTAACCATGTTCAGGCCGGCTCGGTTTACCGGCGAAAGCGCTCTGAAAAGAGCGCCTGGTGTATGATTTGTGGCAAACATGACAGAGGTTTTATCATGTCCTGTTCTTTCCGGACGATCTCCCCCAATCACAAGAAACCGCGTAATGTTGCCGACATGATCCTGTATTTGTGATGCCACCGGCAGCAAGTTATAAAAATGAGCCGCTTTGCCCGATGCAATGGCGGCAATCTGTTCATCCTTTGAGGCCATAAGTGCCGCATTTGATGTGGAGGTGGTCTCCATGACTATGGCATGGGGCAGATGTTTCTTCAACCAGTTTTTGCACTGCGCAATGGCTTGCGGATGTGAGTAAACGGTTTTAACGTCTTTGAGTTCCCCTGTAATTGACAACAGATCATGGGACACGGATTCATAGTGCTCTGCCGTAATATAGGTATCAAATTCGGCAAACAGATCAAGGGTATAGTTAACAGCCCCTTCAATGGAATTTTCAACGGGAACAATACCATAATCAAGCTCCTTTCGTTTAATATTGTTAAAAATATCAAAAAAACCGGGTTGTTCTACAAATTCGCCGCAGTGTCTGAAATAATGAAGGGCTGCTATATGAGAATGGCTGGCAACAGGCCCCAGGTAACCAATGGTTTTCGGTTTCTGGATTTCCCTTGTGGCCGTGATGATCACATTGAAAATATACTGGATCAGACTTTCATCGGCAGGGCCGGGATTCATCCGGGAAAGCCGCTCAATCACCATGCGTTCCCGGGTCCGGTCCAGAATCTGACCGCCTTTTTGTTTTTTAATCGCCCCGACTTTCTTACCGATCTCAAGGCGTTGGTTAATCAGTTCAAGAATGCACTCATCAATGCGGTCAATTTCCCCACGAAGCGGAGACAGAGAGGACGTCTCGCCCCCGGTTTGTTCTTGATTATCTTTTTCCTTGATCTCACGGTCTGTCATGTTAATTTCCTTTTTTATAATCGGCTTTAAATAAAAAAAAACCGCCTCAGGCCTTGCCTGCTGCGGTTTTAGTGATTTTAGTTAAATTTATGGGAAAATCAGTAGTCCACAGGCAGGTTGTCCTTTCTATAAAATCGAGTGCTAAAGTAAACGTTTTTGCTGAAGCTAAAGATCATTGAACTATTTTTTTCCTTATATTTTTTAAAAACCATATACGTTGGATTTGTTTCTGTCAATAGATTCAAACGCAATCAGACACAAGTTTTGATATTATCCCGTAAATCAGGCTTCTTCTACCGGTTTAATAATAAACGACTGAATCCGGTTGCCATCCATGTCCTTGACCGAAAAGAGCCATTTATTCATGCGGATGGATTCCCCGGGTTTGGGAATACGCTCCACAAGCTCAAGAAAAAATCCCGAGACCGTATCGTAGTTTGCGGATTCGGGAATACCCAAGTGCAACTCTTTGTTGAGATGATATATGTCTGTCCGACCTAAAACAAGCCACTTATTCCCTTTAAGCTTGACAATGTCCGGTGTATTTTTATCGGACTCGTCGGCAATTTCGCCAAAAATTTCTTCAACCACATCCTCAAGGGTGACAATACCGGACACCCCACCATATTCATCAACCACAACAGCCATATGGCTTTTTTTTGCCTTAAAGGCTTTAAGCAGTGAATCCAGTTTTTTTGATTCCGGTATAAAATACGGTTTTTTCATAATTGATTTAACATCAAGGCTGTCCAGAGGCGCATCGGAACCTTTATCTTCCAGGTATCTTGAAAATAAATCCTTAATATGCAGAATCCCTACAATATTATCTATGTTATCTTCAATTACCGGAATGCGTGAAAATCCTGTTTTTAGAACCTTTGGAATATCCAAACCTTCGGCTGCATCCACCACAAACATGTCTGCTCTCGGTGTCATAATTTCAGAGCAATACGTATCATCAAATTCAAAAATGTTGGTGATATATTCCCGTTCTTCCTCCTTTATTTCTCCTTCTCCTTCTACCACCTCCACCATGGTCATCAGTTCATCTTCGGTTACGGTTTCCTGGGAATTGTATATGGTGCCGTGCAGTTTAGGTATGAAATTAAGCACAAAGATCAAAGGCCATAAAATTTTTGATAACCAATATATGGGATATATGACTGCCCTTGAAACCACGACATTGTTGTGCGTGGCAAAGGATTTCGGAAAAATTTCCCCAAAAACAAGAATTAAAAGTGTCATGGCGCCGGTGGCAATTCCCACGGCATTGGACTGAAAATGACCCATGGCAAGGGATGTGGCAAGGGATGATGCACCAATATTTACCAGGTTATTGCCTATGAGGATGGTGGTTAAAAGGGTGTGGGAGGCTTCTTTCATCTCCAGGATAAGCCGGCCGGACTTTGACCCATCTTTGGAAATATGAAAGGCTTTGACTTTGGATATGGAGAAAAGCGCTGTTTCGGACATTGAAAAAAAACCCGACAAAAAAAGACAGGCGCATAACAGGATTAATTCGAAACTCATAAACGACAATATTTCCTAATAATTTGAAATTTTAAAAATTCCAGGGCCCTAATATTAGCACCTTTTTGCCCCATGTTTGTGAATCAGGTTCAGTACAATGGCTGCCGTTCGTTTTGATGCGCCCGGAGAACCTAATCGCCTGCGAACCTGATGGAGCTGCTGTTTATGATTCTCAAGTTCAGGTATCATTGATAATACAGTTTCACTTATTCTTCCGGCATTGGCATCGTCCTGGATCAACTCCGGCATCACCTGGCGGCCGACAATCAGATTGGCAAGCCCGATGTATTTGGTTTTCACAAGTAGCTGTGCAAGCCGGTGGGCCACAACGGACATTTTATAGATTATAACAGTGGGAACAAGATTTAAAGCCGCTTCCAGCGTGACCGTTCCCGATGCGGCAATCAAAAGGTGGGCCTGGTCAAAAATCTGTTTTGGCCGCCCTGTTACAATCCGGCATAAATCACGGTTTGGATGGTGAAAAACAATATGCTTAATGCGTTCTTCATGCTGTCTAATACCGGAGGAAATAAGGAATTTTAAATGGGGACAGCGTTTTTTAATCATACCGGCCGAATCGAGCATGACGGGAAGCAGTTTGTCAATTTCAGCAGATCTGGAACCTGGAAGCAGGCCGATAACCAGATCACCTGACAGACCTTTTTTATTGTTATGGTCTGAAATCAACAGGCTTTGGGAGTATTCATCCACCAGGGGGTTTCCCACATAGCCGGCAGAAATTTTTTGGGTTTTATAAATGGGGATTTCAAAGGGAAAAATCAGGGCGACATGATCCGTAACGCTTGCAATGGTATCCAGGCGTCTTGAATTCCAAGCCCAGACCTTTGGTGCAATATAATAACAGATGGGAATATCATAATGCTGTTTAATAAATCTGGCGATTTTTAAATTAAAACCCGGATAATCAATGAGTACAACAGCATCAGGGGGGTCTGTTTTTAATCGTCGCTTAACAAGGGAAAACGCCTGTTTAATGGCACCTAGCTGTTTGATCACTTGAACAAGTCCCATGGCAGAGAGCTTGTCAATGGAAAAAAAAATGTCTGTCCCCTGCCCTGCCATGGCTTTACCACCAATACCCGTGATCCGGGTACCGGGGCAACGTTGCTTTAATGACCGCACCAGGGATGCCCCGTGGAAATCGCCTGAAGGTTCGCCGGCAAGGATCATAATATGCCGGGTTTGTTTATTCATGAACCTCATCCTCGCTTAGAGCGGTTATGCAGATATTGTATTTATCTGCAAGGGCGATCATTTTTTCACGGTCAAATGAAATTGACTTTTCCGCTTCAAGTACAAGCACATTTACACCTGACCGGTGCATGGTTTCAATGGTGGTGCATCCGGATGCGGGCAAATCAAAGCGTAAGTCCTGGTGGGGTTTGGATAATTTTACAACTGTGGCCCCATTGCCCCGGCTCAGCCGCCCGCCCCGTTCTATGGTGGCGTCCGTGCCGTCAATGGCTTCTACGGCAAGGACCGTCCCATTGGAAATAACAAGGCACTGGCCGATATCAAGACGGCCAATGGCTTTGGCGAGTTGCCATCCCTGCTGGATATCTTTTTTTTCTGACTTGTCCGGTTTTCGCTTTGTCCAGCATCCTTTGGGGCTGATAAGCTCCGGCAAAAGAAATGTAGACGGTACCAGGGTAATACCCTGCTTTTCCAAAAAATCCGCAAAGGATGAAAGGATATTGTCATCGTGCGTACCCGCAGTTCTGGCAATAAAGGCAAGGGCTTTGAAATCCGGTCTTATATCTTTAAAAATATTGGCCTTGCTGATGGAGCCCATGAGCAGTGCCCTGGTAACACCATGGGATTTAAAATAACGGATCAGTTTACTGAGCTGGCCAAGATAAAGCCATTCAAACCGGTAGGTCAGTTGGGCAAGTTGGGGGTTGGTTTCGCTATGGAATCCGGCCCCAATAACTTTATAACCGTTTGCACGTGCCTTTTGGGTGAAGAGCAGCGGGAACTGGCCGCCACCGGCAATCAGGCCGATGCGGGAAGAACAATTATTGCCTTCGCAGGTGTTCATGGAAATTAACGTGTCACCCCACGATTGGAATTTTTTATAAATTCACTGAAAAATACGATTTCAGGCAGTTGTTCAACTTCGGCTTTGGTTCTTTCCACAGCCTGGGTCACTGTCAGTCCGATCCGGAAAAATATCCGGTATGCTTTTTTGAGCTGACGAATAACGGAAGTTTCAAAATTATGGCGCTTAAGGCCCACATTATTCAGTCCATGCAGGGTGGCCCTGTCACCTGAGGCAATGACAAAGGGCGGAATGTCTTTTACCACAGCGGACTTTCCACCAATGTAGGCATAATCTCCAATTTTGACAAATTGATGAATGGCCACCAAACCGCCGACAGTGGCATAGTTCCCGATTTCAATATGTCCTGCAAGGGTTGAGTTATTGGCAAGGATGACCCCTTTGCCGGTTTTGCAGTCATGGGCAACATGCGTGTAGGCCATCAGATAATTTTCTTCACCTACCGCAGTGAGACCGCCACCAAACCCCGTGCCCCGGTTAACAGTAACAAACTCACGGATAATAGTGCCCCTGCCAATGGTAAGGTGGGTGGTCTCACCGTGAAATTTGAGATCCTGGGGCGCGCCGCCAATGGAGGCGTACTGAAAGATATTACAGTCCGGACCGATGGTGACATGATCGTCAATCGTGCAGTAAGGACCGATGGTTGTCCTGGAACCAATGGTAACATCTCCTTTAACAATAGTATAAGGCCCAATGGTGACATTCTCATCTATCCTGGCAGATGAATCAATAATCGCCGTTGGATGAATCGGTTGAATCATGATTGCTCCGTCCGGCTGCTTTCCAGTTTTTTTAACCGTTTTTCAAGGGAAAGCAGTCGTTTTCTTAAATTTGGCAGCCGGGGTATGATGCGGGCTACCTTCAGCCAGATTTTATGGGGCATATGGGGAATGCCTGAAACAATATCGTCCGGGCGAACATTGCCGGAGACGCCGGCATAGGGGCCGATAATGGCTCTGTCCCCTATATTCAGGTGACCGGAGATACCGGCTTTACCTGCAATAATTACATCTGTGCCGATGGTGGTACTCCCGGCAATCCCCACCTGGGCCACCACCAGTGTATTGTCTCCAATTTTAACATTATGGGCAATATGGACCTGATTGTCCGTTTTAACACCATTGCCGATGCGGGTTATGCCTAAAGTTCCCCTGTCAATGGTATTACCGGCACCGATTTCACAGCAATCACCGATATGGACGTACCCGGTATGTACCAGTTTGGCATGGGCGTGTCCGTCCTGGACAAATCCAAACCCATCAGAACCAATGACGCAATTGGGATGAACAATGGACTGCCTGCCGATTCGTGTTTTATCCGCCAGTGTGACATTGGGGCTGATCCGGCAGGCATCATTGATCCGGCATTGCTTTCCGATCACCGTATTGGCCATGATGTGTACATGACTGCCAACGGTGCAGCCCTTCCCGATGCTGACATGGGCCTCAATGCATGTACCGTCGCCAATCGTGCAGTCGTCTGCAATAACAGCCGAAGGGTGAATAAATGCCGCCAACGGTTCTGCAGGCATCAGGTGCGCCACAACCTTAAAAAACGCAAGTTTTGGGTTATCACTGTAAAGCAGTGTTATGCCTGCCACTGCAGGGGCTTCATTGGGAACAAGGATGATGCCGGCATTTGTTTCATCCAGTCGGGAGAAAAAGGAATGATCCACCGCAAAAGTCAGATCATTGGGCCCGGCATCGTCAAAGGAGGATACCGCGGAAATGGTTGTGCCCGGATTCCCATGTATCCGGGCATTGACCATAGCAGCTATTTGGTCTGCTGTGAGCATGAATTATTTTTTCTGAGCGTAGATTGAATTATATTCTTTTATTACCGCATCAGTGACATCCACTGTATCTGCAGCATAGATCACACCGGCGACTTTTTTTTCAATGATCAAAAGATATCCTTGTGATTTTCCTAATTTGTTAGTGATCTCAAAAACATCTTTTTGTATTTGGTTTATTCGTTTTCTTTGCAGAATCTTCATTTCCTGGGTATAATCAGCATTCATCTTTTTTAAATCATCTGCATTGTCCCGCAGTTCCCTTTGACGTTCAAGCTTTTTTTCAGCACTGAGCACAAGTTCTTCACGCTCTAACGCCGCTGACATTTCTTGAACTTTTTTTTCCTCAGCCTGGAGTTTTGCCTGAAGTTCATCAAGTTTAGCCTTGAGGTCTTTTTGCATGACTTTGCCGGCACTTGATTCTTTTAGTATTTTTTCAAAACTGACCACACCGACTTTAGCCGGATCAGCTGCAAAAGCGCTGCAGGTGAACATTGCGGCAACAATCAAAACTGCCGGAACTATAATACGTTTTTTCATTTATGCCTCCGAAGATAAAATTTTAATTTTTTAAAAATTAGAAGAATGCACCAATTGAAAAGTCAAACTCACCATCACCGGTGCGCTTAACATCTTTACCATCTATAACAATACCATAGGCCAGTCTGATGGGACCCATGGGAGAATTCCATCTAAGTTCAAGGCCTGAACTGGAATACTGATCACCAAAGTCAATATCTTCACCGTCGTTATAGACATCGCCTCTGTCATAGAAAAATATACCGTAAACGCCTTGTTCTTCTGCAATGGGAAACATCATTTCAATATTGAACTGGCAATACATCTCACCACCGACCTCAATGGAAGCGCTATCTCTGGTACCGTTGATGTCAGTATCGTCAAACCCTCTGATGGAATTAATACCACCAAGATAGAAGCGTTCCCAGTCTATATCCGGATCTCCGTCGGTCCTGTCATCAAGATACCCACCCTTGGCGTAGATACCGGCTGAAAATTTCCAGAACAAAGGAAAAAATAGAGCTGATTCCGCCAGGTATTTGGTAAAATCAATCTCACCGCCCAGAAATTCACCCGCATACTCAATGGACAGTTTATGATACTTGCCCTTTGTAGGTAAAAAATGATGGTTTCTTGAATCATAACTGATATAGGGCATGATACTTGATGTAAGATAATCGCCTTCAGTAACCGATGTATAATCGGATTCCACATCTTTGATATCAAACTTCTCAATATTGTAAACCAGACCAATGGTGGTGTAATCCCAGAATCGCCGGGAGGCGCCGCGCAGGGTGAGTCCCATGGCATCTTTTTCATAATAATCGTATTCATTTTCAAGTTTATAGATATCAAATCCGGCTGAAATCGGTCTGTCAAACAACCAGGGTTCGGTGAATGCGATATTATACAACGCAGTTTCTCCAGACATCCGAATGGTGAATTTTCCTGTCTGGCCTTTGCCGAATATGTTACGCTCTTCAATGGAAACTTGGCCAAAAGCACCGTCATCACTGGAGAAACCGCCGCCAAAAGAAAAGTTGCCTGTGGGTTTTTCTTCAACGTTTATCTGAACGTCCAGCTTATTTTCTTCTTTGGTTTTAACCGGTTTAATGTTGATATTCTGGAAATAGTCTTTGAATACAAGGTTCCTGTTGGAGCGTTGGATTTTTTTCATGCTGTATAGCCCCTGCTCCTCAATGGCAAGTTCTCTTCGGATAACCTTGTCCCTGGTTTTTTCGTTGCCTGTAATGATGATCCGGTTAAAGTAGACAAGCGGGCCTTTATAAATGTCAAAGCTTATATTAACAATTGCGTCCTTGTCATTTTTATCCACTCTTGGCGTTACCCTGGCATTGGCATAGCCCTGGTTGGCATAAAAATCCTTAAGGGTAATCATATCTTTGCGGACAAGTTCCCTGTTATACAATTCAGATTTTTGGGAAACCAGAAGTTCTAAAAGCGCTTCTTTGGTAGTGAGAATGTCTCCTTTGATACGAATTTCGCCGTTTTTATATTGGTCTCCCTCATCAATTTTAAACTTAATGGAAATATCTTCTTTTCCCATATTCACGACCGGATCAGATACTTTGACATTGATAAATCCGTTATTTTTATACAAGGCTTCTATGCGAAGCACATCATTATCAAGTTCGGTTTCATCAAGATCGCCCGAGGATGTTATAAATGACCAGAAACCCTTTTCCCGGGTCTGCATCTCATCTTTGATATCATCATCGTCAAAATATTTATTGCCCTCAAAATCAATGGCGGTAATTTGTACTTTTTCACCTTCTTCAATACTGAAAATAATATCTGCCTGATGGTTTTTCAATGGTTTGACGTCATAGGAAATCCGGCAGTTGTGATAATTTTTTTCATAATACAGACGTTTGAGTTTATCCACATCATTGTTCAGCTTATATACATTTAGAATGGACCCGGTCGATGTCCCGACAACCTCAAACAATTCCTGATCTTCATAAATATGATTGTTTTCAAAGCGGACATTACGGACACTGGGTTTTTCCTCAACTTCAAAGATGACTTCAACCCCTTTATCCATGTTTTGTTTTTTGATGACCACATCATCAAAATAACCCATTTTATACACACTGTTTAAATCATTGCTTAACGCGGTGCGATCTAAAAGATCCCCTTTTTGGGATGAAATGATTCGCTGGATGGCATCTGCATCAACACGCACATTGCCTTTGATGGTAATGGCTGAAATAATTTTTTGCTGAAACAGTTCGCCGACAATATCTTTTTCCAGGGAAGTTGCCCCTGCATACAATTCTGAAAGACTATCGGCTTGTGAGAAAAAGGTTAACGGTGCTTGTTTTTCATACACATTGTGCATCTGCGAATCAATACTCACCGCCTGTCCGGCTATAAAAATGTCGCCGGTAATGATCCAGTCCACACCTAAACGGATACCCTCCCGGCGGAATTGATCGTATGCCCAGTCAGTTGTGTCAATAAAGGTGTCGCTAGTCACTAGCGTTACACCGTCATTTTCAAATTTTTCCTTTAACATTTTTGATAGCGCCAGTGCAATTTTTTCATCCGGCTGCGCTGCCTGAACATGAAAGGGGAATAAGGCGACTGCGACCCGTTCTTCGGCAAACAAAAGGCCTGTTCCCAAAAGACAGAAAACCGCTGCAAGCAATACACTGAACTTAATATTTTTCATAGCTTAATCCTAAGCAAGTAATTTTACGCCGGTACGATTTTTCCGTTTTTCAACGTCAGTCTCCTGTCCATTAAACCGGCCAGATCTGAATTGTGCGTGACCACGACAATGGTCATCCCCATTTCCCGGTTAAGTTCTTTCAAGAGTTGGTGAACCGCTTGGCTGTTCTGTTGATCCAGATTGCCGGTGGGTTCATCCGCCAGCAACAGTGCCGGCGCCATGACAAGCGCCCTTGCGATGGCCACCCGCTGTTGCTCACCCCCGGACAGATCTTCCACCCTGTATTCGATTCGGGCACCAAGTTCTACCCTTTCAAGCATATTTGCAGCATGTTTTTCAATAGTTTTTTTAGATTTGCCACTGATCAGCCCGGGCAACATGACATTTTCAACGGCTGTAAATCCCTGCAGCAGATAGTGAAATTGAAAAACAAAACCAATATTCTGGTTTCTAAAGGCGGCAAGTTTTTCATCATTATACCCCAGGATCTGTTCCCCCCTGAACAGCAGATTTCCCGTGTCTGGTTTGTCAAGGGTACCGATAATATTCAGCAGGGTGGATTTACCGATACCTGAAGCCCCCAGGATAGCAATGGTTTCGCCCGGTTGTATGGATAAGTCGGCCTTGTGCAGAATGTCCAGTGCCGCTGTCTTGGATACAAAAGAGCGTGACACCCCGTTTAGTTGAATCAACGGCGTGTCATCCATATCTTATGGCCTCCACCGGGTTCATTCGTGACGCTTTATATGAGGGGTACAGGGTGGACAAAAAACAAATTAAAAGGGCGGATACCGCGGTTAAAATAACATCCGAAAATTCAAGTTGAACCGGAAGGGTGGTAAACGGGTATGCCTCGGGCAGCTTGATAAATTCGTATCGTTTAAGGATGTAACAGATCACCACCCCGAACGTTGTCCCGAAACCCGTGCCGATGATGCCGATAATCATCCCTTTGATAATAAAAATACGGCGGATCATGGCATTTGTGGCACCCATTGCTTTTAATACGGCAATATCACGGGTTTTTTCCATAACCATCATGATCAGTGCCGATGCAATATTAAATGCCGCCACAAGAATAATCAGTGTTAAAATGACAAACATGGCGGTTTTCTCAAGTTTAAGTGCTGAAAAAAGGCTTTGGTTGATATCCATCCAGTTGCGAAGATAATACGGATACTCAATGAATCCAAGTTCATTTTGACTTATTTTTTTGACCTTGAATATCTGATCGGTCCATATGCCGAAAGCCGACACTTTGCCTTTGGCCGATACCAATGCCTGGACCTGATCCAGACGCGCATAGGCCAGGCTGGAATCGTATTCCGACATGCCGGATTTAAAGGTACCGGTGACCACAAACTGCTTCATAGACGGAATATGACCCATGGGGGAGATAATGCCCGATGCCGACATAAGGATCACCCGGTCGCCTTCCATCACCCCCACGGCATGGGCCAGGGACTGACCGAGAATAATACCGGGTAAGCCTTTTGTGATCGTTGTTTCGCTCAATGCGTTTTCAAGGTCTTCGGGTGTGTATCCTTTAATCAATGCGGCCTCTTTTTCCGGTTCTATCCCCCGGAGAATGATCCCGGAAAAAGCGTTGGTCGTACGTATCATGGCCTGGCCGAATAAGATGGGAGAGACGGCGGTGACCCCCGCGGTCTGTCTGATCTTGTCTTCCATATCCGGATCAGGGGTAAAGTGGCCGGAATAGTTCATGGCCAGAATATGGGGCTCGAGTCCAAGAATTCGATTCCTGAATTCTGTTTCCGATCCGCTCATAACGGCAATAACCACCACCAGCGCCATAACGCCGAGAATCACACCAGCCACGGACAACAGGGTGATCAGAGAGATAAATCCCTCCTTGCGTTTGGCCCGCAGGTATTTTCCGGCTATGAAAAGTTCTGCTCCCACAAAGACCTTTTATGCTTTTTTCATATGTGGAAAAAGAATCACCTCGCGTATGGAGGCGGCATCCGTCAGCAGCATGACAAGACGGTCAATACCGATCCCCTGCCCTGCCGTGGGCGGCATGCCGTATTCCAGGGCCTCGACATACTCCGTATCCATGATATGGGCTTCATCATTGCCCTCATCACGCTGGCGCACCTGCATGAGAAAGCGGTTATACTGGTCTTCAGGGTCATTGATTTCGGAAAATCCGTTGGCGATCTCCCTGCCGGCAATGAATAATTCAAACCGGTCCGTCAGTTCGGCATCGGATTCGCTTTTTCTGGACAGAGGGGAGACTTCCACCGGATATCCGGTAATGAATGTGGGCTGAATGAGTTTAGGCTCCACAAACGCATCAAAAAGTTTGGTCAGCACTTTCCCATGCCGGTCTTTTTTGGCGATTTGAATATTTTCCTTTTCAGCGTATGCAAGTAACGCCTGGGTATCGTTGATCATGGCCGGATCAATCCCCCCGATCTCCGACAGGGAATCTATCATGGAGATGCGTTTCCAGCCCTTTGAAAAATCAATGGTCAAGCCCTGGTATTCAACGCTGCCGGCTCCGGTAATCTGGGTGACAATAGTGGAAAACATCTCTTCGGTCAAGTCCATCAGATCTTCATAGGTGGCATAGGCCTGATAAAATTCGACCATGGTAAATTCCGGATTATGCCGGGTGGAAACCCCTTCGTTCCTAAAATTCCGGTTGATTTCAAACACTTTTTCAAATCCGCCGACCACCAGTCGTTTCAGATACAGTTCCGGTGCGATACGCAGGTACAGTTCCATGCCCAGGGCATTGTGCCAGGTTTTAAACGGGGTGGCTTCAGCACCGCCGGGCAACGTCTGCATCATGGGGGTTTCCACCTCCATGAATCCGTTTTCATCAAAAAACCGTCTCATGGCAGCCACAATGGCACTTCTTTTTTTAAAAATCTGCCGGGTATTTTCATTCATGATCAGATCAAGGTACCGTTGGCGGTATCTTTTTTCAGGGTCTTTGATGCCGTGAAATTTTTCAGGCAGCGGCCTTACAGACTTTGATAAAAGCTTAAAACGTTCGGCAAGCAAGGTCCATTCACCGGTTCTTGTCTGGAACAAAGGGCCTTCAACACCGATGAAATCGCCAATATCCAGTTTTTTAAACAGCGCATATACATCATCTCCCACTTTGTTTTTCTGGATATATGCCTGCATCTGCTCACCATCATCCTGGAATCTGACAAATGAGGATTTCCCCATTTTATTGACGGCCATCATACGGCCGGCCAGGCAGAATTTGCGCCCGTTTTCGCCCAGGGAACCGACATTCTTTTCTATAATGTCTTTTACGTCATGAACCCTGTGATCGGGTTTGAAATCATTGGGATACAGGCTGATGCCTTCGGTTTTTAGCTCGTTTATCTTTTCTTTACGAAGATCAAGTAGTTTGCTTGTTTTCTTATCCATAAAATAGCTGCTTTCGTTTATATTTTGGCTCCGGATTTATAACTAAAAAAAGGGCTGCTTTGTTTTGATTTAAAACTTTAAGGCACGGTAAACCCCATGAATAAAACGTGGTAAAATAGCGTTTTTGTTTAGCCTTGTCAATGACGCTCACCTTTACAAACCTTTGACCTGCACTTATACTAAGTTTTATATTATAAATAAACAGCCTAATACTGCACAAGGAGCTTTCAGGTGAAACAGATTTTAGTACTGGCCTCGACCAATAAAGGCAAAACAAAGGAATTACAAGAAAGGCTGCAAGGCTATCCGGTTGATATAAAAAACCTGTCTGATTTCGGCCCCATTCCCGAAATAATAGAGGACGGGGAGACCTTTGACGACAATGCATATAAAAAAGCGTCGTTTACGGCCAGAGTTCTGGGATACCCGGCCCTGGCGGATGACTCAGGGCTTTGCGTGGCGGCGCTGGGCGGCGCACCCGGCGTGTATTCGGCCCGTTACGCCGGAGAAAATGCCACGGACCAGGACAATGTGGATAAACTTCTGGAAGACATGAAAAATGAAGAAAACCGTAAAGCCGCTTTTGAATGTGTGATCTCCATTGCAGTGCCCACAGGTGCCGCGTTGACCTATGAAGGCCGCTGCGAAGGGGTACTCACCCGGGAACCTGCGGGCGACAACGGGTTTGGTTATGATCCGTTGTTCTTTTTCCCGGCGTTGGATAAAACCTTTGCCCAGTTATCCATGGCGGAGAAAGCAACGGTCAGCCACAGGGGAAAGGCATTGCAGGAGATCACCCAGGAGATGGATAAAATTCTGGACTGGATAGATATTCAAATGTCCCGGATCAACACCCAAACGGGCAGCTGTCTTGCACCCAAAGGGAAAAATAATGGATAAATTCAAAGAATTCAAAGAACTGGTAAAATCCAACCGGTCCTGCAGACGCTTTGACAATACGTTTGCCCTGGATACCCAGACCTTGACCGAGCTTGTGGAACTGTCCCGGTATACCGCATCCGGGGCCAACAACCAACCGCTGAAATATATTATTTCCAGCAGCCGGGAACAAAATGATCAGATTTTTTCATGTCTGACCTGGGCTGCTTATCTCAAAGATTGGAAAGGCCCGGAACCCGGGGAACAGCCCACGGGATACATCGTTATCCTGGGGGACACCACTATTGCAAACAATTTCTGGTGCGACCACGGCATTGCCGCCCAAACCCTGCTGCTTGGCGCCCGGGCAAGGGGATTGGCCGGATGTATGTTTGCCGCCATTAATATTAAAAAATTAAAAGAACTGCTCGGCATCGGTGATCACCTGGCGGTCATGCTGGTGATCGCACTTGGCAAACCCGTGGAAGAAGCCTGCATTGATGATGTGGGGGACGACGGGGATATCCGGTACTTCCGGGATGAAAATCAGGTTCACCACGTTCCCAAGCGCAAGCTTGAAGATCTCATTCTCAACGCCTTGTAACGGTGAAGATTCTATTTGTTAATCCATCCTGCCTGGATCCAAGGGTTACGGACCCGGATGCGCTTCAGGTCCCCATCGGGCTTTATTACCTGGCATCCGGGCTTCTGGACCAGGGTTTAGTATCAGGTATTTTAAATCTTGCACCGGCAGGTCCGGCCAACCCGTCGGCAAAGGGATCGGACGAGAAGGCACTTGACTTGTTCACCCAATCCATCATGCAGGAACAGCCTGATATCATCGGATTTTCCGTCACCAGCCCCACCCGGATCAATGCCATGGCATGTGCAGACAAGGCCCGGCAGATCCTGCCCGACATCCTTATTGTCTTTGGAGGACCCGGGGCCACCTTTATGGCGGACTTCCTGTTTGGCGCCTGCCCGGCCCTGGATGTAATTGTCAAAGGCGAAGGAGAGATCAGCACAACAAAACTGGTCAATGCGGCAAAACGAATAAAAAACCGTTTTGGCACCTTTCACCAGGATCAGTCCATCCAAGCTGATCTGGTACAGGACCTTAGCCGAATTCCCGGCATTGTTTACCGCAATGGACCAAACCTTCATGACACAGGCCAAACTGAACTGATAGAGAATCTGGACACCCTGCCCCACCCGTCCCGGTATTTCACTTACCAGCACCTGGCCATGTCCAGGGGATGTCCCGGGAAATGCACCTTTTGCGGCTCTCCAAAGTTCTGGGGCACCGCCCTTGTCCGCCGACACTCGCCCCAATGGCTGTTTGAAGAGATAAAGGCACTTGCCCAAAAAGGGGTAACCCATTTTTTCATCAGTGACGATACCTTTACCATGGATTGTGATGCGGTCAGGGAATTGTGCGAAAAAATTATCCGGGCAGATCTTGGCATCACCTGGAATGCCATCTCCCGGGTGGATTATATTGACGAGCGCATACTGGGCCCCATGCGCCGGGCCGGATGCATCCAGATCAGCTTCGGCATTGAATCCGGGGCTGAGCCCATCAAAAAGATCCTTGGCAAACCTATTGACAATGACACCTGCGTGGCCGCCTTTGACAAGGTGCGTGCCGCAGGGATCCTGCCCCGGGCCTATTTTATCTATGGCGCGCCGGGAGAGACGGATGCCACCATCCAGGACAGCATTGATCTTATGATCCGTTTGGGTCCGCTGAGTACGGTATTTTACATGCTGGTCACCTTCCCCGGTACAGCCCTGTATAACCGGGCATTACAGAAAGGATGGACCCATGATGGTGTCTGGCAAAAAAACATTGAAGATTTGCCCTGGTGGGAACTGGACCCGGATATGGACTTTCCCCGGGTTAAGGAATGGGGGGACCAGCTCAGGCAGGCGTTCTTTGACCACCTTGAGGCGTTTGTCAACCGTATTACCTTTTGTCCGGATAACGCATCTGCGCCCTTGCATGCTGATTTTTTATCCAGGCTTGCCATGACCTTTTCCCATGGAGAATATGCCCGGGATGAACGGGTTGGAAACGCTGAACAGATAGCAGTGAATCTGTTTGAAAAGGCGCTGCAGTTTTATCCCTGCCCCAGAGCCTTCCAGGGGCTTGCCATGATTTACCAGAAACAAAAAAATTTTACCAAGGCCATGGCCTTTCTTGATAAAGGTCTGTCCCATTTTCCAGAAGACAAGGATCTGTGCGTGTGTATGGGGGTATGCCTGATGAACATCGGTGATTTTCACACCGCGTTAACATATTTCACCCCGTTTGCCCAAGATCCGGCTTTGAGTCAATACATCAGCATATGCAAACAGAAAACAACGCTATCATAAACTTAAACGTTGAGTTTTTTATCTTACCATGAAGAACATGAAGCGCATGAAGAATAAACATAGCTGAAAAATCAATCTTCATGTCCTTTATGTTTTTAATTTGGAAGCGAGTAATATATGAACACCGATTACCAACTGACCAATAAAACCAGACAAGAACTAAAGTTACAGAAAATGCGCCGGGACATCCTTGTCAGCGAGGGCGCCAAAGCCCTTGATATGATCCTGGAGTCTCCCTCGCCTGCCACGTTAATTCAGTCTTTTCCGGATCAGGACCTTTATTATTTGATGCATAACGTCGGGGTTCATGATTTTATTCCGGTTCTGGCCCTGGCTGCGTCCAGCCAGTGGGAGTATATCCTTGATGTGGAGGTCTGGGATGATGACCGCCTGAATCCCCATATGATGACCCAGGTATTTTCCCTTCTGTTTCAAGCCGATCCCCAACGGCTTCTACGCTGGACCATCAAGGAAAAACCGGACTTTATAGAATATTATCTGTCACAAAAAATGCGTGTTGTGATCCGGGAGCATGATGAACCACCGCCCGAAGACTTTGATGACTATATCACCCTGGATGATAAATTTTACTTCAGGTTTCCCGACAATCCATCTATTGCAGATAAATATTCTGAAGAGGCACTTTTACCCCAGGACGCCTCCCGGGAAGATGGTCTGCCCGATGACGCGCCGGAATTAATCGAACAGATGTTAAAAACCCTTGCCGCCATGGACCTGTCGGTGCTTCACGGGCTGCTCCTTGAGACCTTAAGCCTTCTGCCTGCCGAAACAGAAGAGGAACAATTCCGGCAAAGAAACACCAGGCTTGCGGAGAAGGGGTTTTTACCGCCCCATGAGGCTGTTGGTATTTATCAGCCGGTCGCGAAAAAAGATTTAACACCCAGACCCGCAATCATCCGTGATTCAAATGCACCTCATTCGGATATCCCCATGCCGCCCATGTTTTTTACCCGGTTTTTAATAGGTGACAACCTGTTTGCAAAAGCCTTGGCACAAATTAATGCCCAAGGGGGAATACCGGGCCTTGACAGCGAGCTTGCCGCCCTGATCAACAAGATCATCAGTGCAGATCGAATCAAAATCCGGAACCGGGAATCCATTGAAAAGCCTATTGAAAAAACCATGTCAACCTTAAGTCTGGGTCTTGAAGTGCTTATGGACGGGTCCAAGGCCGATGTGGAAGCTGCCGAAAGTCTGATCAAAAAATATTTTCTTGAAGATATTTTCAGAACGGGTACCCGGGAAGGTGCAAGACTACAGGCCATGACGCGCAAATGGTATGAGACAAGCTTTATCGCGGCAAAAAAACTGCCTTTAAATTTTTTAGGTGAAACATACCTTGGCATTATTGGGGGGCTTATGATTCAACGGCCCATGTTTTTTGCCGACTATGCCGACAAGGTCTTGTACCGCAACTTTGCCGGCCTTTCCGATATCAGGGCCACCCGGCGGCAACTGGATGAAATCATCTGCCTGGATGATTTTCTCGACCGCCTGGATGTGGACATTACCACCTTTACCTTTGGGGTACTCACATACAAAAGTATGATCCTGACCTTATGGGTCCGGGACCGTATGGACCTGAACCGCTCAAAGCCATTGAGCCTTGCACCCATTGATATTTCTGAATTCAAAGATTTTTTTGCCCAGCTTTTCGGACCGGACGGGACCATCGGCGATGCCCAGGCAAAGGATTTGGGAATATGGGCAGCCCAGGCATCCGGCATGCATGAGGCCGATCTGCCCACGGCGCTCCAGGGCATTTTGTACAGACTTTTGCGGGAACTGGAGTCGGAATACGGTCATATCCGGATCCAGGATCTGGATCCGCGATTTATGCCTATGTTTCTTCTGGCAGGGCAGACATAAATAAATTAGCGCCCTTTGGGCGGGCTGTTAGGTAGTGGGTACTGGGTACTGGGTACTGGGTAGTGGGTAGTGGGTGCTGGGGAATGGAAATTCCTATACTATAAATTTATCCACGGGGTTCAAAAATATAGCCCACAGACCTGCGGCTTTTAAAATAAACCGGGGACTTGGGTTCAGGTTCAAAATATTTTCTGAATCTGACAATGAAATTATCCACGGTCCGGGTAGAGGTATCCCTGGCATATCCCCACCCGGCCTTAAGAAGCATTTTCCGGGACAGGGGCCTTCCCTGGTGGGCGATGAAAATCCGCAGCAACGTGATTTCCTGCTCGGTCAGGACCACTTCACCGGCGGCACACCGGGCCGTGGATGTCACAAAATCAATGTGGTTTCTCCCAAAGGAATACGAGGTCCCTTCAAATAAGGTACAATCTGATTTTTTTTCCTCTTTTCCAGGCTGTGCGTACCATTCTTTACGTTTTACAAGCCGCCCCACTCTTAAAAGGAATTCTTCCAGATCAAAAGGTTTAGACAGATAATCATCCACCCCGTATTTCAATCCCCGAACTTTATCCCGGGTGTCCCCCCGGGCCGATAAAATCAGCACCGGTATTTTTTCATCCTCCCGGCGGATGGTCTGAAGAATGGAAAATCCGTCAACCATGGGCAGCATGATATCCAGAACAATAAGATCCGGATGCCAGACTCGCCATTTTTCAAGACCTTCAATGCCGTCGGCTGCGACTTTGGCCGCATACCCCTGGAGGGTAAGGTTCAGTTTTATCCCTTCGGCAATATGAGATTCATCCTCTATGATCAGAACACGTTTTTTTTCAGCCGTTTCCATAACTCTTTATCTCTGACGCCGGCAATACTTGCCCGGGGGATGGTAATGGTGAATTTGGCGCCTTTTCCCTTACCTTCACTGGAAACCGAGGCACGCCAGCCATGAATGGCGGCAATACTTGATACAAGATACAACCCAAGGCCGGATCCTGTATTTGCCTGGTTACTATTTCTGTCCCCCTGGTAAAATTTTCGAAAAATCTTTTTTGCATCCTCTTTATCCACACCTATGCCGTTATCAATAAAATCTATGGTCACTTTCTGCAAGTAACTTTTAAACAAAATGGTCAGACAAGGTGTGCTGCTTTCATTATAGCGGACGGCATTTGAAAAAATATTGGTCAGCAAAATATCCAATAAAAAGGCATTTATCGGATACTCAAACCTACCCCCTGACGGATTTTCAATCTTTACATCAAGGTCTCTGAACAAGGACGCATTTTTCCGGCAGAAATTTTTTAAAAGTACCACCAGGCTTTCCCGGGTTACCTTTGATCCGAAATTTTGGCTTTCTATACGTGCCAGGTTGAGAATCCGGTCTATATTCTCAGTAAGCCGGTCAATATCCTTGAGCATATCCGTACTGTATTTTTTTACATCCCCAGGATCCATGGGGTGACGAATAAAGGTCTCAAGATAAAGGCGAAGGGAGGTGACAGGCGTTTTCAGTTCATGGGTGAAATTGTAAATAAAATTGTGCTGGAGCCGGAACAGGTTCACGGTTTTCTGGTAATAGATAAAGGCTAAAAAAATGCCGGCCAGCACCACGAATATCAAAAGGCTCAGGACAAGTATCGTCATACCTGTTTTGGACGGAAAAATGACCTGGGGCGCAATGTTGAACTTGAGCATCACCACCTCAAGGGCAGAACGGATCTCCATGTAAAGGCTTACCGTGAGGACCAGAAATGTGGCAAGTGCAAAAATGGAACAGGCAAAAATAAACACCGGATGGAGATACCACCGGGAAGGGTTTAGAATTTGCATGGATCAGTATTTTTCATTGTTGACCACTGAGAATAGTTAAAAACAAAAAAAGCCCCTGAGTAGGAATCTACTCAGGGGCTGAAATGTCACAGAGATAAAATGGAATATTAAATCACGGTCACATTTGCAGCTGCCGGTCCTTTGGGACCCTGTTCAATGTCGAATGAAACCTGTTCACCTTCATTGAGAGATTTAAAACCAACTGCGTTGATACCTGAGTGATGGACAAACACGTCCTTGCCACCATCTGCTTGTTCAATAAATCCAAAACCTTTTGACTCGCTAAACCACTTTACGATACCATTTGCCATGTAGGCGTTCTCCTAAATAAAAAATAGAAAATAAATCATCTCAATCTTAAAATAATAATCACTGATTTCTCAGGGAAAATATCTAAGGAAGAAACTCAAGCACTCTAAAGTCGTGCAATAGCTATAGAGCATACAGGAACGATTGAGTATGTCAAGCGAATTAAATTTATAGTATAGGAATTTCGGGCTTGATTCTATTGTCGGCCATTTCTTGTAGGGGCAATCCCTCTGTGGTTGCCCTCATTAGGACAGGCTGGGTAGCCTGCCCCCTACAGCGGCCGACGGCAGAAGATGTATTAACGGCAGGAGACATAAAAACAAAAATCCCGGCAACCTGTAGGTTGTCGGGATAATATTTTTTATGTTGGCTCCCCAGCACGGACTTGAACCGCGGACTTAGTGGTTAACAGCCACTCGCTCTGCCAACTGAGCTACTGGGGAGCAGCGTCTCTCAATCAAGACGTGTGGGTTATATACCAGCCAAAATTCGTTGTCAAGCGAATTCAACAAAAAAATTTGACATACGCTTTTCTTAATATTATTGTTATTATGAATTGAAAATTCAATAAAGGAAAATACCAATGGATATTAACAGTATTCAGGGAATGAAAGCCTATACGACTAATGTACGATTGACAGACACGGCTTCTGTTCAGACCAATAATAAGGAAGCAACAAGTGTTGAACCAAATAAGGAAATTACTCAGTCTGTCCAGGAAGCCTTTAAAGTTGAAATCACACCGGAAGCGTTAGCACTACAGGCTGAAAACACAGAGAATCCGGACAAAGAAAACCAGGATCAGCAAATAGCTCGACAAATCCAGCAGACCCAGCAAAACCAGTCTTTTCAGGGTCGGCAGGGTGGTCAGCTTGATATTATCGCCTGACATTATTAATTATATATATCATTTGAATTTAGGGCCATGACCAAAGTCCCGCCTGATTTTTTTATGGGACTTAATATGCCACGACCAACCCCTTTCCACAAGAGCGTATTATGATTACTGAAGACGGCATTGTCACCTACGCCACACCTGAAACCGCCTGGATTAAAACCACCCGCTCGGCAGCATGCGAAAGCTGTGCCTCAAAGGACTCCTGTGATGTCAGCCACCACCCTTCTGAAGAAATGACCATCATTGTTCCAAACACGCTTGGAGTAAAAAAAGAAGACCGCGTGGTTGTGGGCATTAATTCAGCATCCATGCTTTTTTTAAGTTTTTTTCTTTATGTATTCCCAATTATTTTGCTCATCATTGGCGCACTGATTGGGGATGCCCTTGCGCCTGTTTTAGAAATGAACAGATCCGCTCTGTCCATGGGGTTTGGTTTTTTACTTTTTGCACTCGCTTTTCTTGTTATCAGAAAAAAGCAGGGGGGGATGTCCCAAAAAGACAAATATAAACCCTTTCTGGTTAGAAAAAAAATCTCGATCAGATCCTGAAAATTTCACCATTATAATAAACAAATTCTCGCCACTTTTTCCTTGTAAATCTATCATCAATATACTATATACGCTCCAGTTGTGGGTTCGTCGCTAAACTCTAACCCCTAAAATATTGAGAGAAGAATTATGACATCACAACGAGACCTGAAAATAGCTGTATGCATCATGATCGTTCTTTTAGTCACAGGGATTGTATGTTATGCGTCCTTTTCCCCACCTGTTCCGGATAATCCAGTCAGACTGATGTTTCAGAACAAAGCAGGCAAAGTTTTATTCACTCACCTCATGCACACAGACGACTATTCTTTAGATTGTCTGGACTGCCACCACAACCTTGAATATGACGAAACCTACAACTGCAGCGAGTGTCATGAGGAAGAAGGTGATGAAAGCATGCCGGCCAGGGCTGACGCATTCCACGCCCAGTGCAAGGGATGCCATGAAGATTATGGTGCGGGTCCGGTAGAATGTAATGCATGTCACGCACAATAAATTTTTTCAGGATGATAGACATTGATCTGAAAAAATTTAACGCTTGGCTTAAGATTTTTACAAAACTTAAGGACTAATTATGATTAAACGATCTTTTTTCGCTCTATCCAAACCCAGGTTGACGTATGATCTGCTTGATACGTCCCTGCCATCTGCCGAGGAGTTGGCAATACCCGGCACGCTTACGCTTCTTTTGCCTGAAAAAATCGACCGCGCAAAGAAGGCTTTGATCGGCCCGGGAGATGCTGTCAAAAAAGGGCAGAAATTAAAACTGTACGACGACAGCGCACCTTATGTTTTATCTCCTGCGGCAGGTACGATCAAAGAATTTGATTCCTACGCCGATGACTTCGGCAGCACTGCAACCTATATAACGATCAAGCCGGATCCATCGGCTAAAGATGATGATCAATGGGCCCAGACAAACCTGGAACAAACCCTTGAATTTGCCGCCGATTACCTTGGGCACATTCCCGGGGCACTGCCCGTTTCAACCCTGACAAACCCAAACTACGATATCAGGACCATTGTTGTGACAGGTGCAGACACAGATATTTTGTGTGATACCTGTCAATTTGTCTGTACTGCATATGCAGGCCTGATGGTTGCCGGAGCCAAAATTCTTAAAGCGATGACCCGGGCTGATCGGATGTGCATTACAGTGCCTGAAAAACTTTCAGCCCAGGTGAACCTTGATGGGTTCAATGTTCTCAAAACATCTGATACCTACCCGTCCAATCTACCCGCCATGATAATGAAAGACCATTTTGGCAAGGCGCTTTCACCAGGGACGCTCCCTGAAGAAGAGGGGGTTTGTTTTATTCGCCCCGAGGCTTTGGTTTCCCTTGCCCGAACTTACGAAACCGGACATGCGGTATTTGATAAGATCATTACCCTGATTGACAAGGGCGGGCAAAGGCACCGGGTCAAGGCCACTATTGGTACACCCATCAGTAAAATATTATCCTGTTTTAATGTCCAAATCAATGAACAGGATAGAGTCATCATCGGCGGACCCATGCGCGGTTTTGCTACGTATACGGTGCATCACCCCGTGGTTCCGGATATGGATACACTTATGGTACAGGACAGTGATGTTATCCCGGAAATTTCGGATAATGCCTGTGTTAATTGCGGTGAGTGCGTCCGCGTCTGTCCGGCCAATGTACCCGTGAACCTGCTGGTACGGTATCTTGAAGCAAACCTTTATGAAGAGGCGGCAGACAGGTTTGATCTGGAATCCTGTATAGAGTGCGGACTTTGCGGCTATGTATGCAGGGCCGGGATTCCTTTATATCAGTATATCCGTCTGGGCAAACATGAACTGTTGACCCTTCGTGAAAATGCTTGAAGCTGGGAGAAAGCCAATGACAAACACTAAACTGATCGTTTCCCATGCCCCTTTCTGGCATAACGGAGACAGCTTGTTCCAACAGAACCTGAACTTTTTTATCGCCCTTTTACCGGCCGCCCTTTTCGGTATTTTCCATTTTGGCGCGCCTGCCCTTGGGGTGCTGGCCCTTGCCACTTCATCAGCTATGCTTTGGGAAGTGATCATGTCGGTCCTCTCCAAGAAAAAAATGGCTATAGCAGATATGGACTCTGCGATTATCGGCCTGTTGTTCGGCATGATGGTTCCGGCCACAATGCCCTGGTGGGTTGTAATCACCGGCACATTTATTGCCGTGGTCCTGGGCAAATTTGTATTTGGTGGTACCGGCGCCAATCCCTTCCATCCAACGCTGGTGGGTATTGCAATTCTCACGATGTCCTGGCCCGCCTTCTTGGACTTTGATACGGCGTATGTATCATATCAATTTGATTTCACTGCCCTTGCACCTCTGGCGGCGCTGAAAGCCCAGGGTACATACGCGCTGGCCTCATTTTCCAATTATGATCTGCTCATGGGCAACGAAGTGGGCGGTATCGGTTCCACGTTCGGGCTCGGCATCATAATCGGCGGCATTTATCTGATATTAAAAGGGTATGCACGCTGGGAAATTGTGGCATCATTCATTGCAGGCGTTTTGATTACTGCAACGCTTTTCTTTGTACTCCATCCTGACACATATGCCCCGCCCCTGTTCCACCTGCTTTCAGGATATACCCTTATAGGTGCTTTCTTTCTGGCTGTGGAAAATTCATCCTCACCGGTTAATCGTATCCCCATGCTGATTTATGGATTTTTAGGTGGTTTAATGATCATTCTGGTCCGTAATATTGGTATCTATCCGGACGGAACGGTCCTGGCGATCCTGTTGATCAACCTTGTCAATCCATTGATTGACACAATAAGACCCAAAGCTCTTGGAAAGGGGGTGCCCAATGCGTGAAATGTTAAGTATGATTGTGGTACTGACCGTTCTTACGGCAGTATCCGGCGGTCTTCTGGCAGCTGTTAAGGTGAAAACCGAACCCCGGATTGAAGAACAGGTACTGAAATTTCAAAAAGCCCCTGCCATCAAGGCTATCTTTGCCGATGCGACCAATGATCCCATCAAAGAACGCTTTAATGTCAAGGCTGAAGACACTGAGCTGCAAGTTTTCCCCAGTACTTTGGCAGATGGAATAAAGGCTGTTGCATTTGAAGCAAAGGGAACCGGATTCGGCGGTCCTATCGGGCTGATGGTAGGCGTAAACCTTGACACCGATGAAATCATTGCCGTGCGGGTGACCACCCATGCCGAAACACCAGGCATCGGTTCCAGGGCCAAAGAAGACCTTTCCTTTGTAGGCCAGTTTGCTGGCATGTCCATGGCATCAAATTTTGGCACAAAAGGCCAGGGCGGCGACATTGATGCCATGTCCGGGGCCACGGTGACATCTGTTGGTGTCAGCCAGGCCGCAGTGGCAGCCCAAAATCTATACAAGAAACTGAAACCTGAAATTGTTAAACAGATGAATTAATAAGGTCATTCAGGAGATATAATTATGGCACAATCCCTGGTAAAAGAATTTACAAAAGGACTTTGGGCTGAGATTCCCTTGTTCCGGCTGGTCCTTGGGCTATGCCCGGCCCTTGCCGTGACCAAAACGTGTGAGAACGGTATCGGCATGGGAATGGCGACCACCTTTGTCCTTTTGTTTTCAAACATTTTGGTCTCCATGCTTAGAAATATAATTCCCTCAAAGGTCAGAATTGCCTGCTACATCGTCATTATAGCAACTTTTGTAACCATCGTTGAATTTGTGATGCAGGCATATACCTATGAACTGTTCCTGAAACTCGGTATTTTTATCCCCTTGATCGTTGTAAACTGTGTCGTACTAGGCCGGGCCGAAGCGTTTGCCGGAAAAAATACCGTAATGCTCTCGGCGGCAGACGGTCTTGGCATGGGTATCGGGTTTACTTTGGCACTGTCTTCCCTTGGCGCGGTGCGTGAGCTTATCGGTGCCGGTACCCTGACCGTGTGGGGCGGCACACCTCTTTTTACAATCGGGCATGGATATATTCCTTTTCAATTTATGGTTGAAGCCCCCGGTGCATTTGTGGGCCTGGGTATGATGCTCTGCCTGATGAATCTCATCGGAAAAAAATAAGGTAAGGAGATATTAATATGGGTGATTTATTTGTCCTGGCAATCAGTTGTATTTTCATTAACAATATTCTCCTTGCTCAATTCCTCGGCAACTGTCCTTTCCTGGGCACCTCCAAAAAGATGGAAACTGCTGTAGGCATGGCAATGGCTGTTATATTTGTTCTGGTCATGGCAGGCATGATAACCTGGATTGTGGATTTATACCTGCTCAAGGCCCTGAATGTAGAATTTCTGCGGACAGTGTCTTTTATTCTGGTTATTGCGTCTCTGGTTCAATTCGTGGAAATGTTTTTAAAAAAGAGTATCCCGGGACTCTATGCAGGCCTTGGTATCTTTCTTCCACTGATCACAACCAACTGTGCGGTTATGGGTGTGTGTCTGATCAACATCAAGGAAGAATACACCTTTATTCAGGCGCTGGTATCTTCTTTTGCCTATGCCGTAGGTTTTGGCCTTGCGCTTATTCTGTTCGCCGGCGTCAGGGAACGCGTTATCCTTGCCCGGGTACCAAAAGCGTTGCAGGATACCTCTATCGGCCTTATAACGGCGGGCATGATCGCACTGGTCTTCACCGTTTTCAGGGGCATGGTTTAGTTTAAACAGAAAATATAATATTAAGGTGATTGTATGATTCCAGCTATACTGCTAATGCTGGGCATTGGCGCAACATGCGGCATCGTGCTCAGTCTTTCATCCAAAATTTTTTATGTGTATGAAGACCCCAGAATTGCACAGGTAGAAAACAATCTTGCAGGCGCAAACTGCGGCGGTTGTGGATATGCAGGCTGCTCTGCAGCTGCGGAAGCCGTTGTGGCGGGCAAAGAACCGCCAACCGTTTGCATTATTAATTCCAAAGAAGGGGTTGAAGCTGTCTCTCGCATTATGGGCGTAGATGCAGGTGCGGCTGAAGCACCTTTATCCTATAATTTGTGTGAGGGCGGCAACCGGGCTGAAAATAAATACCACTACATGGGGGTTTCATCATGCAAAGCCATGACTGCTGTTTTTGGTGGACACAGGGTGTGTACGGTTGGCTGTATCGGTCTTGGGGACTGTGTCAAGGCCTGCCAGTTTGATGCACTTCACATGGGACCGGATGGATATCCCGTGGTTGATGACGCTAAATGCGTCGGTTGCGGCGCCTGCCAGAAAGCCTGTCCCAAAGATATTATTCAAGTCAAGACCCTGAGCGAAAAACTAATGGAATTCAACCAGGAGCATGGTGCTCTGGCTCCGTGTTCCCAGACCTGCCCTGCTGAAATCAATATTCCAAAATATATCAGTGAAATAAAAGCCGGTAAATATGACGAGGCGGTTCAAACCATACGCATGAGAAACCCCCTTCTCCTTTCCTGCGGAAGGGTATGTCCGCATCCTTGTGAAGATATGTGCAGAAGGGGTATTGAGGATGAACCGGTTTCCATTAACCAGCTCAAACGCTTTGTGGCAGACTATGAAATGAATTCCGGTTCCCGGATTCCCATTACCTGTGCCCCTGATACCGGTAAAAAAGTGGCTGTCATCGGCGGCGGACCTGCCGGACTTTCCTGTGCCTATTTCTTAAGGCGGATCGGTCATCAGGTCGATATCTTTGACGCTATGCCGAAACTTGGCGGTATTATCAGATACGGCATCCCAGAGTACAGACTTCCCAAAAAGGTGCTGGATTGGGAAATCCAGGGAATTCTCGATTTAGGAATCAATGCCTTTACCCAGGTTAAATTCGGCGTAGACTTTGGACTAAGCTCTTTGATAGCCTCCGGATACCACGCCATATTCATGGGAATTGGTGCCTGGAATGATTATGCCCTTGGCATTGAAGGGGAAGACCTTGACGGATGTTATAAGGGAATTGACTGGCTTTCAAGATTTGCCGGCGGCCAGGAAATGAAATTAGGAAAAACCGCTGCCATCGTCGGTGGTGGAAACAGCGCCATTGACTGCGTCAGAACACTGAAGCGGCTGGGCCTTGAAAAAGTGTACATTGTTTACAGAAGAACCCGAAATGAAATGCCTGCCAATGAAGTGGAAATTGTTGCATCAGAACATGAAGGCATTGATTTTGTATTCCTTGCAGCCCCCACACGGGTTATTGGAGATGAAAACGGCAAGGTTAAAGGCCTTGAATACCTGCAGATGGAACTGGGTGAACCGGATGCATCCGGTAGAAGACGTCCAGTACCGATTGAAGGGTCTGAAACGGTACTGGACGTTGATATGGTCATCTCTGCCATCAGTCAGGCACCGGATCCCTCTTTTAAGGATACTGATCCAACTCCGAAAATAAAAGATCTGGAATTGACCCGCTGGAATACCATTGACAACAATCCTGAAACCCTGCAATCTTCAATCCCATATATCTTCACCGGGGGGGATTCGGCAACCGGGCCTTCCCTTGTTGTTACTGCCATCGGGGGTGGAAGGCGTGCAGCCCGTTCCATTGATCTGTTCCTGAAAGGAAAACCGGTTGAACCGGTCGAGAATTCCTTACAAGGAAAAAATATCCCTGAATCTATTTTCAAAAAAGTTGACGGCATAACGCCCATTAAACGGGCTAAAATGCCGGAAATACCAGTTAGCGAGAGGTTGGATTCAATGATTGAAGTTGATCTGGTTCTGCCCGAAGACCAAGCGCTTGCCGAGGCTGATCGCTGTCTGAACTGCTGCCGGATTTGCTACAATCCTGATACCGAGTTCCCTATTGCTAAATAAATAAGGTACAAGGAAATAATTAAAACATACGGGTCTGACCGATTTACCGGCAGACCCGTTTTATTTATATTAACAATGATAAAAAAAATTATCCTTTTTATCGTCATGATCTCCTTGTGCATTACAATAGCCGTCGGAGCTGCTATGCACTGGATGGCCACTTTTATCAAGACACCTGCAGCCAAAATTTCTATACCTGTTACCTTCACGGTATCTTCCGGCCAGCATTTAACTACCATCGCCCAGAATCTTAAATCCCAGGATTTAGTTTCAAATCCCACTGCATTTAAACTATATGTCCGGATAAAAAAGGCTGCGACCCGGATAAAGGCCGGGGAATACGAAATGAACACCGGCATGAGTCCGGAAACCATCATGCGCATTCTAATTTCCGGTAAAAGCAAATTATACCGATTGACCATTCCCGAAGGGATGAATATGCAAGAAATTGCGATCCTTGCCCAGGAAGCCGGTTTGTGTTCCCGCAAACAATTTTTATCTTTATGCAATGATCTTGACTTTATCAATCAATGTGACGTACCGGGTATGACATTGGAAGGATATCTGTTTCCGGAGACCTATTTTTTTTCCAAAGAGACAGACTGCAAAACCTTAATCAAAAAAATGATATCCACCTTTAAAAAAACATTTAACCGCACATGGAAAACCCGGGCAAAAGAAATAGGCTTAAGCGTCCATGAGGTTGTCATTCTTGCCTCAATAATTGAAAAGGAAACCGGCAATGGAAAAGAAAGACCTATCATTTCATCGGTCTTTCATAATCGCCTGAAACGCCATATGCGACTTGAAAGTGACCCCACAGTGATTTACGGGGTTTCTGACTATGACGGAAGAATTCGATATAAACATTTAAGGCGTGTCACACCTTATAATACCTACAAGATAGACGGACTTCCAGTCGGTCCTATTGCCAACCCAGGCGCACAAGCCCTTAAGGCAGCCCTGTATCCAGCCCAAACAAATTACCTTTTCTTTGTATCAAAAAACGACACCACGCATAAATTTTCAACCAATCTGAAAGACCACAACAGAGCCGTAAAAAAATATCAACTTAATCAGTAAACTGTTTAAGATAAACCAGCAACGCACCAAATTTTGATCTTTTTCCGCCCTCCCATTTGTAGGATAGGACGAGATTGTCATTTTTCATCTCCTTTATCAGGTCCTCCACCACATGGGGCAGCACAGGCCCATCCTCGGAGTGAAGCCCCTTACCCACAATAATGCGCAGGGTAAAAAATCCCTGGACATGGGCACGTGAAATAAAAGTTTGGGTTTTGATCCGGGCTCCGATGGCTGTGAACCCGTGAAGGTCAAGATCTGCTTCGGGTGGCGGATAGCGCTTGAGCCTCCGTTTTAAGGGCATCGGCTTAGGCACATGGCGTGGGGGACGGTTTTGTTTCCAGGACGCTTCCAACAGGGTTGAAAATGCCATCTCGGATTCAGACACTGCCGCCTCCTGTTCTGCGGTCTTATCAGCAGACAGGGTATGGGAATCCGTATTTTTATTCATCCAGGTTTCATAATCATCCAAAAAGGGAAGACCATGTTTATTCAAATTTGGCCGAGGTTCAACAGGTTTTTTTAAATTTTCCTGTTTTTCTTTCACAGCCTCTTTGCCATCCATTAGGAAGGCATCTAAAAAGTCTTTATCCGATGCCAGCTTGGGCAGATCATTTTTACGCTTTAGTTTTTGTTTATTTTTCCTGGTATTTTTCTTTGGCATAATAGCTATCTTACTTGAAAAACAAGGGGTATTCAAGGCAATGTCTTTGTTTGCCGGATTTGACTTTAATACACCTTCCTGTTATTGTCCTTGCATGAATATAGGCAACATTGTTGAGTATATAGACCAGCAAAAAATTATATCTGCGGTTATTTTACGTGAAGCAAAAGGAAAACTTCGGCTGTTGAATGAAAACAGTCGCGAAGTCAGCTTTTCCGAAAAACGCCTGGCGCATGTTTCCGAAACCGTATTGGATACAGGACTTTCCAAAACAGCCTTGGTCTCTCACCTCAAGCAGGTAACCGAAACCCGCAAAAAACTATCAGAATCTATAGATATCAAAGAGTTATGGGAAATCCTCCATGAAGACCCCCAGGAAATTGATATTTCCACAATGACCTTATTCTGTTTTGATCCGCCATTGAATCCGGATCACGAAGCTGCCGTTATCCGTGCCTTTTTTAATGATCGCCTATATTTTAAATTTAACAAAGTGATTTTTTTGCCTTTCACAGAAGCGCAGGTAGCGGCAAAAAAACGTCAGATCAGGGAAGAAGAACAAAAGAATGCACTGATCACAAGGGGGGCGGCCTGGTTAGCCCGGCTACGGGATCATGATGATATCAATCAAGAACCGGATCCTGTAATCCTGCAAACTTTAAAAAACTATTATATTTTCGGCAATGATGCTGAAAAAGCCGCCATAGCAAAGTCGATCATCAAAAAAGCAGGGTTAAGTTCCCCTGACCGGTTATTTGAAATTTTTGTAAAAGCCGGTATCTGGGATGTGGATGAAAATCTGGATCTGGTATACTTTCAGATTCCCACTTCATTCTCAACCAGGGTGAACCAGGCCGCTTACCAACTGTGCAAAACAGCCCCCTTGATATTTGACGATCCCAAACGCAAGGATCTGACAAATTTACCTTTAATTACCATTGACGGCCAATCCACCCAGGATTATGACGACGCCATCAGCCTTGAAACAACGGAAAACGGTTATCGGCTTGGCATTCATATTATCGATGTCGGGGCCTGCATCCGCAACGGGGATACCATTGATATGGCTGCCAGGGAACGCGCCTCTTCCATTTACATGCCGGACGACAAATTACCCATGCTGCCCTCCAGCCTGTCCGAAGATTTGTGCAGTCTTAAGGAAGACCAGTTGAGACCAGGGGTTTCAACTTTGGTACAGATGAATCGCTTTTTTGAGGTCCAGGATTATCAAATCGTTCCATCAGTGATCAAGGTACACCAGCAGATGAGCTATACCGAGGCCAATATGGTAAACGGCAAAAATGATCCCATCACCACACTTTACAAAATGGCAACCGTACTGCGGGATAAACGTCTCAAGGCCGGGGCCATTCAGATCACCCTGCCCGAGGTCAATGTGTGGTTGGATGAAAATAAAAAGATCCATTATACAAAAGTGGACCGGGAGAATCCGTCACGGATGCTGGTCTCAGAGATGATGATTCTGGCCAACACCCTCATGGCTGAATTTTTAAAAAATAACGATATGCCAGGGGTCTTCCGGTCCCAGGCACAGCCCAAACAACGTATTTTCAAGGGTATTGAAACGCAATTAATGCCCAATTTCCTCCAGCGTAAACAATTAAGCCGGGCTGTTATCACCACCCATGCCGAGCCCCATGCAGGCCTTGGCGTACCTGCCTATGTTACGGCAACCTCTCCCATCAGGCGCTACCATGACCTGCTTACCCAGCGGCAAATCAAAGCAATACTGGGTATAGGCACCCCCTATTCATCCAAAGAGCTTGACGATATCCTTGCAGCCATTTCCGTGGCTGTATCCAATACAGGCCGCATCCAGGCCGCCCGTAAACGCTACTGGCTGATCAAATACCTGGAGGATTTAAGAGGGGAAAGCTTTGAAGGACTGGTGCTTGATGTATACAGGGATCATTACAACGTTCTTATCAAGGAGTTCATGCTTGAATCCAGACTGCCGGCATCCGGGCTGAAACTTAAATCAGGGGATCAGATTCAAGTGACGATCCAGCATGCGGATGCACGGCGCGGTCAGTTAACGTTATTTGCTGTTTAAAAAAATATTTTAATGCTTAAAACTACGCTGGCCTGTATACACCATGCTGGCCCCATATTCATTACAGGCTTCAATGGACTGATAATCATTCATGGAGCCTCCGGGCTGGATAACGGCTTTGACCCCCTGTTGTAACCCCACATCAATGCCGTCCCGGAATGGGAAAAAAGCGTCTGAAATCATGGAAGAACCGATAAGTCCGCCCTTCTCTTTGGCCACATCCGCTTCAATTTCCGCCTTTTTATCTTCATCGGTCATGTCGGCAAAGGAGGTATTGTACCGTTCAAAGCAGTACCGGTCACACAATTTGCGATAGGCTTTGTCCACGGCAATTTCCGCAACCCCTACCCGGTCCTGTTCACCAGTGCCGATGCCCACCGTGCAATTATCCTTGACATATATTACGGAATTGGAGGTAATACCGGTTTCCACCAGCCAGCCAAAAAGCATATCCTCGTATTCCTGGTCCGTGGGGACCCGGGCTATTTTGTACGTCGTTCCCTTATATTCTGTGGAAGCAATGAAAAGATCTTCTTTTTTAAGTGTTTTGGGCACAAAGGACCATTGGGCCACAATGGCGCCGTCCATAAGACTTTTGAAATCCACCACCCGCTCACCAATAAAGGATTGCAGTTTATCCATAGCATTGATCCGGATTACCCGCAGATTTTTCCGCCGGCCCAGAATATCAATGACCCCCTCCTCAAACTCCGGGGCCACCACCACTTCAGCATACTGATCGGCAATGCCTTCAGCGGTTGCCTTGTCCACGGCCTTGTTCAGGGCAATGCACCCGCCAAACGCCGCGATACGGTCTGCCATATAAGCTTTGGCATAAGCCTGCTCCAGGCTGTCCGCCCGGGCAGCCCCACACGGATTGTTATGCTTGACAATCACCGCGCAGGGCGTATCCGTAAAATACCGTAAAATATTCAAAGAATTGTCTGCATCTGTCAAATTGGTTTTGCCCGGGTGTTTACCGGATTGCAGCAGCTCAATATCGGACACAAGATGTTTGCCCGGTACGATGGTTTTTGCATCTCCCAGTGCCAAATTTCCATTGACCAGCCGGTATAATGCGGCTTCCTGACCCGGGTTCTCCCCGTAACGAAGTCCCTTTTCTACGCCGTCTATAATCCAGGAGACTTTTTCATAAAACAGGGTCTGCCGACTATTCCCATTCACAAAGGAAATTTCCATGGCCGGGGTAAAATGGTCATCCATTATGGTTTTGTACATCTTTTTAAGATCTGTGCTCATATTTACTATTTACATCTCCCCTGTTTTATAACACGATTCAACGTCTTCTTTTGAACGCCCGGTCAGATAATCGGCAATGGCCCGGTCGTACTGGGCGGTATGCGCAAATGCCTTTGATGCAAGTGAATACCGGTCATTTAGCCCCAAAGCCCCGTCTTTTGCGTTAAGACATGCCAGAATACCGTCATAGGATTCAGGTTCCACCACCGCGGCCACCCGGATAAAATTTTTAGCAGCGGCCCGGATCATGGTCGGCCCGCCAATATCAATATTCCCCCGGGCATTTTCCAGGCTTACATTTTCTTTGGCAATGGTCTGAGTAAATGGATAAAGATTGACCACAACCATATCAATGGGCAATGCATGGGTTCTTTTTAAATCATCCTGATGGGCAGGATTATAGGTTTCAGTTAAAAGGCCCAGATAAATTTTAAAATCAAGGGTTTTAACAAGTCCTCCCTGGGTTTCAGGCTGGCCGGTATAATCAGAGACCTGTTTAAGACTATTTTCTGCATCAGCCCCGAGAATCTCTTTTATTTTGGAATAGGTGCCGCCGGTGGATAAAATGGTGATATCGGGATTGATCCCAAGCAATCCGGGAATAAATGTCGCAAGCCCGCTTTTATCGGATACGCTGACAAGAATGGTCTTGATTTTTACTAAATCGTCAATTTTCTCTACCACGTTTTTCGTCATGGTTGTTCCTTAATTTTTGTATACAATTAGGTTGGTGCTGTATATTTAAAATGCAGGCAAGCTTTAACCCATTCTTACGGGTGAAGTCAAGTTGAGGAACAGTTATTTTCACGGATTATGCTTCCAAGAGACTGAACAAGATCCTGAGTCTTTTTAACATGCTCAGGCGGAATCATAAGCGCAGGAATTTTTAAATTTTGTACAGTGCCGGGGATGTTGTCTTTCCCCGGCAAGCCATTACAACCCAAAGCATTATTCCCTGCATGTTCCAGCAGATCAAGAAAACTGCCGTAGAGCCCACCCGCATCCAGATGCTCCACAAACTGCATGAAAATGGTTGTTATGGTTAATGCAAGAAAAGGCATATCCGCCTGTCCTGTCTGCCGACAAGGGGTTGTGGACATCATCACCCGGCATCCCAGGGGGCGGACAGGATAGATGGTGCAGATTCCATCTTCAAGCAGAGGGCAGGTACCCCAGGACGGATCGTTCTCTTCCTCTTCCGTATCACGGCCCTCCATGCAGGCCAACGCAAATCCGTTGGTGGTCTGAAGCGGCCTGAACCTTCGGCGTTGCCCGGTACGTGCCAACCGCATACGGATATCGTCAAGTGCCCTGCCCTTTAGCCGGTCCTGGATATAGGCAATTTCAAGACCTGTCGCCGTGACATTACAGGTGCAACAGTCTGAACACTGCTTGGCGCAGGCAAATGGAAATGCCGCCATAGCCGTGTCAAACAGAATATAGATTTTCTCAAGGGTATTTACAACTTTATTAAATTTTGTAATGTATGTCATGGGTTATTTTAATTACTCGCTAATCGTTCCAATGTCCAGACCAATCACGAAAAATCATGGGAACATTGAATTTCCATGGCGGATACTTATTATAGTAATTAAGCGCGAAATACGGGCCATGGAACTATTAAAAGTTCCATGGCCCTAAAGCCAAAAAGGAGAATTGAATGGGTGCTGATGTATTTTTCATGGACATGACCGCCACATCAAGAGAGAACCTGCCCGCCAAGTTGGCGCGTCTGGTAACCACGGCAGGACTTCAGACCGTCCTGGACAAAAATGATCTAACCGCTGTAAAAGTACATTTCGGTGAACAGGGAAATACGGCCTATATTCGGCCCGTCCTTATCCGGAAAATTATCCGGGCCATCAGAAAAGCAGATGCCACCCCCTTTTTGACCGATACCAACACCCTTTACGTGGGAACCCGATCTGATGCGGTGTCCCATATCAAAACCGCTGTGGAAAACGGGTTTTCCTATTCATCCATGGATGCCGCCCCTTTGATCATTGCCGACGGGCTGTTCGGAAAAAGCGAGACCGCCGTTCAGGTGGATCTCAAACACAACTGCCAAGTGTTTATCGGTTCGGAAATTGTCAATGCCAACGCTATTGTGGCACTGGCCCATTTTAAAGGCCATGAACTGTCCGGATTCGGCGGCACCCTTAAAAATTTGGGAATGGGGTGTGCATCCCGCCGGGGAAAATTGGACCAGCACTCCAATGTAAGTCCCAAAATAAAACGCAAAACCTGCACCGGATGCGGCCTGTGTGCCCAGCACTGCCCGGGGCAGGCCATAACCATTGAAAATCAAAAGGCTTATATAAATAAGGCGGCCTGCATTGGATGTGCTGAATGCATTGTGCGCTGCCCCACCCAGTCCATCAAAATCAACTGGAACCAGGATGTCCCTGTATTTCTTGAAAAAATGATGGAATATACTGCCGGTGTGCTGAAAGATAAAGCCGGTAAGTGCCTGTTTGTCAACTTCATCACCAATGTCTCCCCCAAATGCGACTGTCTGCCCTATGCAGAAGCCCCCATCTGCAATGATATCGGTGTGGTGGCATCCCGGGATCCCGTGGCCGTTGACCAGGCCTGTGCAGACCTGGTCAACCAGGCCCCGGGCCTTGCGTCTTCGGTGCTGACCACCCACCTGGCCCCGGGAGAGGACAAGTTCAAAGGGCTTTACCCATGCGTGGACTGGGAACATCAGCTTGCCTATGCCCAGGATATCGGTCTTGGTACAAGACATTACAACCTGATCAAACTGGAGACCCTGGCATATAAAAATCCAGGGCCACACGGTTAACCATGTATCTGGCAAAAGTACAAAAAAACGGACAGACCACCTATATCCTGCGGGAATCCGTCAGACAGGGTGAACAGATGATCGCCCGGGACATTTTTGATATAGGTCCCTGCCCCGGGGCCTGGATTGATTATCCCGGCGGCAATGCCTGGTATTTAAATCCGGATCTGGAATCAAAAATTTCGAGTCTGGCCGGCACCTTTGACAGTGATCTGCTTGAAAACGTGTTCCTGCCTTTTCTACGGCCCGATATCCGCAGGGCCACCCAGACGTTCCGGCAGCGCTCTTTCAAGCAGTATACGCCCATGAGCCGGGCGCAGAAGGAGGCCATTGCACGACAGGTCCATGCCTTTGACAAACGCCGGGCCCATTTTCTTAAATTCGGCAGCATGGATCAGGGTCCCACCTTTAATATGCCGGCAGTGATTTTCAGGCAGTTGCACAACAAATCCCGAGATGAAATCGAACAGCTTTTCATAGAACAGGAGCGGGTTTTAAAAAGAAAAGATCTTAAATCCTATGTATATACGGTACTTGATCTCCATCGATTTTTCAAAGGGTTCATGGCCAAGCAGATGCCCCATGCGCTGGACCAGGATAAAGTAGAAGCCTTTTTTATCCAGGAGTTATGTGTTCTGAATAAGGAACTTTTTGAATTGACCGGCTGCCTGCATGAATATCTGATCCGGTATGCAATCATGTTTTTTGATCACACTTACGGCGATTCGGTGCTGTTGGATGATATGGTTAAAGATTTTCAGTTCCGTCAAAAAAATCGATGGTTTAAGCCGCCTGGTGCTACCCGGCAAATTGGGATATCCCGGGCACTCAAAATTTTTAATCTTACCATCAACGCCCTGGAATCTATGAACAAAAAAGACCTAACCCGGGAATTCAGGCGTCTTGCCAGAGAACATCATCCGGACAGGGGCGGCAGTCACGACAAATTTGTGGAACTGAGCAACGCCTATCAGGCCTTACTTAAAAACATCTAATTGCTTGACTCTTTTGGAAAACAGATTATCATATCCCAAGTTCATTCAATCCAACTAAAAAAAGGCTGAAATTTTGACCTGTACCAAATCCACACTCATCGAAAAAATTTCAAATATATTTAACCAAAACCCTTCTCAGTCCAAAGAGGTGCTTGAAACCCTGCTTGAAATCATGAAGTCCACCCTGGCTTCGGGTGAAGATATTATGGTTTCCGGCTTCGGAAAATTTCAGGTAATCGAAAAGTCACCGAGAAAGGGCCGAAACCCGGCTACCGGGCATGCCATGATCCTTAAAAAAAGACGGGTTGTCACATTCAAATGTGCAGGCAAACTTAAAAATGAAATCAATGAATTAGAAAATAGAGATTAGAGACAAACAGTCCTGCAGCGGCTATGGTTTTACCTCTTTTGCAAGCAAGGTCTGCAGCGCGGTCTGGCGGCGGCTGATATCCTGGTTCCCTACGGCCATGCCTAACGCCCTTCGGGTTCCGACAAACACGACCAGTTTCCTGGCACGGGTAATTCCTGTGTAAATCAGGTTGCGGAAAAGCATTTTAAAATGCTGGGTCAATACCGGAATGATCACCACTTCAAATTCACTGCCCTGGGATTTATGAATGGTAACGGCATAGGCCAGGTCAAGTTCCATAATGTCTGCCTGCTGATAGTGCACCACCCGGTTATCCGGTAAAAAACGCACCGTGCAGGTCATATCCATGGTGTTGATCCGGTCAATGATGCCGATGTCCCCGTTAAAGACCTCCAGATCATAATTGTTTTTTCTGTGAATCACCCGGTCTCCGGTTCTGAATACCCGCTGCCCCACGGTGAGCTGAGCCTTGTTCGGCCCCATGGGATTATAGCTGTTCTGAATTTCACGGTTCAAAGAAAGCGTTCCGAGACTGCCCCGGGTCATGGGGGAAAGAATCTGGATTTCCGTCTCTTTTCCCAGGTATTTGGGAATCCAGGCCAGATATAATTTTTTCACCGCATCCAACGCAGACAGTCCATAATGCAGGGAAGACCATGGATGCACCTTTTCCACCACAGCCATAAGCTCTTCAATGCGATTTTCAGTGCCTGCCAGACGGGTCAGATCCACATGGGTAAATTTCTTAGGGATTGCAATTTCACTCTCCCAGGGTGAACACGACTCGTTAACCCTGAATTCATACAAGTCTCCATGATCATTATCCCGGGCATCACGGGGAGTAGACGTCTCTTGAACGGCACTGCCGTTTGACGTTTCCGGATCAACAGGCATATACAACCGTTTAACCCGGCTGACAAAGGCGATCTGCTCTTTGGTAGCTTCATCGGAATCAATGAACAGACAGTCGGTTCCATCCTGCCAGACGGAAGGATATTTAAACGGACTTTTTATCCACGGCATCCTGCCTTGGTTGATCTGGTGGGCAAATTTTATGATCAAAGAGGAGCGGGCCTGGCGAAATACCTGGGTAAGCCGGAAACAGGGCACGGCCTGTGACGCAATAATATCTTTGAGTACGTTGCCCGCCCCCACCGACGGCAACTGGTCATAATCGCCGATAAACACGACCTGGCTGTGCCTCGGGACGGCTTTGAGCAAAGAGGCGGTCAGATTGATATCCAGCATGGAACACTCGTCCACCACCAGAAAATCCGTCTTTAAAGGCGAACTTTCATTTCTTTTAAACCCGCCGGCTTTCCAGCCCAGAAGTCGGTGAATGGTTTTGGCCGGTTTTCCGATCACCTCGCTCATACGCTGGGCAGCCCGGCCCGTGGGCGCGGTCGGCATCACCTTTTGCCCCATGGCCTCCAGCAGGCGGACCATGACCCGTGTGGCCGTGGTTTTACCGCATCCGGGACCGCCGGTGAGAACGGAAAACTGCTGCTGTACCATCCCTTTGACCGCGGCAGCCTGCTCAGCAGAAAGCTGCATCTGAAACCGTTGACAGTACAACGCCACCCACCGGTCAATCCGGGCCTGGTCAAAGGTCCGGTCAGGCCCTGGATCTAAAAGACGCCTTGCCACATAAGCTTCGTCAAAATAAAGCGACCGGGCATAGTAACAGGCCACGGGCTGCCCGTTGTCATCAGGCAGATCCCTGCGCATCAGAAGCCGCTGGGCTTCCATGTCTGCCAGAAGGGTTTCAAGCTGCTGTGACAAATCAAGATTGAGCAGCGTGTTTACCTGTTTGTTGATCTGAGGGAACGTAAGATAACAATGCCCGAACTCCCGGGCGGCGGACAGTACGTGGCGGATGCCGGCAGTGATTCTTGGGAGACTGTCCGTTTCAAGGCCAATGCTCAAGGCCACTCTATCCGCAGTAAGAAAACCAATGCCGAAAAAATCAGCCGCCAGGCGATACGGGTCCTGGGTGATCCAGGCAATGGCATTATGGCCGTATTCTTTAAATATGCGAACGGAAAACAACGTGGAAATGCCGTGGGACTGCAGAAACATCATCACATCCCGGATGGCCCGGTGCTCGGTCCAGGCCGTTGAAATCATTTCAAGCTTTTTGTGGGCAATCCCCGGCACCTCCACAAGACGCTCAATATCGGATTCAAACACATCCAGGGTCTGGTCCTTGAAATATGCCACGATTTTTTTTGCGGTTTTGGGCCCTACCCCCTTGATCAGCCCGGAACCGAGATATTTTTCCAGGGCCGATGCCGTAGCCGGCTTTTTTTCCCTGGCATGCACGGCCTTGAACTGCCGCCCGAATTTCGGATGCACCGTCCATGCCCCCTCAAATTCCATGGTGGCACCGGCAAACACCTTGGTCTGATGGACCACAACGGTTTCCCTGCTACCCGGACGATCAAACGGCAGTATCTTGAGAATGGACCAGCCATTGTCCGGATTATGGAATGTGACCCGGTCCACGACACCTTTTAAGACGTCTTTGATATGACCGGTGTTAGGCAAGTTATCAGTTATCTGCGTCATATAGGCTTACCATACAGGACACGGCAGATCAAAACAACTTATTTCGGCGAAGATACATTGCCTATAATTTCACATAAGTTTGCACCAAGTTCTTCCGTTTTATTGTGACTATGGTTTATTATTTGATCCAGACCTCAACCCTTCTGTTTTTTTCCCTTCCCTTTGCGGAATCATTGGAAGCGACAGGCAGCTCTTCACTGCAGCTCAACACCTGGCTTGGCATAATGCCCCGTGACTGCATTTCGGATGCAACTTTTTGCGCCCGGCCCATCGCAAGCTGCAGGTTGGAATTATAACTTCCCGAATTATCGGCAAATCCGGCAAGGATAATCCGCTCTTCCTTGTCCGTAAGAAATTTGACCATCCTGTCCAAATCCCTTATGGATCGGTTATCAAGCTCTGATGCCGCCTTTTTGAATCTGAAGTTAAGTGATAACCGTTTGGCATCCTTTATCTCATTTAAATACCGGTCAAGGACCGTTTTGTTCGTTACCGTTTCAGCGGATGGGGGAGGCATGTGAAAGGATCTGATATTCATGTCCACAAAACCGATTTCCTGTACGGTTTTCTGTCCGGCTTCGGAGTGTACAAAATCAATGAAAGGCTGTACGTTGGGATTATCGGGGATGGGACTGCAGTACATGTAAAGCCGCCTGGATATCGGATAATCCTCTGTGGCGACAGTGAAAAAGGTCGGCAATATCGCCTGTCCTGCTCCGTCGGAAACCGAAAGGGCTTTGGCGCCTCTGATATACGGCAGTCCGGTAAACCCGATACCATCCCTGTCTTTGCTGACATCATCGGACAGAACCGGGTTTGATTCATACCGTTTGGCTGTATTTATCAGGGGTTTCTCTTTCCCAAGCACAATGGATTTAAATGTGTCGTAGGTGCCTGAATTGTCGTCCCGCGAGTAGACATTGATCAGACTGCCGGAATTACCGCCCAGCAGGCCCCAGTCTGTTATTGATCCGTTAAACGCTTCTTTTATTTCACTGCTGGTCAATTTATTAATTTTGTTAACTTTATTAACTATAACCGCAATGCCGTCCAGACCGATGACATGTTCACTGGAAATCGAAGACATGTCGCCCAGGAATGCCAGCTTGTCAATTTCTTTATTTTTAATCTGCCTTGAGGCCATGGCAATGTCGCATTTACCGGCCGCCAGATCCTTAAAGCCCGTACTGGAACCATGGGCATGGATTTCGATACCGATATGCCGCTTATCCACAAAGGCCAGGATGGTACTTTCATTGGCATGGTCACCGGATTTGACGGTGATTTGCTTTGCGTCCAGTTTCTGAGTCAGATATTTTTTGACAAGGGCAGGAGCCAGTTTTGCGCCGATGGTATTGGAGCCGTGGAGCCGCAGAATGGTTTCTGCCGGAGTGGTTTCCGCCGGCGTTGTTTCTGCCGACGTGATGTTATTTTCCTGGATCACCCGCTGGATCACGCGGGCCAGGAGTTCCGTTTCATTGGCTGTGCTAGGAACCGATTGCCCGGCAGCTTGATGTTTGCCTTGCACCCCTTTGGGGATCGCTTCCGAGCCTGCGGTTTCTGCCGGTGCCGTATCGGCCATGACCTTTTTTTCCGTTTCCTGGTTCGCCTGGGCCGTTCTCAATATCATTGCATCGCTATTGGTATTTGGGTGTCCCGCATATTTCTGATAGCCGTAATATCCACCGAACCCCAGCAATATAAGAAGGGGGATAAAAAACAAGGCCGTTTTTGCAAGGTTTTTCTTTTGTCCCCGGCCTGTTTTTTCCTGTTGTGAGACGTCAGAGACCCAGTCCGATTTGGCTGGTAATTTATTACCGGAAAATAAATCCTGTTCAAATGTGTTGGAAAAATCGGCCATAGCCTCTTCGGAGAGCAACTCATTTTCAGGTTCATTCGCCTCACCTTCATCAATCTGGTAAGCGGCGTCAAGCAGGAGGTGTTCTATGTTTTTTTCAATATTGGGCTGCGGTATTTTTTTAATTTCGATTTCTTTGAGCGATTTGGAATTCCAGGATAACATTTTGTAAAACGCCTTTTCGCCAACTAATCTATCCTGAACCGCATAAATCACCTTCCCGTTATGTACCAGAATAATCCCCTGCAAGGTCTCTTTTTTGACGAGAATCGCCTTGGTCATTTTGTTTAGGCAAAAAATTTGCAGGTAGTCTTCCAGGGATATGCCTGTAAGCCCCTTGTCGGATCGATTCCGTTGTATCATTTTGAGGATTTCCGAATGGGCTGTGAAAAAATCAATGGGTTTATTAACGGCACCGATGACCCCTTCAGGCATATTCTTATTTTCATGGCTGTTTTCGGTGATTGCAATAAACAGCGACGCCGGGTATTTTTTCTGCAAATAGGGAATGATACCGGTCCCATCGTTGCTTTTCATACCGGAATTCACGATGATAATGTCGCATTTATTTGCTTTGGTGATATCTTCAGCTGTGATTAAATCATTGCATGACAATACGTTTGAGAAATCATGCTCAAGCAGTTTTCTCAGGGTGAATGTGACACTTTTTTCAGGGTCAATGATTAAAATTCTGTCCAATGCCAACCTCCAGCATTTATTAATAGATTTTAAATCTTTTGTTTCAATAAGGTATAAACTTCTAGCAGATATTTGTTTTAAATATATTTTGTTTATAATTTTTTTTTATTAGCACGACAACGACATTCGGATGCACCGCTCATGCCTCCTCCCAACCTCCATAGTGGCACCGGCAAATACCTTTTCTTCTTTTGAAAATGGTTTTTGGCGGCATGAAACAAAAAAGATGAACAATCCGGATAAATATGATATCTGAGTATTGGGCTTGATTCTATTGTCGGCCAATCCCTGAATTTTTAACAATCTTTGACATTATTTTAAAGTCAGCGACCAACCCCTAAAGGTGATTTTTTATGACTACGGCAACTGACAATTCTAGCAAATCAGCAAAAAACATGTCACCGGCGGATGTACAAAAACAGAATCTGATTTCCCAGTGGGCCTTTGACACCCGTCCCATATTGGGCCGGTTCCATTTATGGCTCGAAGATGTGCGCATTCACTGGCACAGCGACGTATCCCAAAGAAAAATCAAACGCCGCCATATGGATGCGGTCTCCTTCACTGACGGGCGTACCGAAAAAATGCTGGCAGTCTCCGCCGCTGTCACGGCCCTGGGCACCCGGCTCTTTGGCCGTTACGGGGAAGGAAAGGGGCTGCCCAAAACAGCGTTAAACCTGGTAAAAAAAGATGCTGATGCCATTTCCGCCTACGCCATGAGCGAAAGCCTGTGGTATCTGTCCCGTACCCTGCCGGAAAACCATGCCATCATGGTCTGTTTAGGGGAAGGACTGATGCCCAAAGCTGGAGAAACCCCGGAAATGGGCGCCAATCCCCTGCTGGGATTCGGCAGGATCTATGCCCGGCCCCAGGTGGCCAAGTTTCTTGAAGACCGGGTGCTGCGGCTGATCAATGATCCTGAATATCCCTGGGAAAAATTTTATCGGGATATCCAGAAACGGGACATCACCGTGTGGGGGGCCGCCATCGACACTTTGGAAAACACCTCAAGGTTTGCCAAGGGAGACCCCACAGGCCCCATGAGTGTCTTCCATCTTTTTGACCAGCCGTTGATCATCAGTGACCAGTATGAAGGATATATGGGGTGTCTTGTTCTCCCGGAAGAAGTCGTGGAAAACGCGGCTTTTAAGTCCATTCTGATCAATTATTTCACCCCGCGCCATATGGTGATGGATGCCGTTCAGGAGACCTTTAACGGGATTAAGGCGAAAAATGTCCATGTCTGGACCCTGACCGGCGATGTACGGCAGGAAAGAATCGGAAAATTATGGGAGCAATGGCGGGATGCCGGGGCCCATCTGATCGACGAAAACTGGATCCTGCCCACAGGAATAGCGCCGTTCACCGATTCAGGCACCTATGCGCCGACCTTTGCAGTCAAGCCCTGGACCGATGACAAAGGAGAGATTCACCTGCTGGTGGTGGATGGATATGCCGCTTCGGCCGAAGCCATGCAGGCGGCCAGCCTGTCCGGTATTCTGGGCCTGAATGTATCCCTGGCTGTGCTCTCCTCCAAATTCAAGTTACCCCATGACAAGGATGCGGCGGCCATGAAGCTGGATCCCCAAGACAACAATTTTGCCACAAGGCTTGAGCAGGATCTGTTTGAAACCGATGTCCCCCCGGAAATGATTGAAATCTACCGCAACAGCATCATGGATGCCCAAAACGCAGGCATTCCCTTAAAACCGCGGACCATCAATGCAGGCGATTTGATTGCCGCAAAAAAATGGCAGACCCTGGCCGTATCAGGATATATGCTGCCGGATCCATACAGTGGTGCCCAGGGCGTAAAACAAATCAGTGAAGACACTTGGGAAGTAACTGTTCGGGTAACGTCGGAATTCGGGGACAAGGCCATTACCTTTGCCCTTCGCCTGTTAGAGCCTTTTCAGCAAAGTAAGCTGGTTTTCTTGCCGCTGCTCAACCGGTTTCTCAAGGGAGAATATTATAAAACCCGGGCGGTCAAAATTTCAGACTCCGGCAGAATCCGCAACGAACTTCAGACATTGTGCACCGAAGCCATAGAGCATTTTGGCGACAAGATGGTGGTACGCTTTGACAAAATTTCACCGACCACGATTTCCGCTGTGGAGCAGGAAATGCTCAAACAGATTCTGAGCTGGTACAAGGAGACCTATCCGATCTGGTTTGAGTGGCTTGAGCTATCCGTATAGCCCGATTTTGGGATTTGCGTTCCGATGAGACTTAGACCTGAAGAAAAGCGTATTATTATACAGGCTGTAAAACGTGTGGATCCGGACGCCGATATCTATCTTTTCGGTTCCAGAGCAGACAGCACTAAAAAAGGAGGGGATATAGATATTTTAGTCCATTCACAAAATATATCCTTTGACAGCAAGCTTGAAATTAAGAAATACATATTCAAACATCTTGACGAACAAAAAATAGATATCATCGTTACCGGAAACTTTGATGACCCGTTTGTAAAGACAGCACGAAAAAATGGAATTTTGCTCACATGAACAACCTTGTCAAGCATTTGGAATCAGAACTTCTTCAGCTTGAAAAGGCCACTGAGATACTGCGATATTCCTATGAAAAATGTAAAAATATTAATTTAATTGAAGGGGTCGGCCATCAGGAACTTGAAAGCTTTGAAGCCCTGACCGGCAGGTTTGCAAGGATGAGTGACATGCTGATACAAAGAATTTTCAGGCTGATCGACAACCTTGATCTTGAAGATTCAGGAACAGTGAGGGACCGGATTAACAGGGCTGAAAAAAAGGGACTTATTTCCAGCGCAGATATTTTTATTGAAATACGGATATTAAGAAACGAAATCGCTCATGAGTATAAGTCGGAAACAATTTATGCCCTTTTTGAAAAAGTTGTACACCTGACGCCCCATCTTTTCAAAGCTGTGGAATCAACCCGTGAATATGCTTCAAAATACTTCATATAAAAGTAGTGCGATTTACAACAAGCTGTTGTTTTTTATAATACTCACCACTCACATCTTTCGGGCTTGATTTTAAGGAATGGGTCTTAAATAATTTGCCCATTTTTATATATCCGGAAGCGCGAGCGTCCCGCCCGCAGTAACGATGCAGGCGGGACGCCTGCGCTCCCAGGTTAAATTATTTCGGTCTCATAAGTAACTAAAACGATTCTAAAGAAAACCATCCGATCCGGTTTGCGAGGCTTGAGCTTTCCGTGTGCGTTGTGTTTCAACAAAACAATGTCACTCCGAATTTCATTGACAAAGCAAATTGAATATTAGATTCTTATTATAATTCAAATATCAGAATAGAGGCATTTTTTGATTCCCGCCTCAAGTGTAGCGGGATTATAA
>NZ_JACADJ010000187.1 GCF_013389365.1 Desulfobacter latus
CTTGCGTGCAATAGGAATTGTTGAATTCTGTGTTCATCGAAAATTGCAGGAAGATCAAGATACCCTTCAAGGCATTTACCCTGGAAATCCGAGACGCAGTACAGCTAGCCCTTCTGTTGATTTGCTTCTCGAAGCATTCAACGGTATGGATTTTTTTATAACAGACTTACCCAACGGACAACATTTTGAACAGATTTCACCTCTCAATGAAGTACAAAGAAAAATTTTATATCTATTGGATCTGCCGGAATCAATTTATAACAAGATGACTCAAAAAGTAAAATATGGGCTACGAATGGGTACTATATCCAGTTGAAAAATCATTTAACCTAATTCTTTGGTGCAGAGGGAATTACCTGACACTCGACCATCAAGTTTTTTCTTCAGCCATATAAACAAAGGGTTGAGAAGCGGTCTTTTTCGGAGGCCAAAAATATTTAAAAAAGCATAATAGACGGACACCATTGTATTTAAATGACAAACTAAAAAAACCTTGTTTTTACTTTTTAAAACTATCGAACAGAGA
>NZ_JACADJ010000188.1 GCF_013389365.1 Desulfobacter latus
CGCCGAAAAACAAAAAAAAGTTTGGTAAAGAGTTAGGGCTGGATGTTGGATACAAAAAACTGATCGCCACTTCGGATTATAAAACCTATGGTCATGAGATGGAATCTGTTTATGAAAAAATTTCTCGCAAGAAGCAAGGCAGCAAAGCCTTTAAGAGAGCCTTGACCGAAAGAGATAACAAAACCAATCAATTTATCAATAAAGTGCCGCTTCGAAGGACAAAAGTTTTAGTTGTCGAAGATTTAAAAAATCTTAAACAAAAAACAAAAGGAAAGCTAAGAAAAACATTTGTTAATAAAATGCAGAGGTGGTCATATCGGGATGTTCTCGGTAGATTGGCATCGTTGTCTGAAGAACTGGGATTTGATTTTGAAAAAATTGATCCTGCTTATACCAGCCAACGATGTTCTGCATGTGGCGTGATTTGTAAATCGAATCGTCAAGGAGAGATTTACAAATGTGCTTGTGGTTTATTTTTAGATGCTGACATTAACGCTTCTCTTAATATTCTGCACTTGGGAG
>NZ_JACADJ010000189.1 GCF_013389365.1 Desulfobacter latus
ATTGCCGTCCTCCTTATAATTAAGATAGTAGCCCAGGCACCGGACCTTAGCACGTCGTATTGTAGGAATAGCCGTCAGATGCGTGAAGCAGCCTGCAATATTTCCAGCTAATGCCCTGTACTGTTTTCTCCACTGTTTTAATGTTAAAGGAACCGCTTTTTCTGACAGCGACACGTCCGGTGTACGTTCCAACCTTTTTGCCGGAAGTGACAACCGCCTTGACGATGTCGCCCGTCTGGAATCCTTTGACTTTTTTCTCAGTTAACTTTGCTGTTGTCCGGGGGAATCCGAACTTGTTTACCCTGCACATCTGCCTTGAACCATGACCATCTGCCTTTACAATCAACACGGTTTTGTCGATCTGAAAAATCTTTTCAGATGTGCTTTTCCCGACACAGGCGGCATCGAGCCAATGCGTTTTGTGAAGTCCCCTGGTCGTCCGGTTGAATTTTGTCAGACCGCCGGAGCCGGTTTCAACCGGCAGTCCGGTTTTTTTCAAGGTACGGAACAAGTCC
>NZ_JACADJ010000190.1 GCF_013389365.1 Desulfobacter latus
GGTTGAGGAACGAAACCCAACAACTTATTGGCGTTGGGTTTCGTTCCTCAACCCAACCTACCGGAAATCCGTATGGCCTAAAATATGACCAAGGCCACATTTTCTATCCCTTAAGGATAAAATTCCAGCATGACAGACGAGAAAAATAACAGCAAGGTGGTCAACCCCCATGATAAGGTGTTCAGGGAGATCTACAGCAATAAGGAAAATGCCCGCAGCCTTTTAGCGGACAAACTGCCGGACAACGTGCTGAAACTGGTAGACTTGAATACCCTGGAGATCAGCAAGGACAGCTTCATTGAAAAAGAGCTTGCGGATTATTATTCCGATATTCTGTACCGGGTGGATCTGACAGGCGGCAGTCAGGGGTTCATCTATGTGTTGTTTGAGCACAAAAGCTATTATGACAAGTTTGTGCATCTCCAGGTGCTGGAATATATGGTCAAGATCTGGCGTCTGTATATTAAGCAGCATAAAGAGTCGCCGGACTCTCTGCC
>NZ_JACADJ010000191.1 GCF_013389365.1 Desulfobacter latus
TAGCTCCTTACCGAGGCTTATCGCAGCTTTCCACGTCTTTCTTCTTCACTTGACACCAAGGCATCCGCCGTTTGCTCTTAGTAGCTTAGCCACTATTCCACAAATAAGTTTAAACGCTTTGATGTTTAAAATTTTGATATTTACTACAACAAATTGTCAAAGAACAAAGAGAGTGCGGTTACTTTATTATTTCACCGGTTTGATCTCTCAAAGTTGGTCAGTGAAGCCAAAAAAAGCTTTATGTATTTCTTTCCTTTGAAAGGAGGTGATCCAGCCGCTGATTCCTCAACGGCTACCTTGTTACGACTTCACCCCAGTTATCGACCGTACCTTAGGCGCCTGCCCCTGCCCAATCTATAAAGAAAGGGAAGTTAGCCCAGCGACGTCGGGTATAATCAACTTCCATGGTGTGACGGGCGGTGTGTACAAGGCCCGGGAACATATTCACCGCGGCATGCTGATCCGCGATTACTAGCGATTCCAACTTCATGGGGTC
>NZ_JACADJ010000192.1 GCF_013389365.1 Desulfobacter latus
TTTACAATCAACACGGTTTTGTCGATCTGAAACATCTTTTCAGGTGTGCTTTTGCCTACACAGGCGGCATCGAGCCAATGCGTTTTGTGAAGTCCCCTGGTCGTCCGGTTGAATTTTGTCAGACCGCTGGAGCCTGTTTCAACCGGCAGTCCGGTTTTTTTCAAGGTACGGAACAAGTCCCATCGGGTCGTATTGACGGCACCCGCATCCTTGAGCGGCAGTTTGGATTGTTTTTGAATTCGTTTCAACAGTCGCGGTTTCCTTGAAAGGAACTGTTCGAGCGACTTATTACCCTTCTTCCTGTTGCACGCCGTACAGGCCAGTGTCAGATTGCTGACTCTGTTGGAACCGCCTTCCGATTTCGGCACGATATGTTCAATCTCCAATGGGATATCTGTTTTTCCGCAATAGGCACACGTTCTGTCCCATTTTTCCAGAAGGTATTCCCGTACCTCATAACCCATGAGTTCCCCCTGCTGATAC
>NZ_JACADJ010000193.1 GCF_013389365.1 Desulfobacter latus
TTACATGCTTCAGGTCTGTAAAGCATAACCCTATATCTTTTCAAAGAACTCAAAAAATTATAGCAGAGAGAATGATATTTTGAAAGAAAAAATTAGTTTGTCAAAATGATCAACAAAAACTAAGTTTAAAAAAGAAAAGAACTATAGTTGAACGCTCCTCTTCCATGGCCTCATAAGACTCAAAAGACATCAGGATCGCCTTGGAGGAATTGTTCTTCAGGATAATCAGCTTATCCGTTTCCCCAGATTCAATTGAATTAAGGGTTGCTGCCGTATTCTTGGATAACAGGGTGTACGACACATACTTTCTTGTCGGCACAATAATTTCCTTATTTCATGATTAATTACTCCCCATTCGCTCATTTTAAATCTGAAAAAATTAATTTCGCATGGAGGGCTTGCAATAGTTAAAATTCATCATACTTTTGTGGAAAATTCGACTGTAGCTTCTTTTATTATTATCTTAACTTAAA
>NZ_JACADJ010000194.1 GCF_013389365.1 Desulfobacter latus
GTTGGTCCGAAAGTTTTCCGTCATCGTGATTGAAGACCTGAACGTCTGTGGAATGTTGAAAAACAGAAAACTGGCCAAAGCGATATCCGATATGGGATTCCATGAATTTAAACGGCAACTGAAATATAAAGCCGTTATTTCGGGTGTTAATGTAATCATTGCGGATCGGTGGTTTCCCTCTTCAAAAAGATGTTCTGAATGCGGTGAAATTCATAGGGAACTTACTTTGGCGGATCGAACATTTATATGTCCGGCGTGCGGATTCAAGCTGGATAGAGATGAAAACGCAGCCCGGAACCTGGAACAGTATCCGGTTTTATCGGCTGCATAATAATAACAATACCGTAGGTTCTACGGGATTTTAAGCCTGTGGAGAGGAAATGAGACCTAAGCAGTTTGTTCGGGCACACTCTATGAAGCAGGAATTTCTCATCATTCATACTCAATGGGTAAGAATGAGTAAGA
>NZ_JACADJ010000195.1 GCF_013389365.1 Desulfobacter latus
TGTTCAATTCTAAAGTACACTAAAGGAACGTGCTGTTCACAGTATTTTTTTTAAAAAATAATTTTCAGCATCTCAAAAACACATTTTGATTTTACGAAGTGTCAAACGGAAAATGAAGGATGCCAATATTTTTTATCTGAAATACTTGCAGGTAAAAGGATTTCATCTTTTTCATAAATTTCAATCCATTCGTCCAATATTTGACACAATTGACGATAAACGTCTTCTTCATTATCGCCATGACAGCATTTGCCAATCCAGCCGGGAATAGAGCCGACATAGCATTGATCATCATCTGACCACTCAACAATTTTTAAATAATGGTCTCTTTTTTTCATAAAATGCGGCAAGGAAACCCCTGAGTCTTTAGCTCAGGGGAGGAATTGGCGCCCTCCTTATAATAATTTAGTAGCCATGCACCGGACCTTAGCACGTCGTATTATAGGAATAGCCGTCAG
>NZ_JACADJ010000011.1 GCF_013389365.1 Desulfobacter latus
TTGGGCGGTTTGGGTCTGCCTGTGAAAACTCCAGGATTCTTTTTGAATTCTCGATTTGCGTTGAAAAAAGATTTCCAGTCATTTTCAATTACTCTTAAAATCTGTTGAGTGGTCTGAGCAGGTAATGCTCTGTAAATATCTTCATAATCTCTTTTGATAATTTTATCCATTTTGGGATAGTTTATTATTTTACCATTGTGGATAAAGTTTTGCCGCATAATAAAAGTTGCACAGTTGTATAAGTTTTTAGATTTAAACGCTAAATCAGTTAAGTTAGAAGAGTTGCGTATTATGAATCTTTCTACTCTATTCACAAATTAAATCCTTAGATTAGCTTTTTTTTCTACATAATCATATCTACCGGTTGGTAATTTAGTAGCTTTAATTTTTCCACTTTTAATATAATTTTTTAAATAGGTTCCCAGCCATATAAAAAACTGCCTTTCTTATGTTTTGAAGGCGTGTGACATTTATCGCAAAGTGTAATCAAATTTCCAGGACGGTCTGTTCTGTCATTTTTCCAGAAACCAATATGGTGAATTTCCAGCACTTTGTTCTTGCAACCCGGGTTCTGACATTGGTGGTTATCCCTATGCAGGATATATTCCCTTAAATTCCAAAACCCCAACTGTTCACCTTCCTGATACTGTTTACCTTCAATCTTGCCATTAGCCTTGATTTTTTGAATGTCAAATGCCGCTACTTCGATAATCGTGTCAGTTACGGGAAATACTGATTTTAAAAGCTTAACTATTTTAATGTGACTATCAAACTTATGTTGAATGCTTGGGGCAAGCCATCCCACAGGCTTTTTTCGGTTATCAAATCTGGGTTTTCTATATCTTAATCGGGATCTTCGTTGTCTCCGATACATTATCCGTTCTTTGTTTCTTTCAACCTGCCCATCAAGTAGCTTGATTTCACTTGAAAAGTACTCTTTGATAGCTCCAACCACGGAAATACCAATGTTCTTATACCCTGCATCAATCCCTAATGTTAGATTCTGTTTAGATTCTCCTGTAGCAGATGTTAACTGAATAGTGAAAGGTCTATATCCGTCAATTTTTGCCGTACCTTTTTTTAGCAGCACTCTTGCTTTTTGTTGGGTTGTTGGCATTAGAGGCTCACCTCTCATATTTTTGACACAAACACTCAATACAATTCCTTTTATTAAATGGCAGATACTCTCAAGTTCTGCCCTCACATATGTGAGTGATCCACTTCGCCAATGTTACAAAGGGTTTTGTACCGGCAACACTTTTCCTACCCTCAGAAATGTTTAATCACCGACCTCAGTGCCTGGAGCGTGTGGAGTACCCCAAGATGACTATATATTCCAATGTAACGTAGCCCTAAAAGAGCTTAGGCTAATCAACTGGGCCTAAAGTTTCCCTTCAAGCCCCTCGCTTTTCAGCCGAGGGGTGGTTGACCTTGAAAATCCACAATAATCTCCTGCCTGCCATTACACCTTGGGCCGTACATTCAGCTCCAAACGCCATTTGCGATCATCATCCCGTGAGCAGGCCCAGAATTCGAGGGTGCCGATCTCGGTCACCTTAACTTCAAACGTAACGGGTATAAATCCTTCGTCCTTTCCTTCCAGTTCAGTTTCAATGGCGGTTAACGCCGTGATCCCCATATCCTCCCAATCATCTATCACATCTCCCAGCTGATCATCATGCCGATTGGGAGAGCTCATGATATCAAACGTGACTTTTTCCCCCACAACCAGATTAAACAGACGATCTTTACTTTCGGCCTGACTGCCCTCTTCCATACCAAAGGGGGCAATGCAAAGGGCTCTGGTCGGCATGACAAGCCCTGGCACAGCCGGCATGGTGGCTTCAATGGCCATATAGTAGGACATCCCCAGCCCACCGCGTATTTTGATGCCGTCCCCGCGAGCGGCCTGACCATAATATGAGGCCCCCCAGGCCACGGAAAGATCATAATCCACCGCATTGATTTGCCGGATTTCTCCACGTTCAGATGCACTGTGCCACTGCTTTAGGACTTCCAGAATCCGTTCTCTGATCAAAGGCGACTTCATGACACCACCGTTAAATACAACAGCCGTCGGCAGTCTTGGATTGCCTTGATCATCTGTATGAGAAGATATAAATTGGGCCAAATGCCGTGTGATGGCAGGATCGGCTTCATAGGAAAGCCCAAACTCTTTCATGCCCGTGGCACTGCTTCCCGCAGGTTTGTCATCCAGACTGCATACCGGGAAAAAACCATCCAGCACGACCTGCTGTACATCCGCCAGTTCCAAGCTCAGTTTGATCGTTCCTTTAATCAGGCTGGAGCCTCTTCCTAAAACCGTTACAGGATATTCATCAGGACCGTCAGATGAAAACAATGCCTCTTTTGCTTTTCTGCAAGAGTGAACAAGTCCTCTCATCTGCCAGGCATCCAGTTTCTTTTTCTTTTTTCGAAGCTTTTCCGCAAGAAAGTATGAGAGTGTTAAATCCAGATTATCGCCCCCGACAAGCAGGTGATTGCCCACAGCCACCCGTTCAAGATTTAAAAGGCCGTCTTCCCCCTCGTTCACCTCAATAAGACTGAAATCGCTGGTACCGCCGCCGATATCACAGACCAGGATAAGATCGCCTTTTTCCACCTGATCTCTCCAGTCATCCCCTGCTTTGTCAATCCAGGCATAAAAGGCGGATTGCGGCTCTTCAATGAGAACAATATCTTTCAAGCCGGCCATTTTGGCAGACTTTACCGTCAATTCTCTGGCCACTGCATCGAAAGATGCCGGAACCGTCAGATAGATGGATTGATTTTCAAGGCAAAGCGAGGGATCATCATCACCCGCCATTTCATGGTTCCAGGCATTTCTGATATGCCTGAGCAGCGCACATGAGGCTTGAACCGGGGAGAGCTTCTCGATATCTTTTGCGGCCTCCCAGGGCAAAATGGGGGACTCGCGATCCACCGCCGAATTACATAACCATGACTTTGCCGAAGAAATGAGTTTATGGGGAACTTCGGCACCGCGTTCTCTGGCAAATTCACCTGCGACAGTGATCGATTCCTCTTCTTGCCATGGCAACTGTAAGGCGTCTGAATCATCTTCATGCCCTTCCTTGACATAAAGAAAAGAGGGCAAAGAGTCTCTTAATTCAACCGCCCCGGGAGCTGTGAGCTGCGGCACTCTGAAAAGTTCTATTTTTGCCATTTCCATGGGTAATCTTTCAACTTGCATATCTGCGTAGGTCACCACGCAGTTTGTTGTCCCAAGATCTATTCCAACAATATATCGGCCCTCTTTCACGGCATACTCCTACAAATAAATAAAAATTTTTCTATTCAATTTCCACTTCTGCCGGCGCAATAATGGAGGTATCTTGTACATCTGACAATTTTGGCACCTCGCTCTTTGCAGCCTTCCATCCCCGATGCCTCAACACCCCTTTAAAAGGAGGCTCTCCGGAGACATTGCCCGTTAATTTTATGGCATTGGGGTCAAAGCCCAAGTCAACGTCAACAACATCCCCCTCCTCTTTATCAATGACCGGCACCGGGGACAGATACTTGTTGACACTTTTCTTGCAGTCTTCCTGTACGCTTCTAACGGCAGCGCCAATCTGCTCATCATCATATAAAGACAGTTCTTCCGCAAAAAAATCCAGCAACCGGCCTTCCCGTTGCAACACCGATATAAAATGCAGAAAAAGTCTTTTTTGTCGCTCTTGTTCCAGTCGTTTATCTACATGATCCTTTTTCTTTGCGCTTTCACCACGTTTAATTTCTTTCTTGTCGGCAGGCATGGAATCAATATTTTTAAACAAGGACGCAACACTTAATTTTAAAACAACCCAGAGAATAAGGCTTAAAATAAAAAAAACAAGGACAATCACTGCAACAATGCCGGCAATATATTGCGTCGTCACCACATCTAAAAAACGAGCCGCATCCGCAAGACTTTGAATTGTAACGGTCTCATTAATTCCCGGAATAGTGATTATGCCGTCAGATCCCGGTGCAAAGAAGCGGGCCGTTTCTTTTAGTCCGAAATAGATCCCGGCGCCGACCGCACCGCCAATGGTCAACATAAACAGTGAAATGATTATAAATGATCTTGTTGCATATGCCTTTGTCATATTCACGATGTATTTTCTCCTGATGTTTGTATTGTTATGTTTTACAGAGAGTCACAATACTAAAAAATGCAGGTGCATGAAACCTTTTTTAGGCTTGATTCTATTGTCGGCCATTTTTCGTAGGGGCAATCCTTCTGTGGTTGCCCTTGTTAGGGCAGGCACGGTGGCCTGCCCCTGCAACGGTCGATGTTATGATCAAGCCCCCTTTTTTCAGCAGGTTTAGAACTGAGAATGGCTGATAATTTGACAAAAAAATTGTAACTGCTAAAGAAATTTGATAATTGAAGACCTTTACTATTAAATTCAGGAAGGTATTATGACAAAATCCATAGGTATCGATCTGGGGACAACCAACTCCGCCGCAGCAGTAAAAAAGCTGCATGTTGACATATTAAATAATAGTGAGGGCGACCCCATTACTCCGTCCTGTGTCTGTGTTAAAGATAAAAAAATACTGGGGATGGTGAACCGCAGTGAAATTATCGTGGGTAAACATGCCCTGGAATGGATCAAACAGGATCCAAAGAACACCGTCACAGCCATAAAACGGCTGATGGGCAGAAGTATAACCAATCCTGAAGTTAAAAAGATCATAGCAGATCCAAGACAGTTCAATATCATCACCAGCCAGGAAAGGGGCACGACCAACAGTCTGGTTATCCGTTTAAATAATAAAGAATATACGCCCGAAGAAATTTCATCCAAAATACTTGAAAAAATACAAAAGGATGCCCAGGCACGACTGAATGATGAGGTGTCCTATGCCGTAATTACAGTACCCGCCTATTTCAATGACAAGCAGAAGCATGCCACAAGGGCTGCGGCGGCCCTGGCCGGGATCAAGGTGCAGCGGTTGCTGCCTGAACCCACGGCGGCGGCCATATCCTTCGGCGTAGATGAAGTCGGGCAAGACGACGCCAGAACCATTCTGGTGTTTGATTTCGGCGGCGGCACCTTTGATCTTTCCGTGCTGACCATCAGCGGCGGGCAGTTTATTGAACAGGGCAAGGGCGGCAACATGTGGTTGGGCGGCGAAGATATTGACCGGGAAATAGAAACGTATGTGCTGTCGGAAACCGCCCGGGAGTACGAGATTGACGACTTTCAAGGGATGCTGGATGACATGGATGACGGTATCCGCACCCGTTTTTGGGGAGAATTGAAAGCCGCGGTTGAAAAAGCCAAGATCAGTCTCAGCGAAAACCAGGAAGCCTACATTGAAATTTTAGGTCTGCTCAAGGATGCGGACGGCGACCTGCTGGACGTGGATGTCACCCTGACCCGGGACCGGTTTGAAACCCTGATGCAGCCGATGGTGGACAATGCCCTGACCCTGATCCGGAACCTGCTGGCAGATATTTATTTTACACCGGATATGATTGACAATGTGCTCATGGTCGGGGGCAGTTCCCAGATTCCCTGCATCATTGAGGCGGTAAAAAAAGAATTCGGGTCCTCAAAAGTACAGGTGCATGACAGACCCATGCTGGCCATTGCCGAGGGGGCTGCCATACTGAGCCACAGACTTTCGGATACCTATGAATGCCTCAATTGCGGTAAAAAGGTGAACCAGTCCGACACACGGTGCAGCCACTGCGATTTTGACCTTGCATCATATACTGTTGAACACGGGGTGTTTGATATTGTCCATGCCGCGGCTCACGACTATTACGTGGTCCTGGAAAACGGGGACAAGTATCTGTTTGCGGAAAAACACACGCCTTTGCCCTTTGAACAGACACAGGTTTTCAAACTGGTGGATAAAAACCAGCGGCTGGTGCACATGAAATTTTTGAATATCGTCAACAATGAAGATGAATCCATTGGAGATTTCTGGCTGGGCATCGATAACAATGAGCTTATGGCGTATCGGAAAAACCAGACCGAAGAAGAGGCTCAAAAACCCCTTTCCATTGCCGTGACATTGTCCATAGATGAAAACAACCTGGTTGAGGTCACCGCAGTCCTGTCGGAACTGCCCAAGGTTGAGCTGTCCAAAACCCTGTCCCGGGGCAAGGCGGACGAAAAATTATTCATGGACCTGGAAGCCATGGTAGACCACGCCAACGAGGCCGGGTATGACTCGTATAATATAGATGAGATTACCAGACGCAGTACGGATATTATTGCAGATATCCACAAGGTGATTGATAAAAATACCGGTAATGTCATTGAGCCTGTGTATAACCTGGCAAAGATGAAAATTGAAAAAGCCAGGCGTATGGCCGAAGAAGATACGTGCGGATACCCCCTGATGTTCTATGCCCAAGATCTTATGTTTCAGTTTTCAGACATTATGCCGGCCGAAGAACGGGGCAAACTGCAAGAGAAAATCGATCATTTGACGGATATGAACCAACACGGCACCTATGAAGAAAACATAGAAGCCATCCGGGACATGGAAAAAGCCCTTGATGAATTTCCTGTGTTGAATATATTGATGAATATTATTAAGGCGGCAGATCTGTGTGAAGAACATGATCCGGGCAGGGCGCCGCAATTTTCAAATGCCATCGCCACCATTGTTGAAGCCATGGATCGGAAAAATCATGAACTGGTGAGCAAAACCCTGGACGCCATCATGCCCCAGGTCAGAGAGGTGCTTCATCAATATGACAGCCGGGCCGGCTCCATTCAGAAAGGTATCACCCGGTAAGTGGGCCTTACCAGCTGCCCGATCTGCGGATTCTCCAATATCCCCGAGGACCGGGAGAACTGCCCCCAATGCGATGCCGACCTGGTTTGCTTCAGGCTGCTGGAAGAGGGGTTCCCGGTCCCGTCCGTACCCGGCACGGATATGCCGGAAACGGAGGACGCTGTTGAACAGGCACCCCCTGCCAGTTCCCAAAACAACACCGGAGCATGGGGTCGGGGAATCGGCATATGTGCCGCAGTAATGGTGGTACTGGCTATTCTCCTGATTTCATGGGCCGCCACCCACCGCCTGGCAGGCCTGGCCGGTTCAGTTGCCGCATTGGATGCCAGGTTGGGGCAGGTTGATCGGACACATGAGGTTTCCAGGGATATTCAGAGTACCGCAATCCGGATCGGCAACCAGGTAAACATCTTGGAACGGCGTATTGAACGTATGGACAGCCGTGTTGAAAAAGTAGTGGAAACGCTGATATCAGGGCAGAAGAAAACGCCCGAAGATATAGATCAAAATCAAAAAAAAGAGATGGCTGGGGAGATACCCGCCGCACCCGAGCCCTGCATGAAAAAATACCAGGCCAAGGATACGGATACCCTCTGGGGCATCGCCCGGGAGCTTTGGGGTTCAGGCATATATTATCCGGTATTGATGGCCTGCAATCCTGATCTTAATATTTTCACCATCAACCGCCGGGACAGACTGATGTATCCCTGTGATAAAACCAGGGTGCGGGAGTTGTACCGGCAGATGACAGCCGTCAAACAAAATCGTTGGTATTGGAAGTATACGGTGAGGCCGGGGGATACCCCCCAGTCGGTTGCCGACCGGTATTGTTCAGATAAAAATAATTGTTTTGTCAGCGGTTTTCCCTTTAAAACCGGGGAAACCATCGGCATTTTTTTGGAGTAGCTATGGCCAGGAAAAAAAATAAAATCGACACCCTCCTGAAACGGGCGGAAAAATTGTTCAACGCAGGCAATTATATTGAGGCTGAAGAGAAATTTTTAAAAGCCCAAAGACAACTAAACAGCCCGAAAATAGAAGAAAAACTTGCCGTTTGCCGCAGGGAAACAAATATTTTAAGGGGAAAAGAGCTGATTGCCAAGGGGGAGCAGTCCATACAGGAGAACGACCTGTCTCTGGCCCTGGACTGCTTTAAACAGGCGGCAGCCCTGGTGAATGAACCTTGGCTGACTGAAAAAATTCTGGAACTTGAAACCCTCAATACAGGCCGGCGGATATATGACGAGGCCCGGTCCGCGGCTGCTTCAGGAGACATGGCGGCAGCCGCAACGTTGTATGAAAAAGCCGCCGCCGGTCATCTTGACCTCTGGGAAACACACAAAGACCATGACGCCCTGAAAAAAGCGGCAGTGTACCTGACCAAGGCCGGAGATTTTCCCAAAGCCCTGGATCTGTTCGACAGGGTGGGGGATTTCGATGCGCAGGCACGTTATCATTTCGGATTTGCACTGGCCAAAACCGGGGATTATCTTGGGGCAATGGCCCAATGGCAATCCCTTGATTGCCGGGATACCGCATTTTTAGAACAGCGTGGAACAGTGCTGGCGAACGCCGTTGACCAGGTTTACAGGGAGTTAAAAGCCGGTACGAGCACCGGCAGCGCCCATGAATCCGATATACAAGAAAAATATAAAAAGGCGGAACAGGTGTCCGCCTTGATCCCGCCGGATGACAGCCGGGAGCTGAAGGAGCGTATTGAGGCCCTTCTGGTGTATGCCAACGTGATTTCGGCCCGGATGAAATGGGAGGCCGCGGATTATGAGGCCGTTGTCCGGCTGGTAGAAAATCTATGGGTCGATCCGGAACTTATCCGGCTCAAAGCTGCTGCCTGCTATCATATCTCCAAAGACAGGAATACATACCTTGACGTGTTGTCAGAGTGCTGGATGGATGCTGTGGGCACTTTGGACGGCCTGACGGGCCGGTACCTTGGCAATGAAGAAAAAACGACCGAAGTCCGGGACCGGTTGATCCGTATGGCTCATATGCGGATCAATCGTGCATCCGCCTCTGGAGAAAAAGAATCTGCCAAGGCCGGCTTTGATATCCAGACCCGGATATCAGACGATTTTAGGGCCATTTCCCAACACTCAGGCTTAAAGCTTGCCGTTTGCTCCCCCCGGTATGCGGCCATGACGGGCAGATCAGAATTGATGCTTGCGGTGATAAGGAGCAACAAAGCATATTTCAAGAATGACCAACACTATTTAGAGACCGGCGGCTACTATTCCAGGGCCGGTTTAAGCCTTTTGGCGCTGAAAACCGGAGATATCGAATCCGCCGTCAAGAGCCTTGACAGTCTGGATATGGATGAGACACCGGACGAGTTCACACAATATGCCGGGGAACTGATTCGGTTTGAATACGGCCTGAAAGCACTGGAATCGGGGCAGAAAAATTTCATGGATTATTTTTCGTCAACCCATCTTCTGTTCAAAGCGGCCCCGGCCATTGAGGCCCGTTTTTCAGATCGCATGCTTCAAGACGAAAGAGATCATTTACTCGCCTATGAAACCCTTACGGCCTTCCTGTACAGCAAACGGCCGTCCCGCCCAATTGCCCGGGCGCTTTCCGTTCTATTGGCCAAAGCCGGCATCGTAAAATATAACGATGATAAACTCACGGATAAGCAATTCAGGGTGACCGTGAAAAAAGCCCTTGAACTTGACCCGGATAACCAATTCGCGCTTCAGCTTCTGGATAGCACAAACATGGAAGCGGAAATGGATGTGCTTTTAAAAATAATGGGGAGGGGGAAATTTGAAAAAGCCGCCCAAATGGCCGTTGACTCGGATTATCCTGAAATCCGGGAATCCTTTTTTGAGATGGCGGAAAAAATTTCCGGAATGATCCATGACCAGGATGTGTCCCCGGAACTGATAAAGCTGGAACTGATAAAGCTGAAGGACGCCGTTGCCGTCGTTGACCGGCGTCATGACCTGGTGAAGCAAATTCAGCGTGAAATTAAAACAATAGGAGCATAAGATGGCCGCAAATCCCTATTATATTCTTGATATTGGTAAAGATGCCTCAAACCAGGAGATCATCCGGGCGGCAGCCCTCCAGATGCGGCAAAAACGATTTTGTGCAAAAGAGATCGCCCAGGCCCAGAAAATGCTGCTGGATCCGGTCTCAAGGGGATGCCAGGAATTTTTATACCATTTTGATTTTAAAGGACTGGAAGAGCGGCTCTGCCGCCCTCTGGAGGCAAAACCCCCGGAATTTGACGCCCCCTGCCTGACCCTGTTTGACAATGAGACCCATGACAGTTGAAAAAAAAGAGCAGCTCAGGGAAAAACTCATCGGCTTTCAGCGAAGTATAGCCGATCTCAAACGGGAACTTGACCGGCAGGCGCAGGATTTTTCAGACCGGGAAACCCGGCTCCTGTCCGGTTTTTTTGAGGTGATGGATGCCTTTGAGGCTCTGGAGGCAAACCTTGAAGCCAAAAAGGAGTCCTTGGATAAGCCCGCAAGGATGATGAAAAAAAATATCCGGTCCATTTCTAAAAAACTGTACCGCACATTTACATCAAACGGTATTGAGCAAATCCGGTTTGAAGCGGGCAAGGCCAACATGGCCCAGTGCAAAATTCTCGATACCCGGCAGGCCCCGGACCTGCCGGAAGAAACCCTGCTGGAAATCGTTAAAAACGGCTACATTAACACCGGCAACGGCAAAGTCCTCAGAAAGGCGGAGGTAATAACCGTTCATAATAATTAATTAGGAAAAAAAATGAATCAGACCGCAAAAAAAGAAAATATGGTCACCCGGCAGACCTTTTATATTTCCATTCTGACTTCCCTGACACTGGGATTTTTGATCGGCACCGCATATACATCGTTTAAGCTGGCGGATTCCAGGCAGCCGGGCAAAAGACATATGCCGCCGGCCATGATGGGGAATATGCCCAAAGGCACGCCGGCACCTGGAAAAGGGGCGGGCGTTGCTCAAAAACAGGACCTTGCAGCCATGGCTGATCCCCATATCAGGAAATTGCAGGGGATTTTGAAAGAACATCCCGATAATGCCCAGGCCTGGGTCGAACTGGGCAATGCCTTTTTTGATCTGGATCGTTTTGAGGATGCCATCAATGCCTATGAAAAATCTTTGTCCATTCAACCGGATAATCCACATGTTCTTACAGACTTAGGCGTGATGTATCGACGGAATAATGAATCTGAAAAGGCCCTGGACGCTTTCAGCAGGGCCGTTGCTGTTGACCCCGGCTTTGAATCCGCCTGGTTTAACAAAGGTGTTGTTTATATGCATGACCTCAATGATATCGCCAAAGCCATTGACGCCTGGGAACAGCTGCTGAAAGTAAATCCAACGGCCGGAATAAACGGGGGAAAACGGGTGTCTGAACTGATTGAAACCCTGAAGAAAAGCCAAGCCCGGTAATAAGCCCAAAATTGCTGATATGGCTGGCTTTGCGTCCAAACACTAACTGAAGATATAAAAACCCAGGTTTTTTGCATACGGTGGGGGGTTATAGAATTCACCGTAAATGTAATTACCCTGGATCTTTCTGACCACCACCCTGCGTTGAATCAATGCCCGTTTGATATCATCCAGGTTGAATTCAATATCCAGAAAATCATTGACGTGGATACGGTGGGATTTTGAGATCCTGAATCCAATGGCCGATAATGACACCTGCTCGACACGTATTTTTCCAAATTCTCCGGTTTTAAGGCGTTTGAACTGGCCCTGCAGGGATACGGATTTTCCAAAATTTTTAATGCCCTCTTTCTGGGGGTGTTCCGGTACTGTGCCTTTTGTCTCTTCGGCCTCTTTCCGGGCAATTTCATTTTCCACCAGCCCCTGGATGTTTTCCTGCATATCCGGCACGTTGCTTTCCTGTTCAGGCTGACGGGTTTTGGCCAGGGCCTGGGCCACAAGCCTTTTAAGTTGACCGGCATCTTCACCTGCCATGGTTTGGGTCTGGATGGTAACAGAAGAAAATATTTGTTTATTTTCCACCGATGCCGGGGCCAGGGCTTTTTTTATCCTTGCCTGGGCTTTCTGGGCACCATCGGAATAGGTCGAGGGGAGAAGGGCAATAAAACTGTTGTCCGCATATCTGAAAATCAGATCTTCACGGCGTTTGGTTTTATTCAGAATGGCGGCCAGGTTTTTGATTGCTTTGTCACATTTGTCCTGCCCCAGCGCCTCGTAGTGCCTTGTAAGACCATCCACCACAAGGATAAGGATGGAAAAAACCCGGCCCAACCGGGCCTGGAAATCATCCGGGCCGGATACGGTCCGTTCAAAACTGCATCTATTTTTTAACCCGGTCAGACTGTCCCGGGTGGCCAGGTTGGTTAACGCCTGGTGGTAATAGGACCGTTCAATGGCAATGGCTGCATATTCGGCAATGGAAGATAGCAGGGCAAGGTCCTGTTCGCTGAAGGTTTGTTCATTGATCCGGTTGATCAGTTCAATAACACCAAAAATTTTATCATCGGTTTTCAACGGGGTGGCAATGATTGAGCGTGTTTTAAACTGGGTCTGTTTGTCCACCCAGTTGCTGAATCTTTTATCCTTTGTCACATCATCCACCACCAGGGGGGTGCCTGTTTCCATGACATACCCTGCAATGCCTTCTCCCTTGGGCAGTCGTACACCTTGCAGCAGCTTGCTGTTGGTGCCCACCACCACGGAAAAGATCATGTCCCCGGTTTTAGGATCCTTGAGCAGGATGGACCAGTGACAGGGTTCAAAAATGCAGCCCACCTGATACATGACAATACCCAATACATCCTTGACGGTATTGGCCTTGGACATGGCTTTACCTATCTCAAAACCAATGTCCGAGGGCAAACGCTTGTCATGGCTTAAGGACGTATTTTGTGTCCGGTTTGTGGGGTCTCCCTGGTAATAATATTTGGTATTGGCCCGGGACAGTTTGATATTCGCCCACAGCAGATTCTCCTTAAGTTGGTTTACCGATGGAAAAACAAACTGATAAAAGGCTGAGATCTGTTCGATCTCTTTGTTCATGTCAAGAATGCAGTTGATGATATCGACTTTTTCCGGGTTAATACAGGCTTCCACCTCCGGGGCAAGGATCGGGGGACGGATGAAATCAAAGGATCCCATGCCCTGGATCCAGCACAGGAAATTCGCCATACAGACGATGGCGATCAATTTTTTTTCATCCTCGCTCAGATCGTGGTTTTCAAAGGGCTGGTGGTGGTATTTGACGACCAGTACCAGGTTCTCGGGAAGTTGCCATCGATCACAGAAAAATGCCCCGATATCATCATGGCCCAAACCGATTTCCGATCGTTCTTTTTCAATAACAAGATCTGTGGATTCCGACAGATTCCTAATAAATTCACCATAGTCCCGATGCCCCTGCAGATCTAAGAAAATTTTTCCGACATCGTGGAGCAGGCCGGCTGTATAAGCCTCTTGCGGGTTTGGATATTCGATTTTTTGGGCTATTTTCATGCTTAGCACCGCCACAGCAAGGCTATGGCGCCAAAACATCAGCCGGTTAAACTCTTTTGTATGTCCGGTTTTAAATATTTTTTCAAAAATGGCAATAGTTAAAGCCAGCTTTTTGATTTCATCAAGACCGAGGATGACAACGGCATCCGACAGGGAGGTTACTTTTCTGCCCAAACCGTAAAATGCTGAATTGACAAGTTCCAGCACCCGGATGGAAATACCGGGGTCTGTCTCCACGATTTTTGTCAACTCCGCCAGGGGCACCGTATCATCTTTTGATATTTCAAGCAGTTTGGCCGCGACCTGAGGGAAACTTGGCAGGGTATCCCGGTCAAGGGTTAAAACGGCCTGGATATCTGATTGGGAGGGGAGGTTAAGTTTATCACTCATTTTGTAGGGCACCTTTTTTTAAATATCAAATAGGTCACATAATCCGGGTTGAAAATCATAGACCAAGGGCCTGAATATAGGCATCAATTTCCGGATACCGGGTCCTGAACACATTAAATTCACTCAGTGTCCGGTCGTCAGATGAATCAAGAACAAACAGGCGGTTTAGAATTTTTGCGGCATTAATCATCTTATTGCGTTCATCCCCCGGTTCTGTTTCGATCAGACGCAATCGCCCAAACAAGGCAAATTTGTCTTCAGACACAGCCAATACCTGATCATAATAATCTCTTGCCTGGTCAAACTGTTCCATTTGAACGCATGCATCTGCAATACGGGTTTTTGCGATGGCCGGACTCATCCCGGCTGCCATCGCTTTTTCCCACAGCTGTTTTGCCTTTTCGTATTCCTTGTTGCCCCGGGCACAATCTGCCAGTCCGTCTATGGCATAGACATTCCGGCAATCAATATCCAAAATTTGTTCGAACAGCGCTTTTGCACTCAAAAAATCCTTTTGCCTGCGGTAAAAATTTGCCAATGCGCCGATGGCTCTGGGGTTTTGGGGCTGCTTGGCGACAAGTTTCTCAAGAAGCGGCCCGGCCAGGTCAAACGCCCTAAGGCGGATGTAGAGATTACCAAGACCTGACAGGGCAAAGGGATCATCAGGATTCAGGTCGATGGCTTTTTCATATATTCGTCTGGCATCGGTCAGTTTCCCTTTTTTGGTCAAAGCATCAGCCAGCCGGGTCATCACCAGGTTGTTTTCAGGATAAGCATCCAGGGCCTGGGTCCAAATGTCAATGGCTCTGTCCAGATGATTGGCGCCCCTGTATGCGTCGCCAAGACCGGACATGGCAAAAGGGTTCAGAGGGTCTAGTTCAAGACACCTCTGATAATATTTTGCCGCCGTTGTAAACTGTTTTTGCATTCTTTTGGTATCACCCAGCGCAACCAGCACATACGGATTTTTAGGCGATATTTCCAGGGCGGCAAGCAACAATGGTTCCGCCTGTCTGGGCTTTCGGATGCGAATGAGGTCACGGGCATCTTTGCATAAATTCAATACCTTGGTTGCATTTTTTTCATTTTCTTCAATTTTTTCTTTAATGCGCTTTTGCATCCGTTGTATGCCTAATCTTAATAAATGTTCGATCCGTTGTGGTGCTTGGTTTGATAATTGGGTTAACCTGATATCTAATCGTGTGATTGCGTTTTTGTCAATGGTAAAAAAAATATAAATTGCCGTATAATATGCATCTGGCCGCTTGTTGTGGGATCTTATAATATTTTACACTTTCCTATCATTCTATTATTTTTTTAATGCATGAAAATACAAAATTGTATTGATTTAAGTACCCTTATATTGTTTATATTCGTGAAATTACATTAATGTTATCTATTATATCTCAAAAATGTTATTTAATTTACAAATACGCCAGGCGAACAAAATCAATAAATATATTTAATTTCAGATAGATACATTAAAATTTTTAAAAAAATTTTTTTTGGCACCGCTCTTGCTCTCTGAATAGCGTAAAGCGCACATTGTTTGAATGTATATTTAACAAAGGGAGTAAAAATGAAAAAAGTCGTGGCCGTAATTAAACCGTTCAAAGTGGATGAGGTCAAAGATGCGTTAGCCAAAATCAGCATTAACGGAATGACTATTTCGGAAGTCAAGGGCTTTGGCCGTCAGAAGGGACACAAAGAGGTATACCGGGGTGCAGAATATCAGACAGACTTTGTCCCCAAAGTTGAATTGAAAATCTGTGTTGCCGATGACCAGGCTCAGGCTGTGGTGGATACAATTGTAGAAACAGCGAAAACAGGAAAAATCGGTGATGGTAAAATTTTTGTTCTTCCTGTGGAAGATGTTGTTCGTATTCGTACAGGTGAAACCGGAACAGAAGCATTATAAAATTTAACTGAATTAATATTTAATATCAATAAGGAGATTAAAAAAATGAAGTATATACTGATAATTCTGACTTCGTTGGCTTGTACCATTACAGCAGCATGGGCCGGGACAGACGAGGCCCCCACAGCACTTTCCAATGCTGAGGCCATTAAATTGGTTCAGACCCATGCCGATTACGTCTGGACTCTTGTTGCGGCATGTCTTGTTTTCTTTATGCAGGCCGGGTTTGCCATGGTGGAAGCAGGTTTCACCCGGGCTAAAAATGCTGTAAACATCATGATGAAAAACCTGATGGACTTTTCCATGGGGTCACTTTTTTACTGGGCCATTGGGTTTGGTCTGATGTTCGGTGCCTCTAAAACCGGTTTTTTTGGGACCACCGGCTTTTTTCTAAGTGATTTTGACGTGGATGGCGATCCCTGGGTACTGGCCTTCTGGATGTTCCAGGTTGTGTTTGCCGCAACCGCTGCCACCATTGTTTCCGGTGCCATGGCTGAACGGACTAAATTCACCGGGTACCTTATGTACAGCGCGGTGCTGTCCGCATTGATTTATCCCATCTTTGGTTCCTGGGCCTGGGGATCACTGTTCAACGGTTCCGGCTGGCTTGAAGGTCTTGGGTTCATCGATTTTGCAGGCTCCACCGTTGTTCACTCTGTGGGTGGCTGGGCTGCATTGGCAGGTGCCATCGTTATTGGTCCCCGCCTTGGAAAGTTCACCAAAGACGGTGGTATTAAACCGATTCTGGGTCACAATATCCCCCTGGCCGGCCTTGGCGTGTTCATCCTGTGGATCGGCTGGTTTGGTTTCAATCCGGGGTCAACAACCGTTGCGGATAAAAGTATTGCAATGATTTTTGTAAATACCAATCTGGCAGCTGCCACAGGTGCTGTTCTGGCCATGGTCGTTTCCTGGGTTAAATTTGGAAAGCCTGAAGTGGGCATGAGTTTGAATGGTGCCCTGGCAGGTCTGGTGGGGATTACCGCAGGCTGTGCCAATGTTACACCGGGTTCCGCTGTGATAATCGGCGCCGTAGCCGGTATTCTGGTTTTTTTCTCCGTACTGTTCTTTGATAGAATTAGAGTTGACGATCCTGTCGGCGCAATTTCCGTACATGGTGTATGCGGTGCCTGGGGCACCCTTGCTGCCGGTATCTTTAACATCGGCGGTACAAGTGTTAAAATTCTGTCCGTACAGTGCATCGGTATTGTTGCCTGCTTTGCATGGACATTTTGCACGGCCTTTATCCTGTTCAAGGTTATTGACTTGACCATGGGCTTAAGGGTATCCCCGGAAGAAGAACTGGAAGGGCTTGACTCCACAGAACATGGTGGCAATGCGTATCCTGATTTTTTACCCAGCAGCCATTAATAATCATGCATCAGGCTGCTGTTTCAACATTTCTAACGGCAGCCTGGTGTTTTCCTCCTATTGCTTGCATCGGCTTAGGAATGAGACCGAAATAAAACCGTTCATCACCAAGGTTCACTGAGTTTGTTTATAATATCCCTGCGGGAAAGAACCTGGGCACACCGTTCCCAGAGGTGGGCTTCGGGATTAAGGGTGGCTTGATACTTGATGGAGAATGCATTTTGCGCTTTTTTCCTTTCGTGCATATACTCATCCATCCTTTCCTTTAATTTCTCCTCCTCATCGATCCAGTCATCGTGTATGGTATTCGGTATACTGCCGAAAATGTCGTAGGTATCTTTGAGACGTTCGGACAGTACGTTATAAATTTTCTCATCCTGGGTACCACTGTAAACCAGATTCAGCATATCCACACATTTTCTGGCCTGGCCAAACCGTTTGATTCTGCCCAGACGCTGTTCAAGCCGGGACGGGTTCCAGGGCAGATCAATATTGATTAAAGTTCCAAGGGTCTGGAGGTTCAACCCCTCACAGGCGGCATCCGTTGCCACAACGATTCGGATATCCCGGCGCTTTACCGCCGCTTTTATGACCTCTCGCTCTACGGCATTAAATTCTCTGCCCCGGAACAGCCCGCTTTTTCCCAAGCCTGCATATACGGCAACAACCTCCTCGGATAATTCTTTTGCAAGTTCTTCGGCGATCCACTGGGCCGTATCATAATACTGGCTGAAAATAATGCAGCCATGCTCAACCCAGGTTTTTCCCTCTGTACGAAATTCCGTCAGGAACCATTTGACGGTATTCAGTTTGTGGTCCACGGCTTCCGGCCGGGAAAGCTGGGTGACTATTTCTTGCAGACAGGCACTTTCGGCGGGAGACATATCCGATAGAATATGCTCAACGCTGTCAGTACTTTCTTCATCTTCATTGGATATAGAATGTTGAAGCATCTTTTGGGCCGTACTGAGGCCTGAAGCAAAACTGGAACAGATCCGCTGTAACATCAGGGATTTCATGAAACCACCGGCTTGGATTCGTTTCTGCAGCAGCGTGCTGAATCTTTCCGCCTGGTCATAGGCAACGTCAAAAGGGGGATTTGTCGGGATACCCAAATCAATGAACCGATGCTGGTACACGCCTGGATTGACCCTGTTGGGGTGTGCGTTTACGCCTACTTTTTCAAGGAGCCCGTCATCTTCGAGCTGTTTTCTTTTTCGAAGAACGGTGTGGCGCAAAATGGGGTTATTCATTTTAAAAAATTCCGGGGTCAGGCATTCAGACAACCATATGTTCCGGAGCATATAATTCAGGTCTTCAAAATCATGGGTGCAATAAAAAACATCGGATGGAATGCCCTGGATCTCCCTCACGTTTTGTATCACCGCATGGTCGGATGCCGGGGGCAATGGATTGCTCAACCACTGCCATGCCTCCTTTTCCGATACAATGTTAATGTTACCGGTTACCATGGGAATCCCCTGTTCATGGCTTTGCCAGGGGGACTGCGAATCGCCGAGAACAAAATCGGCACCACAGTTTAAGACACCAAGCAAATCCCATAACTCCCGGACATTGGTTTGAATGGGTGTGGCCGTACCCAGAATCATATGGCGGGTGCGTCTGCCTATTTGTTGCATAAAGGCCAGCAGGTTATTGGGCTGGGCCGCCTTTTCTCCAACCCCGCCTTTAGCCCTTGCTTTATGAGCCTCATCCAAAATCACGGTGCCGAATTTCTGTCCAAGGAGCAGGCCTGCTTCCTTTACAAAATCGCCGTGGTCCCGCTGATGCATGATCAGCCCGGTGGAAATAATGGCAATCCTGTGAGGACATTTTTTTATGGCCGCCGGATCTCCTTTGGAAGAGAGCATCTGTCCCTGGGGGCCAAGCCAGACTTTTTTCTGAGAAGACCAGACCGCAGACGGAATCCCCAGTTTATCCACCATTTCAATCTGCCATTGTAATGTCAGCGTTGACGGGGAAAGAATTAAAACCGGCCCGTCATTAAGCAGAGCGCTGACCAATGCACTGGCAGCCATGGAGAGTGTTTTGCCGACACCAACTTCATCGGCCAGAAGCAGCCGGGCCTGACCGTAAATGTCTCGATGTTCAAGAAACAGGGTAACAAATGACCGCTGCCAGGGTTGCAACGCTTCTCCGCCACGGTATATGGGGGCTTCGGCAAGGGCGGCAGCCGGTACCTGGGACGGCTTGAGCACATCAATGGTGACTTCCTGCCGGTTGGCCACCCGGTTGATTTCCGCCGGAATGGCTTCGGGCAGGGGGACCCCGTCTTCCCACAGTGCATGGAACTCTTCTTCCACCCAATCCGCACTTTGCGCATCATCATCCTGCCATATCAGTTCGTAGTTTTGTGAAAAAGCTGATTTTGATTCGTTTACAGATCCAATAAAAGAGGTTCGTCGGCCATCCGGGTAATAAATAACGCCGGCCTTTCCATGGAGAAACAGCAACTCCCTGGGCACGACCCGAATTTGGACATTTCCGGCTGTAAGCAGTTGATCCAGCGCTTTATACCGCTCTTTTTGAACCAGTGCTTCGGCTTCCACATCAATTTTGTTCCACCGCGCTTTGAGGGCTGTATTGCGGCCTGTGGCAATTTTGAAATCCGCCATGTCCAACTCTGAATTGCAGATGATTCTGACATCGGAAATCTTTGAAATTTCCTCCCCGACCAATTCAAAAATAGAGCTTCTAAAATAACCGGCAATACGAAAGTATTGTGATGCCCCCTGAAGGGCCTTGGCAAGAAACGCCGTGTCCAGCGGTTCGGTTCTTGAGGAGAAGCGGCGAAGGGTCATGATGTTGTCCGAAGGCTGTGGTGGTTGAAAACCATACAGGCCATCATAATCTTTGGTTCCGGATGGCTTCGGCCAGGATTCTGGCAGCCTCTGCCTCTTTATCCGGGCGAAACGTTTTTGTCTGTTTCAGCCCCTGACGTTTTTCAGCCAGATAGTCCGCCATTTTGGCCACTAGGGATTTGTTGGCCAGGTAATTGGGGCAAAAGTCCATGAGGTGGAGCAGGACATCTTCAATATCCGTATCTTTTGTGATTTCATGGAGCCCGAATAGCAGTGCCCGTAAAGGGGTTCCGGCAATTTCAGCATCCCCGGACATCAAGGCGCTGCGGAACTCCGAAGAGAGTTTCAGGCGAGCCGAATTGGCCCTGGAGGCGTCACTCATGACCTGATCAAAATGGGCCACCTTAAATGCCTTGGCAAAGTTCTGGTAATTGTCCAGGGTTTTGCCGCCCTGGAATTCCACCTCTGCCATTTTCAGGTAGAACCGCTCCACGGGTTGAAGATTCTGCCATTCGTTCTTTTCAAAACCGGTAGGTACGAGAAACTGGACCGCCGTCTGAACGGCAAATTCAATAAGGTCATCCACAAAGGTTTTTTTACCGGGCACCCGTGGGGCTTCCGCCTCGGTCACCATGTCTTTTCCGTCGATGACGGAATACGCTGTCAACACCTTTAGTGCGGCCGCATAACCCGCCATTTGGAGGTCGGCATCTGTGTACAGGCCTTCGGCGCCGGTGGCCCGGACGGACTTGTCCAGTCCCACCAGGGATTCCACCTGTTCCTTGACCGCTTCCTCTATTTCCCATCCCAGATCGTCCCGGAAGGTATCCAGATTTTTGCGCCGTTTACGCAGAATAAGGATGACCGTGCCCTTGACATTGGCGCCCTGTCTCAGGGCCGAGTCTGTTTCCGTGACCACATACCAGGCCGCAGTGACCTGGAGACCGGCCGCCCAGATGATATTGGCCATGTCAGCCCAGATCGCACCGCTTTGGTGGGTGAACATGAGGACCTGGATACCGTTGTCCGGCATCATCTCTGCTGTTTTGCGGTAGGCGGCGACCATACCACGGCGAAAGCCTTCGTCTTCTCCTTTGATGGCCAAAGATCGTCTGCTGTCCCAGGTCCAATGGGAGAATTCTTTTGGGGGATTTTTTCTTAGCCAGGCAATGAAAAACTCTGAAATCTCTTCATATTTTACAGCGTCCCCGTATGGGGGGTCTGTGATGTAGATATCATTTTCTACTTCAATCTCTTGAGCTGGGTGAGCGCTTACTTTTGCAATCTTACATTGTATAAGAGACTCAACAACTCTAAAGCGAATTAAACTACCTATAGTTTTTACTGTTCTGGTGCCATAATTATATGATGTATTAAGAGCCTGGTTTAAAAAAACATTTTTAACAGATCCGCCTCCCCCATCTAAATTTCCCCAAATAGAAAGACGGGCATTCCAATTCAATATTGACGATAGGCAAAATTTACCAATTTCACCTGAATGCATATTTACTAAACCTGCAATTAATAATTGTCGTGGGTTAAAAAGGTGGTGCCAATGGGTCCAGCCTCGGGTGCGTATAGGTTCATCAGTTTTAGCGCCTGCTTCAATAATCATATCTGGAATAACACCTTTCTCTTGCCATTCCGAAAGGTGAGAACTAACAAAATCTATTACCTCTTTTTCTCTGACCAGGTCCCCTTTTGAGACTGAACGAAACTGGTATTCATCCCCACGTCCCGTTGCTCTCGTGCGAATCCATTGGACACAATAAAGGCGTTCTTGAAAAATATCATCCGGATGGGGAATAAAATCTGATTTCCCCCACTTTCTCAATCGATTTTTATTTTTTTTACCTTCTTTGTAGTCTCCACGTATGGAAGAAATTTTTGTTCGATAACTTGTAATACCGTCTGGTGAGTGAACCAATTCACCATTTTGTACCGTACCGTTTTGATACAAATAAAGTTCTTCTGTATCTACCCATTCCAAGATTTGGATATCATATTTTTTTTTATCTGAGACAGGTACAAGTTTAGCCACAACGTTATTTTTTATTCCAGAACGTGGTTTGCTGATAATCAAATTCGGAATCAAAGGCACTTTCCATCCAGTTTCAGGGCAAATTACTTCTACACAGTACAGAAATGCCTTGGCACGCCAACCTTTTCCATCTTTTTCAATCCCAAGTGCTTCAATTTGTTTTTGTATCTGTTTGGTCAGCTCGTTTTGTACAGCTTTTATCTTTTTGCTTTTTTCTTGATTCGCACCAACAATATTAAAAGCTCCCCAGGTCAGCATACAAGCGATTGGATTGAGATCTGAAGCATAAACATCACATCCTAAACGTGCTGCTTCAAATGGAATCTGGCCACTACCACAAAACACATCGGCCATTTTGGGCCTATGTCCGAATCGGGCAATTCCCATTTCTTCAATCAATTCAGGAAAAGAATTTGCTGAAGTGCCAAAATGTTTATTAACTCGCCTCCATATATGGACAAAAAGCGAATCATCCATCTCCTCTGCCCGTTTCGCCTTTTTTACCTGCTCATTAAAAGGAAGGACCAATAACTCTCCTACCTGATCCCTTCTTGAGGCGGGTAACTTAGCTTCCAAACGAGCCTGCATAGACTCTGTATCCATTCCCATGAGCAATTCAAAAATTTTAAGGTCAGTAAGCAAATCGTCCGTAACAGGAAGAAGCGCCCCCAAAATACAGGCTTTATTCAAAATCAAAGGCTTACGGCCTTTCCAATAACTGCCGAGTGCAGTCAGGGTTTTTCCGGCCCCTGCCATCTGCTCTCTAAAACTCTCAGCCGAAATCTTCTGCACCGGAAACAAGTGTTCAATCAAAGCCGGTTTATCTTTCCACTCAAAAGGGCGCAATGCCATTATATATCTCCGTTTTCCGTAAAATCAAATAAAGAGGGTTCAAACGTTTCCGCAGATTTTTTTTTTCGCCTGGGTTTCTTTTTCGGGGCCACCCTGACATTCGTGCCGTCGGACAGGGCACAGTAAAGGGCTTTTCGCCAACCCCTGCCTGCCTGGTCTTCCAGACCGGCTTCAGAGGCGGTTTTGCTGTACAGCCACCACCGTTCTTCGGGTCTCAGGGCCAGCCACTTTTGACAGATCACAGCGCATTGATCCGGGGAGGCCAATTCGGCGGCCCAGGCCAGAACACAGAGTTCACGGCCCAGAAAACGATCCAGTTGCACATTTCCCACTTTCCAGGCGCCGGTACTTCGCTTTTTGGATTTCAGCCGGGTGTTGAAATCCCGTCTGGCATCATCCCGGATTTGGGTCCATAACTCCCGGGCCAGGGTCACACGGCAGATTGTCGTCTCCTGAAGGGTCTCATCACCGTCAAACCCGTAATCTTCAAATATCCGGATAGCATCCCTTGCGCCGGGGGGCACCGCCACATAAAAATGGTGCATGCCGAATTGATCCGGTGCGCCGAAGTCTATTTCCGCCATTATTGGTCAACTTCTCCCTGTTGAATTTCAATCCCAAGCGCTTTTGTAAACTGTTCCAGGTCAAAGCCTGTTGAGAAATGAGCCTTTTTAAAAGAAAATACCACGGGTGCCTCCGGAGAGACCAGGGACTGGAGATGGATCAATTCTTTTTCGATGAATTCCGCACTAAGTTTCATCTCTCCCATGGACAGGTGGGCAATTTTCGGCGCTGATCCCACCTGGAGCGTTACCATTTCAAATTGAACCTCTTTTTCTTTGGCCAGTTGAAGGCTTTTATAGGTTTTGGAAGCGTTGTCCAGGCGTTTGGGGGCCGGTGCATAAAGCACTGCCGGAGCGTCTGGTTTAATGGGAATATCTTTGTCATCCACTCCGGCAAAGGTAAAGGTTCGCTTGACGTCCATGCCGTCACATTCGGCAAAGACATAAACGCGTGCCTCTTCATTCACAAGCTGGATCGGATCTGAATAATCGTTACCGTTCCGGGGTTCTGAGCCGTCCAGGGTGTATTTGATATTCCCTTTGGGGGCCACAAACAATTCCAGGGTACGGGTGGTCTTATTGAATTTGTTTCGAATGATCAGCCGGTTATGCCATGACATGGGGGCCCCGGTTTGATTTTTACCCGTGGGATCAACGGCCAGAAATTGGACCCGCAGGGCCTGGGTAACAAGATGATTATCCTTGAGCTGAGGGCTTGACTCGCTGACTTCTCCGTCTTCGGCATAGTAAATCTTAGGGGTGTTGCCGGCATTAACAGTATCCACTTTCAGGCGGATTTTACCCTGATCATCCGGGTCACTGTCTTCGGTTATGATGACTTCGGTGGTTTTCGGCTTGGGCGATTTGGTGTAATAGCCGTTCCCCAGGTCTTCCCAGATCCCCCGCTGGAATGCCTCAAGGGCAAGCTGGTCAAAGCCTTTGACAGGCATCCAGGGCATGCGGGTGTTCTGCTTCATTTTGTCCAGCAGATCAGTTTTCCGGACCTCATCCCGGGTGCCGAAAAGCAGGGTTTCAGCCCTTGCCTTGAGGGCATCGAAATTTTCAGAGACCTGGGTATAAAGTTTAATGGGGTCTGCCGTCAGGGTCTTGATGATCTGCCGTTCCCCGCTGTAGGGTTCCCCGGCCGGATAGGTCAGGTCCAGCGCCTTGTGCCTGAGTATGTCTTCCCCTCTCATGTTGTGGGGAAAAAGCAATTTGTCAAATACGGCAAGGATGGTGGCTTGAAAATCCTGTTCGTAATGGGCCTTTTTTTCATCCAGCTCCTTGCGCTGGGGGTGGGATGGCTGGATTTCGTTATCCGCCTTTGCAGACGCATAGACATGGCGGGCCGCCTTATCGATGTCGGCAATGGAGGACTTGTCCCCGGTGAGAATTAATACATTGTTTTTGTTAACCAGATTTTGAAAAAATTTAGTCACCACGCCGGGAGGCGTTTTCCCGTCCGGACTGATGATGAGCAACGCTCGTCCGGTTTTCAGGGCCGCTGAGGCCTCATCCATTTCCGGCAGGGGCAGGACCTTTTCATAGGCTTCTTTGGTGGTGGGTTTATACATTTCATTGAGGCGGTGCCGGATCAAATCATCCACCTTGGGCTGGGGGGCCTTGTCCGCATACCCCTGAAGTTTTTTGGTCAAGTTTTCCTGGTGGTCGAAGTAATGCCTGCCTTCCTGGGTCTGATGGAGATACCAGGCGTTTTTCTGGAGTTCCTCAAAAGCAGCCCGGTAAATCCCGGCCTGGCGAAGGGGATCAATGAGACATTCGAGCATCTCACTTTCAGACAGTCCCTTTACGGAGTTCACAGCCGTTGAAAGACTGGCTGTAAGTAACAGGGTGCCGGCCTGTTTGGCGTAGTTATTCCCTGTATTGAAGTCAATCACCTGTGCATGGGCACTGTCCGTGGAATTCCATAGATCTTTTGCAATGACATCCCGCATGGCGGAAATTTCAGCCAGTTTTTCACGGACATCCTGAATGGAAAGATCAAAATGCTGGGCACCTATGAGGTAGACATCCTCTTTGCTTTCCCATACGGATTTCAGCAGACGGGAAACCAGTTCCATAAGCCCCCGGGTCTGTTTGAATTTTTCATTCTCCTTGAACAGGGCCACAATACTTTTAAAGCCGGGGTGGAAGGGGTAGGTGGCCTCAACCTCTTCCGCCAGGGCTTCGGCACTTCTCTCCACGGTTTTGGCTTTGGCGGCTTCTGCCAATTTGGACCCGTATGCTGCGGCAATTTCGCTGATTTCATTTTTATCCGGCAGTTTCCGGAACAACCTTTTCCGCAGAATTTCATAAATTTCATTGGATTCAAGGTTAACCGGGGTGATGCTTACCTCGGCCCGGCCCAGCTCCTGGGAGGCGTCATTGAGGGCCCGCTGAATCAATTTTCCCCCGGTATCATAGGCCGCCTCAAGGTCAGAGACCACAATGGAGATGTTTTTCTTTTTCTGGGCCGCGGTCAGCATGTTGGAAAACGCCCGGGTGGCCACATCCGCCACCGTGCCATGGCCCAAGCTCTGGGTGGCATAATAATGAAAATAGGGCGGCATCTCATCCATCAGGATCAGAATGGGCTCATCCCCTTCAAACAAGGAGAGCCATGCCTGCTCATCCGGGGCTTTGGCGCCTGACTCCCAGTATTCTTTAAACAGAGACTCCCGGTCAAGTTGGCGGGCCAATTCCCCCCAGAAATAATTCCCCGGGTTGTTTCGTCCGTTGAATGCAGCGATTTTAGCAGCTGTAAAATCTCCCTGGTATGGCATGCTTCCGATCAGGACCTGCCGAAGTTCTGCATCCTTTGCCAGAAGCCCGAAACCCACCATCAAATGGGTTTTACCACCACCCATGGCCTGTTTGAGATGAAATACGGCATCTGTGGATTTTCCGGCAAGCCGTGCCATCCCCTTTGTCAGCAATGTTTTCATTCCATCGGTAATAAATGTCTTCTTAAAATACCCTTTCCCTTCGGTCGCGCTGATGACCTCGTCCAGCTTTTCAATTTGATCCCCGACATTGATATCCAGGGCTTTGGGATGTAGTTCACAAGCATTTTGAATGGTTTTCATTGACGGCTCCGTTTAGGAATATAAATTTAATATGCCTTCATTATAGTAAAAAAATCAACTTTATTCAAAATCCCCATTGTCTGTTTTTATATCAGTATGTTATTAGAGTCGTGGAAGTTTATATATTGCTGGTTACCCATGAAATGATTGCGTGCTGACGGGCGTTTCCCGTTAAACATAATTAATTGACGAATAATACCCGTAAATCATTAAACAAAACCAAATAAGGAGAGATTATGGGACTCAAAGAAGAACTGGAAGAAAAAGCGGAAAGCTGTGATGCACCGGAAGAGTATATTGGTGTGGCCAAGGAGATCGTCGCGGGCCTGGATGACAAGGATTGGGCGGTTGAGCTGATGGAAGAGGGTGCTGAATGGGCCCAGACCTATGATGAGGCCGTGGTGTATGCCGAGGCGGCCAAAGAGATTATCGGTGACGATGAGGTGGTGGGCAATTTTCTTTCCAACGCCAAAATGCTGTGCATGAGCGCTGCGGATTTCATCGGCCTTGGCGCTGCTGCCGGCAAGCTTGGCCTGGATGATATGGCCAAGGAGATGAATGAGGCTGCCATGGGCAAATGCACCAAGCTCAACGATTTTCTTACGTTGAGCAATGAGCTGGCCAAAACCGATCCGGACATGGCCAAGCAGGTCATGGACAAGGCCTTTGAAAAGTGTACCAAACCCGATGATTTTGTTTCCTTTGCCAAAACCATCCTGGACAGCACCAAGGACCAGGACAAAGCCAGGGAGATTTACGAAAAAGGCATGGCGGCCGCCACCACGGCTGACGGATTCAGTGCCCTTGCTGCAGGCGCCATAAAAGATCTGGGTGATAAGGATTTTGCCCGGGCCATTTATGAAAAAGCCGTTGGGTCTCTGGAAAAAGGGGATGAGCTGCTTAAGTTTGCCGAAATCGTCAAAGAACAGCTGGATGACAATGAGTTCACCTTGTCTGTGTATAAAAAAGCCGAAGCCCAGTATTCAAAGTTTGAGGAATATCTGAAACTGGCCAAGGCAAGTTTCGAGAATACCGGTGACCAAGCATTTGCCTCAGGCGTTTACCAGAAAGCGGCTGCCACCAATCCTGACTGCGCTCAGCTGGTTTCCCTGGCCCTGGCCATGGCCAAAGATTTGGGTGATACCGCTGCTGCCCTGCCCGTATTGAAACAGGCCCAGGCTGCCGTAAAAAATAATGCCGATTTCCTTAAAACCGCAGACGCCATTCTTGATGTGGCCAAGGACGACAAAGCCTGGACCGACGCCATTGCGTTTCAGAAAGCCAAGCGTGAAGAATTCGGAAAACTGTACGATAATTTTGCCCTGAAAGAAAATGAAATCACCACTTGCGCCCCCATGCGCATTTTGGCCGGTAAAGTATTCCAAGAAACCGGTGATAATTTTTATGCCGCCAAATTGTATAAAAAATCCGAAAATATCACCATTTATTTTAGCGATTTCATTAAACTGGCTGCTGTCATCCATGCTGATCTCAATGATGCGGAATGGATCAAAGAGATCTATACGGCACTTCTGGACAAATGCAAAAGCTTTGGCGATTACAACACCTTGACCAATGCCATCCAGGACACCCTCGGGGACAGTGCCTGGGTCAAATCAATCTATGAAGCGCTGGAGAACAAGGCGAAAAGTAACGGTGATCTTATGAAGCTTGCCGCTGCGGTTATTGAGAAGTTTAATGACAAAGCGTGGGCGCAAAAACTTGTGGGTGCTGCAGCCGGTAAAGCCAAGACCGTTTATGACTTTACCTTTGCCGGCAGTGTTACCCTGAACCTGCTTGGTGACAAAGACCGTGCATTGGCATTGTATAAATCCGCCGAAGGTCTTTGCGCCACTAAACAGGATTATGCCGGTCTGGTGGCGTTGGTTAAACAGCAGACTTCGGACAAGGCCATCCTTTCAGAACTGCTGAGCCTGGGGCGCCAAAAACTGACCGAATTCAGCGACCAGCTCTTTTTGGCTGAAACCTTTCTGGTTGACGCCCAAGATGCCGAAAATGCGGCTGCCGTATATGAAGAAGCAGAACTCAATGCCTTGGGTAATGATGCATTGTCCCAGTTAGGTACCAGCCTTTCAAGCCGTATGGGGGATACCAAATGGGCCTCCCGTGTTTTGGCTAAAATTAAATAAAGTTATGTTTATGAAACTTTTTTATTGACAAATAATGATTTTATGGTAGGTTGTCTTTAACGCCGATTTTTGAATTTAAAAACCGGCTGTATAACCTCCTTATTATCCTTAAGCAATCAGCCGCCGGATTTGTCACCCGGCGGCTGATTACGTTTATGGATGGTCCGAGTTCAAGCGGGTTGCCTGTTTTCTCGGACCTGAATTGAGGATTACTTGTCTTCAGACATGTTCTTCAACTGAGCCTTAACGGCATTAAGCTCATCTTCCAGTATTCTGGCCCTCTCCTGAAGCGTGGTTTCATCTGCTGCCCCAGGCGCACCAACGGGGCCAAACCAACGCCCCATTCCACGACCGCCGCCGCCACATCCCCGGCCAAATCCCCGGCCGCCATAACCTGCCCCATACCCAGCACCGTATCCGGCCCCGGTCATGTTGCGGTTTCCGCAAAGCCCCATTCCTCTTCCGGTCATGGGTCCTAATCCTTGTGGTCCTCTCTGATTAAATCCCGGCATGATATTTTCTCCTTTCATATCTATTTTGTCAGGGTTATTTATTCACCCTGCCTGTTACGGTATCTGCCGTATTTTCCACGGCTGATGCCACTCGTTTTGGTCATTTGATCATAATATAGGATTGCTCTGTTGTGGTGTCAAGAAAAATAATGGTCAAATGACCATTATTTTGAACTTGAGAGTATATGTAAAAATAATGTAAATCACCTGAACGCAATATCCGTTCATTCACCATGAACGTCAGGGTGAACACAACGTTTAAGTCCCTGATATCTTCCTGAACTTCTTGTTCTTCATGATAAAAAAAGCAAGCATATACATTAAAAAATATGGCATGCGGTTCCCGTGTTTTGAAAACAAAGCATCTTGACACCGGGAAAGAGTTTGAGTAATTTGTGTAAAACCGTAAAACAAGGAGGCCGATTCATGCAAGATTCCACTCCGTTCCAAGTCCAGGATCTTACCCCTGATATGCAGAAAACACAGCTGATCGACATGTTTACCCGTATTGTTGTCCATTACGGCCTCTGGTTTAATGAGGTCCAGCACCAGATGGGTATGGAAAAGGCGCTTACCGCTCTGGATACGGCCACACAATCGTCAATTGCCATTCTCATGAAACATCTGTCCCGTACCCTGGGATTTGAACTGGACCAGGGCATGCCTAAAGCGTTGATGTCACTGGATGATGCCACAACCGAGAAATTGATGGCCGCCGTGGGTAAATCCTGGCTGGCAAATGACGGGGTCTGGTTTCAGGCGGTGGAGTTTGCGCACGGTATGAACGATGCAAAACGGTGCAATGACTCCTGCTGGGCCCGGTTTTCCCCCTTTGAAGCCCACCGCATAAAAAATATTCTGGGCCTGGGAAAACATCCGGGACTTGAGGGGCTTAAAAAAGCGTTGAATTTCAGGATGTACGCATTCATCAACAAGCAGAGCATTGTGGAAGAAACTGCGGACGGTTTTGTTTTTCAGATGAACGACTGCAGGGTTCAACGGGCAAGAATGCGCAAAGGGCTGGATGATTATCCCTGCAAGTCCGGCGGCCTTGTTGAGTATGCCCGTTTTGCCGAAGGCGTTGATGACAGAATAGAAACCGAATGTATCGGGTGCCCGCCTGATCCCCATCCTGAAACCTGGTTCTGCGCATGGCGGTTTACCCTGGCACAGTGACGTTTTAATCCTGGTCTGGTTTTTAGACTACTTTAAATTTTAGAAAAAAAATAGTTAAATAAATCCATTCTACAACTATATAATTTTAAAAAGAAATGTGAATTATGGGTGTCACTTCCGACAAAATTCAGGAATTAAGGCTGAAAGAGAAAAAAATTAAGGCCATGGGCGGTGAGAAAGCCCTGGGTAAACGGCGTGAAAAGGGCGTTCTGAATGCCAGACAGCGCCTTAACCTGCTGTTTGACGCCGGTACCTTCCGGGAACTGGACATGTTCGTGACCCACCGGTGTACCAATTTCGGCATGGAAACCAAGGAAATTCCCGCAGATGGTGTAATAACCGGCCATGGAAAGGTAGAGGGTCGCCTGGTCTTTGCCTATGCCCAGGACTTTACGGCCTCGGCCGGATCTTTAGGAGAAATGCAGGCTAAGAAGATCTGTAAGGTCATGGACTTAGGGATTAAAGCCGGCGCGCCGGTTATCGGCATGAATGATTCCGGCGGAGCCCGGATACAGGAGGGCATTGACGCGTTGTCGGGTTACGGCGAAATTTTTTTTCGTAATTCCGCGGCTTCGGGTGTGATTCCGCAGATTTCGGCCATCATGGGGCCCACGGCAGGCGGGGCGGTGTATTCTCCGGCCATGACCGATTTTATCTTTATGGTCAAGAAGTCCGCATATATGTTCATCACCGGCCCCAATGTCATCAAGGCGGTCACCGGCGAGGAAATTTCCTCTGAGGCCCTTGGCGGTGCCATGACCCATAACGAAAAGTCCGGGGTGGCGCAGTTTGCCTGTGAGTCTGATGAGGACTGCATTGAACAGATCAAACAGCTTTTATCCTTTCTGCCGTCCAACAATATGGAAGATCCCCCGATCAAACCCACGGACGATTCCCCGCATCGCATGGCCCCGGTTCTTGACACCATTATTCCGGATAAATCCAACCAGGCTTATGATGTCAAACAGGTCATTGCCGCCATTGTGGACGACGGCTACTTTTTTGAACCCCACCAGTATTTTGCCAAAAACATTGTGATCTGTTTTGCCCGGCTCAATGGTCGCCCTATCGGCATTATTGCCAATCAGCCCATGGTTATGGCCGGTTGCCTGGATATTGATGCCTCCGACAAGGCCACCCGGTTTATCCGGTTCTGTGATGCATTTAACATTCCCATGCTCACCATTGCCGATGTCCCTGGGTATCTGCCGGGTTCCCACCAGGAGTGGGGCGGGGTCATCCGGCACGGGGCAAAACTGTTATGGTGCTACGCTGAGGCCACGGTGCCCAAGCTTCTGCTGATTACAAGAAAGGATTACGGGGGATCATATATTGCCATGTGCTCCAAGCATCTTGGTGCGGATATGGCCTTTGCCTGGCCCATGGCCGAGGTTGCCGTCATGGGCGCTGAAGGTGCGGCAAACGTTATCCATGCACGGGAGATTAAAAATGCCGAAGACCCGGCAGCCACGCGCAAGCAAAAAATAGACGCGTACAATACCCAGTTCTCCAATCCCTATTGTGCCGCAGCTCGGGGGTATGTGGATGCGGTCATTGTGCCGAGTGAAACCCGGCCACGGCTTATAGATGCCCTTGAGGCCGTGGTGACTAAACGGGAATTCCGGCCGGCCAAGAAACACGGAAATATCCCTGTGTAACAGCCATCGGGTGGTTTATTACTTTGTGATGTTTTTATATAAAAAAAGTTTAAAAATCCAAGGAGCCTTTTTTACATGACAAACAAAAAATTGACGGCGGCCATGGCTGCTGTTCATATGTATGTCAAAACGGAAGAAGAGGCAGCTGTTGTTGCAATGCAAAACCAGGCAGCGGATGCTGCCGCCAACGCTTCGGTTTCCGCCCGGATGGGACAGATGAATGTTTGGGGCCTTTCCGGCCGGCAGGCGATTATGAATGCCAATGCAATGATACGGCAAAGAATGCTGAAATAACAAAATTAATAAAATATAATTTATGTAGGATATTATGACCGATCACAATGAAGTTAAAATGGTTGAGATGGATTACTCCGGCGTGCGCGCAAAGGCAAAAAATCCCCTGAAAATTCAGGATCTCTCCCTGCGGGACGGCCATCAGTCATTGTTTGCCACCCGGGGTCGCACCGAAGATATGATCCCTGTCGCCGAACAGATGGATGAAATCGGGTTCTGGGCTGTTGAAGTCTGGGGCGGGGCCTCTTTTCAAACGATGCACCGGTATCTCAACGAAGATCCCTGGCAGCGGCTTCGCACCCTGAAACGGTATTTCAAAAAAACCCCCATTTCCATGCTGATGCGCGGCCAGAAACTTGTGGGGTACCGTAACTATGCCGATGATCTGGCCGAACTTTTTGTTAAAAAAACCGTGGAAAACGGGCTGGATATTTTCAGAACCTTTGATGCGCTCAATGATTACAGAAATTTTGAAACCGTGGTACCTGTAATGAAACGGTGTGGTGCGCATTTCCAGGGCTGCATCTGTTACACCCTGACAGAGCCCCGCCTGGGCGGAAAGCTCTATAACCTGGAATATTATGTGAAAAAGGCCAAAGAACTTGAGGATATGGGGGCTGATTCCATCTGCGTCAAGGATGTAGCCGGATTGATGGCGCCCTATGATGCGTTTGAGCTGGTAAAAGCGCTGAAGGCGGAAGTCACCCCGCCCATACACCTGCACTCCCATTTTACGTCAGGCATGTCCCCCATGACCCATCTCAAGGCTGTGGAAGCAGGGGTTGACATCATTGATACCTGCATGACGCCCTATGCATACAGAACATCCCATGCCGCACTTGAACCTTTTGTGATGAGCCTCATGGGCACCAACCGGGATACGGGATTTGACATCAAGGCCCTTACCCGGATCAATGAAACCCTGGAAAAAGATGTGATCCCCAAGTATAAACACCTGCTGGATGACAGCAAGGTCTCCTTGATTGATATTGATGTACTCCTGCACCAGACACCGGACTTTATGCGTGCCAATCTGGAGAAACAGCTTCGGGAAATGGATGCCCTGGACAAAATTAATGATGTGTACAAAGAACTGCCCCGGGTCAGAAAAGAACTGGGACAGATTCCGCTTGTGACGCCCACCAGCCGGATTGTGGGTACCCAGACAGTAAACAATGTGCTGTTTGATACGGAAGATGAGCGCTACAAAATGATGACGGCCCAGGTCAAGGAGCTGTGTTACGGTCTGTACGGTAAAACGGCAATACCCATTGATGCCGAGGTGCAGAAAAAAGCGCTTAAAGGCTATGAGAGAGGTGAAGACCCCATTACCTGCCGTCCGGCTGAGGTTTTGACACCGGAGCTTGAAAAAGCCAGGCAAGAGATCGGCGATCTGGCCGTAGATGAGGAGGATCTTATTCTTTTTGCCCTGTTCCCTGTAACCGGCAAAAAATACCTGATGCAGAAATACGGAAAGGAACAGGTGCCTGATACTGTCAAACCTATTACCCTGGAAGATGTTAAAAAACGGGATGATATGATTAAAAAGGCCAAAGCCGGCAAACTCATTGAACCCGCTGCGGATCTTCCTGAAAAAAGCGAATTTGCCAGGACCTTTAATGTTTTTGTGGACGGTGAATGTTTTGAGGTTGGTGTCGATGAAGTGGGTGGGTCTCCTGTGATCTCCTATGCGTCGCCGGCTGCGGTAACGCCTGCCGCAGCCCCTGTGGCACCATCCGCCCCTGCAGTTCCCCCGGCAGCCCCGGCGGCGGCACCACCCAAACCGGCTGCGCCTGCACCTGCACCCAAACCTGATGCGGCTGCAGGTTCCGGCACCCCCGTTGCGGCACCCATGCCCGGTGTGATTGTCAAGTATGAAAAAAATGTGGGGGATTCGGTGAATATCGGTGATACCGTCGTGGTGATCGAGGCCATGAAGATGGAAAACCTTCTTCCGGCAACAGCCGACGGAACGATTACCGCCATTAATTTCAAACCAGGGGATTCCGTGGCTAAGGATGATGTGCTGGCAACCATAGCGTAACGCAACTATTTTCATAAAAATGAAGGCGGCTGAGCCGCCAAGACATGCCTAAAATGGGCGCCGCAGGCGCTTCGCCCTCTTGTTTCTTGTTTCTTGTCTCCAGTTTCTTATACAGAGGGATGGTTTGACAACCATCCCTCTGTGCTTATTATGGTGGGTATTGCCGGTTGTGATCCGGTACTACTAAAATAAGGAGAAAACAATGGCATTTGAGACCAAAGAAGAACTGCTTGAAAAATATTTAAAGATGGACAAGCCCCATTGTCCCCATTGCGATCAGCCCATGACCCTGTGGGAGATTCCGCCCATCAATTTTTCCGACGGTTTGGGTTGGCAAACGCCCTATCTGTTTGTATGTTTTAATGATGACTGCCCGTCTTATAAAAAGGGATGGGAGCATCTTGAAGAATCCATGGAAACACTCGCCTCCTACCGGTGCTTTTGCGAACCAGGTGCCGACCATTTTGAATACATGCCTGTGTTCAGCCCCATCGGCGGCACCGGCACTGTTATGGATGATGCGGCCCTTGCTGCGGAACAGGCCAAAAAAGAGTTGATGAAACAGACGTTTTCCATTCTGACGGATTATTATATTTCTAAAGATTGGGATGAGATTTTAAAAATTTGCCTGGATGCCAAGATTCCGCCCAAGGCAAGGTTGAAAGCGGCAGAAATGGTTGGCGAATTAGGTGATGCCACGGCCGTGGAATACCTGATAAACCATAAGTTTCCCACCCCGGTATTACAGGAAGGGGTGAATAAAGCCATTGAACAGCTTCATGAACGCCACTTTACCCGGGAATGTCCCTTCTGTGCCGAGATTATTAAAAAACGGGCCACAGTATGTAAACATTGCGGCAAGGATGTGCCAAAGGCATAATAAGATAGCGATGCCGGCGCGTCATTGGGGAATGACCCCGATAAAAAACGGGCATTGATGCATACAAAACGAATGATGCCTGAATTTGTGTGTGACGCCGTTAACCTGGAGGGTTTGAATTTCACTATTCCTGAAATTCAAACCCTGCTTGACGGGATAAGGCCCATGGTTATTTATTGACCTTTTCCAGGTTGAAAGATCTGTAGATAATCATTTCACCGCTTCTTTTACCGGGATCAAGAAGCGTGGCTTCAATTTTTTTCAGCTGCTCTTTGGCCTGGGAATGATCCGGGACGACATCAAGTCCCTGTCCGATGGTGTCTCCTGTGCAGGCATCTTTGATAATGGCGTCCCTGGCATCCGTAGATACGGCAAAGGGAACAATATGGTCATAGACCAGTCTGGCACCGGCCAGAATTTCCCTTTCATAGGATCCGATAGATCCTGCCACACAGGTGATGGCCATAAAGGGGCGGTCTTCCACACTTACAATCAGATCAATCACGGATGGATAGTCTTCACCCTTGAACTGCACGGTTAACGGGACATCCACAAGAATATCTGATTTGGCGTATCCTTTGGTCTCCACCAGGAATTTTTCAAAAATCTGGCGGCTGGCTTCAGCGCCGACATTATCTATCTCTTTGCCGGTAATATAGTCGGTAACTTGATCAAGTATCATAATGTATACACTGTTAAATTAAGAAATTAGTATGCTTTGTTGACTTATTAAGGATCAGACATTGGCCTGTCATTTCCAATGGCTGCGCTATGCCGAGAACATTAAGTATGGTCGGTGCTATATCTCCAAGCTTGCCCTCCTGAAGCGTTATGGCAGGAGGTGGTTGGGCGGCAACAATAAACCTCACCGGATTTAAGGTATGGGCCGTATGGGGGGATCCGTCAGGGGCCAGCATCTGTTCGGAGTTGCCGTGGTCTGCCGTGATAAAAGCGGTGCCGCCGGTTTCCCAGATGGCTTCCACCACCTTTTTTACACAGCGATCCACGGTTTCGCATGCCTTTACCGCCGCATCAAATATACCGGTATGACCTACCATGTCCATGTTGGCAAAATTAAGCACCACAAATTGAAACTTGCCTGAATGAATCTGCTCGCAGGTTTTGTCCGCCACTTTGTCTGCACTCATTTCAGGTTTTTGGTCATAGGTGTCCACGTCCCGGGGTGAGGGGATCAGTATGCGCTCTTCCCCGGCAAAAACGGCCTCATCACCACCGTTGAAAAAATAGGTGACATGGGCGTACTTTTCAGTCTCTGCAATGCGAAGCTGTGAAATTTTATTTTCGCTTAGGATCTGCCCGAAAATTTTGTCCAGGTGTTGGGGAGCAAAGGCAACAGGCAGATCAAAGTGCTCGTCATACTGGGTCATGCACACAAAATCGGAAAGTGTTGGATTTACGGTGCGTTTAAATCCGTCAAAATTTTTTTCCGTGAAGGCCCGGGTAATCTCCTTGGCTCGGTCGGCCCGGAAGTTGAAAAAAATGAGGCCGTCTCCTTGTTCAACGGTTCCTTCATTGCCCGGGCAAAAGCATATCGGTTTAATGAATTCATCGGTTTCTTCCCTGTCATAGGCGGCCTGGATGGCCTGGGCAGGGGTTTGATCCGAAGCATCAACGCCTTTGCCCTGGGTATACAGTTCATAGGCTTTTTGTACCCGTTCCCAGCGGGTGTCTCGGTCCATGGCCCAGAAGCGCCCGGTCATGGTCGCCACCTTGCCTGTGCCAAGATCCTGGATTTTTTCGTCAAGCTGTTTTAGAAAATTAATGCCTGATGTGGGAGAGGTGTCCCGGCCGTCCATGATGGGGTGAATATAAACTTTTTCAATACCCTGATCCTTTGCCGTTTTTATTAAAGCAAACAGGTGATTGATGTGGGAATGGACCCCGCCATCGGAAAGCAGTCCCAAGAGATGAAGACTTTTGCCGGCCTGTTTCACCTTGTCCATGACTGCAACCAGCGCCGGGGTAGAAGAGAAACTATTATCCCGGATCGCCGTGTTGATCCGGACAAAATCCTGGGCCACGATCCTGCCGGCCCCGATGTTCATATGTCCCACTTCGGAGTTGCCCATGGTACTGTCGGGAAGACCCACGGCCTCACCATGACATTTAAGGGTGGTACTGGGGAAGTCGGCTAGAAGTGTGTCCAGAAACGGTGTATCGGCCGCAGCCACGGCATTACCCTTTTTTGATGCGTTGATGCCCCATCCGTCAAGTATCATCAAAATATTGACCGGTTGTTGTTCAGAACCCATCGTCATCCTCCATATTTGTTACTGTCTGCGTATTAAATTCACTCAGATCAACCGGTTCGGCATCACTCCACAGCCCTTCAAGATCGTAAAACGCCTTGGCTTCCGATTCAAAAACATGGATGATCAGGTGTCCGAAATCCAGAAGCGCCCACTGGCCTTCCTTAACGCCTTCTGTCCCTGTTGCCTGTATTTTTGCATCTTTAAGAGATTTTATAATATGTTCGGAAAGGGAGGTTACCTGCCTGTTTGATCCGGCCTCAACAATAACGATCATGTCTGTGTAGGAGGTGAGTTCACTGACCATCAGTGCGGCCACGTTTTTGGGTTTGCGGTCAAATATGGGAGCAAGATAGGGGGTATATTCCGCTTCAAGGGCGATCATTTATATAAATCCTTTGTTCTGATAAAAGTCTCGACATCTTCAGGTACAAGTCCTGAGATGGATTTGCCGGATTTGATTCGGTTCCGTATCTGTGTCGATGAAATATCAATCCTTGGAACATTGCAGATGCGGATGGGAAAAAGCCGGTCATGGACAAAAATATTATCGTTCATAAGCTTGTAGCCTTTTGAAACGTGTTCGTCAATAAAGGATGCAAAAGGTGCCATACCGTTTTTTTCACCGCGCTGCATCACGATCACGGGCAGGGCCCCAAAAATATGATGGGCCTGTTTCCAAGAGGGCGTATCAAAAAACGCATCAGAGCCTAAAAGCAAATGAAACCGGGTGTGGCTGCCTAAGATGGTTTTGAATTGGGATATGGTATCAATGGTAAATGACGGACCTTTGCGCTGCAGTTCAATGTCGGATACCTGAAATCCATCTATATTTTTTACGGCGCGTTTTACCATGGTAAGCCGGTCCCGGGCGGAGGCCAGGTTCAGGTTCGGTTTGTGGGGGGGCAGGGCTGACGGGTAAAGGATGATTGTGTCAAGGGCGTAGTATGCCTTAACATATTGAATAATGCCTAAATGACCGTTGTGAATCGGATTGAATGTGCCGCCGAAAAGTCCTGCATTCATTTTGGCTGTGTCCGTTAAACGTTGCCCGGCACTATTCCTTGTCTTCAGGGGCTGCCGCGTGAAGCAATTGCGCCAGGTGGTTGATCAGAGGCTTCACGCCTTTGCCCGTGGCTGCGGAAATGGTAAAAACAGTCTGATCAGGCAACGCGTTTTTAAAGGCTTCAACCCGGTTTGTTGTGCCCGTAAGATCAATTTTGTTGAGTACCACAACCTGGGTTTTGTTTGCCAGGGTATCGCTGTGCATTGACAGTTCATTGTTTATAAGCTGAAACTGTGCCAACGGATTTTCCGGATCAATGCCGCCGCAATCAATAAGATGCACCAGAATGCCGGTACGTTCAATATGTTTAAGAAATTTTATCCCAAGTCCCACCCCCTCATGGGCACCTTCGATCAGTCCGGGAATGTCGGCCACGGCAAAAGGTTCGCCAAAGGGCGCGGCCACCATGCCGATGGTAGGGGTCAGTGTGGTAAAGGGATAGTCTGCAATTTTAGGGCGGGCCGCAGACATGGCCGAAATCAGAGTGGACTTGCCTGCATTGGGCAACCCCACAAGCCCCACATCCGCCATGAGCTTGAGTTCCAGGCGAAGCTTCATCTCAACGCCCGGGATTCCGGGCTGGGCAAATCTGGGCACCCTGTTGGTGGATGTGGCAAAGCGTTTGTTGCCTCGTCCGCCTTTGCCGCCCTGGGCTATGATTATTTCTTTGTCGGGATCGGTGAGGTCTGCAAGAACCTGTGAGGTCTGGACATCAAAGACAATGGTACCCGGTGGAAGTGATAGATAACAATGGCTGCCGTTTTTGCCATGCTTCTGCCGACCGAGGCCGGGAGATCCGTTCTTTGCACTTAAGCGTTTCCGACGGCGATATTCATACAGGGTCCGTTTTGAAGGATCCACCCGCAGGATGACATCCCCCCCATCGCCGCCGTCTCCGCCGTCAGGCCCGCCTTTTTCAATAAAACGCTCACGCCGGAAACTGACGCATCCTGCACCGCCGCTTCCGGACCTGATCGTAACAATGGCCTCATCAACAAATTTCACGCGTCATAAACACTGACTTTTTTTCTGTCACGACCTTTTCTTTCAAAGGTCACGACACCGTCCATCTTGGCAAAAATGGTAAAGTCTTTGCCCATACCGACATTGTTGCCGGGATGAATTTTGGTGCCGCACTGTCTGATAATGATATTCCCGGCGGTGACCTGTTCTCCGCCGAATTTTTTCACGCCCCGCCGCTGGGCGTTTGAATCACGACCGTTTTTTGAACTGCCTGCTGCTTTTTTATGTGACATGTCTCACTCTCTTTCATTCACACGTTACAAATTTAACATACCTTCAGAATAAACGATAAGGACAATCAATTAAGCTGAAATGGAATTGATTTTGATTTCAGTGTAGTGCTGTCTGTGGCCTCTCATTTTCCGGTAGCCTTTGCGCCGTTTGTATTTGAATACAAGCTGTTTTTTGCTCCGGCCCTGTTCCACGATAAACGCTTTGACACTTGCATTCTCGACTTGGGGCGCGCCTAACGTTACGGTCTCACCATCGGAATATAAAAGGACATCATTAAATTCAATTTCCGATCCTTCGCTACCCTCAAGCTTTTCAACTTTTAAAACCTGATCTTCATGGATCTTGTATTGTTTGCCCCCGGTTCTGATCACTGCATACATGGGTTTATCTCCTTACAAATCTGACATCATATATCGGGTACTTAAAAAAACTCTGCATGCTATAACTATTTGCCTGTATTGTCAATAATTTTATATCTTTTGCTACGCCTTTTTAACAACAGAGCATTTAAGATACATGGCACCAAATCCTGGGATCTTACAGGAAATATCATGGCCATTTACCGGGTCATTGAGGAGTTTGATATTTTTAACTTTGGTGCCCAATTTCATTGTATCCTTTCCTGCCTTAAGATCTTTGACGGTGGTCACCGTATCGCCATCCTGCAACGGATTGCCATTGACATCAAGGAATCGTGATACATCTGCCGAGGGGGTATCCGGCGCCTGATCCGGGGTCCATTCATGAGTACATTCAGGGCATATCCACAACATGCCATCTGGATAGGCATAAGGTGAATTACATTTGGGGCATACATTTTCTTCAACTGACATAGCAAAATTCCTGGTAATTAGTATTCATTGAATTTTTATTTTAGGGTCATGTAGATATTATTGTTTCCATGGCCTTTGGTGCTTGAATTGGCAGCCCTTAATGGTATTTAATCAATAAACGATAATGTTGATAAAATACTAAAAAGGTGCCGACAATGATTGAAGATACATTTAATGATAACTTTTCTCAAGAGTTGTATAGGCTTTGTTTTAAAAAAAACGTGAGAAAAATTGGCATCCTTCATATGATCCCAAAAGTACTTTACACTTTTTGAATGGAGGTTCCCGAAAAATGGGGGTCGGCATCTGGAAAGTGCAAAGCGGGAAATGAAGGATGCCGGAGTTGATTTTGATGTCTGAATTTTGGGCCACCTTTCGTTTTCAGATGAGGTTGGGGTCTTGAATTGTAAATTTTTCTTGATTAAAAAGTAATAATTGAAGGCCTAACCTCTTTTTTCTGCAATTCTCTATTTTTGAGATAATCCAAATATACAGCTTTCCCCACCGCAAAAGAATATTGGAAAATTTGGGCTCAAATGATAAGAAGGTTATTCATCCATTGCCTTAATATAATAGGGGAAAATCTTTCAGGAGGAAAATATGAGCCGCTTATTGCCCTTTTTTTTGATTCTTTTTCTTGTCCTTGGAGGCTGCGCTTCCGACCAGCAAAAAGCCGAGACCTTTATCCGGGAAGGAAAAGCGTATTTTGAAAAGCAGGAATATGCCAAGGCTGAGATTCAGCTGAAAAATGCAATCAAGCTGGAACCGGAATCCACAGAGGCACACCACCTCCTGGCCCAAGCCTATCTGCAGCAGAAAAACACCCAGAAAGCCTTTACCACATTTTTGCGACTGGAGCAGCTGGAACCGGATAATCTTGAAACCAAACGCCGGCTGGCCTCGTTTTATGTTCTGGCCCAAAAATGGCTTGAGGCGGAAAAAAAAGTGGAACAGGTCCTTGCTGTGGACCCGGATAACATCCAGGGGCTTTATCTGAAAGCCGGAATTCTGGGCAGCAAAAAAGAGGGACTTGATACCCTGGAACCCATCTATGACCGGATTCTTGCGCTGGATGCCAACCAGATTAAAGCCATGCTGGTCCTTGGACGCATCTACCAGACCCAGGGGAAGTTCGACAAGGCTGAATCCATCTTGAAAAGCGCTGTTCAAACGGCCCCGGATGACCTGACGGTTAACCAGGCATTATTCATGTATTACCTTGGCCACAAATTTGATGACAAAGCCCGGGCTGTTCTGGAAGCCTTGGTTCGGCGCAAACCGGAAGACGTTCAACCCAGGATCATGCTGGCCACCTTCCATGCCGGGCGTAATGAAAACAGCCTGGCCGAAGCGTCCTTTTTAAAGGCTGTTGAACTGGCTCCGGACAATCCGCTGCCCCATATGCTCATTGCCCGGTTCTACAATGCCAATGAACAGTTTGACAAGGCAGAACGTTTTATCAAAAAAGCCCTGGCCATCCATCCGGACGATGCCGGTTTAAAAACTGTGTATGCGGATTTTTATTTTCATAACAAGGCGTATAAAAAAGCTGAAGAAATCGTCGATGAGGTATTATCGGTACGCCCCGACTTTCCCCAGGCCAAGGTCCTCAAAGGAAAACTGCTGATATTGCGGAAAGAACTGGATCAGGCCGGGCAGATTTTCCTCTCTCTATTAGAAGAGGAGCCTGAATCCGCCCAGTACAATTTTCTAATGGGATCTGTCCTGCTGGAAAGCGGAAAACCAGACCAGGCCATGGGTTATCTTGCCAAAACCCTGGAAAAGGACCCTCGTCACCTCAAGGCCAGGATCACAATGGCAGATATCTATTTCAAACAGGCCGATTATTTTCTGGCCGAGTCTGAAACCAGCAAGGCATTAAACTTAAGTCCTAAAAACTATAACGCCCTTTTACTTCAGGGAAATATTTACGCTGCCCGGCAGGAACTAAAAAAAGCCCGGGCTGTTTATGAGGCGTTGATCCAGAGCCACCCTGAAAATCCGGCGGCCCTGTTCCGGCTGGGCAATCTTTATATAATGGATAAAAAACCGGACAAGGCCCTGGAAGTCTATGACAAGGCTTTGGCCCTCAACCCGAACCTCATGGATGTCTTTATCAACCTCATCCGGCTATACAGTGCCAAAAAAGAATACCAGGTCGCCCTTGACAGGTGCGACGCCCATCTGGCGTCCATGGAAAACGCCTCTCCCATTGTGGTCTCCATTATCCAAGAACTCAGGGGAAATCTTTACATGGCCCTTGGAGAGACGGAGGCCGCAAAAAAAGCCTTTGAGCTGTCCATTGAGAATAATCCCAAATTTATTCAGCCCTATCTTTCCCTGGCCAAAATTTTTCGTTCTCAAAAAAATAATGACAAAGAGCTGGAGATGTATCAAGATCTGCTGGTCGAGCGGCCGGACCAGGCCGGCCCCCATTACTATCTCGCGACCTTTTACGAAAAATATGGGGAAGACGATCTGGCAGAATCGCACTACCAGAAAGTCCTGGAACTTAACCCGGACCATATTCCAGCCATGAACAACCTGGCCTATTTTCTGGCCGAGCGGAACAAGGAGATGAACAAGGCCCTGGATCTGGCCAGAAAGGCCAGGGAACTTGGCGGGGAAAATCCTGCCATCATGGATACCCTGGGCTGGATTTATTATAAAAAAGAACTCTATGATTCCGCCATTCAAGAGTTCTCCAACTGCATTGAAAAAGAGCCTGAAAACCCTATGTTTAACTACCATCTTGGCCTGGCTTGCAACAAGCAATGGGATTATATTAATGCTCAGAAATACCTGAAAAAGGCGCTTGAACTGGATAAGGATTTTAAAGGGGCGGATGAGGCCAGGAAGATCCTTGAACAGATTTGAGGCGGTCTGGGTTTACGTTTGAGGACGCCGTTTTTTTTAAAGAATCTGCACCTGGCTATTTTACCCGGTCAGGGCTTTGAGGCGGCCGGGTTTGGGTGGAAACTCCCAGAATCCGTTAATGCCATAAGTCTTTAACATTAATGCCAAATGGCTTTTGTCCAGATGCTGCTGCAGGGAACTTATCATGAGGGGAACCTCTTCTGCCGGATAAAGTTCTCTGATTTCAACAGCAAGATCTGTGATCCGCATCTGTCTGACAAAAAAATCGGTTATGATGCCGGCCGGCTTTTCACTTACAATGAATTCGAATGCCTCCTGGGGGGCCGAAAAGGTTCGGGCGCAGAATCCGCACCCGTGAATGAGTTTGGAAACGACGTCCGTATAGGGTGCTGATTGATGAATCACCACAACCACCGGTTGGTCTGCCCTGCTTCGACTTTCCCTGATCCGGGCCAATTTTTTGGCGGTTGCGGTTTGTTTGCGGTTTTCAAGAATGCTGATCCAGGTGTCAATGGCCCTGAGCGGCGCAGACGATTCCAGATAGTTTGAACTGATATATGAAAATGTGTCCGAGGCCATCAATGCGTCTATGAGCCGGGACGCGCATGTATCCAGAATAGTCGTGGTCAGCGTTTCACCTGCCGTGGTGCCGGATTCAATTTTTTTTCTGATTTCGGCAACCACATAATCCGAACAATGTGTGTCCAGGGCCCTGATGGCGGCCATGCTCACAAAAACAGCCGGATCTGTGACTGCTTTTACAATGGGGGCTGTGGATTCAAGTCCAGGGTAATGTGACAGGGCCGTATACAAAGAAAAGCGGATCGAATTTTTAAGATCTTTTTTTTCGGTGAGTGTCAAAAGGTCACCCAGCGATTCCCGGGGAATGGTTCTGCCGATAAGTATCAATAGATTCTCCAGCAAATCAGGTGTCTGGGTGTTCAGGTTGTCATGCAGGGCCTCTGCCACTTCGGGGCTTTTGTCACTAAAATAATCAAAGGCGTTGAACCGGTCTTCAATATGTGGTGAAGCCAGCAGCCGAACATTATTTTTATAAGGATCCTGATGAGACGTTGCCGGGTGTGACGTTGTCGGGTGGGGCGGTGCGGATTCGATCGGTACCGGTTTAGGCGTTATCGGCTGCGATGGTCCAGATCTGGACGGTTTAGGGCTTTTCCGGGACGGATGGATAGATATGGCTTTCCGTTTACCCTTTAAAAAGGCCAGGGCATCCAGGACATCCAAATCACATTTGTCGGTTTTTGCAATCTGTTCCAACCGCTGCACAGCCTTGTTCGTGCCGATACGTTCCATGGCGGTGACCGCTTCTTTACGCAGTTCAAGATCATTGTAAAAAACAAATTCCGCCAGATCATCAACGAAAAATTCCATACCAAGTCGGCCGGCGGCCCGGAAGATCTCCTTGAGCAGATCCGTGTCGGTCTCCTTGCTCAGGATATGCTTGATTAAATGGATGATAGGCCCGGGACGCTCCGGGTTGGTGTGGTTAATCAGGATCAGGGAAAATTTAAAATTAATGTGTGCCCGGTCCAGGGTGAGTTGATACAGGCGTGGGCGAAGGGGATGGGTGGGCCCCATGGTATTCATAAGAAAAAATAAAATATCATAGGCAATCGTATCCGGCGCCAGGGCAAGCTGTTCAATCATAGCCTGCTGCTGCGCTTCATCAAGGTTTAAAATCGGTGACAGGGTATTTGAATTTATCTCCCCTGTTTTGATCATTCTTTTAAATTCTGTAATAAATGAGGCCATCTGTTTTTCTTATGAATCATATCCGTTAGGGTTTTTCTGCTGCCAGCGCCATGCATCTTTACACATGTCTTCAATGTCCAGGGCGGCTTTCCAGCCAAGTTCGCGCTCGGCTTTAGACGGGTCTGCCCAGCAGGCGGCGATGTCGCCGGGTCTGCGGGGGCCTATTTCGTAGGGGATATTGTGTCCGCAAGCCTTTTCAAACCCTTTGATCATCTCAATTACCGAATACCCCCGGCCGGTGCCGAGGTTGTAAATGTCTACGCCCGGGGATTCCATGAGCCTTTGAAGACAGCTGATATGTCCCTTGGCAAGGTCGGTGACATGGATGAAATCCCGGACCCCGGTGCCGTCCGGGGTGTCATAATCATTGCCGAAAACATTGACCCGGGGCAACTGCCCTATGGCCACCCGGGCCACATAAGGCATCAGATTATTGGGAATATCCCTGGGATCTTCGCCGATCTCTCCGGATGGATGCGCTCCCACCGGGTTGAAATATCGCAGCAGGGTAATGTGCCATTTGGGGTCGGCGGTGTAAAGATCGGACAGGATTTCTTCAATCATCAGTTTGGTTCGGCCGTAGGGGTTGGTTACGGACAGAGGAAAATCTTCGGTGATGGGCAAACTGGCCGGATTGCCGTACACCGTGGCGGATGATGAAAATACAATGGCGGTAACCCCTGATTTTTCCATGGCGGCAATCAGGTTCAGGGTACCGGTGATATTGTTGTGGTAATAGCGCAGGGGCTGTGAAACCGATTCTCCCACAGCTTTAAGCCCTGCAAAGTGAATCACGGCCTCAATATCTTTATGGGCGTTGAACACCGCATGGGTGCCGGCATCATCCAGCAAATCCGTTTGGAAAAACGCAAGGTCTTTTCGCGTAATGTTTCTAATCCGGTCAAGGGCCCTGGCTGACGAGTTGACAAGATTGTCCAGTACGACCACGTCGTGGCCCTGGTTCAGCAGTTCGACGCAGGTATGGCTGCCGATATATCCGGCACCGCCGGTGACAAGAATTTTCATTTAAATTCCTTGTAAGGTTTGAAAGTTATCTCTTTTTTCCACGCCACCTTGTTGAATAATTCAGAACATATTTTACATGTTTTGCACATTTTTGTACAGGCGGTAAGGGTGTTAAAAAACCGGCTTCCCAGGCGAGAATTATCTATGTGCCATTGCCGGGCAAGTGTTTCCGGTGTATCCATCAGGTCAAGAAGATTGCCGTTAAAATTTTCCTGGATATAGGCACTGATGCACCTTTTTAAAAACTGAACGCCCCGGGTACGGCCGCAAAGCTTTATCCCGTCGGCAACGCCTTGATAATGGTGAATGTCTTCGGGCCGGATGAAAGGGGATTTCAGAAACGCCTGGGGGTGAACGTCAAAATAGGCCTGGCACCCTATATTCTGATTCATTTGAAATGTGCTTTCCCGGACAAGTCCGGTATTGGAAAGGGCAATATGGGCATCATGGCTGAGCTTGAACGGACATTGATAAATGCAGCCTTCATTGGCCAGCAGTTCAATGCGTATGTCCGGATCGTACCCTTTGACTGCCTTAGACAGGGCAGCCAGTTTTTCAAGGTTTCTGTTTAAAGCGCGGTCAGGCACAATGCGCGCCGGCTTTTTAAACCGGGACAGGGCAAGCAGATCAAAAAAAGAGAAAAATTTTTCAGGGCTGTCCAGCATGGCGTTTATTCCCGGTACCGCTTCAAGACGAGGGACAATTTCATGCCCTGTCTGGTCAAGGGCGCGCAAAAGATACATATCTGAAAGCACAATACCTTTTATCCCGACACTATTGTCAAGGTGTGCAATATCATCGAGTATGCCGGACAACGTGGTGTTATCCGTATATACATCGGGGGGGATGAAGCGGGTGTTCATTAAGATATATTTGTCAATTGCCTTCAAAGCGGACAGGGTGTTGCATAGATCCCGGGTCTGTGATGCAAGGTTATCAGCAATTCGTACCCTGGCATCGGTTACAGGTCCTGAAGGCAATGGAAAATATATGGATGAAAGGTTTGATGCGTGCCTCGTGAGAAACCGGGCATAGCCTTTGTCCGGAATAAAGGGGACAGACAGTTTCATAAAATGCGGCAAGGAACCCCCTGAGTCTTTAGCTCAGGGGAGGAATTGCCGCCCTCCTTATAATAATTTAGTAGTCCAGGTAGCGGACCTTAGCACGTCGTATTGTAGGAATAGCCGTCAGATGCGTGAAGCAGCCTGCAGTATTTCCAGCTAATGCCCTGTACTGTTTTGTCCACTGTTTTAATGTTAAACGATCCGCTTTTTCTGACAGCGACACGTCCGATGTACGTTCCAACCTTTTTGCCGGAAGTGACAACCGCCTTGACGATGTCGCCCGTCTGAAATCCTTTGACTTTTTTCTCAGTTGACTTTGCTGTTGTCCGGGGGAATCCGAACTTGTTTACCCTGCACATCTGCCTTGAACCATGACCGTCTGCCTTTACAATCAACACGGCCTTATCGATCTGAAACATCTTTTCCGGTGTGCTTTTCCCAACACAGGCGGCATCGAGCCAATGCGTTTTGTAAAGTCCCCTGGTCGTCCGGTTGAATTTTGTCAGACCGCCGGAGCCTGTTTCAACCGGCAGTCCGGTTTTTTTCAAGGTACGGAACAAGTCCCATCGGGTCGTGTTGACGGCGCCCGCATCCTTGAGCGGCACTTTGGACTGCTTTTGAATTCGCTTCAACAGTCCCGGTTTCCTTGAAAGGAACTCTTCTAGGGGCTTGTTCCCCTTCTTCCTGTTGCACGCCGTACAGGCCAGTGTCAGATTGCTGACTCTGTTGGAACCGCCTTTCGATCTCGGTACGATATGTTCAATCTCCAATGGGATATCTGTTTTTCCGCAATAGGCACACGTTCTGTCCCATTTTTCCAGAAGGTATTCCCGTACCTCATACCCCATGAGTTCCCCCTGCTGATACGCGACACCGGATATTTCGGGATTCTGTATTTTCTGCATGTCAAACCGAACCAACTCCATTGAAATTGCCTGAATATTGCAAAACCGGCACAAGCGGTTGACCCAGGTTTCGATATTGTGAACCCGGCTTTTTAATGAAGGCGGCAGCCATCCTTTCGCCCTGGTCCGGTTATCAAAGCGCGGTTTTCGGTATCGCGTTTTCCGGTTTCTCCGGGATCTTCTAATGGCTCGTCTTGATTCCAGATTATTTTTGATCTGCCAGCCTCGATGTCTCAGTTCCATGGCAAAAACAATCTCTCCGGTATCGTCGTTAATCACGGCAATTCCGGTCTCTCTACTGCCCGGATCAATCTTGATCCGCAATGGGTTTGATGCCACGTCCAAAACGGTCTCTTTCAAAATGATTGTGAAGGGGAACTGTCTGAAAACTGAGGCTTTCCCTTCTGTTAAAAGCAGTCTTGCTTTTGCCGGATGTACCGGATTCTGAGGCTTTTTGTTTGTATCCAGAACAAATACACTCAATTTTAAAATCCTCTTGTTTCCAAGGTAATGTTTGCCTCGTCAATGTTATGATCGGGTTTGGCGCAAGCAGCACCGGCTTAACCCCTTAAACCTGTTTAACCACTTGCCGTAGAACCTGGAGCTGGCGAGCACCCCAGGGTACCTGTTTCCGATCTAACGTAGTACTCGAAGCACTTAGACTGGTCAACTTTGGGGCTTTTTCAAGCCCCTCGGTCTTTAGCCGAGGGGTAGTTGACTGGTTCTTGCAATATCTTTATTTGATGCCCCCACCGCCTTAATAACAGCATAAAACCTTTTCCCGGATTCAAAGGGAAGATCATTGGAAGAGCGATCCAGAGTCAGGCTTTTTCCGGCGGTCCGGTAAACATGCGAATACTTGCCGGATTGCTCCCCCAGCAGAATTTTAAACAACGTAATGTCAGGGTTATGACTTTCCCATTTCAAGGTAAGTTTCCCATCGGCAAAAGAAGCCTGGAAAATATCCGGCGGAACGGGCGGCTGGGATTTTTTCGAAGGCCGTTCCCTGAGAGTGAACGCTATTGCAGGGGTTGAATGCATTAAAAGATCGTTTTTGAGCCGGTCGGTCATTTTTCCCTGGTCAAAAAAACCGAGCATTATGGAGAAATTTGCATTCTCGCCGTTAAAGGTTGGTGCAGCGCTGTGAAATTGCTTTCCGGAGATCACTGTGGCCTTAAATCCCTGACGGTTTCCCCAGGTGGGGTGGTCGTATTGCCTGCCGTAGTAAGTTCCGAAAGGGTTGATTTTGGCGCTGAACAATTTTTGTTTTCTGTCATACCTGATTTTTACCGGGGCAAACGCAAAATTTGAGGCCACAGTTTTGTCCATACCTACTGCCAGTCCCTTTTTTCCGGAAACCAGTGCGATATAACCATCCGTAATATGGTTATTCACGTTTGTATCTCCTTAAGGTTACCCAAATGATCAAACTCAACCGATATGATTCGGTTGGTCAGGCATGCCCCTTCATTTGTGACCCGCGACACAGGTTTGTATGTTTTTGTCTTTGGCTTCGGGCCATGGCAGAGTAAATAAAGACCGTCCGGCAGGGGCGCGGGACCGGTGATGTAAAACCGGGAACGACCTGCAGGCCGGGGCAATGCAATCAAGGGGACGGGTGGTGTATGAAGACCTTTTAAATAATATCCATGCGTCGGCGGTATATCTTCCAAGACCGGCAGATTGATAAACCGGGACCCCGTGATTCCCTTTGGTTTGTCAGGTGTGACAATCAGCAGAGTATCCACCCATTTCAGGCCGCTGTCTTGAATGTCTTTTGTTGAAACTTGCTTCAGCCTGGTCTGAATATATGGTTGAAGGACTTGATTTATTCGTTGTTCCAATTCATTCAGATCCGCCAGGATTCGTTGCATGGCCGTTTCCCGCTCGGGCACAATAAACGGGGTCGCCATACCAAAATGTGTTGTGGACAAGGCCTTTAGCCGGGTGAGATAGGCTGCGTCAAGCAAAGGAGAGAGGCGTTGAACCAAATATGGGTCGTTGAAACGGGCAAACAGGGCCTGAACGACCTGATTGAACCTGCGGGCCATGGCAATCCGGGTCCAGTCGTCTGTGGTTTGCTTTTTTTCGGCCCAGGAGCTGTAACCGTCAAAACTGCCATCCGCCGTGTCCTGCTGAAATTTGACAACGCCTGCCGGGCCATGGTCTGCCAGGTAATCTTTCAAGGTTGTAAACGTCACATAGTCAAGATCGCTTATTTTTTGAATCAGCTTTTCCAGGCCGTCGGTATTTGGCAGGAGGTCCACGGGCCAGTTACAGTCGATTCCTTTCCAGAAATCCGAATCCGCATCAAAGTTGATAAATAACAGCACATCCCGTTGAATCTGCCCGCGTTCCTGACGGCGGTGAAGATCTTGGACCCATTTGCGCAGGCTGACATTTTCCACAAGGTCACCAACATTATATGTTGGCATCACCAGGATCTCTTCCCCGGTTCGGTCATTCATGTAGGTCAGTGGATTATGGGCTTCCTCCCTTGTCAGCTGCTTTGAGAATACCCGGAAAGCATCAAAAGGGACTGCACTGTAATAAAGGGCCACCGCCTCTACACCCAACGCTTTGTAGATAGCGAAGTTACCGGGGGTGGTCATCATTTCCTGGGGGCGGACCACAGGGGTGTATTCCGTAAATAAGTCTTTTACCCCGCTTCCCCAGCGATTGCTGATTGACCATGACACCGCATCGGTCAATTCCCTGCGGTTCATTGCAGAGACCAAGCCATTGTTATAGGACATTAACAGGACTTCATCCCTACCGGTTGCAACGCGCTGTCGGATATCCGGGATGATATCCGGGGCATATTTCGGAAGCAGCTGTTCGAGAGAAAAATGATTGTCAAAATCCCAACTGGCCCGAACCGGTATGCCTTGGTCGTTGGCCCGGTTCAGGGTTTGGATAATATGTCGGATATTGGCGATGTCTTTACCGAAACCGTTGTCATCATTGGTATCCCCACGAAAGGAATGGTATAAATTGACATGAAATCCAAATGCCACACACACCTTTAATTTGTTTTCAGCGGCTTGAACATTTTGGTTGTTTAGTGATGGAGACCAACACAGGATAAGACTGGAGAAAATCAAAGCGAACAAGAGAAAACCGCGGTTTTTTTTAGATGGTATTCTCAATTGGGTCACCTTTTAACAAATTTATAACGCAATTATTATATAAATATAACAATTTAGGCCAGAATAACAATCAAAATATAAAAAAGTCCCCTTTCTTATTCATTTGTTGTCCCGGTAACATTTAATCATTTCAGGGATATCCTCGCTTCAAAACTCACAACTTTATATTGACACACAATAATGCATGGTTAAACTTAAAATTAATCCCGGGTGAAAGCCTGGAATCCATACACTGAATAAAAGGAGTTTTTAATGATTGAACTTACAGATGCTGCAAAAACGCAGATCGACAATTATTTCCAGGGGAATGAACCCAGCCCCATCCGGATTTTTCTTAACTCAGGCGGCTGAGCGGGTCCGTCTCTAGCAATGGCTCTGGATGAGCCTAAAGACAGCGACGATCTTTTTGATGTTAAAGGTCATAAATTTGTGGTGGACAAGGTGTTCATGGAAAAAGCACAAACGATTAAGATTGATTTCAACGGTATGGGGTTTAGCCTTGATTCGAGCATTGAGCTGGGACAGGGCGGCAACTGCGGGGGGTGTTCAGGCGGAACCTGCGGTTAGATTAGATTAGCCTATGACGATTATATAAAGGCGCCTTTGCATGAGAAATAAAAGCAAAAGGCGCCTTTATAATTTCTATTATCCAGTGATTACATAGAGATAGAGGGCCCTGGGACCATGGGCGCCCTGTACCATGACCAGTTCAATGTCTGCGGTTTTGCTTGGACCCGAGATCAGGGTCATGTGGTGGGGGAGCAGTTCCGGTTCCCTTGTGTCCGGATCATATTTAAGCAGGGCATAAAGTTCTTTTAAGATGATCCCATTGGACCACACTTTTTTTTGTGCCCCATTCGGGTTTGGTGCTGTTCACCAGGTCGGCAATGGCTTTTGATACCCGGGCCTCATCCTTTACCGGGATGACATTGAGGTTCAATGGCAGCGCCTCCCGGCAAAGATGGTCCCCTGACATCAAGGTTGTGGCGGGTCAGATATCCCTTGATGTTCATCAGGCATCCCATATCACAGCCCACCACGGCATCGGCACCTGAATCAAGAATGTTTTTCACTTTTTCCTTGACCATGACCGTGGAGATATCCGGGTATTTGGTTGAAAACGCACCGCCAAAGCCGCAGCATGTATCCGAATCCTTCATCTCCACAAACGTGGCGCCCTTGACCTGCCTGATCAGGGCCCGGGGCTGGGCGGCCACGCCAAGATAGCGTTTCAGGTGGCAGGCGTCATGGTAGGTGATGGTGCCGTCATACCAGGCGCCTGTGTTTTGGATTTTGAGTACGTCAACCAGGTATTCGGTGAGTTCAAAAGTCCTTTTTCCCACGGCAATGGCCCGCTGTTGCCACGTCGACTCATTTTCAAACAATTCGCGATAGTGATGCCGGACCATGGCAACGCAGGAGCCTGACGGACAGACAATGGTTTCAGAATCTTCAAAGGTTTCAATGTAATGTTTTGCCGCCTTTGCCGCTTCTTTCCGGTAGCCTGAATTGAACGGGGGCTGGCCGCAGCAGGTCTGATTTTCCGGGTAGTCCATGGTAATGCCAAGACGCTGGAACAGCTTGACCACGGCTTCTCCCACTTCCGGGTACATGCCGTCCACAATGCACGGGATGAACAACGTTGCATGTGTCATTGAATTTCATTCCTGACCGTTTGTATTATTCCGGATGGGGGCCTGTAACCAGAAAGGGGGGTACCTCTAACTTGTCTGCGGCCATCATGCTGACCACCCGCTCAAATGCGCTGATGATCATCATCTGCTCCCAGTCTTCAAGATCGGAAAAATGCTCCGTGAACGTTTCCTGGAGGAGAGGCGGCAGGTTCCGGATAATATCCTGACCCTTTTCCGTGAGAAAAATACTGACAGCCCGCCTGTCATCTTCTCTTTTTTTTCTGGCAATGTATCCACGGTTTTCAAGGCGCTTGGTAATATCCGTTACGGTTGCCTGACTTAAGCTTGTGGCCCTGGATAACGGGGTAATGGAAATCTGACCGTGGGAGGAAATTTCCTGGAGTACAATCAGCTGGGGGCCGGTCAGACCAAATTTTTTGTTCAGCTTTCTGGAATGAATGTCAACGGCCTGGATAATTTTACGAATTGATATCAAAAGGTTTTGACATCTTTGCTTGCTCAGTTCTGTTGCGGGCATAATTTAATGTATTTCTATTGAGTCTGTATTATTTAATATTAGATTTGATGATATTCAGTTTTTAAGTTTAAAATTGATATTGTATACTATTATAAGGGCAGGAGGCAAGTATCAATCAATGCTTTTTATCCTGCTTGATCCGTAAGATCGACTAATGGTAGCCGATGCTGTTACTCGATGATCAAATTTATTTTAATGTTAAGTTGTCGGGAAAATGACATGAAACAACAGGTTAAAGAAATGATGTTGAACAGGGGGGCTGTTTTTTGCGCCGTCATGTTCATGTTCCTTGTCGGTATTGCAGGGTGCGGCGGAGAAAGAGAAAAAAAAGAGGCGGATCTGATCTTGGGCAATTGGACTCATTACAAAAATCGCGCTTATACTCTCATTGCTATTGATATGAAAGGGACGTGGATTTCTTCGGTCAGAATTGCAGACGTGACGTCTAAAATTGTTGCTTCCAGGGGAACGGCCCGGGGTACCTGGCATTTGGACGACAAGCAGCTCATTCTCACCGTCGAGAAGTCAGATATCGAAGATGTCTGGAAAAAAAATGACACCCATTTTTACAAGGTACTTGAAATCAGCAAGCAGCTCATGGTCCTTGAGAGCGAAAGCGGTCGTAAGGAGGAATGGAAAAAAACGCTTACCCGGAAGGATAAAGATGACCCAAGTGCACTTAATCCGATTGTTACCATGGCGCCCTATGCCGTCAATTTGGACAGACATTCTTCCAATGCCCGGGATCGCTACCTGTGTCTGAATATTCATTTGAAACTCATGGAACTGATGCCGGAACAGACCGTACCCCAATTTCATCCCAGGGCCAGGGATGCTGCCATCATGTACCTGTCTTCTCTGACGTATGATGATGTTTCTGATTTTGATCGCATCAGAGCCCAGAAAAAAAAACTTAAAGATACACTGAACCCCTATATGGAAGGGTTGATCAAAGACGTTGTCATTGACCATGTGGTTATTGCCGTTTCTACAGCCAAGGTGGAACAATTTGTCATTGAACATACGGCGGCATCAACCCAGGAGGAACCCGCTGAAGGGGAAAAGGGAGAAACCAGTGAAGAAGGCGTAGAAAAAGAGGATCTCAAAGCCTTGTGATAGACAGGTGGTCAGTTATCTTCCTTTGGTTTTATGACGAGTACGGCACCGGACTTCAGCGTGATCTCGGCCTTATCCTGTATGAATACATTGCTGATCCCCATGGTTGATCCCATGCAAAGACTTTGATCCGTCAACGGGTACTCCAGTCCCTCCAGAGTCAACCCTTTAACATGGTCTGATATCGGGATGACGGATATCAGGTCGCCGGGGCAGCCCGTGAGGGTCAGGCGGGAAACGGCAATATGAATATCATTATAGCCATCTAAGATCGTGGCCGGAATTCCCTGGTCTGCAAGCCGGCGCAGCAGGAAAATATTTGCCAGGGTGTGGTCAAGCCGGGTGCTGGTAGCACCCATAATGAGAAGGTCGGTACATCCATGGTCAATGGCATATTCCATGCATAATTCCATATCTGTCTGGTCTTTACGAACCGGATGCTTTAAAATTTTAACTTGTTTCTCTTTAAAAAATGAAAGGATATTTTCGGGAATGGAATCAAGGTCCCCGATGATAACCCGGGGAACAAGGCCCATATGGTAAAGGTGAACTGCCCCGCCGTCTGCGGCAATAACCAGGTCCGCTTGCTGTATCCGGGATAAAAACCCGTCTGTTTCAGACAGGGTTCCGTTTGCTATGATGATTGTTTTCATAATTTAAGTTTCATATCAGAAAAATAATATAATTCAAACAAAAGGATAATACTTTATTAAATTTAGATATTACTGTATTTTCCAACCCGATGAAGATTTTCAAACGTATACATACTTATCTTTTTGTTGAACTTATCCCGCCGTTTGCCATAAGCACCTTTTTTTTAACCTCGGTATTTTTGATGACCCGGATTCCGGATATCATGAATATGGTGGTTAACTACAACGCCGGTATCACAGATATTCTTCTTCTGGTATCTTATACCCTGCCGCGGTTTATGGAGTTTACCATTCCCATGTCAACCATGATTGCCGTACTTCTGACCATCATGCGCATGTCAGGGGAAAATGAGATCATAGCCCTGAAAGGGGCCGGCATGTCTTTGTATAAACTTTTGCCGCCGGTCCTCATATTCAGCGTGATGACCCTTTTAATCACCATGTGGGTGACGGTTTACGGAATTCCCAAGGGCAAACTGGCTTTGAAGGTAAAGACCATAGAACTTGCCAGGTCCAGTATTGATGCAGCACTGCAGGAGCGTCAATTTAACAGTCAGCTTGACGGGATCATGATTTATGTGGCCCATGTGGATATGGGCACCCGGGATTTGACGGACGTATTCATTGAGGATCGGAGGACGGCTGACATGGTTTCTATCTCAACTGCGCCTAAGGGACGTCTGGTGCACCAGGGAAATCGGGATATATACACCATCCGTCTATATGACGGTATGATCAACCAGGTCAATGTTCAGGATCATTCCGTGACCAATATCAATTTCGGACACTATGACATCAACATAGACCTGACTGCCATGCAGAAAAATAAGCCCATGGAAGTGAGAAAGGATTTTGATGAAATGAGTCTGCATGAACTGATTCAACGTATCCGGGTCGGTTTCAAAACGCCTGAAATGGACAGTGAGGCCCGCCTGGTATTGCATGAAAAATTTTCCATTCCCTTTGCATGTCTTGCTTTGGGATTGTTGGCATTTCCTTTGGGGGTTCAATCTATGTCCTTAAGAAAATCAAACGGTTTTGGGATGGGGATCGGTTTTTTCCTGCTTTATTATCTGCTGCTGGCCTTTGGCTGGTCCGGCGGAGAGGCCGGTCGTTATCCGCCGGTCATTGCCCTGTGGCTGCCCAATGTGGTCATGGGGGGGGCAGGCATTTTCCTTTTGATCCGGAATGCCGAAGAGCGGCCCGTACATCTGCCCCTTTGCATTCAAAATTTTCCGGCAGCGGTTGTGGCCCGTTTTAGAAAAAGGACAACACCGTGATCCGGTGCTTTCACAAATACTGGCTTAAGGAGTTTGTCGGGATTTTTATTATTATCCAGGCATTGGTTATGGTATTATTTGTTTTTATTGATTATTTGTCCCATATGGATAGAATCCTTGAATACAATGTGACCTTTATCAGAGGGCTTTGGTATGTGCTGCTTAAGCTACCGTATATGTTTGTCCAGTTCACTCCGGCAGGGCTGCTTCTTGCGGTTATTTCCGTGTTTGGCATCATGAACCGGAACGCAGAACTTACGGCGTTAAAGTCTTCGGGCATCTCCGTTTATTTTCTGGTTAAGCCGGCCATTTGGGTCGGTTGTTTTCTGGCGCTGTTGATGCTGTTTCTGGGTGAAACCCTGATCCCTTTATCCATGGCACGTTCCAACTACATCCGTTACCATGAGATGGTTGGAAACAAGGAGGGGGGACACAGTCGAAAAGACATCTGGATTCGTTCGGGCAACATGCTGGTACACATTAATTTTTTTGACCCGGTTCAAAAGACGGTGGCCGGCGTCACATGCACCACCATGGGCGCAGGATTCAAGATCGCCTCGCGAATTGATGCAGCAAAAGGGCATTATGACAACGGCCAATGGATTCTGAATGATGTCACTGAACAGGTATATGATGCCACAATTGATGACTATCATGTGGCCATAAACCCCAGAAAGGTTATCGCCCTTGATTTGAACCCTGACGACCTTGGTCGCATGGCCAAAAAGACCAACGAAATGAGTTATACCGAGCTTAGACGGTATGTAGAAAAAGTCACAGCCGAAGGGTATGACGCCACCACGTATAAGGTGGATATGCACGGCAAACTGGCCTTTCCCTTTATCTGCGTGATCATGGCGTTGACAGGGGCGGCCACGGGCATGAGGCAGTTTGTCAAGACCAACCTGCCCGTGGGCATTGCCGTGGGGGTGGGGTTTTGTTTTCTGTACTGGTTTATATTCGGGTTTACGGCTTCTTTGGGCTATGCAAAGATTCTGCCGCCGGTGGTGGCCGCCTGGGTGGCCAACCTGGTTTTTTTATGCCTGGGGTGTATCTATCTGATTCAGACGGAATGATGCTGGTTTCATGATTTTTTTTTACCATATCATCACCTTGGTGATATTTTTTTTCTGCCTGCCGTTTTTACCTGTTGTCTGGATGTGTTCAGCCAAACGGCGGGCCAATCTACTACAACGCCTGGGGTTGTTTACCCGGTTGCCTAAAAAAGAAGCCAACACGCGCAGAATCTGGGTTCATGCCTTGTCCGTGGGGGAAGTGAACTCGAGTCTGCCCCTGCTGAACGCCTTAAAAAAAAAATACCCGGCCCATGATATTGTTTTTACGGCATCCACTAAAACCGGATTTGAGCGGGCCCTTGATCTGATGCCGCCGGGCCGGGCCGATTCTCCGGTTGCAACACTGGGTTATTTCCCATTTGATATCTGGTTTTCAGTAAGACGGGTTGTCTCACGCATTTCACCGGATATGGTCTGTCTGGTGGAAACGGATCTGTGGCCTGGTTTTTTGTCTGTCATGCATCACCGCCGGATTCCGGTGGTCCTTGTGAATGCACGGTTGTCACCAAGGTCCTTAAAGGGGTACCGATGCATGGGGCCATTGAGCGATTTGTTTTTCTCAAAACTTTCCTGTGTTATGGCCCAAACCCGGCAGGATGCTTTGGGTTTTGAACAACTTGGTGTGGCCGGAAACCGTATTGAAGTCACCGGCAATATCAAATTTGATCAGCCCTGTCCGAAGTTGTCCCGGGAAGATATTTCAGCTCTTGTCCGGGATTTGGGATTTTACACAGGTGATCGGATAATGATTGCCGGTTCCACCCATCCCGGTGAAGAACCCATGGTGGTCCGGGCATTTATCCAGGCAAGACAAATCGACCCTGCACTTAAACTTGTCATTGCGCCCCGGGATCCGGGCAGGTGTAAAGCGTTGCTCAGGGAATTGCCTTTAGCCGGATTCAGGGTCGCATGTTACCTGGATCCGCTTGAAAGCAAGCAAGGCGCAGATATTATGCTTCTCAACACCATTGGCATTCTGGCCAAAGCCTATGTACTTTGTATATTTGCCTTTGTGGGCGGGTCCCTGGTGGCCCGGGGCGGACATAACCTTCTGGAACCGGCCATGTTTGGCAAGCCGGTATTTTTTGGGCCCCATATGACGGATTTTTGTGACATGGCCCGGTTGTTTGTCCAGGGCAAAGGCGGTATTCAGGTTGAAGATGAAAACGCCCTGGCGGTTGAACTCAAAAAAATGCTGGACAATCCGGAGTATTGCCGTCGCATAGGACTCAATGCCCGGCAAATTTTTAAAGACAACACAGGGGCGCTGAATGCCTGTTTAAGCCGGATGGAGGCCTTTCTTGATTAAATCCTGGCTGGGCCGGATAGAAAAACGGGTATTGCAGACCATTGAAACCCCCGGTCCCTTTGCGCCTTTTTCTTTTGATCAGGTGCTGGCCGGCTGTGCAAGCCTCTACAAAGCCGGGGTGAAACTGCGTTATGCCATGTATGGCGCCGGGTTTCTGAAGTCCAGGTGCCTTGATTGTCCTGTGATTTCCATCGGCAACCTGGCTGTGGGCGGGTCCGGTAAAACACCCATGGCGGTCTGGCTGGCAAAAATGTTGGTGGAAAAAGGGCTGCGTCCTGTGGTGATCAGCCGGGGCTACAGAGGGACACTTGAAGACGAGGCTGCTGTGGTATCGGATGGTCGAGACGTGTTTCTGGATGCAAAAATATGCGGTGACGAGCCCTATATGATGGCCATGGAAAAAGCCTTTCCTGTGGTGGTGGGAAAAGACCGGTATAAGGCGGGCCTTATGGCCATGGAAGCGTTTGCACCTGATGTGATTATTCTAGATGATGGATTCCAGCATCTTAGACTGCACCGAAACCTGAATCTGGTGCTTCTGGATTACAAACAGCCATTGGGGAACGGACGCATGCTCCCGGCAGGCCCGTTGCGTGAAACCCTTTGTATGGCAAAAGACAGAATTGATGCTGTTGTGTTTACCCGGTGTTCCCCGGATGCATTTGAATTGGACGCGCCTCAGGCATCAGAGCATCAATCCGTTGCAAACGACACCAGTAAAAAATTGACGCCTGTACCGCTTTTTTACTGTATGCATGAGCCCTTTGTGGCACAATTATTTCCGGCCGAAAGCGATCATAACACAAAGGATTTTCAATCCTGGACCCTGCAAGGAAAAACAGCGGTTCTGTTTTCAGGCCTGGCCCGGAACGCTTCCTTTGCACAGTCCGTGCAGGATCTGGGGGTAAACATTGCCGAACACCTTGAATTTTGCGACCATTACCGGTATAACGGGCCTGATTTTAAACGGATTCTGGCCCGGGCCAAGGCGTTGAAGGTTGATTTTATCCTGACAACGCAAAAAGACTGGGTCAAGGTAAATCCGGCATACTTCAGGGATGTGGCAGTTGCTGTTATTGGTATCCGGTTGCATTTTTCCGATCCCGGGGACCTGGAACAATTTATTTTGAAAAATACGAACGGACAGAGTAGAACGTCAGAGTTGTCAATGATAATTCAAGAGTAGATGTATGAATGATGATCATATTTATCGGCTATTGCGTCTTCTGATGCTGGCCCTGGGCAGGCTGCCCAGATGGCTGGCTGATTTTTGTGCGCACCTTTTAGGCCTGCTCTGGTTCAAGATTGACGCACGACATCGAAAAATCACTCTGGAAAATCTTACCCGGGCCTTTGGCGATCAAATGACGCGGGATCAGATCGAAATACTTGGCAAACGGGTGTTTAAAAATATTATGAACATCTTGTTTGAATTTGCCTGGACCCTGAAATTTGACCGGGATACGTTTTTAAGCCATTTCACCATTAAAGGGGTGGAACATATGAAACGGGCCCATGCCAAGGGCAAAGGGGTTATCGGTCTTTTATGTCACCTGGGTAATTTTGAAATGCTCATCGCAGGCATTGAACCGGTGGGGGTTAAAGGGTATGGTATCTATCGAAAATTGGATTTTGAGCCCCTGGACCGGCTTATCAGGGAGGGACGCAGGCGATTTAACATGGAAGTGGTCCCCAGGGGAAAGAGTTCTAAAAAAGTTGAGGCCATATTGAAACGCGGGGAAATTGTAGGCGCTCTTCTGGACCAGAGTGTGGACTGGTACCTGGGGCCGTTTGTGGATTTTTTTGGGGCGCCGGCCTGTACTCACAAAGGCTTTGCCAAACTGGTACTGAAAACCAAGGCACCTGTCGTGCCTGTATATACGGTGCGTAAAAATCGACACTTCACTGTAGAATTCCTGCCCGAAGTTCCGCTGGTGGAAACCGGGGACCCGATCAAAGATATTGAAATTAATACCCAGAACTATACATCCGTTATCGAGTCCCTGGTGAGAAAATATCCGGACCAGTATTTCTGGGTCCATAACCGCTGGAAAACCAAAAATTACTGTCCCTGGCCCAAAACCGATGACTGAGATCCGATTAAAAGACAGCAGCAGGGCACACATCCTGATCCGGGCCGCCAACTGGGTGGGAGATGCCGTTATGACCACCCCGGTGGTCCGGGCCGTACGCACAAATTTTCCCAGGGCCAGGATCACGGTGCTGGCCAAACCCTGGGTGGTGCCGGTGTATGCAAACAACCCCCATGTTGACCAGGTCATGGTGTATGAAAATGACGGGCGTCACAAAATGGGTTTGGGGACCCTCAGGCTGGCTAAAGATATGCAGCATCAAAGGTTTGATCTGGCCATCCTGATGCAGAATGCGTTTGAGGCAGCGCTGTTGGCATTTCTGGCCCGAATCCCTGAACGTTTAGGATACAACACCGACGCCCGTAGGTTACTGCTCAACCGGTGCATCAAGATGGACCCTGCCTTAAAGAAAGGGCATCTCATTGATTATTATCTGGCCATTTTAACTTCGGCCGGCCTTGAAACTGCAGGCAGGGAACTGGAACTTTATCCTGATCCCCGGGACAGAGAGTGGGTTCAACGTTTCCTTGATGGAGAGAATTTATCAGGACCAGGCTGTCCGGTGTTGGGCATCAACCCCGGGGCCACCGGGGGAACGGCCAAACGCTGGTTTCCTGAACGGTATGCCCAACTTGCCGAAAAACTGGCAGAGCGATACCAGACCCGGGTCATCATTTTCGGCGGGCCCGCAGACCGGGAACTCGGGGATGAGATCAGCGCCATGGCCAACGGAGCCTGCATCAACATGGCAGGCCGGACCAGTCTGTCCAAAGCCTTTGCCCTGATCGGGGCGTTGAACCTATTTGTGACCAATGATTCCGGCCTGATGCATGCTGCCGCGGCCCAGAATGTAAACCAGGTGGCTGTGATCGGTTCCACCGACCATATTGCCACAGCCCCTGCAAATAAAAACAGTGTCATGGTCAGGCAACCGGTTCCCTGCAGTCCCTGCCTGAAAAAAGAGTGTCCCACTGACCATAAATGCATGGATAAAATTACCGTGGACATGGTGGTGGCGGCCTGCAACGCTTTTCTGGAAAAGGATGGATTTAGTGGCTGATGCGCAAAAGGATCTGTTTGGCCGGGTTAACCGGATTCTGATTGTCAAGCCCAGTGCCCTGGGGGACATTGTTCATTCCATGCCCTTTCTTTACGCATTGAAACAGCGGTTTCCATGGGCCCGGATTGACTGGGTGGTGGCCCATGGACTGCATACCTTTATGGAAGGGCATCCCATGATCGACCGCCTGTGGGTGATCAAGAAAGACCAGTGGAAACAGTTGGGGCGACTCAGGCTGACGCTAAAGGAGATAAATGATTTGAGACGGGGGCTGGCAGACCAGCACTATGATGTGTGCATTGATTTGTCAGGGCTGTTTCGCTCCGGTGTGATTTCCTCATTTTCCAAAGCCCCTGTCCGCCTAGGGTTTAAAGAGTCGGATGAAGGCAGTCCCTTTTTCTATACCCATAAGATTCATGGGTCCATGAACATCCATGCCATTGACCGGTATCTTGAGATTGCCCGCTTCATGGGCTGCCCCGTTGATAGGGTTGAATATCCGTTTGCGCCTTATAATCCTGTCCCTGATATTATGAAACAACTGCCGGACCAATATGCTGTTATCTGTCCTTCTGCCGGGAAACCGGCCAACCGGTGGCACGCCTCAAAATTCGGGGAGCTTGCATCCATGCTGGAGCTGCCCGTGGTGGTCATTGCCTCTGCATCGGAATCGGAGATTGCATTGGAGGTGGTGAAATCATCAAAGGGAAACGCCTTGTCCATTGCCGGAAAAACAGGTCTCAAGGATCTTTTGCCGGTAATTGGAAAGTCACGGTATTTTATCTGTAACGACACCGGTCCCATGCATATTGCCGCAGCCCTGGATGTCCCGGTTTTTGCCATATTCGGACCGGCCAACCCGGTTCGGACCGGCCCTTATGGCTCTATCCATACGGTGATTCAAAAAGAGCTTGAATGTTCCCCTTGTTACGCCCATACGCCATGCCGCCGCTTCCGGTGCATGCAAGAGCTGTCCGTAACCGAAGTGTTTAATCATATACAGTATGCATTAAAAGAAAATAAGGAAAGCACCGTATGAGTTCCTTTTCAGCCGGGAGTGAAACAGCCGGGAAGTTGTCTGTTTATATTATCGCTTATAATGAAGCCGATAAAATTGAAGATGCATTAAAAAGCGTGGCCTGGGCGGATGACGTGGTGGTTGCCGACTCTTTCAGCACCGATGACACGGCAAAAATTGCCCAGAATCACGGGGCCAGGGTGGTTCAGATCCCCTTTGAAGGCTTTGGCAAACTCAGGAACGATGCCATTAATGCGTGCAGCCACAGCTGGGTATTTAGTTTGGATGCTGATGAGCGGTGTACCCAAATGGCAAAAAAAGAAATTATCAGGATCATAAATAATCCCAACAGCCTGGATGCCTATTATGTCCCCCGTCGAAATTATTTTATGGGGAAATGGATTCGGCATGCAGGATTCTATCCGGATTTCCGCCAGCCCCAGCTATTCAGGAAAGGCGCACTCAAGTTTATGCCCGACGCAGTTCATGAAAGGTACGAAGTACTCAGTGAAGGGAAATGCGGTTATTTGAACTCTTTTATCTTTCAGATTCCGTTTAAGGATCTTGAGGAAATGTTTAGAAAAATGAACCGCTATTCCACCCTTGGTGCTCAAAAGCTATATGCGGCAGATCAAAAATCAGGGATGTTTAATGCCCTGGCCCACGGTTTATGGGCCTGGTTCAGCATGTATATTCTGAAACTGGGCTGCCTGGACGGTTGGCCCGGATTTATTATTTCCCTTAGCAATTTTGAAAGTACGTTTTATAAGTACGCTAAACTCCACTTAAAGCAAAAAGGACTGGACGTTTTTACCGGCAATCCGTTGCCAAAGGTTTGAGAATCCAAAGATTTTTTTTAATGGCTCATTTTACGGTCGGGCATCCCTTCATATGCCAGATAAGGAGTTCATAGTAGAGCATGGCCTTATTTTTTTTCCCGGTTGCAAAAAATAGAGTCAGCGTCCATAGCGTGAGATTCATGAGTAAATCTGCCGTCAGCCTTACCATGATCAGCGGCATGTATACGTGCGAAAGCAAAGGGAAGTGTTTTTTATAATAAATGCGCCGGGATTGGGAAAAAAGCAGCCTTGATTTAACACTGTGGCCGACACTTTGTCCGCCTAAGTGATAGATTTTTGCTTTCGGGACGATATAAGAAAACCATCCCTTTTGATGCATGGCAAGGGCTAAATCGGTCTCTTCAAAAAAAAAGAAAAAGGATTCATCAAAAAAGCCTGCTTTTCTGACTGCTTCCATTTTCATAAGGATACATGCGCCAATGCAGGAGTCTACCTTTACCTCACGATCTGTGATGGAATGTTTGTTTTTTCGAAAGGGAGACAGGGTATTGATGAGACTTTCGTTAAACAGAAGGGTGAGTATTCCGGGAAAGTACGCAAACGAGTTTTGTTTTGTTCCATCTTTATTCAGTAACTGGCCGGCACATATGCCGGCATCATTTTGTACTTCCATAAAATCGTAAATCGCCTTCACTGCTCCCTGGGTCAAGATTGCGTCGGAATTAAGCAGGAGCGCATACGGACTTTTTGTCTGCCTGAGCATCAGATTGTTTGCTTTGGCAAACCCAAGATTTTTACTGTTTTCAATAACGCGGACATCGGGAAAAGCCTTAAGAACTGCCTTGGGACTGCCATCGTGAGAGTTGTTGTCAACCACTACAACTTCAAAAGAAAGCTCTTTTATGGTTTCAAATACGCTTTTAAGGCAGTTGAGAAGCAGGGTTTTTGTGTTGTAACTTAAAATAATAATAGTAATATCTGTCATGCGTTGTGTGCCTTTTCCAAATTTTTTTATAGAAATTGGGGCATACTTCATACGGCCCCTGGCACCGGCTTTTGATTGGTGGTTTCAACAAAAATATTTTCACCGACCATGAATTCTTCACGGATAAACGGATCCAACGCCGTATAGAATGCTCGGCTGCATCCGACCTGATGGCTGTCATGAAGCTCGGCAATCACGAGGCCTATTTGAGTAATCCATGGGCGGGTATTAGAGAATACTTGTTTTTCCGCACCTTCAATGTCAACTTTCAGAATATCGATAAATTTTAGGTCATAATCACGAATCAAATCTTCAATGGTAACCGCTTGGACACTCTGAATACCATCGGTTTCCCTGACCTCAAATGAAAATTTGCTGGCCTTGGGATTGGCAATTTTAAGCGCTGCATTCCTGTGCCACAGTGCGCAGTGTAAAGGAATGATGTTGGGATAGGCCCGGGTATTTTCTTTCAGCAACTCATAGTTGGAATCTTCCGGTTCCAGAGCAAATATCCTCGCATCAGGGAATGCTGCGGCAAAATACAGGGAGGTCATACCGATATTGGCACCGGCGTCTATAATTACCTCAAGGTCTGGCCTGTAATTGAATTGGTACTCTTTTTTGACAAATATTTGGAAAAATACATCAATATCTGACGTGTTTGCCCTTAACTTTACAGATTTTTTCATGCCGGGAGGACAAATATTGGTTGATATGGAAAGCTTCAATTTATCCAGCACATATAATTTCAGCCCCTTTATTCCCAGTTCTTTTGTAAATTTGATAACTCTCGACATGGCTACCTCTTTTTAAACCTCTAAAGCCAGAATGTTCTTGATAGACAGATACAGATATCAGGCTGACGCAAGTTAGGTCAAGAAATAAATTGAAGGCTTGAAAAATTACTTTGGAATTTTCATTATCCGTTTAACGGGACTACTCAAATTGTATTCGAGGCAAAGAGATGTTATAAATCTACTCGAAATAGTCTGGTGTTTCGATTGTTATTTATGATATCAAAATGTTATGTTATCTTATGCCTGTTATGATCAATATCCCCAAAATATTCTTCCCTAAGAAAAAATTTATTCCGCACCCCCCACCCCCTGAATGCGAATGGTCCATCGGCATCTATGAGGGCGTTTCCCCTTTTGCCTTACACCCGCTTAATAAAAGAATAAATCCTGTCATATGCCCCTGTGATGTATCCGATGGGCAGGCAAGACTTGTTGCAGACCCGTTTGGTGTTCGGTATGAAGGTAAACACTACCTTTTTTTTGAAGCCGAGGTGAAAACTGAAGACGGGTATAAAGGAAAAATAGCCGTGGCAAGCAGTGAGGATGGAGAAACATGGCATTATAAGAAAGTTGTTCTTAACGAACCGTTTCACCTTTCTTATCCTTACGTATTCATCCATGAAAATCAATTTTATCTCATTCCTGAATCCAGGCAATCCAGGCAGATTCGTATGTATCGATCTGTCTTATTCCCTTTTCAATGGGAACTGGACACCGTTTTATTGAAAGGCAAGCGCTTTGCAGACAACAGCCTTTTTTTCTATAATAATATTTGGTGGTTGTTTACGGATTCGGGGAATTCAACCCTTCGGCTATATTTTTCAAAGCATTTAAAAGGACCTTATAAGCAGCATCGAAAAAGTCCGATACGCAGAAAAGATCCCCATTATGCACGGCCTGCAGGACGGTTAATTTTGTATCAAAATAATCCGATTCGTTTTGCCCAGGATGCTTTTCCCATATATGGGAGCAAAGTCTGGGGCTTTAAGATCACCACATTGACGACGAAAGACTACCAGGAAGAACCCATTGCAGCGCCAGTCCTTGAAGCATCAGGGTCTGGGTGGAACAGCCATGGCATGCATACGGTTGATGCAACCCAATTACCGGATGGTTCATGGCGGGCCTATGTTGATGGATATGGCTCAAGTCAAGTAAGTGTATAGCCTTGAGGTGCAAACAGGGTTGCACTCATCAGAGCAAAAAACCAGCCTTCAGCACTGTCCTGGAGCGGCGATGCGACCATGCAGGCTGCCATGATGGTTAAGGTAAAACCCCGGGCAAGCAATATTTTTTTATTTTTTTGTAACGATGCAGCATACCACCATTGGGTGATGAAAAAAGATAGAAGAACCAATATGCCTACCAGGCCAAATTGAACGCCGGCCATTAAAAATTCGTTATGGGGATTGTCTGATCGATTGAATCCGGTATCTTTTATTAATTCAGAATAGGAGCTTTTAAAACTACCTGTGCCTGTACCGATGAAAGGGCTTTTTTTTATGAGTTTAAGGGAATTTGTGTAAAATTCAAGGCGCAGGCCGGAAGATGAGATATTACTTGCCGGTTCTCCATACTTCCATGCCTTTATTTCATTGACTGCGATACGGGCTCTTGTCAGCAATGAGTTGGATGGATAGATCCACAATAAAAGTCCCATGCAAATACAGATGATAGAAAGGACTACAATGCTCTTCCGGCTGCTCCATGAAAAAAAATAGTATACAAGAAGGATAAGGACAATCAGGTGGCCGGTGCGCCCGTTTACCATAAATAATACATTAATCAAGGAAAGAAAACTGACTCCTGTCCATAGAACTTGTGCTTTAAGTGTTTTACTTGATCCGGCCAGAACTGCCGTCACAAATACGGTAAATGCCATGAATGTATTGTGTTTGATGTGGTCGTGGAAAACATAACAATTAAGCGGGGTGCCTTTGACAGGTATAAAGCCCGGTACCATGCTCATGCGTATCAGGTACGAGAGAATAAGAACTAATCCCATGGCACTAATAAATGATATTAAAACAGCTCGGACATTTTTTTCTTCTTTTAAATATATCATGGCCATGGCTATGAATAGAAATTTACCACCGTTTTGAGTACTCTCAAGTATTTTTTCCTGGTCGGCATGGGTATAGATAAGCCCTGCCAGGTGAATCAGGAAAAATGTACACCCGGCCATAGCCACAGGGTTGGATTTTATAATAACGGTTAATTCTTTTAATGGGTTTTTAAAGTTATCCAGAATCCAGAACAAAAGGAAAATGCCTAAAACAATATAAGTCATGGCCGTGGATACAGGGATGGTAAATGCAAGCAAAATCAGTGTAGAACTGCAGATTTTGCTCAAAGTCATATGAGATATTAATTTAGCACGCATTCGTTTAAGGACTCACTATTGACATTGTTGACAACGTACATAATTGGCTTCATGATGGTATAAATGCACTAGCTCAATTTAAAAAGCAAATAGTCTCTTTATCTATCAGATTATTTTTGAAGATAAACGATAGGTATTTGCATGTTTTCAACAGGAATTTGTTATGCTTGATCTTCAATTAAAAAGTGCTTTTTTAGTCCCCTTTTTTGGCGAACTACCCACTTATTTTCCGTTCTGGGCTAAATCATGTGAATTAAACCATCCTGATTTTCATTGGTTTGTCTATAATGACAGGATCACAGAATCCAATGCCCTGAATCCCGCAGTGACACTTATTCCATACCAGTTCGAGGAGATGGTTGCCGATTTTAAACAACGGTTGGATATCAACATACCGGGACGTTATCTTCGCAGGGTCTGTGATTATCGGCTTATGTTTTATTTTCTGCGTGATGATAAAGAAAATTTGAACGGTTATGATTTTATCGGCTTCACAGACATGGACCTTGTGTATGGACAACTTTTGAGGTGCATGCCTGAAAATATGCAATCCTATTCCATGATCAGTGCCGATGAAGACCGGCCGTGCGGGCCCTTTACGTTGATCAATCGTTCTGAGATCTATGCACTTCAAGAATATAAATATATAAAAAAACACATGGAGCCGGAAGAGCACAGGACGTTTAATGAATCAAAGGAACTGCTGCAGGTACTCTCCGGCACTCTGCCCCCATACTGCCGGACTGATCTGCTGCAGCCGACAATGACCAGGGGCGTAAGTAATACAAAGGTTTACGCCATCTGGGAAAAAGGGAGAGTGACGATTTATGATATCTATTTTAACCGTCTGGAAGCCGGTTTTTTTCATTTTTCCCGATATAAGGACAAAAAACGGTTTGTCATTGACGCTGATGCGTTGCACCATGACCGCTGGGGCCTTTTTAAATTCGGTATCACCGGATTAACATCCCGTTGGCGCAGAATGAAAATGAATCTTTCGTTATTGGTATAGCGATTACTTAAAGTGGCCCTGATAGATGCGGATAATTTTTTGTCCCATGGTTTCAATGGTATGGTATTGTTTTATTTTTTGTGCGGCATTTTGTGTGCGCTCAATTGTCGTCTTGGGGTTGCCAATAGTTTTAATAATCATCTCAGACAGTTCACCGGATTGCCCCACTTCAAAAAGCAGACCGGTTTCATTATGGGTGATGATATCTGCAATTCCGCCGGTTCTGGATCCAATCACCGGGCATAAGACATACATTGCTTCAATCAGGACCTGGGGAATGCCTTCAAAGAGGGATGGCAGAATTTTGCAGTCCAGGGCACGGTAAAAAGGCCATACATTTTCCTGGAATCCAATAAAATGCACTCTGTTTTCAATATTCAGATCCCGGGCAAGTTCCGACATCCGGTCCAGAAAAGAGGCGTCTCCTGTACCGGCAATAACCAGGTGGTGGGGGATATGTCCGGCTGCTTTCTCAAATCCGTTTAAAAGGGTCTCCACGCCCTTGTCCTGGGATACCCGGCCGGCAAACCCGATAAACCGCGTACAAGGATCAAGGTTGAGTTTCGCCGCCAGGGCACGTCTATCCTCATCCTTTGCGTTAAGATTGTCAGGTTTAACAATACCGGAAGGAATTGAAAAAATTTTTTGATCCGAAAGATTGAAAACGTCTTGGAGATGACGCCGGGTATAATCTGCCGTGGTGAATATATAATGGCTTAATTTTTTGTAAAGCAGCCGATTATACCAGGAATTGTTAACCGGCGTACTGATATGGCGTGATAAGATCCTGCATGGTATATGGGCCTTTTTAGCCGCCGGCAACGCTATTTTTGAATCTGTATTTCCATGGGTGTTCACAATGTGTGGCTTCTCTTGATTAAAAATACGGATAAGGCGCCTGTAATCGGATAATGCAGATAATCGTTTGAAAGCCATTGGGTAAATTTGAATCTCAACCCTTTTGGCTCTCTGGATCAAAGGGGTATGTTCAGGGGCAATAATAATGACCTGGTGTCCTTTGTCCGCCATCCATAAAGATTCGTTCAAAATCCTTTTTTCAAGTCCCCCCCAGTCGGTGTGGCAGGTCGTATGAATAATTTTATACAATGGTGTTTTCATGGGCGTTTGTTTGGAATTGCCGGTCAAATTTTACCTGGCGTAACCGGTAAATACGCAAGATATTTCTGCACATGGCATCCATGGTGTAGTATTTTTCGACCAGGTCCCGGGCTGTCCGGGTGAGGGTCTGAACCGCCTGGGAGGTATTCAGGGTCCAACTGATAATTTTCGGCAGGGATTCAGACTGCCTTGGGTCAAAGACCCTGCCGGTTTTATTATCAATCAGAATATCCCTGATGCCGGGCGTATCCGGACCAATCACCGGGCAGAAGCAAGCCATGGCCCTTGTTATTTCCCAGGGCACCCTCTGGTAAAAATTACGGGTATCGGGAAAATAGATACAGCAGTCCAGGGCTTGGTAATAGGCATCATTTTCTTCTTCCGTCAGCGGCAGCATATGCACAGGGGATTCTATTTTTTCATCCCCGGCGCTCACCGGATGATGAGAAGTGACGTGCCGGCTAACTTGGCCCGCGACTTTGCAAAGCTGCGATATGCTTTGGGGGTCTATTTTACCGAAAACACCAATGAACCGGGCATCTGTTTCCAAACCAAGAGTGTTTGCCAATTTTTGCCTGGCTGCAATTTTTGTTGTGTTATTCAGGGCTTCCTGGCTTACATCAGGCATGATAATACCATCAGGAATGGAGAAGATCTGCATATCTGACAGCGAAAATATTTGCTTCAGATGTGCTGTGCTGTCCTTTGAGGTGGTAAAAACATAGTGACACCAGGCTTTATAAATTTTTTTGTTGGGCCAGGTGTTTTTAACCCGTGATCCATTATGGCGGGACATGATTCGGCAGGGGACCTTTGTGGCCTGGGCTGCCTTTAAGGCAAGTTTGGCATCGCCTTTGCCGTGGGCATTGACCACAAACGGTTGTTCCCCGGCAAATATCTGTTTAAGGCGGCCATACTCACCGATTCCGGCCAATGGTTTAAAAGATATGGGATAGACCGTTAATCCCTTTTTTTTGGCTTTTTCAAATAAAAGACTATCCCCCGGCGCAACAATGGCGACCTGGTGGCCGTTTTTTTTCATCCATAATGATTCACAAAAAATTCGTTTTTCCCGGTTGCCCCATAGAGTCCGGCTTGACGTATGGATGATTTTATAAAATGTTTTCATGAATAATCAGCCGCTTTAGCGCAGGCCGGCTTCAACGCGTTCAATATCTTCGGGCAGATCAATCTCGGGTGAATCATATTGAGTGACAGCCACTCTAATGGGGTATCCGTATTCCAGCACCCGAAGCTGCTCCAGCTTTTCCACCTGTTCACAGGTACCACTGTCAAGGGTGACAATTTGGTCCAGAAAGGCTTTGGTATACGCGTAAAATCCCAGATGTTTATAATAATCTACATCGGTCTGACCGTCCCGGGGAAAGGGGATTTGGGCCCTGGAAAAATACATGGCAAACCCTTGGCGGTTGAACACGACCTTTACGTCCTTGGGGTCTGTAATCTCCCGGGGGTCTTTGATCTTATATGCCAGGGTGGACATGGCAAGGCCGGGATCTTCGTCAAAGGGCCGGATTAAATCTTCAAGGCTTTTGGGATTAAATACAGGCTGATCCCCCTGGATATTGATAATGATATCTTTGTCGGCCGCACCAAGGATCTTAGCGGTTTCCGCCACCCGGTCCGTGCCTGACCGGCAGGTGTCCGAGGTCATTACAGCGTCTCCGCCGAAGGCGTTTACGGCACGGACAATGCGTTCATCATCGGTGGCGACAATGGTTTTTGTCACCACCGATGATTTTTGGGATTGCTCAAACACCCGCTGGATCATGGGCTTGCCTGCAATGCTAACCAACGGCTTGCCGCCAAGCCGACTGGAACCAAAACGAGCTGGGATCACGGCAATGGGCATGGCTACATCTTTTCAAAAAGGCTGCGCGCCTTGTCACGGGTCATGATGCGTTTCCAGTCCTTACCCAGGCAGTTTTCCCACAACGGATCAAGGCCCAGGGCCACACTGATCATGGTTTCCATCTGATCCCCGGCAAGGTCCTTTGTCACCCCCCTGGGAATGTCCACCCCTGTTTTTTCCATGATAGTCCGAAACTCTTTTACCCCTTCGGGATAGTATTCATCCAGGGTGTCAAAGGTGACGCAGCAGCCTACGCCGTGATGGGTGCCAAGTACATAGGACAGACCATAGGACAGGGCATGGCAGGCACCCACCTGGGAGTAGGCAATGCTCATGCCGCCGAAAAAGGAGGCCATCATCAACTTGTCAGCCGAATCCGGGTGGTTATCCACAAATACCTGGCGGCAAAGATCCAACGATTTCTCCCCATAGGCTTTGGAAAATTCATTAATATAGGTGCCCTGCAAAGATTCAATGCAGTGGATATAGCAGTCCATCCCGGTATAGAAATGCTGGTCCTTGGGTACGCCGGCGGTCAGTTCAGGGTCCAGGACCACCTGGTCAAACACCGTATAATCGGAGTTCAGTCCCAGTTTTTTTTCGGGACCGGTGAGCACGGCCGTCCGGGAGACTTCGGCACCTGTGCCGGACAGGGTGGGGACGGCGGCATGCCAAACCGCCGGGTTCTTGATCAGATCCCATCCCTGGTACGCGGTAGATGATCCTTCATTGGTGAGCATCAACGACACGGATTTGGCAAGGTCCATGGCGGAACCGCCCCCAATGCCGATGACGGCGCAGGGCAGGGCGGGGTTGAAATTTTTTGCTTCCAGGGTGAGCTTATCCACATAGCCTGTTTTGGGCTCATCCGCTATATTGACCCACAAAAGAAAATCATTGTCGTGCAAGGGGATACGTGTTTCAAGATCTTTGCCCTTAAATACATCATCCACAACAAAAACAGCCCAGTCTTTACCGGACTTGCGCCGGCCGGCCACGACTTCGTCAAGCTGGCCAAAACAGCCCCGGCCAAAAAGAATATTGGGAACCAGTTTAAAATTTCTGAACATTTATATTAATCCTTTAAGGCGGTTAATACTGCCTGTATCCGTTTGTCCATATCCTCTGCGGTCCAGGAAAGCATGATCTGCATGGAAAGCGTCCGCTTCATGATATCGTCACTTTGTTCCAGGACAAGGCCGGCATAATCCGGCAGGTCGGTACTCAACTCAAAGGGCAGTCTGGCAGCGCGTTTCATTCCCTTGAGGTGATGCCATTTTTTATAATAATGCCAGTTGTTGTTATACCAGTAAGCACAAGGGGCACCGTTTTCGGCAAGCTTTTTTGCCGCCTGTTCGGCCTGATCTTGTGTGGGCATAAAAAAGTTCAAGAAGGTGGCGGAATCCCCGTCCGGGTCGGGAAGTGCCCGGAAGGTAACGCCTTCAACCTCTTTCATGGCCTCTTTGATGGCGGCTTTATTTTTTTTCTGAATGCCGACAATACGGTCAAGTTTGTTTAGCTGGGCAAGTCCTACAGCGGCATTCAGTTCGCATATCCTGTAGTTGGTGCCCATGATGGGATGGTCATCCGCGCCCCGGTCCGGCCCGCCTAAGTGGTCATGGCCATGGTCGGCATACTGCCGGCACCGGGTGTAAATATCTTCGTCATTTGTGATAATGCCGCCACCTTCACCACAGGTTACGGTTTTAACCGAGTCAAAGGAAAAACAACCGGCGTTGCCGAATGTACCCAGATGGCGACCCTTGAAACTTCCCCCCAAAGACTGGCAGGCATCTTCCAAAAGCACCAGGCCCTTTTTGTCGCAAAAGGCTTTGATCTCATCAATCCTTGCCATCGCCCCGCACATGTGTACCGGCACCACGGCCTTTGTCCGCGGCGTTACTGCCGCTTCCAGGCGGTCCGGGTCCAGGCACAGGGTCTGGTCAATGTCCGCAAACACAGGAATTGCGCCCGCTTGAATTACAGCTTCAAATGTGGCCACAAAGGTAAACGGCGGTACAATAACTTCATCCCCGGCCCCAATGCCGCAAGCCGCAAGGGCTGTGCAAAGGGCCGCGGTTCCGCTGGAACACAGATGGCTGAATCCGGCACCTGTTATTTCGGCCAATTTTTTTTCAAATTCCAGGGCTTTAAAATGACCGTTTCTGGCCCCTTCAAATCCGTACCTGAATAAAACGCCTGTTTCCAGTACATCATTGACCTGTTTACGTTCCTCATCTGAAAATAGTTCAAAGCCGGGCATGCCCTCTCCTTATGTTGCACATTTTTTTTATCCAGTGCAGAAAAATTCGATAATTAACTATAAAAATTAGGAATAAATAACAAAATAGGGATATTTTTTCAAGACAGATCCAAATATTGACTTTCATTTTTCTAATGCTTATAACCCTTTTATTGGAAAGGTTCAATATAAGGACAATATAAGGAAGACATCATAGCTTTTTACCATGGCAGACGATAAACAGACACAGACATACCAGGGATATGAACAGGGGCCCATTTGTCCGACCAATGATGCATACAGTCTGATGCTGCGTCTGATCCGGAACTGCCCGTGGAACCGCTGTTCCTTTTGTCCGACATATAAAAAACAGAAATTTTCCATACGCCCTGTGGAAGATATTATTAAAGATATTGACCTGGTGCGTACATACATTGACAGACTGCGTCAGGAAAATGCCCTGCCCATTGCCTTTGACCAGGAACGGATTCATTCCATTTATACCAATTTCAAGATCCGGGACCGGGTTGCATTCAACAACGCCGTCAAGTGGTATGCCGCAGGCATGCCTTCCATCTTTCTCCAGGATGCCAATCCACTGATCATGAAACCCAGGGACCTGTTTTTTATTCTCAGGCATGTCAAAGACTGTTTCCCTCAAATCGAAAGCATTGCCACCTATGCCAGAAGCAGTACCATCCTTCAGTTGCCCGACGGCACCCTGGAACAGTTGCACAAACTTGGTCTTAACCGGGTTCACGTGGGGCTTGAAAGCGGATCAAATTTAGTGCTTAATCGCATGCGCAAAGGGGTTGACAGATTCGGACACATCGAGGCGGGTAAACGGATTCGTCAGGCAGGCATTGAGTTCTATGCGTATGTGATGCCGGGGTTAGGTGGTGTTGACCTGTCCATTGAGCATGCGCTTGAGACCGCTGAAGTCCTGAATGCAATTAATCCGGATGTGATTAAAATTCGGACCCTCGGCATTTCGCCCTCCACAGAGCTTGCCCATTGGCAGCTTCGGGGCATGTTTGAAAAACCAGGGGATGCCATGATTGCTACGGAAGTACGCCTGATGCTTGAGACCCTGGACAATATCCAGTCCCGTATAAAAAGTGATCACATCCTGAATCTATTTGAAACACTTAGCGGCCAGATGCCCCATGACAAAGAGAAAATGATCGAGATCATTGACCGTTTTTTTGATCTGGCCCCAAAAGACCGTATCCTTTATCAGATCGGCCGGCGCATGGGTTTTTTTAAAAGGCTTGAAGACATGGATACAAGCTCCCGGATGGACCAGGTGCGGATTGCCTGTAAAAATTACGGGGTCACTCCGAAAAACGTGGATCAGATTCTTGATCGGTTGATGATGCGGTTTGTCTGATTTGATTGAATCTGAATATCTGTATATTCATGTTCCCTTCTGTATAAAAAAATGCAGGTATTGCGATTTTTATTCTCAAACCAACCTGTCCCTGATTCCTGATTATGTGACGGCCCTGGTTCGCGAGATTGGGCGGCGTTCACAATCAACCGTATCACACCCCAAAGGCAACGCTGCAACCGTGTACTTCGGGGGCGGCACACCGTCCCTGCTTGGGCCACGGCAGCTCGAGACCATTCTGCAGGCCCTGGACAACGCCTTTGGTCTTTGCCCTCAGACTGAAATCACCCTTGAAGCCAATCCCGGTACCCTGGACGAGATCCATTTGAAATCATTCCAAGGTATGGGGATTAATCGTGTGAGCCTTGGTTTTCAGTCATTTGATCCGGCACAGCTTTCCCTTCTAGGGCGTATCCATTCAATAGATGATGCCGTGCATGCCGTGGAAAAGGTCCGTACTGCCGGCATTGAAAATATCAGTCTGGATCTGATTTACGGCCTTCCCGGCCAGACCGGTGACCACCTGATCCGGGAGCTTGACGCGGCCCTGGTGCTGATGCCTGCACATCTTTCCTGTTACATGCTCACCCTGGAACCGGGCACAATCCTGCATGCCATGCATGGCCGAGGCAAGTTTTTACCCATGGCAAAATCGGATCAGGTTGATCTGTTCCGTGCGGCAGCCAAATACCTGAAAACTTGTGGATGGGATCATTATGAAGTATCTAATTTTGCAACGCAGACATGCCTGCGTTCCCGGCACAACCGCGCATACTGGCAGATGGTTCCCTACCATGGATTCGGGCCGGCCGCCCATTCCTATGCCGTAAAATCCGATACGGATGGATCGGCCGTGTACGAAAGGTTCTGGAATGCACCAGACCTGAACGGATATATCAATGCCCTGAAAACAGGTGATCTTCCGCCATCCGGCAGTGAAATCCTTACCCGGGAACAGCGGCAGATGGAGTATGTCATGGTGGGGCTGCGGACATCCATGGGGCTTAATATCAAAACCGGTCAAAACCTGTGGCAAAATCGGTTTTTAACCGTGTTTCAAACCTTGATGGAAGATCTTGAAAATAAAGAACTGGCCCGACGCCGGGATGCCGGGCAACGGTTTGTTTTGACCCTTGAGGGCTGGATGCGCCTGGACAGTATTATTGCCTCTTTTGTTGAAAAAATATAGGCTGTCGATAGAGATGCTCAGGCCGGTTTTTTCCTTAACTGCCGGTGGTCCTCAACCCGTATGGTCAGGTGTATGGCGTCAAAGTATTCAATCAGGGGAATGAGATATTTTCTGGAAATGCCGGTCATCTCCTTAAATTGTGGCGTGGTCATCTTGTCATTGGCTTTAAGGAATTCAATGAGTTTCGTTTCCAGATCATTGACGGCACCGGCATCAAAAAACAGATCATCCTTTGTTTTGACCACCTGTTTTTCATCAATGAGCATCTGCATGACATCCTTGCCTGTTTTCTGATCCAGGTCAAGATCCCGGCATATGGTGCGGAAAAAGGGCGGGGTCAACCCGGATTTTTTGTAAATGCCGGCAATTTTTTCTTTGATTTCATGCTGGTCCACCTGGAGGGCCACCTTGAATTCTGAAAGTTTCACAAGGTTTTTGTCCAGCACAATGAGGTTTTCCTTTTCCAGGCGGTGGAACAGGATGTTGAAAAACCGGGCATCATCCACATATTGAAATTTGGATTTCAGCTCCTGGGCCGGCATGCCTTCCTTTAAGGGGTTTTCCTGGTGATAGGCCGTCAGCCGTTCCAGTACTTTTTCCTTAAATTCATCAAAAACAGAGCCATGGACATAGATCTGCTTTTCCTTATCCGTGAGCACCGCCGCCTGTTTTGCAAGCATTTTCTGTAACGCAGCAGTCAGTTTTTTATCCGGCACATTGGTCATGACCCTTAACGCATTAAAGCTCAGTCCGGAATATCCCTTGATGGACAGAAAATAGGCAATGGTTTTTTCATCATCCTCTTCAGCAAGTCCGGAAAGTCCTTCGATCATAGCCCTGTCTTTAAGCTTGTATTTCTGGGACACCGGGTTGAGGATGGCCCCGCCTCCGATGGTTTTGACAGGCGAGTAGGATCGGATAACGTATCTGTCATCCTTGATGCAGCAGACCGGGGATTCCAGGCGGAACTGAACCGGTGCCGTATCCCCGGGTAAAAGCGATTCTCTGTCCAGCAGGACCATATAGCCCAGTATTTCACTTGTGCCCGAATGAAACCGTACCCTTGTCCGGGCCTTGGCCGGTTTGGCATTGCTTTTCAGGTAATGGAACTCGGCGTCCACCATATAACTTTCAATCAACGCCCCCGGGGTGGAGAGGATATCACCCCTGAAGACGGCTTCCCGGTCAAGCCCCTGGAAATTGATGGCCGTCCGGGTGCCGGCCATGGCTGTTTCTACTGAACTGGAATGCACCTGCAGGCCCCGGACTTTTGATGTAATTTTTCTTGGAAATACCATGATATCCTGGCCCACACGCACCTGGCCCGAAATCAGGGTGCCGGTGATGACCGTGCCGAATCCTTTCATGGAAAATACCCGGTCCACGGGAAGACGGAAAATCGAAGAAAATTTGCGGGGCGGAATTTGTGTACAGATTTCTTCAAGGGTGGTTAAAAATTTCTCCAGCCCCTGGCCTGTGGCAGAGGATACCGGTACAATGGGTTGGTCTTCAAGAAAGGTGTCTATGATAAAATCATGGATATCGTCCATGGCCAGTTCCAGCAGGTCTTCATCCACAAGATCCGTTTTAGTCAGGGCGATCATGCCGTGGCGGATGCCCATGAGATTGCAGATCTCCATATGTTCCCGGGTCTGGGGCATGACGCCTTCATCGGCCGCAATAACCATGACCACCACATCAATGCCCGAAGAGCCGGCCACCATGTTTTTTACAAATTTTTCATGACCGGGCATGTCCACAATGCCGATGTGCCGGCCGTTGGGAAGATCCAGGGAGGCAAACCCGAGTTCTATGGTGATGCCGCGCTCTTTTTCCTCCTTGAGACGGTCTGTTTCAATGCCTGTTAATGCCTTGATCAGACTGGTTTTTCCATGATCAATATGTCCCGCGGTTCCAAGAATTATATTCTCCACAACTGCCTGCCTGTTACTTTTTTAATTTTCTGTAGTAGCTCATGCCGTAGGCCAGGGCCACAAGAATGAGTCCTGTGACAATACCATAATAGATGCCCCAGTCCGGTTTGAACAGCCGGGTCAGGATGATTCCAAATGCCAGGCCTATAATCAGACGTATGATAAAAATAATCAGTGAATTCATATTCATAAAATGTGGCAAGGAATTGCCGCCCTCCTTTTGTCATAACTTATTATAAGATGTCAACTGCAAGTACAGGATTTAAGGACACGAAAATGGATTTAACTTGAGACTATAGGAATTTCCATTTCCCAGCACCCAGCACCCACCACCCACCACCTAACAACCCGCCCAAAGGGCGCTAATTTATTAACCCAAATAACCAGAGCGGTATTTTTCGACTGTCCGTGGTATAGTTTGTATCAATCACAAGATAACTATTGTTTACATTATAAATCTGCTTAAATGTTTTATTTTTTCCACCGACTTCAAATATCATATCCTGAACCCTGAAGTCCCCGATATCTGAATAATAAATTTGGGAAAAACAACCGGCAAAAAAAGTTTCACGCACGGTGCCTATATTGGCATCAACGCCAAACTCTTCCGCAAAAGTATAGAGAATATTCGTATTGTTAAAAAGTAATTTTTCAGGTTTCCTGGAAATTTTAGCTGAATATTTTTTGATGGAATGAAAAATTTTTGTATCATTCAGCATATCCAGATATGTATTCAAGGTGGGCGGCGTAATCCCTAATTCCCGGGATAACCCTGCGACATTTACCTTATACGGCACCCCGGATTCAATAAGCTTTGCAATAAGTCTTTTAAACACGGAAACATGACCATATTCCATCTTGTTGCAGGACGGGATATCTTCATTGATGATTTTCTGCAGTGCGTTAAAAAGCTTGGTTTTAAATTCATCTCTGTCCTCGATAAAAAACGGATACGCCCCATATTTTAAATACTCAAGAAAACTGCTGTATAGAGTGGTATTGGAGAGTGCAAGATCAAGACTGATTTGTGAACCATGCGTAATTATTTCATCCAGAGAATATTGGGCAAGAATTTTGTTTTCACTGAGGCCAAGAAATTCATGAAAACTTAATGTTTCCATATGAATTGTCACGCACCTCCTGCTCAAATCATATTTTTCATATAGAATATTCAGCATGGATGAACCACTGAAGCGGATCATCATCCCAGGAAATGAATCATAAATATTTTTTAATTCCTGGGCCCAGTTTTTATATTTATGTATCTCATCAAATACAATAACTTTTCCCCCCAGGATTGAAAATTCATCCGTCAAATCATAAAGTGTTGTATCTGCGATGTATATATCATCCGCACTTATGTATAAAAATTCGCTCATGCTGAAATTTGCTTTAAGGTATTGTAAAAGCAATGTTGTTTTACCAACCCCCCTTTGACCAATAATGCCAACAAGTCGGTTGGGAGATAAAATTTTCTTTAAATATTTTTTTCGGATAAAATTTTCAGGCACAGCCTGAATCAGTCTTGCCTGTTTGTTTCTAAAATAGTTTAACATGACATAAAATAACAAATTCAACTTTAGTTTATATTATAAATAATAGATAAAATAATAAAATGAACTTTATTATATTATAAAAAAAATGTAAATAAGTTTTACTTTTTTGGATTAAACAAATTTTCTAAAAATCAGAATATCGCGTAAAAGCCTATTTGCAAATGGTGTGCTTGAATTTTGGATTGTATCATGATACTTTTTCAACTATAGATAACCCCTCATCGCATAGGCAATATGGCAGCTCCCAAAGATTTTCAAAGCCCTTCCAAGACACCCCGCAGTCCCGGCAAATTTTTACAAAGACGCTGGTTCCGGGTCATTTTTTTTACCTGTTTAATCGGTGTTTGCCTTTTGGCCGGGCTGGTTGTGGCGAGTCTTTTTTTTATTGAAACCAGGCCTGCCCAGGCCTTTATCCAAAGGCAGGTCAACACGGCGATACCCGGTACCCTGTCATGGGAGCGGTTCCGCCTGGATCTTGGCGCGGGCAGGGTAGAAATTTCCGGCATTCACCTTAAGGGCGTTTCCGGCAAAGAACTGGCCGGCATCCCTTTGGTGGCGGTTGAGCTTGACTGGTCCGGGGTGACCCGGCAGAAAATTGAATTAACCCGAATTCAGATTGACAAGCCTGTCCTTGATATCAGTATGTCGGAGCAGGGGGATGTTGATATTATGTCGGCCCTGGTTGCTGACACCGGCTCTCCATCGGATGCCGGAGCTTCCAGGCCTGATAAATCTTCCGGCATTGATTTCTGGGTCCGTGAATTCAAGGTAAATCAGGCGCAGATCAAAGTGACCGCTCCGCAATTTAATATGGACATTCCGGCGTTATCTGTTGACGTGACCGGGTTTAGACTGGCCGACCGCTCCGCTTCAGCCAGCGTGGCCCTGGAAGGCGGTCATTTAGGCTTTGACGGTATTGATCTTGCCCTTGACGCCTTTGATGCCCAGGCCCGCATTGACAAAGATACAATTTCAGATATTGAATTCCATGCCGGGATGCCGGGCGTTGAATTCAACGCCAAAGGGTCTGTTGCAGGACTTTGGGGGAGAATGACGCCGGATTTGACTGCCACACTTGATGTGAAAGCACCGTTGGCTACAAAGGCCCTGGGCCTGACCGAAGATCGGGTCCGGGGGGATGGCCGGATCAATTTAACACTTAAAGGCCTTATTGATAATCCCCAGGCCAAAATTCAGTTTGAATTCGGCCGGGGCAGTATAAACAATACGGCCATATCAGGCATAAATGTTTACGCCGGGCTTGAAGACCGGCATCTGACCCTTAAAGACGGCCGGATAGATCTGCCGGCCGGGACCATTCCTTTGGGTGGCGATGTGGACCTGTCAAAAACCTTTCCAAAAGGGTTTGCTGGAACCATGGCCGGCCTGGATACCCTGGCGTATACCTTTTTTCTAAATCCGGACAGCCTGGCCCTAAATGCCCTTGAATTGGGAGAAAATACCCCGGAGGGGACCGTGGCCGCCCTGGTCCGGGTCCAGGGTCGGGGGGTGATCCCCGGTCAGATGTCTGCCCATGCCGATCTGGATGTTACGGTCCATGACCTGATTCTGCCCCGGATGTCCGAACCGGCAAAGGTCCGGTTTACGGCCGGTGCTGAGCTGCAAAAAGAGCACCTGACCCTCATCGGCCTGACCCTGGACGGACCCGGCATGACCGGTACAGGGGCTTTTCGGCTGGATCTGCCGGGGTTTGATCCCCGGGCCATGACAATGACCGGACATCTGGACCTGGATGTGGCGGATATATCGGTTCCCCTAAGCCTCGTGGGCCGGAAGGGTTCGGGCAGGGCCGGTATCCATGCCGTGGTCAAGGGGGCTTTGCCGGCACCGGATTTAACCCTGGAGATCAATGCCGGCAATCTTGCTTCCAAGGGATTCCAGGCCGATGACGTGCTTTGCAAGGCCCGGATGGATCAGGGGGTACTCCAGGTTCATGAGCTGACCCTTAAACGCAACCAGGGGGTGCTCCATGCCGGAGGAACCCTGTCCCTAAACGTAAAAAAGGGACAGGCGCATGCCCTGGACCTGGCCGTGGAATTTAATGAGCTTGAACTGGGCGACCTGGCCCCGGAACTGGGGGGCAGGGGGGCTTTTTCCGGTAACGTGACCGGCACCGGATCTCTGGAAAAACCGGATATTCGGGTCTCGCTTTCGGGACAGAATCCGGGTTTTGAAACATATGCCCTGGACAGCATCCAGGCACAGCTTAGGTTTGTCAATAATATCCTGACGTTTGAACAGGCTCGCATTCGAAAGCATAACGCACATTTGGATATTCTGGGGCAGGTCAATGTGTCGGAAAAGACCCTTGATATCCGGGCTGTGATCCCGGAAACCGACCTTAAGGGGATTGACCCGGCGGCGGATGCGGCCCTGGCTTCGGGCCGGCTGGGTCTGGATATTTCCGCCAGGGGCAGTTGGCTTGCCCCGGATATTTCAGGACGCATTAAGGCCCGGGATCTGCGCCTTCCAAATGCCCCGGACATGGCGGCGGATGCCGGTATCGACATAGAGGTACACGGGCCTTGGGATACCCCTGACGCATTGGAGGCATCAATTAATATCTCCCGGCTGTCACTGGCCAATCAGAAACAGATGCTGATCCGCATTGAAAATGCCACAGCCCTGCTCAAAGCCGGCCGGTTCACGCTTGATCCGGTGCCGGTCCGGATCATGGACAAGGGCCGGCTTAACTTGCGGGCCAACGGCGATATTAAAGGCGATCTGGCTGCAGACGTCTCCGGCAGCCTGCCCGTGTCCATGCTGGTTCCCCTGGCAGACGGGATAAATTTTGCAGACGGGGATATTCTGATTTCGTTGCGTGCCCAGGGCAGAGCCGTCTCTCCCGATCTCAGGGGCAGTATTGAATTCTCAAACATGATCCTGGACCTCCAGGCCCTGGAAGCGCCTTTGCAGAATGTCAGCGGCCGCATTGTACTCACCCCTGAGGCGGTTGATATCCGGGATGTGACAGCCGATCTTGGCGATGGTAAAATAGCGCTGACCGGAATGGCCGAATTGAAAAACGGCATACCGGATAAGTTTACACTGAACCTTAACGCCGGTCAGGTGCCGGTGGACATACCTGATACCCTGGAGATGACGTTGAACAGTCAACTGACCTGGGCCGGTACCATGGATAAATCAGCGATCACCGGGGAGATAGACATCTTTGAAGGAACCTATTACAAGGATGTGGATTTAAGCCTGGTACGCATCGCCGCCCAGACAACCCAAAAATCACGCCCCAAACTACGGGAACCCGGGCCGGATTTTTTAAAAACCATCGGGCTCAATATTTATGTCACCCGCAGGGAAGCCATTTTAGTGGACAACAACCTGGCCTCTATGAACATCAGTCCGAATATCAGTATCAAGGGAACCGCATATGCGCCGTCCCTGGATGGCCGGGCCGTGGTGGATGCGGGCATTATTAATTTTCGCAAAGCCCAATTCGAAATCACCGAAGGGTCCATTGATTTTATCAATCCGTATAAAATTGAACCACAGATTACCCTGATCGGTGAAACCACGATATCTTCCTATACCATTACCCTGTCTGTAACCGGCACGCCGGATGACCTGGCGCTTGAATTTTCTTCAGATCTGGAGGCGACGGATGCAGATATTCTTTCCCTGATTGCATTCGGCAAAACTACGGATGAAATGGGCTCTGGGAATGGTGGCGGGGATTCAATGTCAACAGCAGCCATTGCCAAAATACTGGTAGATCCTTTAAGTGAAAAAATTAAAGAAAAAACGGGGTTAAGCGAAGTCAACGTCAGCATGGATAATCAGGATAACCAAACCCGTGTGCATGTCGGTTTGGGCGCAGATCTTTCCCGCCAACTCAGTGTCTCCTACGGCATAGATATCAGTGACGGAGAGACCGTTCAGACGGTTACCACCTATTACAAACTTCTTGAACATTTGCTGTTAAGTAGTTTTCAGGACACCAGCGGTAAGTTGGGCGGTGAGCTTAAATACAGGCTGGAGTTTAGATAATGATGCGGTTTTGTTTTTTTGTTTGTGCGGCCTGTGTTTATCTGGGGGGGGCTGTGCCTGTGTTTGCCGCAGATGCCGGCAAGGTGGCTGATATCAATATCATGGTTAACGCGCCGTCTGAAAACCAAGCGTTCTGGCAGTCCATTGCCTCAAGTTTTATCCCCGTAACCGTCGGGGATGATTATTCCATCGAGGCCATGGATCGTGCGGTCAAGGCATTAACACAGTCCCTGCTTTTTGAATCCATTGATATACCCGATCCTGAACAGACGAAACAAGGTGTGGTACTCGCCTTTGAATTGACCCCGTTTTCAAGGATACGGGATATTCATATTCACGACGCGTTTCCTTTGTTTGAACAGGAAGTATTGAATACAATGACCATCAAGGCCGGGGGCATTTATCAAGCACAGCAAATGCCGGACCAGGCCCGGCGGGTGGAAGAACTTTTCAGGCGCCAGGGGTATTATGCGCCCAAGGTTAATGTATCTGCGATAAAACAGGGCAATGGCTACGTTATTGACGTGGATATTGACAAGGGCCCGTTTCAAAACATCCGCAAGGTTGAATTTAAAGGCAATGATCATATCGGTCAGACCCGCCTTAAATTTTTGACTGGGTCCTGGCGAAAATCCCTTTTGCCGTGGCATGGCAACCGATTTACAGATAAAACGATGAAGGATGATATCAAGACAATCACACAATTTTACCGGGAAAAAGGGTATGCAGATGTTCAAGTGACGGCAAAACCGTTGCCGGTTAAAGGCCGTGATGCCGTGGATGTCATTTTTACGATTGAGGCGGGTCCGCTATACAAAATTGATATTCAGGGCAATGACGCCTTTTACAAATGGTCTTTGAAAAAAGAACTCTTGCTCGAAGAGCGCGGGAACAAAAATGATTTTGCCCTGAGAAAAAGCATGCGCAATATCAGGAAACGCTATGAGGCAAAAGGGTTTCGAGATGTAAAAGTTAAAGACGAAAAAGAGACGCCTCAACCTCCGGGTGTGCGGCAGGTTAATATCGTTATCGACGAAGGGTTGAGATACACAGTGTCTGAACTGAAAATCAATGGGGCAGACACCTTGCCTTTAAAGGAACTTAAACAAAATATTTTGACCCGGGAAAAAGGCGTTTTCAGCGCAACTGAACTCAAAGATGATCTTAAAGCGGTTAAGGCACTGTACTTTACCAAAGGGTTTACAAGAACCAAGATAAATAAAAAAATTAAGATCAGTGATGCCCCGGATAAGAACGAAAAACAGGTGGCCGTTGAAATCCTCATACAGGAAGGTCCCCGGACAAAGATTGAACAGGTTGATATACAGGGGCTTTCGGTCATTTCCCTGGACGAAGCCCATGATCTTATGGCCATGAAAAAGGGGCGTTGGTATGACCGTGCGTTGCTTGAGGATGATATATCAGCATTGCAGCAGGCTGTATCGGAAAAGGGTTATCCCCATGTTCAGGTCAAAGCAGATGCCGAATTTTCCAGGGACAGAACCCGGATTCGGGTCACCTATCATGTGGACCAGGGACCCAGGGTGGTGGTGGGCAATATTTTTTATGTCGGTAGCCTGCGGCTGAAACAGGAAGTGCTTGAAAATGAGATGGAGATCGCCCCGGAAGACCCGTTTTCCATGCTTAAGATTGTGGACTCCCGCAGGAACATCCAGGATCTTAATGCTGTGGATACCGTCAGAATCAGGATTGCAGGACTTAAAAACCGGCAGCCCGAGGCAGATCTGATTGTGGAGATATCCGAAAAAAAACCCTATTATGTGGAACTGGCCGTCGGATATGATACGTCCCGGCATTGGTACATGGAAACCGGCATTGGGGATAAGGATTTTTTGGGGCATAATCTGAATGCCGAAGCCGGTTTTGAGTTGAGCCAGGTGGGGTACGGTATGGATGTTTCCTTAACTGAACCCAGATTTCTTTCTAGTCGCTTCAGTTCCACAAGCAAGGCCTATACAAAAGAAACCGAGGCGTTCAACAAAGACTACGGCATCAGAACCTATGGCCTGTCCCAGACGTTTCTGCGCAATTTCAACGATAAGAAGATTAATTTTTCTTTAGGCGGGGCTTATGAATACAGGAATCAGTATTTAAGGGTAGATCGTGAGCTTGATGATGAAGAAAAGGACGATTATGGGGTTCGCCATATCGGCCAGATGAATACAGGTGTGACCTGGCGTACTACGGATTCCTTTGTTCACCCCCGAAACGGGCTGTTTGCATCGACAACCTTTGATGTGTTCAAAGGCATTGATTCCAGTCTGGATGATTTTTATAAATACGGCCTGGAGCTGCGGTATTATTTGCCGGTCACCAATGATTTGGTTATTGCCATGCGCGGCCGCTACGGATACATGGATACTTACGGGGGCAATACCAATATTTCCGATGATCAGCTCTATTATCTGGGTGGTGCGTCAACCGTAAGAGGGTTTGAAGAAAATATGCTGCAATATGATGAGAATGATAATGCCGCGGGGGGCCGGTCCATGATGCTGGGTGCAGTGGAAGCCCGATACGATTTGAGTTTAAATTATGAGGTTGCCCTGTTTTTTGACACCGGCGCTTTAATTGAAATCCAGGAACCCGGCATCTCGGAATCATTCAGAAGCGGTGCCGGTATTGGTTTGCGCCGCCAGACACCGGTGGGGCCTATCAGTTTGCTGTACGGCTGGAAATTGAATCCCCGCGCCGATGAAAGCAGAGGATGTTTCTATTTTTCCATAGGGTATACTTTTTAATTCAGATAGGCTATTTAGACATTTAAAAATGCACAAATTAAGGAAGCGTAGATGAAACTTATTGTGGGCTACAAACATGGCACAAACCAGGCGGAAAATCTTCTTGAACTTGCATCGAAACGGGCGCAACTTTTTAATGCAACTGTATTAATCGTTACCGTAATGGCCGAAGGTATGGAAAAGGATCAGGACCGGATTACTGAAGCGGAAGCCTCTCTGGAAAAGGCCGAAACCCATTTTGACAATAAAGAGATCCCCTGTGAAACCCATTTACTGATTCGCGGCATTGATTCAGGAGATGATCTGGTTAATTTTGCCAAGGAAACCCAGGCAGACGAAATCATTATCGGTGTGAAAAACAGAACCAAAGTGGGAAAATTGCTGTTAGGTTCCACAGCCCAGGCCGTGGTTCTTAATGCGCCTTGCCCGGTGGTTACCATGAAGTAGGATTCAGGATTTTCCATATATTTAAAAAATCAGTTGAAAACAGTTCACCGGTTTGTCTTTCCAATGTACCGGCCACTCCGGTTTCACGCCTTGCACCAACGCCCAGCGGTTTTTTGCATCTCGGCAATGCGGTAAATTTTCTGGTGACCTGGGCCATTGTCAGGAGCCGTAACGGACGCCTTCATCTGCGCATTGATGATATGGACGGTATCCGTTTCAGGCCGGATGTGCTGGACGATATTTTTACCAGCCTTGATTGGCTGGGACTGGACTGGGATACAGGACCGGCCGGGCCGGATGATTTTTATCAAAATTATTCTTTGCATAAAAAAAAGGCGTATTACCGTGAAAGATTACAAGCTGTTAGCAAAACAGGGCAACATACGTTTGTGTGCCGGTGCAGTCGGGCATCCATAAAAAAATTATCTCCCAATGGACTGTATCCAGGTACATGCCGGAATGCCGGCCTTGTATTTGAACCCGGTCTTCATACGGTTCGGTTAAGGGTCAAAAAGAATACCTGGATTCAGGTAAATAATCAGCCCGTTGATTTGGCCAATACCTTTGGTGATTTTATCCTCTGGCGCAAAGATGACCAACCCGGTTATCATCTGGCAAGCCTTCTGGAAGATGAAGAACGCGGCATCAATTTTATAGTCCGGGGTCAAGATCTGCTCTTGTCCACTGCGGCTCAAATTTATCTTGCCCAATGTTTTGGTTTTTCTTCATTCCCGGCATGCCGGTTTATTCATCACGGGCTTGTTCGGGGGGATAATGGTGAAAAGTTGTCAAAATCAAGGGGGGCCCATGCCCTCAAAGACCTGAGGCAGTCCGGCGGCTCTTTTGCCGGCGCCGTAAAAACAGCAGCCCGGATTTTGGGGCTTAAACACAATTGGATCCTTACCGCACAGGATTTAAAACAAGCAATCAGAGACAAGGAGTTAAAAAATGACGAATAAACGTTTAAAAAAAAATGTACTCCTGAATAAGATAATGTCGGAAGCTCATTTACTGACCGAGGATCTGCAAAAGGATGTTCTGGCGTATATTTACAGCATCAAGGCGCATAAATCCTGTCCCGATATTCCGGCGTCTATACAAAATACCACGGAGCCCGGTTCCTATCCCGATATTCTGGCATCTATACAAAATACCACGGAACCCAGATCCTATCCCCGGATGAAAATATCCATTGAAATAGATGCTCTGATCGGTGATAAAATTATACAGTCTAATACCAAGGACATGAGTGCTACCGGTGTGCTTCTTAAATCCGGAATAAATCCCGAGATCGGAACATTGGTAAAGACTGTCTTTTCCCTGCCCGGCCAGGACCGGCCTTTTAAGCTTAACGGCACTGTGGTCAGAATAACTTCGGACGGGATCGGGATCTGTTTTTCCGAGATGCCACCCTATGCCCGGGATCTCCTTGATAATCTGCTCAAAAAGGTGCCGGAGTTAAGGCCTTGAAGAATTAAGGCCCATAATCAAGCGAATATAGTCAACTACCCACCGACACCTTTGGTGATCGGTGGGCTTGTGACTTCGGTTGCAAGTCCTGTTGATTAGCCTTGAGAGCCTTCGGGCTTTCGTTCTAAAGGAATATATAGGCACCCTGGTAATATTA
>NZ_JACADJ010000196.1 GCF_013389365.1 Desulfobacter latus
GTCTCCATAGGGTTCTCCTTAGTTTGATATGAAAATTTTATTTCTCAATAAAACTTTTTCTCAATTTTGGAGAACTCTTGTCCAGCTTTTTTTACAACACTACGCTAAAAACTGTCCGAACCATTGTCAAAAGTACTTTACACTTTTTTTGATCACTCCCCTTTGTAGAGGCTTTCCCCAAAAGACTGTAAAGTACTTTTGAGGTCATATGAAGGATGCCAAATTTTTGGCCTTTTTCAAAAATTTGTCATCACATGTGCAAAAATAATCAATCTTTGAAGCGGATGAAAATGCCAAATGAAGAGCGTCAAGTCTTGGGGTTCGATCATTTTAAAGAGCAAATGAAAAAATTTAAAACATAAACAATTGAAACGAGAAAAGTTCCTTTATCCAACCAATATTTCCTGTTATAAATAAGAAACTAATGAACTTCAAGCCTC
>NZ_JACADJ010000197.1 GCF_013389365.1 Desulfobacter latus
TTTCCAGTTGGTTTTTGAATCCATGGCCCATCTTCATTTGAATACCATACAAAATCGTTGCTATGATTTTTATTTACATATGATTCATCCAAGTAAACCTCAGGACGTCTTGTTTTTTCACTCCGTACAATCCGATTTCTTCTCATTTTTCTCAGATAGTTTTGTCGTGCTAAAACAATATGATCTTTTTCTTTTAAATACTGAGAACGTATACCTTTTCCAAACTCAAAACCCCAACGATCTAAAGTTCTTGCAAGGGTTGATATATGAAATGATTCTTCAGTAGAAGAAATTTCATTCAGAAAACTGCAAATAGATTCGAGTGTAATATGGCGACCTTCCAAATTAGCATTGCGGATATAATTTCGAACAGCTTCTTGATGGGTAACATCAACGGAATAGGAAGGACGACCACGCAGTTGAGGTAAATTTTTGATG
>NZ_JACADJ010000198.1 GCF_013389365.1 Desulfobacter latus
TGTTTGGGCAGAACATGCAAAAGGAAACGGTCAATGAACTCCATCACCGGTAATGAGGTTGTTTCCCACCTGGATTTATTCCGGGTATTTTTGAACCAAAATTCAACGGTATCATCCTTAACGGATATAATCCTGTTGTTGCTGATGGCTGTTGAATGGGTGTATCTACCGATGTATTTAACAACTTCGGCCGGCCCTGAGAACGGTGGTTTGGAGTATACCACCCAGGCTTTTGGAACGGTATGGAACAGCCATTGCCTGAAGGCGCAGAGATCGGAAAACTGAGTCAGTTCATCCGGCAGCTTTAAATCTCCCCGACTGTGGGCTGCAATCAGGCCGCTCAGGAATTTGGCCCTGAATACATTGGAAAGCGCTTTGACCGGAAACAGGAAGGTTGAACTGTATCGAGGCTCCACCCACTCCCCCCGGG
>NZ_JACADJ010000199.1 GCF_013389365.1 Desulfobacter latus
AATGGATAAAAGTCACATGAGGAGCCGTGTACGGACCCGTACGCACGGTTCTGTGGGCAGACGGGAGTCAATGGACTCCCTCTGACCCGATGAGCAGCGGAAAGACAGATACATCCGGAACGGATGACCGCCGCGAAATATTTTATGATTTTTTATCGGTGAGATGATCCATGCCCCGGTGATATCCAGGTCGGCAAGGGCATTCCAAAATCCTTTTCCCAGATGGACTGATAAAGCGTACATTCCGGCATCTGAATCTTTGATTCAGGAGGGGTAGTTGACTGTATCCATTTTCCCTGTTCCTTTCTTCTTACTCATTCTTACCCATCGAGTATGAATGATGAGAAATTCCTGCTTCATAGAGTGTGCCCGAACAAACTGCTTAGGTCTCATTTCCTCTCCACAGGCTTAAAATTCCGTAGA
>NZ_JACADJ010000200.1 GCF_013389365.1 Desulfobacter latus
ATCCTGTTGTTGCTGATGGCTGTTGAATGGGTGTATCTGCCGATGTATTTAACGACCTCTGCCGGACCTGAGAACGGTGGTTTGGAGTATACCACCCAGGCTTTTGGAACGGTATGGAACAGCCATTACCTGAAGGCGCAGAGATCGGAAAACTGAGTCAATTCATCCGGCAGTTTTAAATCTCCCCGACTGTGGGCTGCAATCAGGCCGCTCAGGAATTTGGCCCTAAATACATTGGAAAGCGCTTTGACCGGAAACAGGAAGGTAGAACTGTATCGAGGCTCCACCCACTCCCCCCGGGTATTTATCCCGCCTGCGGTGACAATGAAATGAATGTGCGGATGGAGCCACAGGTTGCCGCCCCAGGTATGGAGAATACCGTAAAATCCGATCT
>NZ_JACADJ010000201.1 GCF_013389365.1 Desulfobacter latus
AGGAAAATCCTTATTCTCAAACTTGGATTTAACAGCTCCGGTTATACAATTTAACTGGTAGAGTCCAGTGTCCATTGGGATTAAACCTCCTGGTTCATCCGATCCGACTTGAAAAAGGATCGAAAAACCCGGGAACCGGTGCTGATTGCCAATACCAGTCCCTGACAAGACTTTGCCTGTTTTTGATATCGGTAATTGTTTCCAAAGTAAAGCCCTTTTATGGTTCCCTTGCTTTCGCCGGAATTTGTTTGATCTCTATTTTGGTAAATCTTCTTTGACCACGTTGCCATGACCGTCCAACACCAGGATCGTGATCATCTTCCCCTTACCGCAGGCCGGACATCGAGGTTGCTGTTCTTTCAGAGGGGCAGGATCAGGTGTGGCCTGGT
>NZ_JACADJ010000202.1 GCF_013389365.1 Desulfobacter latus
TGAAGCTATCCGAGGCCATATTGCCGTTAGCGGTTTTTTAGCCATGCAAAATTCGCAATATGGTTTGATTACAAATCTTTCCAGACAATTTAATGTATCTCGTACATTTATTTATGATGCAATTAACGGCATCCTTCATTTCCCGCTTTACACTTTCCAGATGCCGACCCCCATTTTTCGGGAACCTCCATTCAAAAAGTGTAAAGTACTTTTGGGATCATATGAAGGATGCCCAATTAACAGCTTGAAATCAGTACTCTCCATTATTTTTAATAAAGCCCCTTCAAAAATCAATTCGGTTGATGAAAAAAAAGTTTTGTCATATATTTTATCTTTAAGGTTGGAAGGTAAATGCAGTAT
>NZ_JACADJ010000203.1 GCF_013389365.1 Desulfobacter latus
CAATAATCAAAGTATGATCCCAAGATTTTCCAGGACCTCTGTATTGAAAATATCCATCCCGTCTTCCCGGGTGGCCATGGCAAGAATATTGTTTTTGGTCAGATAGCGGACAAGCTCATCGGATATAAAAAGGGAGGCAAACACAGGGATCAGTTTCTTTTCACGGATCACCGGAAACCATGAATCAAGCTGGGGAATCAGCTTGATAAAATCGGATATATATTCTGTGTTGGGGGTGGATTTTGTTTCAACGACGAAAAAATAATCATTACTTTCGGCAATGACGTCAAATTCACGGGTCATTGACCGATCAGCGCTTTTCAGTCGTAATCGGGGGGCAAAAAAATCGAATTCACT
>NZ_JACADJ010000204.1 GCF_013389365.1 Desulfobacter latus
GCAATTTTGTTTAAATGGCGGGATTCCAGTAGATGAATGGATTCAGGAAATCGGCGGTGGAATGAACTTCAAAAGAAAAAAATTTCTGTCTTTGATGTCAAGAATATCTGCCGGTGAAATTAAGAGTTTGCTTGTGGCTCACAAAGATCGTTTATGTCGATTCGGATTTGATTTTTTTGAGTATATGGCGACGGAACATGGCTGTGAAATTAAGGTGGTAAATCAAGAATCTTTATCTCCGCAACAGGAAATGGTGGAGGATTTAATGGCAATTATACATACATTCAGTTGTAGATTGTACGGGCTTCGTAAATATAAAAAAAAGATCAAAACAATGATTGAGGCGTCCGAG
>NZ_JACADJ010000205.1 GCF_013389365.1 Desulfobacter latus
CTTCTGGAAAAATGGGACAGAACGTGTGCCTATTGCGGAAAAACAGATATCCCATTGGAGATTGAACATATCGTGCCGAAATCGAAAGGCGGTTCCAACAGAGTCAGCAATCTGACACTGGCCTGTAGGGCGTGCAACAGGAAGAAGGGTAATAAGTCGCTCGAACATTTCCTTTCAAGGAAACCGCGACTGTTGAAACGAATTCAAAAGCAATCCAAACTGCCGCTCAAGGATGCGGGTGCCGTCAACACGACCCGATGGGACTTGTTCCGTACCTTGAAAAAAACCGGACTGCCGGTTGAAACCGGCTCCGGCGGTCTGACAAAATTCAACCGGACGACCAGGGG
>NZ_JACADJ010000206.1 GCF_013389365.1 Desulfobacter latus
GCTTTCCCTATGACTTAGGAACTTGCTTATAGATTATGATACATGCATCCTCCAATTTTTTTGACAACCTTCTATTATACCACATAAGTTTTATAAGTTTATCAATTCATTTGCAAACCACTATAGTCTGGAAAAATGTATTTCCAGGCAAATGCTCAGAAAGTATGTTGTCAACTACCCCTCGGCTAAAGACCGAAGGGCTTGAAAAAGCCCCAAAGTTGACCAGTCTAAGTGCTTCGAGTACTACGTTAGATCGGAAACAGGTACCCTGGGGTACTCGCCAGCTCCAGGTTCTACGGCAAGTGGTTAAACAGGTTTAAGGGGTTAAGCCGGTGCTGCTT
>NZ_JACADJ010000207.1 GCF_013389365.1 Desulfobacter latus
TTCTTTCAGTGTACCCAGGTCATCAATTTTGTTCACCTTGGCCATTACGGTGTCAATGTCTCCGGGAAATTTAAGGGTGATGCCCAGTTCGATGGCTTCTTTCAGGCCTTTAATCTCACCTTCCAGCTTGCCTTCCAGTCTACCTTCCAGCCTGCCTTCCAACCTGCCTTCCAGCCTGCCTTCATTCTTAGTTCTCTCTGCTAATGTCATAACATACCTCCCTGCCTCTTCGGAAATCGCTTTCTCTGCGATATCCTTTATTTGTTTCCATGATAATTCATTGTTTTCCCGGGCCGATGCCAGGTACCTGAACACCACCTCCAGATATTGCAGACCGG
>NZ_JACADJ010000208.1 GCF_013389365.1 Desulfobacter latus
GGTTTCTCCGGGATCTTCTGATGGCTCGTCTTGATTCCAGATTATTTTTGATCTGTTGGCCTCGATGTCTCAGTTCCATGGCAAAAACAATTTCTCCGGTATCGTCGTTAATCACGGCAATTCCGGTCTCTCTACTGCCCGGATCAATCTTGATCCGCAATGGGTTTGATGCTACGTCCAAGACGTTCTCTTTCAAAATGATCGTGAAGGGGAACTGTCTGAAAACCGCGGCTTTCCCTTCTGTTAAAAGCAATCTTGCCTTTGCCGGATGCACCGGATTCTGCGGCTTTTTGTTTGTATCCAGAACAAATACACTCAATTTTAAAATCCTCTTGT
>NZ_JACADJ010000209.1 GCF_013389365.1 Desulfobacter latus
AAAATCTGATACCCCTCAGTTTGATTTCTGGTTGGTTATTGCAACACTTGAAAAATGTAAACCAGTTAGAATTCCAATTAATATTTATGCTTACGGGAAAAAAGTCATAAATTCCGGTAAATTATGTGCCGGAGTTACATTAACCCGGAAAAATGGTAAGTGGTACGCCACGCTTGTTGTTGAAACGATTAATAAAAAAACAAAGGCATCAAAAATTATAGGCGTTGATCTTGGAATCAAAAACCTATTAACAACACCAGTTCAATATTTTGGTCAGTTTTCAGAAAAGCTGAAAGATAAAATCAAACAGAACGATTTGAAACGACGTAGAA
>NZ_JACADJ010000210.1 GCF_013389365.1 Desulfobacter latus
TTCTACGTCGTTTCAAATCGTTCTGTTTGATTTTATCTTTCAGCTTTTCTGAAAACTGACCAAAATATTGAACTGGTGTTGTTAATAGGTTTTTGATTCCAAGATCAACGCCTATAATTTTTGATGCTTTTGTTTTTTTATTAATCGTTTCAACAACAAGCGTGGCGTACCACTTACCATTTTTCCGGGTTAATGTAACTCCGGTACATAATTTACCGGAATTTATGACTTTTTTCCCGTAAGCATAAATATTAATTGGAATTCTAACTGGTTTACATTTTTCAAGTGTTGCAATAACCAACCAGAAATCAAACTGAGGGGTATCAGATTTT
>NZ_JACADJ010000211.1 GCF_013389365.1 Desulfobacter latus
CCGGATGACGGACAGTTCATCAAAATAGAGGGCACATCGGAATTTAAGAAAAAGCGTTATCTGACAGGCAAAATTAAAGTTCTGAAAGAGACATCTTCAGTCAGTCGTAAAAGCTGGAAATGGGAAGGATTTCAGATTTCAATGCCCGACTTTATTGCTGATAAGCAGGAAGATGTTAAACCTCCCGACATAAGGATCAGTGCTGAGGGCCAGGTTATTATTGACTATAAAACCGAGATAGCAAACCAGAAACAGGAAAATAATAACAGGATACTAAGTATTGACTACGGCTTGAGAAAACTGTTGGTGATAACCTGTTTTGAAATGACG
>NZ_JACADJ010000212.1 GCF_013389365.1 Desulfobacter latus
GCTTGAACGTCTTGTTACATTAACCGGGTCGAAGCCTCGCAGGTGCTTGCTTGGGTAAAAGCAGGAAAATCCTTATTCTCAAACTTGGATTTAACAGCTCCGGTTATACAATTTAACTGGTAGAGTCTAGTGTCCATTGGGATTAAACCTCCTGGTTCATCCGATCCGACTTGAAAAAGGATCGAAAAACCCGGGAACCGGTGCTGATTGCCAATACCACTCCCTGACAGGACTTTGCCTGTTTTTTGATATCGGTAATTGTTTCCAAAGTAAAGCCCTTTTATGGTTCCCTTGCTTTAGCCGAAATTTGTTTGATCTCTATTTTGGGT
>NZ_JACADJ010000213.1 GCF_013389365.1 Desulfobacter latus
TGCTTGAGGCCAATGGTGTGGATGTTGGACTGGAAACCTCTTTTGAGGTCTTTACCCGGCGGTTTGAGATTGCACAGCGGGCAGCAGTTTGATGGGGGATTATACCAAAGATCTTAAAAAATTTCTGAGGGAGAATGGATGTACATTTGAACGGCAGGGTAAAGGTGATCATGAAATCTGGTACAGCCCTGCCACAGCTATGATGAAAATCGAAGACCTGATATGGGATGAAGCCATCTATCCCCGCGCCCCTGTGAGCCAGAAGACGGTGGACGCCTATGTCGAAACCCTGTCCATCGGGGCGCAGTTTCCGCCGGTCAGGGTGCAG
>NZ_JACADJ010000214.1 GCF_013389365.1 Desulfobacter latus
CTTTTTGCCGGAAGTGACAACCGCCTTGACAATGTCGCCCGTCTGAAAGCCTTTGACTTTTTTCTCAGTTGACTTTGCTGTTGTCCGGGGGAATCCGAACTTGTTTACCCTGCACATCTGCCTTGAACCATGACTGTCTGCCTTTACAATCAACACGGTTTTATCGATCTGAAACATCTTTTCAGGTGTGCTTTTTCCTACACAGGCGGCATCGAGCCAATGCGTTTTGTGAAGTCCCCTGGTCGTCCGGTTGAATTTTGTCAGACCGCCGGAGCCGGTTTCAACCGGCAGTCCGGTTTTTTTCAAGGTACGGAACAAGTCCCATC
>NZ_JACADJ010000215.1 GCF_013389365.1 Desulfobacter latus
AATAACAATGCAGAAGAGAAACTATTTCTTCAAAGATTTCTTCCGAATCCAATTTAACCGAGCCAACTTCTGAAACAACAACGATTTCTGTCCCGAATTTTTTAAATAAGTGACGGAAAAGATCAAAGCCCACTCGACTAAGCCTGTCCTTGTAAGATATAACTACTTTCTCAATTCTATTGTCAAAAATTTCATCTATAGTACTCCAACTTTGGTTTTTCTTGGCACATATATTGCTTTGCAGTATTCTGGCCGAATATTGTACTTCAACTTTGGTATGCTTCAGAACAACATTCTGTATACGAAGCTATTATTGAACTAAGCA
>NZ_JACADJ010000216.1 GCF_013389365.1 Desulfobacter latus
GCACCGGCTTAACCCCTTAAACCTGTTTAACCACTTACCGTAGAACCTGGAGCTGGCGAGCACCCCAGGGTACCTGTTTCCGATCTAACGTAGTGTTCGAAGCACTTAGACTGGTCAACTTTGGGGCCTTTTCAAGCCCCTCGGTCTTTAGCCGAGGGGTAGTTGACTAATGATGCTTTTCGCTTGTCATCGTTTACCGTTACTTTTTATCACTACAAAAATAGACAAATATGCTCATTTATACAATTAACGGATACGCCTTCCAGTTTTTCATTTCAACAATGAAAGGAGCAACATTCAGACATTTTTTCCATCCATTAAC
>NZ_JACADJ010000217.1 GCF_013389365.1 Desulfobacter latus
GGGCGCATTCCCATTTTCCCGGCTGACTTAACAACTCTTTAATCAGGAATTAAACACTTAAAAATCAAGCGGTTAAAGCACGCTTAGCATTGTATGTTTTTAACGAAAGGCTTCCACTATGTCCTAAGCAGATAAAAACTTTAACATAAATTATCTGAGAGCCTTGATTTTCATAGCTTCTGAGTACCGGGAAAATGGGATTACAGGGTCTATTTTTTGATACAACTAATTGTTTTTATATGTATTATTAAAGAATTGCAATGTTTTCAGCATTTACGAATAATCTGCCTACGGTAACCGGGAAAATGGGAATGCGCCC
>NZ_JACADJ010000218.1 GCF_013389365.1 Desulfobacter latus
GGGCGCATTCCCATTTTCCCGGCCGACTGAACAATTCTTTAAGCAGGAATTAGATGCTTAAAAATCAATCAGTTAAGGCAAGTTTAACATTGTGTGTTTTTAACGAAGGTCTTCCAGTATGCCCCAAGTAGATAAAAACTTTAACATAAATTGTCCGAGAACCTTGATTTTCCTGGCTTATGCGCACCGGGAAAATGGGATTGCAGGGTCTCTTTCCGGATACAACTAATTGTTTTTATATGCATTATTAAACAAACACTATATTTTCAGTATTTCCGGATAATCTGCCTACGCTAACCGGGAAAATGGGAATGCGCCC
>NZ_JACADJ010000219.1 GCF_013389365.1 Desulfobacter latus
TGATACCGTTGAATTTTGGTTCAAAAATACCCGGAATAAATCCAGGTGGGAAACAACCTCATTACCGGTGATGGAGTTCATTGACCGTTTCCTTTTGCATGTTCTGCCCAAACATTTTCACCGGATCCGATATTATGGGTTTCTGGCCAACGGGCAGGCCGGAAGACATATACCGGCAATACGACAGGCTTTGAATGACCAGGCCACACCTGATCCTGCCCCTCTGAAAGAACAGCAACCTCGATGTCCGGCCTGCGGTAAGGGGAAGATGATCACGATCCTGGTGTTGGACGGTCATGGCAACGTGGTCAAAGA
>NZ_JACADJ010000220.1 GCF_013389365.1 Desulfobacter latus
TGTCCGGCAGTTTGCCGGCTAAAAGGCTGCGGGCATTTTCCTTATCGCTGTAGATCTCCCTGAACACCTTGTCATGGGGGTTGACCACCTTGCTGTTATTTTTCTCGTCTGTCATGGTGGAATTTTAACCTTAAGGGATAGAAAATGTCAAAATGTCAGGCCTGCCCCCCCCCATTTCCATTTTATTTCAGCAGGGCCATGATCTCCGAGATGTCTTGGGCGGCTTTTATGGTTTCTTTGATTTCTTTCAGTGTACCCAGGTCATCAATTTTGTTCACCTTGGCCATTACGGTG
>NZ_JACADJ010000221.1 GCF_013389365.1 Desulfobacter latus
CATAGGTCATCTTACCGGATTTTGTTACTGTACTTTCATCTCCAGCAAACAAAATAACGTCATCCGAATCCAATAAATGATTTTGAACTAATGCCCATTGAAGAGAAGGCCAGGGAATTACACTATGGAAAAAACGTTGAATAGTACGATAACTGCCGCCTTTGCCACTCCAACGGCTTATGCCTAACATTGTAACTCTACCCTTCATGGTAAAAAGTGCTTCAGTTATGATTATTAGCTGATTCATCAAAGTGTTGTTTAAAACTGGTTTTATCACTGAAAATAAAGTACTA
>NZ_JACADJ010000222.1 GCF_013389365.1 Desulfobacter latus
CGGGTATAATCAACTTCCATGGTGTGACGGGCGGTGTGTACAAGGCCCGGGAACATATTCACCGCGGCATGCTGATCCGCGATTACTAGCGATTCCAACTTCATGGGGTCGAGTTGCAGACCCCAATCCGGACTGGGATAGGCTTTTGGGATTCGCTTCTTTTTGCAAAGTCGCTGCCCTTTGTACCTACCATTGTAGCACGTGTGTAGCCCTGGATATAAGGGCCATGAGGACTTGACGTCATCCCCACCTTCCTCCCCGTTGACCGGGGCAGTCTCGCCAGAGTTCC
>NZ_JACADJ010000223.1 GCF_013389365.1 Desulfobacter latus
TTGTCAGACCGCCGGAGCCGGTTTCAACCGGCAGTCCGGTTTTTTTCAAGGTACGGAACAAGTCCCATCGGGTCGTGTTGACGGCGCCCGCATCCTTGAGCGGCACTTTGGACTGCTTTTGAATTCGCTTCAACAGTCCCAGTTTCCTTGAAAGGAACTGTTCCTTTCTTCTTACTCATTCTTACCCATTGAGTATGAATGATGAGAAATTCCTGCTTCATAGAGTGTGCCCGAACAAACTGCTTAGGTCTCATTTCCTCTCCACAGGCTTAAAATCCCGTAGA
>NZ_JACADJ010000224.1 GCF_013389365.1 Desulfobacter latus
CTGTAAAGACCACTCGAATTCCGTAATCTTCCCCTTTGTAGGCAATCATTTCTTTGAGTCTATCTAAAGGAACAGAAACAAAATTCTGGTTATTCTTTTTACCTATTTTGATCTTTTGTTTCCAGCCTTCGTTCTCTCCAATAATGATTGTTCCTGTTTGAGTCTCAACCGCATAATTAATAATCAAACGACTGGCTTTATGCATGTAATCATTCATTTTACATTCTCTTTTTAAAGAGAGCTTCCCGATTTTGTTTGAACTTCCCTTGTCCCCTATATTGG
>NZ_JACADJ010000225.1 GCF_013389365.1 Desulfobacter latus
TTCTTTCAGTGTACCCAGGTCATCAATTTTGTTCACCTTGGCCATTACTGTGTCAATATCTCCAGGAAATTTAAGCGTGATGCCCAGTTCGATGCCTTCTTTGAGACCTTCCAGTTTGCCTTCCAGTTTGCCTTCCAGTTTGCCTTCCAGTTTGCCTTCCAACCTGCCTTCATTCTTAGTTCTCTCTGCTAATGTCATGACATACCTCCCTGCCTCTTCGGAAATCGCTTTCTCTGCGATATCCTTTATTTGTTTCCATGATAATTCATTCTTTTCCCG
>NZ_JACADJ010000226.1 GCF_013389365.1 Desulfobacter latus
ATAATTTTTTGAGTTCTTTGAAAAGATATAGGGTTATGCTTTACAGACCTGAAGCATGTAAAATCTTTTGGGCTATGTGCATAAAACAACCGCGAAAACCAAGCTTTGTGTTGTGCATCACAAAAAAAAGCAGTAGTAATAAATACCGTAGGTTCTACGGGATTTTAAGCCTGTGGAGAGGAAATGAGACCTAAGCAGTTTGTTCGGGCACACTCTATGAAGCAGGAATTTCTCATCATTCATACTCAATGGGTAAGAATGAGTAA
>NZ_JACADJ010000227.1 GCF_013389365.1 Desulfobacter latus
TGACATTAAAGGGCGATTTTACGCAAAAATCCACGTATGTAAGCTATTATTCCAACGAAGAGGAGAACTTTGATACATCAGGTACCCACAAGGTAATATTGGCCGGTTCAACGCTCCAGACAGTCAGGTTTGAGAATCCCAGTTCTTCCTATTCTCATTTCAACATGCTTGAGATTAAGAACTGGTCTGCAGAAGGCATCACTTTCCTGACAGATGTCTGCTGGAGCGGCATAACGTCAAACGGCTGTACAATGAATAATC
>NZ_JACADJ010000012.1 GCF_013389365.1 Desulfobacter latus
TTGTTCAATTCTAAAGTACACTAAAGGAACGTGCTGTTCACAGTATTTTTTTTAAAAAATAATTTTCAGCATCTCAAAAACACATTTTGATTTTACGAAGTGTCAAACGGAAAATGAAGGATGCCCAATCTCTTTATGTTTTTTTACCTTTTCAAGGGCTTCCACCCCGTCCCGGGCAACAATAACCGTCATGCTTTTTTCTTCGAGAATACTTGAAAGCGCAAAAACATTTCTGATATCGTCATCAACAATCAGAACCGTTTTTTCACCCAGTACGGTTTCTTTGTCATGCACCATTTTCAATATTTTTTGTTTATCCCTGGGAAGATTTGATTCAACACGATGCAGGAACAAGGCGGATTCTTCCAGGAGCCGCTCCGGCGATTTGGCGCCTTTGATAATGATGCTCTCCGTATACCGGCGAAGCTGTTTATCTTCTTTTTCCGATAATTCCCTGCCGGTGTAAACGATAACCGGAATCCTGGATAATAAATGATTTTTATTTATTTTTTCAAGCAGCTCAAATCCGGACATATCTTCCAGGCCAAGGTCCAGTACCATACAGTCAAACAGCTCTTCTGAAAGCTTCTGATATGCGTCATTCCCGGTTGACACAATCGTCGTAACAACATCCCCGTTGCCAATCAGCTCCTTCATACTTTCGCTTTGGATGGGATCATCCTCTACGATTAAAAGATTTTTAATCGGTTTGGAAATGATATTTTCAATATTTGCAAAGGTTTCATCAACCTTTTCGAGGGTGAGCGGTTTGGATAAAAACCCGATAGCGCCCATGCGCATGGCATCCATAGCCCCTTCACTTGCGGACATGAAATGAACCGGGATATGACTCAGGCTGGAATTATTTTTCAATCGTTCCATAACCGTCCAGCCATCGATACCGGGCAGCCCAATATCTAGGATAATGGCACTGGGCAGATAATATTCGGCAAAATGAAGCCCGGTTTCCCCGTTTTCAGCCACGATGCATTTGAAACCACGTTCTCTTGAAAAATCCCGCATCAGTTTGGCTGATTTATAGTCATCTTCAATAATCAGCAGCACCTTGTCCCCTGGATTTAATTTTTTTCTGTCATCCCTGACGAATTCAGTCTCAAAAGACACGCCTTCCGGCAGATCCGGTTGTTTTGAGGTTTTTTCCGGTACCGGTTTCCGTACCGGCACCGCCGGTTTCGGCACACTATTTTCCCCGACTTGAATTTTCGATGGCTGATTTTCACGATTTTCAGGAATGACAATAGTAAAGGTGCTGCCCTGACCCACACGGCTTTCAAGATGAATAAATCCACCAAGCAGTTTGGCAAGTTCTCTTGAAATAGACAACCCGAGACCGGTTCCGCCGTATTTGCGGCTGGTACTGCCGTCGGCCTGCTGAAACGCCTCAAAAATAACGGCCTGTTTATCTTCCGGAATTCCGATGCCGTCATCCCTGACAGCAAAAGCAATCGACGTATCGACCTTCAGATCCGTATCCATAACGATATCCACGGCCGGGCGGGATATATTAAGGTCAACGGCCCCCTCTGTTGTAAATTTAAACGCATTTGTCAGCAGATTTTTTAAAATCTGCTGGAGGCGGAGATGATCCGTTTGAATGGTTCCCGGTGCTGCCGGGTCAACATTGATATTGAAACCGACCTGTTTTTGTTCGGAAATATCCTTAAAGGTCCGGTTCAGATCTTTCACTATACTTTTAACCTCAACATCCTCTGTCATGATTTCGACCCTGCCGGATTCAATTTTTGACAGATCAAGAATTTCGTTAATCAGGTTCAACAGGTCTTTGCCTGATGAATGAATGGTTGAAGCGGATTGAATCTGCTTTTCGGTCAGGTTTTCATCTTTGTTATTTGACAGAATCTGGGAGAGGATAAGGATACTGTTCAGCGGGGTTCTTAATTCATGAGACATATTCGCAAGGAATTCAGACTTATATTTACTGGCAATTTCAACTTCCTTTGCCTTATTTTCAATAATGACCTGGGCATTCTCCAGGTCTTCATTCCTCCGGCGCATCTCTTCCTGCTGCTTTTCCAGTTTATTGGCATGGGTTTCCAACTCTTCATTGGTGACGCGAAGTTCTTCCTGCTGGGCCTGGAGTTCAGCTTCCGATTCTTTTAATTTATCGGCCTGCTCTTCGAGCTCTTCATTGGTGACGCGAAGCTCTTCCTGCTGGGCCTGGAGTTCAGCTTTCGATACCTTAAGTTCCTGGGTCTGTGCTTCCAGTTTTTTGTTTTTTAACTCCAGTTCAGCCTGCTGCTCTTGGGCTTGTTTATATAACGCTTTAATCGTCTGCTGGGATCTTACCGTATTCATGAGAATCGCCGTATTATCCGTATTTTGTTTGATGAAATCAAGCTGCAGCGCTGTAAATCGATTGACGGACCCCACCAGGAATACCCCTAAAAGATCTTCGTCATAAACCAGCGGGACAATCAAATAATTCAGTGCCGGGCGTTCTCCCGCGCCATAGTTGATCTTGGGACCATCATCTTCCACATCCGTAAAATTAATTATTTCTCTTTCCGCCGCTGCCTGGCCGACCATGCCCTCACCGATTTTAATATGATTGAAATTACCTTTTCGGTCTGTAAATGCATAGCTGCCGATCAGCTTCAGATCGCTTTCGCTGCACTGATACACCGCCCCGATCTGGGCGTTAAGGTGTTTGACGATAAAAGAGATAAATTGCTGTGCCAGCGACTGATCGTCATGTTCGCCGCGCATGGCATCATTCAAACCTTCTTTTCCGTTTCTCAGCCAGGCGCGTCTATAAAGATCTCCTGCCATCCGGTTCAACGCATCAGCCAGTTGTCCAAGCTCATCTTTTTGATCCAATTCAATTTTCTTTTCAAAATTTCCTTCTGAAATGGCCTGTGCAAATTTCATATCCTCAATAATCGGCCTGGTAAATTTCCGTGCCATAATAAATGCCGCAACACCGATCAAAATAATTAAAACCGAGGAAATGCCCAATCCCTTTTTAATAATCGTTCTAACCGGGGATTCAACCTCGAATTTATCAATTTTAGAGATCAGATACCATTCAACACCATTGACATCCAGACGATTGTAAGCGGCGAGAACTTTTTTTCCGGCACTGTCAATATACGTACCATGGCTTCCTTTGACGCCATATTTTACTGCATCGTCCCAGTAATTCAAAGTACCCAGAGCAACGCCGGTAACATATCTGCCGCCCCCCATGGTCCGAAGGTCCGTCCTCAACTCAAATCGCTTGTTTTTTTTACTCCAGCCGACAATGTAGGATTCACCGGTCTGCCCCATCCCTTTTCTTGATTCAATGATGTTTGTTAAAAAGGAGGCAGGCCACTGAACAACAATCACTGCAATTAATTTTTTTTGTGAATCAAAAACCGGTTCGCCGTAAAAAGCACTCTGGATTCCCCCTGACGGCTCATAAGATGCGAAATCCTCAACACCCCCTTTTTCTGATTCGACAACTTCCTGAAATACGTTTGCAAGGCCGGACGCTTTGAACGTATCACTTAATAAGTCAGCACGCCTGTGGATTTTTCCTTCAGTACTCAGCAATACGTTTCCGCTTTGTACGTCAACAACGAGAAGATCTTTGTAGTTGTGCATTTTACTATACGCTTTAAGATACTGGATGTAAGCGTTTATTTGTTGTTCCGAATCCACAAGCGGCCCGCCATTGATTTTTTTTTGATCGGCAATCAAATCATTAATCAATTTAATGGTCTGGGGGTCCCGGGCAATCATCTGAATGGAAGTGTAATGATCTCTGAAAGTATTCTGGAGCTCATTTCGCCTCAGTTCCTGCACAGTGATCAACTGATTGAACGATTTATCCATCAGTGCCTCTATTGCCATTCGACTGCTGAAAAATCCCGCGATACAGAGTGGAATAATCCCGGTAAAAATGAATAGAGAGACCAGTTTGGGGCCGATATTGATGTCACTGAATTTTAGCATATAGCGTCCTCAAGTTTCGGATAAAAGCAAAAAAATCCAAGCTGCAGTCGACATTTATACTTGGATTTATCAGTCACTTCAACGATCTTTGGCGTTTGATAGACTCCTATTCCTCATAACCATCCATATCTGAATAATATTTTTTAATACAATCCGGGCAGATGCCGTGAGTTAAATCAGCCTCAGAGTTTTCTTGGATATATACATCAACTTGATTCCAATATCCTTTGTCATCGCGTATTTTTTTACAGTGTGAACAAATCGGAAGCAGGCCGGATAATTTTTTGACATTTGCCAGTGCCTCGGTCAGTTCATTGATCAGTTTGACTTTTTCTTTCTCTGCGGTTTGTCGCCTCTCCTGGAGATGAGCGTTTCTAAATGCGATTGCGACCAGTTCCGAGAAGCCTTCGGCAATTCTGATATCAGTGTTTGTAAAATCAGATCGTTTATTGATAAAAGACATCACACCTACGGCGTTATTATTCACGACCAACGGCGCAAACAAAACGTTCCTGGGACATAATTGTCCCGGAGACAAGCTGTTTTGATTTCCGCTGATTGGAAGATGGTTGATATAATCTGCCTGAATGGATTGAGACGTTTCCTGCTCAAGGCTTGCAATCTGTTTTTGCAACTTTTTATATTCCCGATTTGAAATATTGTCAAACTCAGGGAATAAAACGTGTTCGTCCTTTCCCTCTTCAGCGCGCAGTGTGATGTATCCAAACGTTGCCCCAACAACCCGGGAACAGATTTCCATTATGCTGAGAGCCGTCCGAGAAAAATCTTCCTGTTCAATGATCAAACGCGCCGCTTCCAGAAGATATGAAATTTCAGATTCTTTTTTTTGCATCGCTTTGAGTGCTTTTTGGGATTGTCTTTTTGCATGCTGCAGGTCTGTAATATCTGTAATGGTAACAAGCAACTCCTCCGTGGGTCGCGTGTGATCTGTATTCAAGCCGGCCTCCTGCCGGCAGGCCTCGATCAATATATCAAGAAATTGGTGTTTTTTGACTTTGAGTCTCGCTTCAATCTGTTTGCCCTGGGGAGATTTGAAAAACGCTTTGTAACGGGCTCTGAACGCATCGGCATCAGTCTTGTCCAATAAATCGGCAAAGGCCTGCCCTGATTGTTTTAAAGCCATCCCATCAATCAGCGTCATGAATGTGGCGTTAAATTGTTTGATAATACCGACAGGATCAAGCACCACATAACTTATCGGGGCCTGTTCAAACAACTGGACATATTTGTGACGGTTGATTTCAAGATTTTTCTGAATTCTAATCAGCTCTTCGTTCTGGATCTCAATTTCTATCTGGTGGATCTGTAATTCTTCAAAAAGCTTCTGAATATCTTGCCTGTTCATTGCATCAGTAAGTTTCGGCATCTTGGTGAGGCGTGCGGCAGCCTTTTTTCGTAATTTATCCATATTATCATCCAAACTCATATCGTTTCTACCTCCCCTAATTTTTTACCGAAGGCTGGTTTTTTAAAAACAGAGCGATTCGGTCTTCTGCTAAAGAGAAGGCTATAAAGTCAGCTGAAGACACCCCTTCTTTTTTAACCGGAATATGAATTCGTTCAATCAAATTTTCATTCATTGAACGCACTATCCGGGATTGTATTTTCAACGATTTATATTCCGGCCATATCCGGTAAAATGATTTCCCCTTAAATGAAGACAAATAATTATCCGAGTCCGGACCCAGGCAGGGGAAAAAATTTTCCAGAATCAATTGATTATTGGACCGCCTTTTGAAAATGTAAATTTTCGAAGTATTTTGTTCGCAGATCAAAGACAACAACAGTTCCTGCAAGAGTTTTAATTCAACACGAGCTTTCTCTTGTAAGGATTCGTCGAAAAAAGTCAGAATGGTTCCCGAATAGGAATCAGGACCGATATAATACGGTAAAATGCGGATAATGAAATGAGAACCGTCCTTCAAACTTCTTTTTACACTGACCATTTTATTGTTTTTCTGTACGGATTCAATGGCTTTCATCAGATTGAAGTCAACAATACTATGTGCAAGGTCGGAAATCGGTCTGCCGATGTCTTTTTCAAGAATGTTGAAGACCCGGGTCAGACCCGGTGAGTTCTTCCGGATATCATTGTTCTCATCCAGAATCAGAATTTCGATCCCCATACCGGTCAGAAGATTTTCAACGTCATTATTCATTTCAGTCAGTTCGATGATCTTATTCTGATACTCGGAGTTGACGGTGAACAGTTCTTCATTGGTTGACTGAAGCTCTTCATTGGTACTCTGAAGTTCCTCGTTGCTTGACAAAAGCTCTTCGTTGGTTGCCTGAAGTTCCTCGTTCGACGTTTCAAGCTCTTCAATCGTTGCCTGCAGGTTCTCGTTCGAGAACTGAAGTTCCTGTTCCAGATCCCGGATCCTTTGCTGCACATCCGCTCCTATATCATAGATCCCTTCATGGGCTGTTTCATCTCTGCAGACAGGCGGTTTCATCTCTTCGAAGAAAACAGCGACCAAATTTTCATGGTCTTTTTTTTCCGGCAGCGGAATGATCCGGAGGTTTATTTTTTTCGATTTTAATCCGCCATCAATTTTTATGTTGGCGTATGTTAACTCTTCCCCGGACCGGAACACTCTCTGAATGCCGGTTGCCAGCGGGATGGAGAGATCTTTGATGGCCATTTTATTGATATTGTATTCAACCCGGCCCGAGGGCACTTTAAAATATGCGTCGGCATTACCGAAAACATGGAGGATATCCATCTGCTCATTGACGATGATCGATAACGGAAGAAATGAATTTTCCAGTACATTCATGTATCGGTTCATCATGTCATTGTTCTCGATATGTCGGAAGCGCCTGAATGTTTCCCTGAATAAAAAAGAGGACGGGGTCCGCTGACGCGGCCTGTTTTCCGTGACAGCACCGATTGGGTCCATTAAACTGTTTTGTTTGCCGGAGGACCGGTAGATGTTATATCTTTGATGTACTGTTTCAAAGCAATCATCCATGTCCCCGATGGTTTCTGACGTTCCCAGAAAAAGAATCCCGCCCGGATTCAGTGAAAAATTGAACATTTCCATTGCCTTCTGCTGCAAAATCGGCTGCAGGTAAATCAACAGGTTTCGGCATGAAATCATGTCGATTTTAGTGAACGGCGGATCTTTGACCAGATTATGCTGGGCGAACACCACCATTTCTCTGATATGACGGGCAATCTGATAATGCTCCTCTTTGCGGTAAAAGTATTTGCCAAGCATTCTAGGCGTTAAATCGGCTGCAATACTCTCAGGGTATGTCCCGTTCCCCGCATGAACAATGGCGTCACGATCAAGATCTGTTGCAAAAATTTTAATATCCCTTGCCACCCCGAGATTCTGCATGGCTTCTTTGGCAAGAATAGCGATCGTATAGGCTTCCTCACCGGTGGAGCAGGCCGTTACCCAGAACCGGAGTTCTCTGTTTTTGGCCTGGTCGATCAGATCGACCAGGCTCTCCATAAGCGCTTCCATGGCATCTGCATCCCTGAAAAAGCTGGTTACGCCAATGAGCAATTCTTTGTAGAGCGTCATAATTTCGACTGGGTATTTCTCAAGATATCTGACATAATCACTGAGCCTGTCTATCTGATTGACGCTCATACGCCGCTGTATCCGCCTGGTGATCGTTGACGGTTTATAATAGGTGAAATCGACTTTTGTTTTTTCTCTCAATTTCGTAAATATCCGGCTCAAGCCGCTTTCATCTTCAAGCAGGGTTTTATTGGTTTTTCTCCCAATAACATAAGGGTGTCCCACGTATGCCATTAATTGTTCCGGCATGTTTTTGGGCGGTAGAATAAAGTCCGGCACACCGGTAGAAACGGCCGCTCTGGGCATGCCGTTAAACTTGCAGGTGGTCTCATCCTGCACCATCACCATACCGCCCTGTTCCTTTATTGCCCGGACGCCGCGGGCACCGTCACTGCCTGTGCCCGATAATATAATGGCAATGGCCCGTTCCGCCTTATCTTCGGCAAGAGATCTTAAAAAAATATCGATGGGAAGATTTATCCCCCTTGTATTATCTTTTTCTTTCAAAACCAACCGGCCGTGGAAGATCGACAAGTTCTTTTTAGGCGGAATCATATATATATTGTTGGGTTTCACAGCCATTCCATCTGCAGAACGGTGTACCGGTATTTTGGTTTTTTTTGAAAGCAGTTCAACCATCAGGCTTTTGTAATCCGGTGAGAGATGCTGGACAACAATAAATGCCAGATTGCTTTTTTCCGGCATGTGACTGAAGAATTCTTCAATGGCTTCAAGCCCGCCGGCAGACGCTCCGATACCGACGTAATGCACCACAGGGCTATCGCTTGCGCCTTTTTTCATTTAAATCCCCCCTGCTTTTTTGCGGCATCCAATAATTTTCTGACGGAATGGGCCATATTCTTTTGGGAGATGGGTTTGTTAAAAATTTCATCAATATTAAGTTCCTTCAGCTCAGTATAAGACGCTTTTTTATTGTAACCCGTGGCCATGGCAACAGGAATGTCCGGTCTGACCGTTTTAATCTCCCGGGCCAATTTGTCCCCGGTCATTTCCGGCATGGTCATGTCTGTTATCACCAGATCAAATGCAAACGGGCTTTCTTGAAAACGCATCAGGGCTCTGCGGCTGTCTGTTTCTGTTGTGACGCGGTATCCAAGTCGTTTCAACATCAGGGCTCCAAGTTTTACGATTGCGGCTTCATCATCTACGAATAAAATATGTTCCGTTCCTGAGGGCATGTCATTTTTCTCGTTGAGAAGCGATTGCATGGCTTCGGACTTGCGAAGGTACAGCGTAAAAACGGTGCCTTTCCCCGGTTCACTCTCACAGGTAATATGGCCGTTGCAGTCTTTGATAATACCGTGAACTGTGGATAACCCTAAACCGGTGCCTTCCTTGGCCGTTTTGGTTGTAAAATAAGGTTCAAATATTTTGTTTTTGATCTCTTCGGGAATACCCTGCCCCGTGTCGGAAACCGCTATTTTGACATAACCGCGGTCCGTTGAACCGTAGCTGGAAAAAGTTAGAGACGCGTCGTCATTATCAGCCTCGCAGACATCCACAGTAAGACACCCTCCGGTATCTTCCATGGCCTGAACAGCATTTGTGCACAGGTTCATAAGAACCTGATGTAAACGGGTGGGGTCCATTTGAATCGACCCATCGGTGCTGATATTTTTAACAATTTTAATTGTAACGGGCGCTGTGGACTTCAAAAAACTGAGTACCTCATTTACAATGGTTGACACCTTGATGGTCCGCCTTTTTTCTTTTGTCTGGCGCGCAAAGGTAAGTATCTGTTTTACAATTTTTTTTGCTCTTTCACCCGCAGAATAAATTTCTCGGAGATTATCTTCAAGTTCAGAGTTGCTTTCCACTTCTTCTAGAGACAGTTCGGTATATCCGATGATTGATGCCAGAATATTATTAAAATCATGGGCAATCCCGCCGGCCAATGTTCCTATGGCTTCCATTTTTTGTGCATGCTGCAGATGTTCTTCAAGCCGTTTACGATCCTTTTCATTTTTTTTAACCTCACTGATATCCGTTGCGATATGGATAACCTTTTCAACCTGCCCATTCTCGTCAAGCACCGGCGTACAAGATATAAAATAGTCCCCGCTAAGCGTTTCGAGAAACGTTGTACCCGACGCCTCACGTCTTGTCAGAAGGGCCTTGTTCATGGGACATTCTGATGGCGGAGACGCTCTGTTATGAAGGACTTCAAAACATTTTCTTCCAATAATATCACTTCGCGGCCGGCCCAGTTTTTTTTCCGTGATATCATTTGCTTTCAGTATGGTATAGTCTGCATCGGTAATCAGGGTAATCTGACCAATCGCCTTGAACAAGGTTTCCCAGTCCTGTGTGGTCCGCCTCAATTTTTTTTCGATTGATTTGACTCGTAAAATGGAATTAATTCGAGATAAAAACTCTTCGGTATTAAAAGGGCGTTCGATAAAATCCTCTGCACCGGCATCAAAACCTCGGGCTTTGGTGGCAGGTTTATTGTCAAAATTTGATAGAAATACAATTGAAACATCCTGAAATTCGGGATTGGATTTGATTCTCCGGCACACTTTAAAACCGTCAGGATCAGGCATGACAACATCCAAAAGTAACAGGTGAGGCTTAAAACTTTCTGTTTTCTCTATTGCCTCATCTCCTGTGGATGCTTGATTTACCTGAAAACCGGCCCTGGTCAGAATTCGGGATGTAACAAACAATTCGTCCGGATCATCATCCGTAACCAGTATTCTGAAGAATTCTTTTTCTGTTGAATCGGTATCATCATTCATGAGCGGCTCCCTTTTCAGGCAAGATAAAATGGACATGTGTTCCTTTGTTTACTTTGCTGTTAATCCATATTCTTCCGTTATGCGCTTCTATAATTTTACGGGCGATCACCATCCCTAAACCGGTACTTTTCTCACCGCCGGTCTTCTTGATACTTGTTTTTTTGAATGGCTTGAATATTTTATCCAATTCGTCTTTGGGGATCCCGGAGCCCTGATCTTCCACTGAGAATTTTATCTGCCCGGCATCAAACGTCAGCGTCACGGCAACCTGGCTTTTTGGGGGGGAATGTTCGATGGCATTGGATACCAGGTTGGTGATCACCTGTTCGATTTTTGATTGATCGATTAAGAGTCGCGGCAGTTCCGGACTCTTTTTTACCATCAGCGCAATCCCTTTTTTTTCGGCCTGCAACTTGTTGAGACGCAACCCCTGCTCCAGGACATCACCGATATTTACCGGCCTGAGATCCAGCTCAAATTCCCCGGCTTCAATGGCGCTGACATCTAAAAAGTCATCAACGATACGCTTCATGAATACACAGGATTTTTGAATGGTATTTAAGAACCCAATGTGCTCGGCGTTCAGGTCGGGGGATGCTTCATCAATCAGAAACTCTGAATAAGAAAGGATCAATCCGATGGGTTTTCTCAGATCATGGGCCGCCATGCCCAAAAATTGATTTTTCTCCTGGTTCAAAGCATCGAGCTGGGCATTTTTCTTATGAAGCTCCCTTGTCAGGTTACTCAATTCTTCGTTCAGTTCGAGGATCTCTTTACGAACAGTCTCAAGTTCATCATTGTCCAGTTCGCCGACTGCATATATTGAATTACCATGGGTCTTGAATTTAAACAGATAGGTCTGGGGCAGGCCGTTCCGTCTCTTGATATTCAATGGCTGAACAACATTTTCTTTTTGTCTGAATGAATCAAAATCAAAGGTATTGTAAAAGTCGAGCACAATTGATTCAAATGGCTTTCCCGCCAAGGTATCGCCTAAAAACTTGTGGGCGGATCGATTGGCTGACTGAATTGTACCTTGCTGATCGAGAATAAAAAAAAGCAGGGATGACTCATTTAAAAAGGTTTCATAAATCGGCATCATATTATTCGCTATCCACTTTATTGTCATTGATTCCAAACTCTTTTTCCAGTAAATCCAGAGAAGCGATGTAGTGCAGATTTTTAAAATCATCCAGGAAAGGCATTTTCCCCCAGCGAAAGGCTTGTCCCCCAACAATGATATCCAACTGTGGAAATGATGCATTCACCGCTTCAATCTCCTGTTTCAAGGCTGGGAAATTGAAATAGATACTCAGTGACAACCCCAGCATATCCGGCTTGATATCCCCGATAAATGCGAGCATTTGATCCGTCGGGGTGTTGGCACCTAAAAAATAAGTATCCCATCCGTTTAATTCCAGAATGTCCGCTACCATCTTGCCCCCTATCTGATGGTATTCGTTAGCGGCACACGAGATCACAGCTTTTTTTGAAACCCTGTTTTTTTTGAAAAGATGTGGATAGACCATATTGAGAAGGCTTTCGGTAATGGCTGTCACCAGATGTTCCCGGGCAACTGAAATTTTGTTATTTTCCCACAGATGCCCGACCTCATAGAGTGTTTTTTCAAACAACTGCCGGTATAACACCTTAATTTCAATGCCTTGATCAAGAAGCGTTTGTACAATTTTTCCGCACGTCAGGCGGTCACCGTTGAGAAGCGCTCTAAAGTAGTTGTCATAAAAATCCTGATCAATCATGAATTTCTCCAAAAGGTTTTACTTGACTCCATGGCCCTTATTCATTGCGATCAGTCAATTTCGTAAAAAGCGGTATATTGACAATTAGCCAGTTATAAAATGGATAGATCTGGGCGTATGCTTCCCGGGAGATATCGTTTTCCAAATTTTTCAGCCAGATGTTTAAATTTGCGGCCCAGTATGTGGGGTTAAATCCATGAGAACGATAAGCATTGAAAACCCACAAAACAGTTTCAACAAAGACCTCCGGCGAATATTCCATAAAGAGAGCGTTCATGAAGCGGGCAAAATTGCGATTGTTATCTTCAGCCATGGGTAAGTTGTTTTTGCCGATCAGCTTTTCCAAATCATCTCTCTGGGAAAGTGTGACATTTCCTTTTGCAACCAGTTCATCACATATTCTACTGAATTCTTCAGCGATTTTTTTTTCGGGTGGTATCAACCGGCCCGCTGATCTCAATAGTTTCTCTTTCAATGCTTGTCTCCTTATGACAATCTCGTAATGGGGTCAAAGTCGGGGAATAACAGCCCACAAAACAGATTCACACTGATTCAACCCAAACCACTATAACATAACATATTTCACGTGACTCTAATTGACATATTAATGACATATTATTGTCAGGTCAACACTGGTAATCAACCTTGTTCTGAGAGTAGAAATGACCGTAAATTTGTTTTCAGGCCTTGAATGTTGAGTTTCTTGCGGATATTATTGCGATGAAAAAAGACTGAACGCTGGCTGATATTTAACACATTAGAAATTTCTTTGCTTGTTTTGCCTATTTTTATCAGATCAATCACCTGAATTTCCATTGGCGTAAACTGCCGATACATGTCAGGAACACTTTTTTTAAGCGGAGACAAACTTTCCAGTGTGTTCTTTTCAATTATTTTGAATATAATTTCTAATTCTTTTTTATCTTTGCAGGTTTTTATTCGCCCGTAGTACGGAAACACTAACCGGTCAAAATTTTCCAGAACTTGATCTGCCAGTTTCTTTTTACCCTCCTCCCTTGTTTCCAGTAAGACATTAAGAGCGATATTTTTCTCTGCCAGTTTTTTCGCATGGATTTTCAGTTCAGTTTTGCTTTTTTCTCTTTGAATGAACATGGACAGAATTGGCGCGACAAATTCGCAGATCATCTCTAACTGTTTCCGATCATCAAGGGTAAAGCCGCTGGAATGATCTGCCAGGCCGATAAGACCGATACACCCCCCTTCTAAGACCAAAGGCCCGGCTAAAGCATTTTTGAATATCACCGAAGGTGAAAACCCTGTTGTCTTTTTGTTGGTTGCTGAAATTTTTTTTGCCTTCATTGATGCGGCCCACACGCCTGACCACTTAAGATATTGATAAATTTTGTTTTTTGTACTGTCATTATAACCGGTCGGCCAGTTTCGTTCTGAAATGGCAGGACAGACCAGGTCACCGTATTTGTTTAAAAAACCAATGCAACCATATCTGCAGTTAAATGATTGAAGCAGTAACACGGTTACCTTTGAATAGACGTCCTCTGTATCCTCGGTTAGAAAAACTGATGCGATATCATTATTGAATGAAATCCACCGTTTCTGTTTCGTTAATAAGTGTTGGGCGGTTTCTTTCTTTTTAATTTCCCTGTTAAGTTTTTCAGTCCTCGCTGCCACCAGTTCTTCAAGCTGGTTGCGATTTTTTTCCAGTTCTCTTTGCATAAATTTGATGCGCAAAAATGCTCGGACACGCGCAAGAAGCTCCCGATTTTCTATGGGCCTTGCAATATAGCCATCGGCTCCGGTTTCCAGCCCGAACGACTGATCTTCTGAGCTTGTTTTCAGGGATGAAATAATGATCACCGGTATGTGTTTAATCTCTTTATCCGCCTTTAATGTAACCAGTACATCAGCGCCATCGATATCAGGCAGAATCGCATCAAGCAATACCAGATCCGGTTTCAGTGTTCGTGTAAGGGCAATGGCCTTCTCCCCTGTTGCGCCTTCAAAAACATGATATCCGGCTTTTTTTAGAATACGGGATGTGGCAAACAAAACATCCGGGTCATCATCAATAACCAATATGGATAATGAACTGAGATCATTACTATTATCGATATTTGACTGCATAAAATGGTTCTCTCGTTTTTGCATAGGCTAATATTTACTCAGTGTTTAAATAGACAATTGATAAACGATGTAAGTTCCATAATCCTAACCAAATTACACAAACCAACACAAAAGAACAATAATTTCGATAAAAGGTGGCGGTGATTTTTCCATAGGCAGTGAAGGAGTCGGTATATAGTATCTAAAATTTTATACTATTCTTTATTAAAATAAAAAATCTAATATTCAAAATAGCTGGATTGATCTTATTTTTGGTTGACAAAAATCAACTATTTCGTTATTTCGAAAAATAGTTCTTTGAAAAGGTAAGTGCTTGTGCCTAAAAACCATGGCATGTAAAACCTTACGGGTAACAATTTTTCAAACATAAATAATTTCAAAGTACAAGGGGATACGTTGTCTGAGCTGAACATTGAAACCGTAAGCCGGACAACGGCAATGCTTTTTTCAGGACGGCTGGATGCCCCGGGCGTAGCCCGGTTATGGGATACTGCAGTTAAAACGGTAAAAAAGACAGGCCGGGGAAAAATCCGGATAGATCTTGAATCCGTTGATTATATGGATATGGCCGGTGCCACCTTTATCTCCCATTTAAGCCGCCTGGCAGGCAGCACACCGGCAGAACAATCCAACGTCGTGACCGGGGTCAAAAAAGAGTTCGCCCCCCTGCTGGATCTGTCCCAAAAATCAAAAAACGAGGCACTATCCCCGCCGCCGAAGGTCTCCTACATTGAAAAAACCGGTAAAGACCTGACCACCTCACTTGAAGATGCCAAGATGTTCATCACCATGGTTGGAGAGATCACGGCTGCGCTGTTTTCGTGCTTAAAAAATCCGGGCCGTGTCCGGTGGGCCGACACCTGGATGGTGGCGGAACGCTCCGGGGTCAACGCACTGCCCATTGTGATACTGATTTCATTCATCGTGGGCCTGGTTATGGCGTTCCAGGCCGCCATTCCCATGCGTATGTTCGGCGCGGAAATATATGTGGCCAACCTCATCGGCATTGCCATGGTCAGGGAGCTTGGGCCCCTGATGACCGCTATTGTGCTGGCCGGCCGCTCCGCATCCGCCTTTGCCGCGGAAATCGGCACCATGAAGATCAACGAGGAAATTGACGCGCTCACGGTCATGGGCATGGAGCCGATCAGATTTCTCATCGTACCACGGGTCATTGCCGCCACCCTGATCACACCGTTGCTCACGGTTTTTTCCAATCTTGTGGGCATCCTTGGCGGCATGGTTGTCATTCTTTCCTTTGGCTATCCGCCAATCAGCTATTATAATCAAGTGGTGGGATTTGTCTCCTGGGAAGATCTTGCCGGCGGCCTTGTCAAATGTTTTGTATTCGGCCTTCTCATTGCCGCCACCGGCTGCATCCGGGGGTATCAGACATTGAGGGGACCTTCCGCCGTGGGCGATGCCACCACAAGGGCGGTGGTATCCTCCATCATTTTAATTGCGGTGTTTGACGGTATTTTTTCCGTAATTTACTTTTATCTGGGTATATGAGCAAAACCATTATCAATGTCCGGCACCTGTGTGCCGGGTACAACCACAACGCCATTATGGAAGATCTCAACTTTGATATCCAAAGTGGTGAAGTGTTTGTTATCCTCGGCGGTTCCGGCTGCGGCAAAAGCACGGTACTCAAACACATGATCGGCCTGGTGCCGCCGGTGTCCGGTCAGGTCTTCATCCATGGCGAAGATATAACAAACGCCCGGGGAAAGGCGCGCAAACGGTTGCTTGCCGGCATTGGCGTAGCGTTCCAGAACGGCGCACTGTTCGGCTCCATGACCGTACTGGAAAATATCATGCTGCCCCTGATGGAGTTCACGGATCTCCCCCGGGAAGCCATTGAAGCCATTGCCCGGGTCAAACTTGATCTGGTTGACATGGGGCATGCCCTTTATCTGCTGCCCGACGAGTTGAGCGGCGGCATGAAAAAAAGGGCCGCCATTGCCAGGGCCATGGCCCTTGATCCGGCCATTCTCTTTCTGGACGAGCCCTCTGCCGGACTGGACCCTTTAACCTCCGCCGAACTGGACCGCCTGATCCTGGAACTGGCCGGGGCCCTTAACATCACATTTGTCATTGTCACCCATGAGCTTGAAAGTATTCTGACCATTTCCGACCGGGTAATCATGCTGGGCAAAAAGGAAAAAGGCATCATTGCCCAGGGTGATCCCAGAAAGCTCAAGGCAGATCCGTCAAACCCATATGTATATAAATTTTTTAACCGGAACCCATAACTACCATTTGGAACCTGACCCATGACCCGGAAAACCAATTATTTTAAACTCGGTCTTTTTGTCATCCTGGCCTTTGCACTGACTGCGGCCATGCTGATTGCCTTTGGTGCAGGTCAGTTTTTAAAGACGGAAACCCTTGCCGAAACCTATTTTAACGAATCTGTCCAGGGCCTGAACATCGGATCGGAAGTTAAATACAAAGGGGTAAAAATCGGCGCTGTAAAATCCATTACCACCCCCACAAAGGTGTACGACATTGCCTCAAATTATGTACTGGTCACTTTTTCCCTGTCCGAAAACTGCTACGTGGGGCAAACCGGAAAAAAACCTGAAGAACGTATGAAAAAAGCGGTCGACGACGGGCTTTCCATATTTTTATCCTTTAACGGCCTGACCGGATCCGCATATCTGGAGACCGATTACAAAAAAACCGGACCGGATGACCTTGAAATCTCCTGGACCCCGGAAAATCTGTATGTGCCTTCCCGGTCCAGCAATATCAAAGAGGTATCCGATGCCATCAGCCATGTAATGGAAGCCTTGAGTACCCTGGACCTCCAAGAGATGAAAAAGGATCTTTCGGCCCTGCTCAAAAGCCTGAATATCACAAAAGTGTCGACCCAGGCGGAAAGTCTGCTCAAGGAACTTCGCCAGACCAACAAGGATCTGGGCAACACCCTGACATCCGGTCAGGTTAAACGGATTCTGGCGGATGCAGGCGCATCTGTGGCAGACGTAAAGCAAATTGTCCATGACGCCAAAGACCCCATTAAAGACGCCCTGGCGGATATCAATACGGCATCCGGCAGTTTCAAACGCATGGCCACCGGCCTGGAACAAAATTACGAAGGAAAATTAACCGACATGTCCGATAAAATGGATACGGTTCTGGCCAGTCTTGAAAAAACATCCCGGTTACTGGAAAACATGATCTGGACCAATGCGGACGTCATTGAGAAAATAATCGGCAATCTGGAGAATACCACTGAAAACCTTAACCAGTTTACCCGGGAGCTGCGTGAGTACCCGGGCAGTATTCTCATGAAAGCCCCACCCAGGGCATCAACATCAGGAAAGGAGAAATAATCCGTTGAACAGCCTTCGTCATTTAAGGGCCATGGTCCTAACGCGCTTATCCCTTTTCATGATAATCCCCTGCATCTTAACGGCAGCCGCCTTGTTTAACGGATGCGGGATTAAAAATGATTACACGAAAAAACAGATGTTCAGACTTTGCGCAGACTGTAACGCCCCTGCCGGCCAACGCAACCGGTCAACCGGGGTCCCGCTGGTTGTTAAGCGCCTGGAGATTTCACCGGAATTCAGCGGCGCGGGATTTGTCTACCGGGTGAATCAAAACCGGTTTACCAAGGATTATTATAACAACTACATGACATCTCCGGCCCGCATGATCAGTGATGTGATGTTTGAAGCCTTGGTCGACTCGCCTCACTTTGCCCCGGCCCCCAAAAACCGGATTCCGGACGACATCTTTCAGTTATGGGGTAAAATCACAGCGCTTTATCGTGACCAGCGCAATGCGTCCACGGTATCGGCTGTGGTAAGCATGGCGCTCAACCTTGACCGCTTGAACAAAGCCGGGGTCACAAAGGTTCTGTCAAAAACCTATTCCGCCCAAATCCCCCTGGGCACAGACACCAGTCCCAAGGCCTATACCCAGGCCCTTAATCGTGGATTGGCCCGGATCATCAAAAATCTTCTGTCGGATTTTCAAAACGTGACGCCCCCGGCGGATAACCAATAACCAATAAACTTTTTCAGGATGTGTCATATGAAATTTCGACCCTGTATTGATCTTCGAAACGGCAAAGTGGTCCAGATTGTGGGCGGCACCTTGTCCGACAACACCCAGGACAGGCTTGTCACCAATTTTGAAAGTGCCCGGACTCCGGAACAGTTTGCACGGATGTACCAGGCAGACCAGCTTTTCGGCGGCCATGTTATTGCCCTTGGCCCTGGCAATAGCCAGTCAGCCCTTGAAGCGCTGCAAGCCTTCCCCGGTGGGCTTCAGATGGGCGGTGGGATTGATCCTGAAAATGCACACACGTTTCTGGATGCCGGCGCATCCCATGTCATTGTCACATCCTATGTGTTCTCCAATGGCCGCATGGACATGGACAAGCTCAAGACCCTGGTGAATGCCGTGGGAAAAAACCGTCTGGTGCTGGATCTAAGCTGCCGGAAAAGGGACGGACAATTCCGGATTGTGACGGACCGCTGGCAAAAATTCACCGAAAAAGCCGTAACTCCGGCCATTCTCGAACACTTGTCCGCATTCTGTGACGAGTTTTTAATCCACGGCGTGGATGTGGAAGGCAAAATGCAGGGTATCCAGGAGGAACTGGTAACGTTGCTGGGAGAACACAGCCCTATCCCGGCCACCTATGCCGGCGGTGCAAGCCGATTTTCAGACCTGGACCGGGTAAAAGCCCTTGGCAAGGGCCGTGTGGACCTGACTATCGGGTCTGCCCTGGATATTTTTGGCGGCAGCATCCCTTACGGACAGGTGGTGGCGTGGCACAAAACTCAAATCTGACCCGTTTATATCTAAAATTTATTCTCGCACAAAGCCTCAAAGGCACAAAGGGTCACAAAGTCGAATAAAAATCTTTGTGTTTTAGTGTCTTTGTGCGAGCTTTACAACTGAAACGCGTCATGTTTAGAATTGCTGCTGATTATTATGTTAAGCTTGGCATTATCAATATCAGAAGTAGTCAACGCCACGTCAATAAAAAACTTAGGCTACATAAATAGACAAAGTCAACACTTATATTTATCTACAATTATTTCAATTTCAGAGGCCTTACCGTTTCGCTCATCTGTAGAATGTTCACAAAGATTCGGTTGCTTGAACACATTAAAACGAACCTTCAAACCACGCTTTAAAGGAATATCCCTATACGATTTTTCAATATTGGATATATGAAAATAATAATCCCCGGTTTCATGTTCAATAAATCCGTAATAATGGATGAATTTTTTAATACTTCCCTTTAATTTATTATTTTGTTCCTTTTTCAAAGTAAGTAGTCGAATAGAATGGTTGGGAGGCGTCATATCATCTGATTTGATTTCAAAGATGGAATATGATTGAATCAACGATATCAGATTCCTGTGTCCAAAACTCCTAGGGTCAAATCCGGGATCTTCATTTTTAATAACTTCGCCTAATTTGGCCAGTTTCACCCATTCAGAATTGGAAGCAGTTATGGATTCATAGGTGTCGATTAGAAAATTTTCAACTGAATCAATATGCGTCATTGTTTGGCCATTGCTGTCATTGTTCTGAGACACAGGTTTTGGGGAAACGGGAAGAGGCACTGGTGATAAATTATTTGTAAAGACAAAATCATTGCAGGCCTTTTGGAAAACGTCTTTGGTCTGCCTATTTCCAATACCCAAAACATAGAGGCCGTTTTCCCTGATTCTTAATGCCAAGTTATAAAAATCACTATCGCTTGAAACTATACAAAATGCATTGATCCTGGGATTCAAGTGAATAATTTCAATAGCATCCATCATCAATGCGCCATCAGTAGCATTGTTGTCATATCGAAACTGCTGAACAGGGCGAATGCCAAATCTATGCAGATCATCCTTCCACCCATTCATATTGTTAGTGGTCCAGTCCCCATAAATTCTTTTAAGGGCAAGCTTACCTATCGGCCTGTTCGCATCAGAATTACCGGAACGGATCTCTTTTAAAATAGATTCGAGCAAAGATGGTTGTGCATTGTCACCATCAATCAGAACTGCAAAAGTTAATTCTTTCTCCATAACCATTTACCTTACCATCGAAAAATTAGCAGCATTGAACTACCGACATTGTCAGCAAAGAACTTATAGAGGAATAGGCCTTTTGACAGGCCTGCCCCATATGAGAAACAAGATATGCTAAAAATCAAGAAACTCGTATTCAATCTCGTCGACGACATCTTGAACCCCCTCACAAAGGCCGACTATTTTTTTATCGTCGACAAGAACGGAGCTATTTTTTACACACTGAATCAATAGGTCAAATAATTTATAGCGAGTCTCAGAAAAGGGGGATTGAAATACTTTCACGGCTATTCCTAACCCTCCTTGGTTATCAGCAAAACCGTATAGCACGTCCCTCCCTATATCCGATAATTGTCCATTCACCAGTTCCAGTAGAGGCGAAACAAGTATCAGTGCCAATAATTCTTTAGGCAATAATGAAGAATATGGCTTTTCTACCCAGACCTCATCATTCAAAAATGAATGCCACCCCGTTGACAGATGTACGCTCTCCGAAACAACGCCCTTAAAATCTAAAAAAAATCGTTCTTCACTTGGACGCTCGGATTTTTCTTCTTGTTGCCAATATAATTCCGGCAAGTTCAATTTTCCATGCATTGAAATAATAGGATCAAACGAAGAAAATATAGTTTCCAATTGCATCCTGCAAAGAGTCGCCACACATTCCATTTGCCGATTTTGTTGATCAAATTGATTACATAGGGAATAAAGCTTTATGTACTCATCCCGGCCAAGGTAATTCCAAAAAAGTTTACTGATATTGGAAGAGCCTAAAATGGCAATATGTTTAGCTGCTCCAAATTTCCAAGACCGAAATTCTTCAATCATTCTTTCCAAAGCCACTTCAGCCGTTTCCATGGAAATCCAACTCAAAATTTCAACTAACTTTACATCAAAAACTATTTTGTTTTCTGATTCCACGCTGATTCCTAAAATAAGATTGGGAATCGGATAGTTCTCCGGATCGAATCCCTGAAAAGAACGCAGAATATTCATAAAATATTCGTTACTGTTCTTACAGAAATCCCTTTTTTTTAATGCAAGGACAAAATGAAAAAATAACCAGTCTCGATGAACATCAACACTGCTATATCCTGAATCAATGGCATACGGCTTATACCTTCTATGCTCATCGTCTTTTCCTTTTTTCCAGTGACTTCCACGAGGCCAATGTTCCAGGGCTGCGAAGCAGGACTGAATGAACAGGTTGTGCGTATCTTCAACAGTTGAGGACGTGTCTACAATCCTCTCGTTGATCCAATGCTCCTCAGAAGTTATGGGGTGCCCAATAGGACCTAATGTTTCAGATCGTGCAGCAGCATTTACCAGATCTTTTTTGCTCGCCTTTAGAAGTTCAAAATACAGTTTGGCTTTCAAGGCCCATGAGGCACCATCTGTTTGATCCATATTGGTTGCGTTATCAAGAACCTCGATGGTAGCATCTGCATCTCCAAGCTCCATAAATTTTTCACCAATACGGCGATAAATATCCGCGCTTTCCCCTTCTTCAGCTAATTTGCCCTTTAATTCAGTAAGTTCATTCCATGCAGAAATTTTAAATGATTCAGAGAAATCAACAAATGCTCCATCCTGCATGGTCACCGCCAAAAGGTCTCTGAGGCTATCCGATTCAATATCAATGGAGGAATAGTTTTTTAGCATTATATAAAAAGGGGGTAAGCGTCTGAGAGCTTCCTCAGATAATTTTTTTTCAATTTTTAAACGAGTTTGAAGCTTTTGTCCCCTTAACGATATTTTTTTTGAATCCACCCCACCTTTCAACATGCGGTAAGGAGGAAATGCATTCCCATCTTCTGTTGATTTAGGGAAAAGACGTTTGTAAGGATTAAGGATACAAAGGTTATCAACAAACGTCTCGGCTTCTGATTTTACCAAAAATTTCTCCTGACGTTTATTGAAATTGTCTTTTTCAGATTCAGCAATAAATTTCTTAAAGTCCTCTTTATCCTTAATGATACCCCGGACCCAGTTGCTTAGTCTCGGAGCATCATAATACCCCAATGATGCTACAAGCTCTGTCAGTGCTACGCTTTTTTCATTTGTCATGTTTAATATCCTTTCAAATAAGTATCATTACAATTCAACAACTCAAACTGCATCCACTTTTGAGTCCTCAGTTTAAGGATACCAAATTGGTAGCATAGAGATTTTTTTCTATTTTTTTCAAAAAAATAGGGATTGTAGTTCACGCACCTGTTTTTCAACTATCCCCATATTAACAACTTATATCTTCCTGGATAAACATTCACCAAGCTGAGATAAAAAAATGTTGGCACAATCTATCACAAGAAGACAACACTCGTAAGTTCTTATAACAGCCACGGACTGACCTGGTTTCTCACCGTGGTTCAGCCCACAACGAAAGTCGAAAGATCTGTGTGAGTTACACAGACTTTCTTATAAATATTGCCTGGTTATAACGGATTTGGGGGAGGGTACTTAAAACCGCTCATTGAAGCGGAAGTCAAAAGATTTTGCAGCCAATTTTCATGATATCTGGATTTGTTTAGCCATTCGGCAGGACACCTCCATCCATCATGTCTTTCTACCGTGGTCGGGTTGCACGGAGCAAAATTTTGAATCAACGCCCACCCCCTGATACTCAATTCTGCTGACTGCAGATTTCCATGAAAATAAAAAGTAGAGAACAAATGACGGTCCATTCTCTGCATCAATCGATCTACCATATTGCTAGTTCTGTGACATCCCGGCAAGTCATACGCATTGGCATAGGATGACAGGTTTTTTTTAAATTTCATTATGGGTTGGAAAATAACGTCAGGAAGATTCTTCGCTGCATCCGCCCATTCACAAAGCCTGCGTATCCGTTGCGAAAAGGAAGCTTTGGACTCTGCCTCGTAGCAATGCCAAATTTTGTCGGCTACAGAGTCGAATATATCTTTGAACTTTTTGCTGGATCTGTCTCGAATTTTAATGAATACATGAAGGAAGCAAGCAATGACCGAAATCCCAAAGAAAAGGGACTTCCATGCGTTGATAGTTGCATTCCAACCGTCGGTGTTTACGGATTTCGGTTGGTATTCCGGATTTAGATCCAAAGCTTCGTCCCTGAATATTCTATAGCTCTCTTTCAGTCCTTTTTCTCCGGCATCTTCACTCACGGAGGCACCTATAGTTCCGGTCAAATGACTTGATACCAAAACTTGGAACTTAAAACAAATAAATCAATATGTTATGCCTAAAAAACGGTATCAAGTCATATGACCGGAACTATAATATGCAATTTTTTCCTACAGTCGTAGCAATATAAACCTTGCTTCCTTTCAGTCTGGAATGTTTCTCATCAGCGGCAAGATGCTCGGGAAGGAGGTTGGGATCATTGATAGTCGTTCCAATGATACTGTTTCGGCCGAGACTTTGTTCTATTCTGTACCAATACATCGCATCTTTACCAAAAACATGGGCCAAAGCCCAGAAAGGCACGTCAAATTTTCTGAGAAACACAGCATTCTCAGCATCGGCTGAAAATGCCACATGGTAAGGCATAACAAAGGAAGGCCTGATGGTGTAAGAAACACCATTCACAAGAATTCTGCGTGTTGGTATCCCTGTTTTTTTTGAGATCCGTATTTCTTTCATCGTATAACCTTCTTTGATTCCGTTTGGAAAAAGCTCCGGGAATTTTTCAATGAATGGCGTCAATTCATTCCTGAACTCTATTGGATCTTTTATAATGTCATTATATTTTAGTTGATTAAAAGGGAGAACAATTGTACGTTTTTTGTAGGGAGTTGATTTTGATGTCTGAATTTTGGGCCACCTTTCGTTTTCAGATTAAGTTATCAACCCTATTATAAACGACAGATTGCTTATTGTTCAGTCAAAAAATCACTCCCTCCCCCAAATCCGTTATAACCAGATATTGCTATGATAAGCTATTTGTTATTTTGATCGGGAGGTAAACCAAAATTCGGACTAAGAATACCAAATCAGAAGCTTGTATGGCATAAATATATGTGGAAGTTAGAACCCCACAATAATGGTATAAAAGCGGACTGACAACGATTTCAGAAAGGTGAGAAATAACAAAATTAAGGCTCACGACTCTTGTTTCAGAGATATAGCATACCTTTTTATTAAGTTTCAAAAAATATGATTTTATTAACTCAGACCTCGGTGGAATTTGTGAGACATGATTTCCCGGCCTGAATTATTCCGAGCCGCTCCAACTACTCAAATCGGGTGTAAATGGGAATAAAAGTTATATTGTCGACACGTTGTTTTTCAAATACAATCGGTGACATCACATACCCGGTTTTAATATCCGGGTGTTCCTGCATAAAAAGATGAAGACTTTTCAGTTTTCCTTTAGGGCCGCTTTTGACCTCTATTGGAAATATATTGCCATCATGGACGTATAAATAGTCGACTTCCGCAGAACTGCTTTTTTTATCCCGTGCCCAATAATACATTTTTCTGGATTCGGAACCACCGGCTGCCAGCAGCTCCTGACCGACAAACTGTTCTGCCAGGGCACCACGATAAACATGGGATAAATCTTTGGACCTGATAACATCCGTTGCCGATATCCCACTGCTGTATTGTACCAGGCCGATATCTAAAAAAAGCGGTTTCATTTTTTTGGGTGATACGCCTACACCTAAAGGAAGATTGTTCGCATTTGAGGCTTTTATAATCTGAATAATGAGCGCTTTCTCTAATATTTGAAGGGATGTTTTTGTTTTTTCAATCCGTCTTTCGGGATCCAACCGGGTGTATTTGATTTGACTGCCGATAAATGACGGAATGATTCTCATTATGTGATCAAGGCTGTCAATATCGGCTCTTCTATAATATTTTATAAGTGATTGAAGATATGCTTGAAATATCTGTTCATGCACGTCAAAACTATCCGTGATGGATTTGGTATGACAATATCTTTTGATGGCTTCAGGCATACCGCCGGTTAAAAAATATATTTTTAACTGTTCGATAATTTTTTGATGTGCAAATTCACTGACGGGTTCAAAGTTTGAGATGCAGGGGAGCTGATTTGCCAAAAGATCGTATCCGGCAGCATTTAAAAACTCATAAAAGGTCATGGGCCCCATCCATTCAAAAGCAACCCGTCCGACAGGAAAAGAAACTTGCCCCAAAGCAAATTCGAGCATTGAACCTGCCGCAGCAACATGCAGATCAGGCATTTCTTCATAGAAGTATCTCAGACTTAACAGTGCTCTTTCACACTCTTGAATTTCATCAAAAAAGAGCAGGGTTTTTCCGGGAACAATTTTAATTCCTGAAAAAATCTCAATATCCTGTATTATTTTTTCTGCTGACAAATCCTGATCAAAAATTTTATGAATACTCCGGTCTCGCTCAAAATCCAGTTTGATCAAGGAATCAAAACAGGTTTTACCAAAATAAGTTATGGAAAAGGTTTTACCAACCTGCCTTGCCCCCCGGAGAATTAACGGCTTCCTGAATGTTTGATTTTTCCAGTTGATTAAATGTTGATCAATTGTTCTTTTCATAATTTCCTCCGGCGTTATTCGTTTTTTACGGTTTAATTATTACGAAATAATTGTAATTTTACAAGGTTCTTTTTTGATACATAGTGATTTTAAATATGAATCCTAATCTATGTTAACCTTGGTTATTTTAAGGCACCCACAAAAATATCGGTTGACAATACTATTGTAGCTTATATAATTTAAGCATGATCAAATCGTTTAAGGATAAGGAAACCCAGAAAGTTTTTGACCGAATCTATTCAAAAAAATGGTCAAATCAACTGCAGCGAGCAGCATTCAGAAAATTAAAAATGTTGAAGGTGTCTGAATCTTTGAATGATTTGAGAAGCCCGCCGTCTAATCATCTTGAAAAGCTATCAGGGGATAGACAGGGGCAATACAGTATCAGGATCAATAAACAATGGCGCATTTGCTTTACCTGGAGGCAGGCGAATGCGTATGACGTTGAAATCACAGATTATCATTAACCATGGGAGTTCCTATGAAAAAAATACCTGCCGTCCACCCAGGGGAGATACTGCTTGAAGAGTTCATTAAACCTTACGGGCTGACTCAATATAAATTGGCAAAAAATATCGGTGTTTCCCAGATGAGGATATCTGAAATTGTCAATGGGAAAAGAAGTATTACCACAGACACATCCCTACGGCTTTCAAAATACTTTGGTTTGTCCCCGTCATACTGGGTAATGCTTCAAATTGAATATGATATCGACATGGCCATGGACAATCATGAACTGGCAGCAACCATAGATAAAATTGTCCCGGTAAATGCCTAAAAATTTGAAATCAAATTGGATTCCGATCGTGAAAATAAAACAGGCCTGCCGGATAAATTCCGGCAGGCTTTGGATCAAATAAATGATTTTATCCGGGCCTCTAACGCCTCTTTAGGCAAGGCCCCTGCGACCTGGTCAACCAGACTGCCGTTTTTCACGAAAAGCATGGTGGGAATGCTTTGAATGCGGTATTTTGAGCTGGTCATAGGATTTTCATCCACATTGACCTTGGCAATTTTAAGCCGTCCCCGGTAAGTTTTTGCCAGGCTGTCCAGGATGGGACCCACAGCCCGGCAGGGACCGCACCAGGGGGCCCAGCAATCCACCAGTACCGGAAGGGGTGACTGCATGACCGCCTGCTCAAAATCGGCATCCGTAACGTTCACCGGGGCATCAAAAATTTCAAGGTTCAAAATTGTGCCGCACTTGCCGCACTTGGGGCTTTCCGAAATTCTGTTTTCAGGCACCCGGTTTTTTGCCCCGCATTTCGTACACCGAATAATCAATTGATTTGCAGCCATATTTACATCTCCCTCTTTGTTTATGGTTTCATCCTGAGGCTTGATGATCAAGTAAGCGCATCAGGCCAATTCTGACAGATAGCCTCAGTGCCCGCAATGACAATAACTTGAAAGTCCCAAAATTTTGGCCGGCGCACTGATGGTCACCCCGAAAAACACGGCAGGTTTGCCGCAGTTCAAAAAATGGGTAATGGTGCCGTTCACAATGGTGGACCCGGTGGCAAAAATCATGTCGCACCAGTCAAGCCCATCTTCAAAGTTTTCCCCGGATTCTATACGCACCCCGAACTTTTCGGTACCCACGTTGTCCGGGTCAAGGTCCAGGGCCCGCATCGTGTTCTGTCCGGCAAGATACTCCAGGAATCTTGGTTGAAGCCCGGCCAGAAGCATCTTTTTTCCTGAAAACTGCGGTTGTTCAATCAGGTTTTTGGCGCACGCGACCGGTTCCTTGTCCTTGCAATGTATTGTTTTTTCACAAAGCTGCAAGGATCTGTAAACCGCATTAAGCCCTGCAATGAAAATGGCCCGTTCATTGGTTTTTGTATGGTCCAATTCAAGCAGGCCATCCACGGACAAAGAGATATCTGCATACTCGTCTGTGAACGACTGGCCCACAGCCCCGTTAAATGTTGCGGCCATCATCACCTCTTTGCCTTTGACAATGGGATAATCATCATGATCCGGGCTGCCGATGGCTTCTTCGACGGACAACGGCTTGCATTTGATGTCAATTCTTTTGTCTGCCAGGTCGTGGCGGATGATTTCCGCTTCTAAGGCGTCTTTCAGTTGAATGTAAATATCGTTGATGTTCATTTCATTCCCTTTATTCGATACATTACCGCTTATGCCGATGCCAGGTTTTAACCAGACTTTCTGCTTCACCCCCGGGATCATCTGCTTCGGATATCGCAGATACAACAAAAAAACCGGCAACGCCTGTCTGGGCAAGGGGCGGTATATCGACAAGTTTAACGCCCCCGCCAACCACGACAGGAATTGAACTGAGCTGGGCAAGCGTTGTAATGTCCGTAATGCTTCTTGTAATTCTTTTGCCGTCCACATCAAGCCCGCTGTCCGGCTTCGTCTTTGTTTCATGCAAGGGGCCTGCGCCAAAATAGTCAATCAGGCTGACATCGGCATTTTTTATGTATTCAAACAATTCATGGGTCCTGGCGGATAAGCCGACAACCGCATCAGGGCCTAAATATTCCCGGCAGATGTCCACAGGGATATCTGATTGGCCCACATGGATGCCGTCAACCTTTATGCCTTGTTTTTTTGCCGCCAGAACCACGTCAAGGCGGTCATTCACCAACAGGGTCACCATGCCGGATTTACCGGTTTGCGCGATCACTTCGGATGCCTGGCCGGTTAATTCAATTAATTCCCTGGCAGAGGCTGTTTTGGACCGAACTTGCACGCATGTAACACCGGCGTCTACCGCATCCCGGATAATGGGCGCAACAGGACGACCTTTGGTATTCTCCGGTCCCACCACAAAATATGCTGAAATATCCAGTTTACTTCTCATGCGCATCCGCCTCTTCCAAAATACAATTAATCTTAGCCACCTTGGACGTCATCATGTCCGTAAATCCGGGCCGTATATCTGCTTTCAGCACAACGCCGGTACGAATGCCTTTTTCGGCAAGTACAAAGGCGGCGTCTTTTACCACTTTCATGACGTCATCCCAGGGGCCTTCAATCTCCGTGAACATGGAATTCGTTCGATTTTTAAGACCTGATTCTCTTATAATTTTTATGACTTGTGCCACCTCACGGCTAAGCTCATCTCCTGTTCCGCTGGGTGATATGCACACTGAAACCAATGTATTCATATATTTTTAAATCTCCTCAATATCAAACGGGTTTTCTGCAATTTCCTTGGATTTTGCTTTATACAATTCATCCAGAAAATGAACCTGAAAACTTGCCGGAGCATCTGTTTTTTCGGCAGCGCGACAACCGGCCAGGTTATAAACCGCCGCACCTGTCAATGCTGCGATAAAAGCGGATGCCGCAGTGGCATAAACAGCCATGACGCCGCCTAAAGAGCAGCCGGATCCGGTGATTTTTTCCATAAAATGCGACCCGCCATGACAAAAAGCGATAACAGAACCATCGGTAATCAAATCCTGCTTGCCCGAAACGGCCACAGCCCCGCCGGTCCATCCGGCCAGGGCCACGGCCGCATCCTTGGCCGCGCTCACCGGATCCTGGGAATCCACCCCCCGGACATTGGATGTTCCGGTGCCGCCGGCCAGCCCCCATAATCCGGCCAGGGCAATAATTTCAGAGGCATTCCCACGGATGATACTTGGCTTGCAGGGTTTAAATGCCAGCAACAGCCGGGTACGAAGATCGCCGATACCGATGGCCACAGGATCCAGAACCCATGGTTTCCCGCTGCTGTGCAAAATTTTTGCCATGGGGGGTAACGTCTTTTCATAGACCGGTGTAAGGGTCCCCAGGTTTATGTAGGCGGCACCTCCTGCCTGGGCCAGGGATCGGGCTTCATCCGGCAGATATACCATGGCGGCCGAACCGCCCACGGCAAGCTGGGCATTGGCGACAAAATTGATGGTTACCGTGTTGGTGACGGAACCTGCCATGGGATTGGTTTGTCTTACGGTTTCAACGGCATGAATTATTCCGGCTTGAATGTCTTTTTTAAAACTCATTTATTTTCTTGTTCCTAATATGTTAACCCTCTTTTTCCAAGGCAATCGCATTTAAACATATCCTGGAAATAAAAAAAAGGTGGGGACCGGCAAGTGCCCACCGCTCATCTTCCGGCCGCCTTCAACATTTCGAGAAGATCGCCACGGCGGAACGTTGCGGACAATTGCTGCAAAGAAATATCCCGGTCACCATAGCATTGCTTCAATGCCTTTGAGATATCATCTGACGTCTGTTTCCGGAACAGATCTGATTTATTTTCCAGAAGCGTTTTGACCTGTGCAAAATTGCGATGGTCCAAGTTATTAAGTTTTATACCTGATTCACGTAAGAGCCTACGACCCACCAACATTGCAATATAATGAGAGGCATAAGGCAAAAATTCCGGGGGATTCTCCTGGGATGGGCGCTTACGTTCATTTTCAACCTGTCTGAAAATCAGAGTGGCGAGAATTGCTTGGGTAGCGTTCAACTCTTCGAATATTTCCTCATATAGTTTTCCGAAGTGTTCCTTGCGTCGGAACTTTGCCTGGTGGGGTTTCTCACGCCAGATTGCCAGAACGGCCTCGGCGGTGATAGAGCTGGATATTGTACTTGACCCGATTGTTCCCTGTTCCCGTTGGCGCTTATAGGCATACCCCAAGTCGTTCATACCTATTTCAAGTTGCTTTTGACGGTCATCATTGGAACGCAAATCACGCAGATCCACAGGATTTTGACTGTTCGTCGCATAGGTAATATCAGTCACGAAACGCTGATCATCCTCTGCCAGCTCGTAAACACGCACCATCACGTAGGTGTTCTGGTAGTCAGAAAAAAGGTCTGGATTATTCAGGGTCTGCTGGATCGTTTTACAGGTCTGACCACCGTTGATAATCTGCATATTTTCCAATTTTAACTGAAAGTTTTCACCCTGAAGCGCATTATGCCTGAAATTTTTACAGATCATCGTAATACCATTATTAAAGAAATAGAAATTCTCCCGACTGTCTGGATTTACCAAGGTCGCGTGAATCGCCGTGTTCACCCGATTTTCGTGTAATCCCAGATAACGACGGATGTTTCGTTGCAGCAGCATGTCATGGTGGCGGTTAAACAACTCCGCGATTTCAGAAACCAAAACTTTGCCGGTAACAACACGACGGTAATTAAAATTTTCAAAAACGGCCTTGCCCACCAAATGCAATGTATCATCCACAGATTTAGTTTTCCGTAAAATATCAACAATGGAATCATGATTAAAATGTATCCATTTCATCTGTTTTTCGGGAAGGTTGGACTGGTGAATCCACCGTTGCGCCTGATCGTTCCACATTGCGCCATTGTTGCAGAGAATCACCCTGACATCAGGAATCCAGCCATCCAGCACCATGGAGCGGATCTCTTCTACTTTGGGCTTGATGTGCGGGTTTAAGTCAACCTCTCTGGACGGATCAAACAGAATCTGCACCGTATTTACGGCCTTCTGTACGCCATTTTCTGGAAAGTTCGCACTACCATCCAGATTATTGATCTTATATTTTCCCTGAAATATCGTCACCAAAAACTCGCCGTCATCGACCTCTCCGACATGCAAGCCATCGACCCCTGCATCGTTACCGCCTTCGGTTAAAAGGTCTACGCTTTCTTCAAGTGACATATCCAAGCAATTTGATATGCAAAGCAGTACAAAAGCCGCTGAGCGTTTCTTGTTTTCATCTTTTCCAAACCGTTCAAACCAGTCAGGATTCTTTTTTAAGATGCCGGTCAGCTGTTGATCAATAATGCTAGCGTTTATATCCATATCAAAAAGCTCCTTAATAATTAAGCAAGGTCTCCCTCGAATTCCGAACAAGCACCCGTTTATGTTTTTAACTCTTTTTTGCCTTTCTTGTCACCTTTTTTTCCAGAGCAATCGGCATGTAAACATATCCTGGAAATAAAATATGTATCCTTTGGCGTAACGCCGAGGGCGGCTTAAAAGACAAGCAGACGAGCAATTTTATTTTGACCATGGGCCTTAAGTATAAGGTGTTCTCCGAATTCAGAGTGGCTTTATTCAGCCCGTTTGGTTGTACCACGACAATCCCGGTCATAATGCGGAACGGATTGCCTCTGGTAAATAGGACTAAAAGTACAGAAGTGATATTTTTACAAAACAGAGATTGACAAACATCTCTCATATTTATATTTTACACAGAAATAACATTACAGCATATTGTAAGGATGACTGGATGAAGATAAAAATAAAAAAACTGGCAGCCGTGCAGATGGGATACTCGTTTAGGTCCCGTCTCGAAGCCTCTGAAAGTGGTGCAATTGCAGTTATTCAGATGAAAGATCTTCTGGATGACAACACGGTCGGCTGTGATGGTCTGGTCAAAATCAATATGGATGCCATGAAAAAGCACCACCTCGCGCAAAGAGGCGATCTGGTATTCAGGTCTCGCGGGCATGTGAGCACGGCAGCGATTCTTCTTGAAGATCCGGGAAAGGCCGTTGTCGCCGCGCCTTTATTAAGGATAAGGGTGACCCAGAAGGATTTGGTTTTGCCCGAGTATCTGAACTGGTATATCAGGCAGCGGGATGCGCAGATTTTTCTGACCAGCCGGGCCAAGGGAACGGTTCAGAAGATGATCAGCAAGCAGGCCATTGAAGATCTGGAGGTGGCGCTGCCAAGTCTGGAAAAACAGAAAAATATCGTTGCGCTGGCCATGTTGTCTGCTCGTGAACAAACCTTGCTTCAGACGCTGGCCGACAAGCGGGAACAATACATTTCAATAGTACTAATGCAGGTTGCGACCACGGATACAAAGAAAGGAACCACAGATGGACACGGATAAACACGGATTCTTATTAAAAGAAGAAACACACCAAATTATTGGGTGTGCCTTTGAAGTGTTAAATATGCTTGGCCATGGGTTGTTAGAAAAACCGTATGAGAATGCTCTTGTTGTTGAGTTTGGATTGAAGGGTATTCAATACAAACAACAGGCCCGTTTTCCCGTCATTTATAAAACCATTCAAGTCGGAGAATATATCCCCGACCTGATTGTATTCGATAAAATCATCGTGGATACCAAAGTCATCAAATCTATTGGCAACAACGAAAAGACTCAGATTATAAACTATCTGAAAATAACCGGTCTGCGAGTCGGTCTGATACTTAACTTTAAACACGCAAAATTAGAATGGAAGAGAATCATACTGTCAACTACCCCTCGGCTAAAGACCGAGGGGCTTGAAAAAGCCCCAAAGTTGACCAGTCTAAGTGCTTCGAGTACTACGTTAGATCGGAAATAGGTACCCTGGGGTACTCGCCAGCTCCAGGTTCTACGGCAAGTGGTTAAACAGGTTTAAGGGGTTAAGCCGGTGCTGCTTGCGCCAAACCCGGTCATAACATTGACGCGGCAAACATTACCTTGGAAACAAGAGGATTTTAAAATTGAGTGTATTTGTTCTGGATACAAACAAAAAGCCGCAGAATCCGGTGCATCCGGCAAAGGCAAGACTGCTTTTGACAGAAGGAAAAGCCGCGGTTTTCAGACAGTTCCCCTTCACGATCATTTTGAAAGAGAAAGCCTTGGACGTGGCATCAAACCCATTGCGGATCAAGATTGATCCGGGCAGTAGAGAGACCGGAATTGCCGTGATTAACGACGATTCCGGAGAGATTATTTTTGCCATGGAACTGAGACATCGAGGCCAACAGATCAAAAATAATCTGGAATCAAGACGAGCCATCAGAAGATCCCGGAGAAACCGGAAAACGCGATACCGGAAGCCGCGCTTTGATAACCGGACCAGGGCGGAAGGATGGTTGCCGCCTTCATTAAAAAGCCGGGTTCACAATATCGAAACCTGGGTCAACCGGTTGTGCCGGTTTTGCAATATTCAGGCAATTTCAATGGAGTTGGTTCGGTTTGACATGCAGAAAATACAGAATCCCGAAATATCCGGTGTCGCGTATCAGCAGGGGGAACTCATGGGTTATGAGGTACGGGAATACCTTCTGGAAAAATGGGACAGAACGTGTGCCTACTGCGGAAAAACAGATATCCCGTTGGAGATTGAACATATCGTGCCGAAATCGAAAGGCGGTTCCAACAGAGTCAGTAATCTGACACTGGCCTGTACGGCGTGCAACAGGAAGAAGGGGAACAAGCCCCTAGAACAGTTCCTTTCAAGGAAACCGGGACTGTTGAAGCGAATTCAAAAGCAGTCCAAAGTGCCGCTCAAGGATGCGGGCGCCGTCAACACGACCCGATGGGACTTGTTCCGTACCTTGAAAAAAACCGGACTGCCGGTTGAAACAGGCTCCGGCGGTTTGACAAAATTCAACCGGACGACCAGGGGACTTCACAAAACGCATTGGCTTGATGCCGCCTGTGTCGGGAAAAGCACACCTGAAAAGATTTTTCAGATCGACAAAACCGTGTTGATTGTAAAGGCAGACGGTCATGGCTCAAGGCAGATGTGCAGGGTAAACAAGTTCGGATTCCCCCGGACAACAGCAAAGTCAACTGAGAAAAAAGTCAAAGGGTTTCAGACGGGCGACATCGTCAAGGCGGTTGTCACTTCCGGTAAAAAGGTCGGAACGTACATCGGGCGTGTCGCTGTCAGAAAAAGCGGATCATTTAACATTAAAACAGTGGACAAAACAGTACAGGGCATTAGCTGGAAATATTGCAGACTGCTTCATGCATCTGACGGTTATTCCTACAATACGACGTGCTAAGGTCCGGTGCATGGACTACTAAATTATTATAAGGAGGGCGGCAATTCCTCCCCTGAGCTAAAGACTCAGGGGTTTCCTTGCCGCATTTTATGAAAATAATCTGTGTAAATCTGTGTCCATCTGTGGTTACAAAGGAGCAATATCATGAATAAGATTAATCAAAAAGACATCAACAACGCGGCATGGGCGGCGTGTGATACCTTCCGGGGCGTTGTTGACCCGGCGCAGTACAAAGACTACATCCTTGTGATGCTGTTTGTGAAATATATCTCCGATGTATGGCAGGACCACTACGAGGCGTATCAGAAACAGTATGGCGATGACGATGCCCGTATCCGCCGCAAGCTTGAGCGTGAACGGTTTGTCCTCCCGCAGGTGTTACTCACCGAAAAGAATGACGAAACCGGCGGGGAAACGGTTCTGGATGAATTTCCCGCCACCTATTACAGTCTGTATGAACGCAGGTCCGCCGCCAACATCGGTGAGCTGATCAATATCGTGCTCGATCATATTGAAGAAAGCAACAAGAGCAAACTCGAAGGGGTCTTCCGCAATATCGACTTCAACAGCGAGGTCAATCTCGGGCGGACCAAGGATCGGAATAAGCGCCTTAAAACTTTGCTGGAAGATTTTAACAAGCCACAGCTCAGCATGAAGCCCAGCCTCGTTTCCGAGGATGTGATCGGCAATACCTACATCTACCTGATTGAGCGCTTTGCCTCCGACTCTGGAAAGAAGGCCGGAGAGTTCTTTACCCCGCTCAAGGTAACCGAACTGGTGGCCAGGCTGGCTGGACCCAAACCGGGCGACCGTATCTGTGACCCGGCCTGCGGATCGGGCGGACTTCTGATTCAGGCAGCCCAAGAGGTGGCCCGCAACGCGGGCAGTGCGCAGGAAAAGCGCAACTTTGCCCTCTTCGGGCAGGAGTCCAACGGCAGCACATGGGCGCTCTGTCGGATGAACATGTTTCTGCACAGCTTTGACAGCGCCCGGGTGGAATGGTGCGACACCCTGAACAGTCCGCTGCTGGTGGAAAATGACCGGCTCATGAAATTCAACTGCGTGGTGGCCAATCCGCCGTTCTCACTGGACAAATGGGGTGCCGAAAGCGCCGAGAGCGATCAGTACAACCGTTTTTGGCGCGGAGTGCCGCCCAAAAGCAAAGGCGACTGGGCCTTTATCAGCCACATGGTGGAAACCGCCCTTGAAAAGCAGGGCCGGGTTGCCGTGGTGGTGCCCCATGGCGTGTTGTTCCGGGGCGCTGCTGAAGGGCGTATCCGCCGGAAAATGATCGAGGAAAACCTGCTGGATGCCGTGATCGGCTTGCCGGGCAATCTGTTCCCGACCACCAATATTCCGGTGGCGATTCTGGTCTTTGATCGTTCCCGTGAAAAAGGCGGTATCCGTGAAGATTGCAAAAACGTCTTCTTTGTTGATGCCAGCCGGGAGTTTGTGTCGGGAAAAAATATGAACACCCTCTCGGAAGCGCATATCGGCAAGATCATGGAGAGCTACGCCGCCCGGGCTGAAAAGGAAAAATATGCCCATCTGGCCGAGTTCGCCGAGATCAAGGAAAACGACTTCAACCTCAATATCCCCCGCTATGTGGACACCTTTGAGGAGGAAGAGGAAATCGACATTGATGCGGTGCAGGTGGAGATTGATAATCTGGAAAAAGAGCTGGCAGCGGTGCGGGTGAAGATGGCTGAGAAGCTCAAGGAGATTCAGCGATGAGTAGAACACAGCTCCTTTTAAAACAGGCGCGGTTGTCTTCAATTCCACAAGGATGGAACATTTCACAAATTGGCAAAAGCTGTAGCATCAGAAATGATCTAAGGAAACCCATTAGCGTAGACGAACGTTCAACGATTAAAGGTGATTACCCCTATTATGGTCCAACCGGGATTTTAGACTACATAGACGAATATTTGATAGATGGTGAATTCGCACTCATCGGCGAAGACGGTGATCACTTTCTTAAACCGCAAGAGAAGTCGCAGACAATTTATGTAAAAGGGAGATTTAACGCAAATAATCATGCCCACGTAATAGCTTCCACACAAGCTTGCTCTGCTCATTGGTTTGCGATTTTCTTTAAGCACAGAAATATTACCGATTTTCTAAGCAGACAGGGCGCGAACAGGTACAAACTGAATAAAGCTACCTTGGAAAAATTACCAATACTCCTCCCCCCACCCCCCGAACAAAAAGCCATTGCCGATCTGCTGTCCACCTGGGATGAGGCCATCGAGAAAACCGAGCGGCTGATTCAGGCGAAGGAAGCCAGCTTAAAGGGCCAGATTCAAAAGCTGATAAGCCAGCGGTGCGACTCTTGGCCGCATGTCAAACCGAAGAAAATATTCGACACGATAACTGAAAAGAACTTTCCCGAAGAAGAGCTTCTGTCTGTTACTCAAGATCGTGGCGTTATCCCTCGCAGCATGTTGGAAGGCCGAGTCATGTCACCGGACGGAACAACAGCCAGCTACAAGCTCATCAAGCGAGGAGATTTTGCGATAAGTCTTCGTTCATTCCAAGGAGGCATTGAATACTCGAATTATCAAGGGATCATCAGCCCTGCGTATACAGTGTTGAGACCGAAAATTGAATTGAACAGGGACTTCTATCGGCTGTTTTTTAAGTCCTATATCTTCATTAAGAAGTATTTAAACCTTGCTGTCATCGGCATTCGTGATGGGAAGCAGATAAGCATACCTGACTTTCTGAGCATTAAGATTCCCGTTCCTCCTATCGAAGAACAAAAAGAAATTGCTGAAACTCTGTCTGTTTGCCAGCACGAAATCAACCTGCTGAAACAACTCGCAGACAAATACAAAACCCAGAAACGCGGCCTGATGCAGAAAATGCTCACCGGCGAATGGCGGGTAAAACCGGAGGTGGTGAATCAATATGAATAATCCATTGCCCAACCGACAATCTATCCGGTTGAAAAATTATGATTATTCACAACCAGGATATTATTTTATCACCATTTGTACACAGGATCGAATTCATCGTTTTGGCAAAATTATCGATGAAAAAATGCGGTTGAATGACGCAGGGGAAATCGTTGCAGACGAATGGAAAAAAACGCCTGTAATGCGTAAAAATATTCAATTGGATGAATGGATAATAATGCCCAACCATTTTCACGCCATCATCGCCGTAGGGGCGCGTTGCACGCGCCCGATGAACAACACGCGCCCGATGAACAACACACGGCCATTGACCGAAAACGGGCGGACGGTCAATGGGCGGACGGTCAACGGGCGGACGGTAAATGGGCGGACGGTCAACGGGCGGATGCAATCCGCCCCTACGGATTCCCGGGTGGTTTTGGGGGATATTGTTCGTGGATTTAAATCGTCGGTGACTAAACGAGTACGGCAATTGCCAAATATGAACGATACCAAATTATGGCAACGGAATTATTGGGAACATATTATCCGCAACGAAAATGAATTGAACCATATCCGCAATTATATCCGGCATAATCCGCAAAAATGGGAAATGGATCAATTATATGGCGGTTTCGGCAATTAGTTAATAAAAACACCTGCAGAATATGGAAAAACATCATGACCAAATATAAAAAACTGGATCATCTTAAGAAAAAACTCGATTCCTTCCGCCCCTTGCCGCCGGAGATTGTTTCGAACCTTCATGAAGATCTGGTGCTTCGCTGGACCTATCATTCAAACGCTATTGAAGGCAATACGCTGACGCTGAAAGAAACCAAGGTTGCTCTGGAAGGGATCACCGTTGGCGGGAAAACCATGCGGGAGCACTTTGAAGCGATCAACCACAGGGAAGCCATTTTTTTCGTTGAAGATCTGGTCAAAAAAAATGAGTCTCTGTCTGAATGGCAGATTAAATGCATTCACCAATTGATCCTGAAAAATATTGATGACAAAAATGCAGGGGTTTATAGAAAAACAAATGTCATCATCTCGGGTGCCGATCATGTTCCGCCTGATGCCCTGCATATGGAAAGCGACATGCAGCGGTTTATCAACTGGTATCAGACAGAGGCGGCCTCTCTCCATCCGGTGGAACGGGCGGCCCGTGTTCATGCCGACTTTGTAAAAATCCATCCGTTTGTGGACGGCAATGGCAGAACCTCACGGCTGCTGATGAATCTGGAACTGATGAAAAACGGGTTCCCATCAGCTGTTCTGCCTGTGGAAAAGCGGTTGGCATATTACGAGACTCTGGACAGAGCCCACACAAAAAATGATTATGAGCCGTTTTTGATGCTTATTGCAAATATAGCGGAATCGGGTTTCAGACCTTACTGGCATGCATTGGGGGTAACCCGATGAAACCCTTTCAGATCAATGAAAAGTATCTTTCTCAAATCCCGGCGTTGCAGCTTTTGATTGGCCTGGGATTTGAATTCTTGACACCGGCTGAAGCCCTGCGCGAAAGGCAGAATCGAACCGCCAATGTTTTATTGGAGAATATTCTGCGCAGCCAGCTCAAAGAAATCAACCGCATTCATTATAAAGGCGGTGAGTATCTCTTCAGCGAGGAGAATGTGCAGTCGGCTATCCAGAAACTGAAAAATATAAAATACGATGGTTTGTTGAAGACAAATGAGGCCATTTACGATCTGATTACCCTCGGAACGGCCATGGAGCAAACCATCGAGGGTAACTCGAAAAGTTTTAATATGAACTATATCCACTGGCCCAAAGCGAAGAACAGCACCGGTCGCAACAAGTTTCATGTGACAGTCGAATACAGTGTTGCACGTTCACGGTCAACGGAAACCGCCCGGCCGGATATCGTTCTCTTTGTTAATGGTATTCCGTTTTGCGTGATTGAGTGTAAAGCACCGCAGGTTGACGTGGAACAGGCCGTCTCACAGTCGATCAGAAATCAGAATGATGACTATATCCCGAAACTGTTCATCTACAGCCAGATCGTATTGGCTCTGAATAAAAACAGCGCCATGTACGCAACAACAGGAACCGCTGCAAAATTCTGGGGGGTATGGAAAGAGCCGGATAATGGACAATGGAAAATGGATAATGGAAAATTATTGAAGCTAAAAAATATGCCATTATCCGAACATGTGCGACAAAAAATTGAAGCGTCCTTTAATTGTCAATTATCAACTATCCATTCTGAATTAATAACGGCTCAGGATGAGACGTTATTTGCCCTTTGCCGTCCGGAAAGGCTCCTGGAATTGGCGTGGAAGTTTACGGTGTTTGACGGAGGGATCAAAAAGATTGCCCGCTATCAGCAGTATTTCGTGATCAAGTCGACCCTGAACCGGGTAAAGCACTTTGATAGCACCAATTCACGTAAAGGCGGTGTGATCTGGCACACGCAAGGATCAGGAAAGTCGCTGACCATGGTGATGCTGGCCCGTAACCTGGCCTTGGATCCCGAAATATTGAATCCGAGAATTGTACTTGTGACAGACCGTGACGACCTCGACAAGCAACTTGGAAATACCTTTGCTGCCTGCGGCCTTGAAGCAAACCGGGCAACATCAGGCAGAAACCTGCTGGAATTGGTTGCTGAAAAAAAGTCAGGAATTATCACAACCCTCATTCACAAGTTCGACAAGGCTTACGCGGTAAAGAAATATCAGGATGAATCGCCCGACATTTTCATTCTGGTGGATGAGAGCCACCGGACCCAGTTCGGTTCCTTTTCCGCCCGGATGAGACAGATGTTTCCTTATGCCTGTTACTTGGGATTTACCGGCACGCCGTTGTTAAAGAAGGAAAAGAACAGCTTCACCAAATTCGGTGAACTGGTGGAGCCCCATTATTCCATCACACAGGCCGTTGAAGATGGCGCGGTGGTTCCGCTTCTGTATGAAGGGCGGCATGTGGAGATGACACAAAACAGAGAAGCCGTTGATCTGTGGTTTGAACGCCACACACAGGGGTTGAGCAAGGCGCAGCAGGCGGATTTGAAACGGAAATATGCACGAGCGGAAATGCTGAACAAAGCCGGTCAGGTCATCTACATGAGGGCGTTTGACATCAGCGAGCACTTCCGCGCCAACTGGCAGGGAACAGGATTCAAGGCTCAACTGGTGGCCCCGAATAAAACCTCTGCCCTCAAGTATAATGCGTATCTGAATGAGATTGGTATTGTCAGCTCCGAGGTTGTTATCTCACCGCCGGATATGCGTGAAGGCTATGAAGAGACCGATGATGAAACAACAGACGAGGTCGTAAAATTCTGGCAAAAGATGATGAAGCGCTATGGCAGTGAAGAAGAATACACCAAGCAGCTCATCAACCAGTTTAAACACGGCAGCGTTCCTGAAATCCTTATTGTCGTTGATAAGCTGCTCACAGGTTTTGATGCGCCACGAAACGCGGTTCTTTATTTGTGCCGGGTGCTAAGGGAGCATACGCTGCTTCAGGCAATTGCCCGGGTCAACCGTCTTCATGAGGGTAAGGCGTTCGGTTTTATCGTCGACTATGCAAGCGTCCTCGGTGAGCTGGACAAAGCGCTTACCATGTACAGCGCATTTGAAGGGTTCGATGAATCCGATCTGGTCGGCACCCTGACATCCATTAACAGCGAGATCGAAAAACTGCCTGGTCGGTATTCCGATCTTTGGGATCTATTCAAAAGTGTTAAGCATTCCTACGATGAAGAGGCTTATGAAGTGCTGCTTGCCGATGATGAACTCAGAGACGAGTTTTATGTCCGCCTTTCGGAGTTCGGGAAAACCCTTGGTATTGCACTCTCTTGTGAAAAATTTTTGACCGAAACCGACGAAAAAACGTTGTTCGGATACAAGGCAGACCTTCGGAAATTTCAGTCCCTCAAAGCATCTGTCAAGCTCCGGTATGCAGAGGCAATTGATTATCGGGATTATGAGCCCAAAATCAAAAAACTGCTGGATACACACATTCAGGCCAACGAAGTTGTTCAGCTGAATGAGCCGGTCAATATCTTTGATGATGAATCTTTTATGGTGGTTAAGGTGCATGATGATATACCGGATAAGCTTTCCGGGAATGAAGATGCCATGGCCTATTTCGGGGTGCTTAAGCCTTTCCTTGAGGCCTATTCCAGGCAAACCGGCGAATTAGATGAAGAAGACCTTGAGTCAGCTGCGGCTGATACGGCAATTGCTATTCATGGCATATTGGAAAAACACAAGAAGATTCACTTCTGGGATGATGAAGACGCTCAAAAACAGGCTGTTAATGATATTGACGATTATCTCTATGATGAGCTCAAGACGGAAAGAGGGATCGAACTGTCGCTTGATCAGATGGATGACATCATCGAGAAGGTCCTGCAGATGGCAAAGTTTAGGAATGAGTCGGAAATAACTTAACCTGGGAGCGCAGGCGTCCCGCCTGCATCTTGATAATACTGTGTATGGTATTCGATTCCTTATGGCAAATATCCAGAAAGTGTCTATAAAACTTGACTTTACATATGTTTCTCATATAATTTTAAAGATCAATCATGGGCGAACCTGGTCTATCGATATCCAGACTCAACCCAAAATGCACCATAAAAGTAATTCAATCGTTTCTTATAAAAAAGACCATCACCATAATTAAGGCCATTACTAACTTTTTCAGGAGAGAGATATGAAAGAAATTTTAATAAAATCGATTATGATCCCCTTACCCGACTATGTGACCATCAAGGAAACGGATACCGTTTATGATATGTTCCAGGTTCTGGAAAAAAGCAAATCAGATGGCTGCCACGCCCACAGGGATGTTATTGTCGTTGACGACAATGGTAAGTTCAAGGGAAACGTTACCATGATTGATATTTTCAAAACCCTTGAGCCCAATTATAAAAAACTGTTTGAAAATTATGAAGGTAAAACACTGACCAAAGATTATGTGATGGCTGCGATGCGAGATTTTAATCTCTGGGTGGAGCCCATTAAAAACATTTGCGAACGCGGCGCCAATATCAAGGTTTCCGAAATCATGCATGTACCTGATAAGGCTGAATATCTCCAGGAGAATGATTCCCTGGAAAAAGCACTGCATGAATATGTTATGGGCGCTCACCAGCCTTTGATCGTAAAAAACGGCGACACGGTCACCGGTGTGCTTAGATTCGGTGATTTATTTGAGGTAGTCAGAAAGGAGATGCTGTCCTGCCCGCTTCCCGAATAATTTGTACGCTGAAGAACATCCATAAAATCCGGGTGACCGTCTGATTTCCGGCTGCACTGAAAACTTGGAATCACGATCACCCACCTAAAAAGGAGTTTCAACGGTCGAGACACCGGCATTTTTCCGGACAAACAGCATCATCCTCAAGCCGCTTTGAAGGCATCTTCAACCGGCACCACCAGGGGGTAGCCCTTATGCCGGATAATTTCAACCGGCAGTCCGTATACCTTTGTAAGCAGGTCTGACCCGATCTCTTCAATTTTTCCCGCCCCGAACACGGTATTATTTTTTAAGCAGATATACTGATCTGCATAACGAAGTGCCGAATTCAAGTCATGCATGGTCATGATCACCGCAAGGTTATGGTCCCGTACAATATGCCGGACAAGACTTAAAATCCGGGTCTGATTTTTTAAATCCAGGCTGGAGGTGGGTTCGTCCAGCAGCAGGATATCGGTTTCCTGGACCAGGGCTCTGGCAATGGCCACCTGCTGCAGTTCGCCGCCGGAAAGTTCGTACAGATTTTTAAGGGCCATGTGTGACAGGTTCAGATGCGTCAGCACCGACCCGACTTTTTTTAAGTCATCTTTGCCGGCTGTAAACCGGATATGGGGGTACCGCCCCATGAGGACGGCGTCAAACACCGTGATTTTGCCTGCTTCGTTGTATTGGGCCACATAGCTGATCTCTTTGGCAATCTGGCGGATATCCATGGCTTTCAACGGTTTGTCTTTTACATGAATCCGGCCCGCTGCCGGGGTTAAAATTTTATTGAGGCATTTGAGTAATGTGGTTTTTCCCACGCCGTTGGGTCCTAATATTACGGTGATTTCACCCCGGGGAATGGAAAAATTGATATCCTCAAGAATCTTAACGGATTTATACTTAAAATCAATCTGGTTCACTGTCAGAATCATCTGGGATCGCCTTTAATAATGAGGTAAATAAAAACCGGTGCCCCTAAAAATGCCGTAAAAATAGAGACCGGCAGCACATGGGGCAGCATGATCAGCCGGGCGACCATATCGGCTGCCAGAAGAATCAAGGCCCCGGCCAGAATGGATGCCGGCAAAAGGAAGCGGTGGTCGTCGCCAATAATACGCCGCACAATATGGGGCGCAGCCAGACCCACAAAACTGATAATACCCACAAAGCTGATGATCAAAGCCGTCATCAACGAAGCGGCCAACATGCCGGAAAGCCTGATCCATTCCACCTGTATGCCAATGCCCTTGGCGCTCTCATCCCCCATGGCCATGCCGTTGTAGTCCCGGGATTTTACCAGGAAAAAACCAAGCAGCATCAGCACGACCGGGGCGATCAGTGCAATGTCGTTCCAGTCTGCTCTGGCCAGGTCCCCAAAGGTCCAGAACACCATGGCAGCCAGCTGCACATCATCGGCAAAAAACTGCAACAGCATGGTCCCGGCAGTAAAAAGCGAGCCTAATGCCACGCCGGTGAGCACCATAACCTGGGGGCTAGCCCCTTTTTTGCCGGAGATAAAAATAATGATTAACGCAGTGAAAATGGAAAATGAAAATGCCGTTGCCACGGTGATCAGCGGATTTGAAATGGCCACGGCATCACTGGAAGACGATGCCATCACCCCCGTCCCCATGAGGATCACGGACAGTGCCGCCCCAAATGCGGCCGCATGGGAAATACCCAGGGTAAAGGGTGAGGCCAAAGGGTTTTTCAATACCGATTGCATTACGGCACCGGAAGCGGCCAGGCCTGCCCCGCTTAAAATTGCGATGACGGTCTGGGGCAACCGGATATGCCATACGATAAGATCTGCCTTACGGGACGGTGCATCCAGCATTAATGTCTGCACCACATCCAACAACGGAAGTTTTACGGCCCCGTTGCACAAAGAGATGAGAAACAGGATTGCCATCAGGCTGAACAGGACGAAAAGCAACCAGGATTTTTTGCGAATATATCCGATATAGGCATCAGGTACCGCACCATGATCAAAATGCATGGCCTTTATTGCGCTCCTAAATCAACCGGTTTGAATGCCTTGTTCTGGAACAGGGCATCCATGGCGGCATATACTTTGGCCGATAGCAGAAATTCATAAATTTCATCTGCTTTTTTGAGCGGATCAACATCCTCAAACTGGTCCGGATAAAGCACTGTTCCCACATACCAGGCATCGGCCAAAATAGAGCCGAAATTCTGAGTGTACCAGTTATAGGGCAGTACCCCGTAGACCCGGCCATCTGCCACGGCATCCAGGGCCTGGTATACGGGATCTGTTTTCAGTTCATCAAGCCCGCTATGACCGTCCCCCATCTGCAGGGTGGAAAGATCCAGAAACAAAACTTCAGGATTTGCTTCCAGCAGTTTCTCTTTGGAAAAGCTTGAGTGAGACAAATTTTTCACCTTGATGTCAGACGTATTTGCGATATTGGCGGCATTCACAAACTCAAAAGGGGGATAATTGGGCTCTGTGGACTGGAATCCATGAGGGCCTTTATGGGCTATACCGCCAATAAAACACGTTTTTTTGTTTTTAACGGATGCGGTACGCTGGTTGAGTTCCGCAATCTGTTTATCAAAAAAGCCGATCAACGCCTCGGCCCGGTCTTCCCGGTTCAGCACCCGGCCGATGATGCGCAGACTGTTATAAATAATGTCCCGTTGAACGGCAAGGTTGCCATATCCCAGCACGACCACCGGGATACCTGTTTTCTGTGATAATTCAACCGGGTCATAGCCCATGCCGGCATATGTCTTAAAAATGACCTGGGGTTGTGCGGCAAGGCCCAAAATTTTTTCAGGATCATCGTTGCCCCGGAACTCCCCGAACACCGGCAATTTTTTGTACTGGGGATTGGCAATGGCATAGGGTCTTGCATCAAATCTTTTTCTGGCCGTTTCCATATCATCCACAGCCACCACCAGATCCTGGGCATTGAAATAGGTGATCAGGCGCAAAGCCCCTGGACCCGAACAGATAATGCGGCTGATTTGATCAGGTACAACCACTGTTTTACCTGTGCTGTCCAAAATGGTTTTTGCATGTGCCGGAAAAACAGCCGGGATCAGAAATAAACTGACACACAATAATACAAGTTTTGTCTTCATTTTAAGTCCTTTAAACAAAAAAAGCCGCAAAGGTCCGACGCCCTTTAAAAAAGGATATCTGTATGCCTTCGTGGCTTAAGGTTTATATGTTTAACAAAGCTTACTTGCCGGCTGCCTTCAAACAGCGTTTGACGTATCCTATTGAACAGGCAATATCGTGTCAAGACATTCAAAAAATTCACAGCAATTCTAATTTATTGTCGCACAAAGCCTCAAAGGCACAAAGGGTCACAACGTCGAATAAAAATCTTTGTGTCTTAGTGTCTTTGTGAGCGTCTTTCAACTAAAAAGTTTCATATTTAGAATTGTTGTTTTCATATGATATCTTGTTATGGTTGCATCAAAGCCTGTTAAACTCGATCATATAGTTAAGAATATCTTAGGAGGCCATATAATGGAAAACGAAATTGTCATACACAACGGTACGCTTTTGACCATGGAACAAGGGTTGCCTGTCATTGAAAACGCGTTTGTCCGTATCAAAGGGGATAAAATTGCTGAATGCGGACCTGCGGTTCCCGGCCGGCGCTGGGAGGGGGCGACCCTGATGGATGCCTGCGGCGGAATTATTATGCCCGGACTTGTGAACGGGCATACCCATACCCCCATGTCCATGTTTCGGGGGCTGGCCGATGACCTGCCCCTGGATGTCTGGCTCAATGAGCATATTTTCCCTGCCGAGGCACGGGACATAAACCCGGAATCCGTGGCGCAATGGACGGCCCACTCCTGCCGGGAGATGCTGGCCGGCGGCATCACCACATGCTGCGACGGCTATTTCCTGGAAAGCCATGCGGCAAAGGCCATGGCAGACAGCGGTATCCGGGCCGTGGCCGGCCAGGGCGTGATTGACTACCCTGCCCCGGGTGTCCCGGATCCGTCCAATAATATTGCTCATGCCAAAGACTTTATTGAAAAAAACGGCACCCTGTCCCCGAGAGTGACCCCGTCGATTTTCTGTCACTCACCCTACACGTGTTCAAAACAGACCCTTGTGGCCGGAAAAAACCTTGCCCGGGACAAGGGGGTCCTGTTCCAGATCCATACGGCAGAAACCCGGGCCGAGCCGGGCATGATCAAAGAGAATACAGGTCTGTCCGTGATCGCCTATCTGGACAGCCTGGGTATCCTTGATCCGGATACCCTTTTAATCCACTGTGTGTGGCTGAATGAAAACGACATTGGAATTATTGACAAGCGCGGGTGCGGGGTCATCCACTGCCCGGAATCCAATATGAAACTGGCCTCCGGGGTGGCACCGGTGCCGGACATGGTGGCAGCCGATCTGACCGTGGGCCTTGGCACGGACGGGTGCGCCTCCAATAACGACCAGGATATGTTTTCTGAAATGGATACGGCGGCCAAACTGCATAAGGCTGTGCGTCTGGATTCCTGTGTTATGGATGCCCGTACCTGTCTGAAAATGGCCACCATTGACGGGGCAAAGGCCCTGGGACTGGGTGATGTCACGGGCTCCATACACCCGGGAAAGGCTGCGGACATCATTGTGGTGGACACAACCGGTCTTCACATGACCCCCATGCATGACCCCTACTCAGGTCTGGTATATGCGGCAAGGGCTTCGGATGTCTTCTGGGTGATGGTAGATGGGAAAGTGTGCTTTAAAAAAAGTCCGCCTGTCAATCCCTTGGGGACAGACAGGCGGGCCGGATAATATAGAGAAGCAGAATCAGCTTCAGTATAAGTGCATCAGCATCAGTATCAACTATTATCCCAAAATTCACCGCTTCTATATTATCGGAAGATGTTCAAGTCAATGAAAAAATTATAAATGAGTTAAAAAAAATTAACTTCTCAGTCTTAATATTCGAGTGATAAGATTTCAGAGTACTTGACCAGGCCTATTTTGACCATGTGGTTAACCCAATTGGTCACCCACCGGGTGACCAATTCAAATATAAATTGACCTTTCAGAAATTTGTATTAGTATTAAGCTATTATTCAAGCATTTCACTTATAAAGAAGGATGCGGTATGGGAAAAAAACTCAAGGCGTGTAAGGCATGCAAAAATAAAAAACTGCATTTGCGCAAATCATCTAATGTATCGGAAGCGTTTGTGTGTAAAAATTGTGGGGCATCATCAACTGAAGCCAAGTTGCTTTGCAAACCGGTAATGAAAGAATTGATGTATTCATGCCAAAAATGCAAACGATTATCAAATAAACCCAAACGGTTGTGCAAGCCTGATAAAATCGATTAATTCTATTTTTATAAGTTTTTAAATGAATATATTGATCGTAGCTTCTGAAAACGGTGGGCTCAGTGGCGGTAAAGTCGGCGGAATCGGCGATGTCGTTCGAGATATTTCCCCTGAAATTGCAAAGCAGGGCGCAAACGTTACGGTTGTCACCCCTTCCTATGGTTTTTTCCATCAGCAGGCAGGCGCCCACTGGATAGATTCCGTGACGGTTTCGTTTTCCGGATTCAGCCATACGGCTGAAATCTATCAAGTCCCGGGCAACACGCCCCACCCCGATGTTAAACACGTTGTCGTAGATCACCCCATTTTCACTTCTTACGATCCTGCCCGCGGGTATCATCAAATCTATGTCGATGATCCACCGGACAGGCCCTTTGCAACAGATGCCACAAAATTCGCCCTTTTCGGCCTGACCGTTGCCGAAGGCTTGAAAAAAAAGATCTTCGGGGATCTTGACTGTATCCATCTTCATGACTGGCATGCCGCTTTTGTCTTGATTTTGCGCCGATTTCATCCGGATTACCCGGTGCTTCGAGACATTAGAACCGTTTACACCATCCATAACCTTGCACTTCAAGGGGTACGGCCGTTTCGATGGGATGCGTCCTCTTTGGAAGCCTGGTACCATCATCTTCCCTATCAATGGGCTGATATTGCCGATCCCCGATGGCCGGAGTGTATCAATCTGATGGCTGCCGGCATCCGGTTATCCGATGCCGTTCATACGGTTTCCCCTTCTTATGCCGAAGAAATCCGCTACCCCACTGACAGACCCCGCTACTATGGCGGTGAGGGGCTTGAGGCCGACATTCAGTCTGCCCGCAAAGCGGGGCGACTCTTTGGTATTTTGAATGGGTGTACGTATTCGCAAAACCGGGGGGTCGCCAAACGCCATTTTCCTGAGTTGGTGACACTTTTTAAAGAAAAGATTCTGAATTGGGCGGGAAAACGGGATACGGTCTCAACCGATCTTTTTGTGGCGCATGCGCGTTTGACGGATCTTGGGTCTAACGCCGGCAGACCAAAAACAATCATCACGAGCGTTTCCAGGGTTGTGGAACAAAAATTGTTGCTGATGCGGGCTTCCGGTTCGCGCGGCGTTTCCGGTCTTGAAGGCATCCTGACGGAACTCGGCGAAGAAGGGATTTACATCCTGCTGGGAACAGGAGACCGGCAATACGAAGCGTTTCTGACCGAAATGAGTTCCCGGTTTGGCAACTTTATCTTTTTGAATGGATATGCAGAGGATTGTGCTGATGCGTTGTATGCAAACGGCGATCTTTTCCTCATGCCAAGCTCGTTTGAACCATGCGGGATCAGTCAGATGCTGGCCATGCGGGATGGGCAGCCCTGTCTGGTACATGACGTGGGCGGATTGAAAGATACCGTCAAAAACGAACATAATGGCTTTACGTTCAAAGGTGATACGGTTGAAGAACAGGTTGATAATTTTGTGAGCGTTTTTAAAAAAGCGATCAACCTCAAAAAGAACGCGCCGGGTCAGTGGCAACAGATTTGTGAAAATGCCGCCGCTTGCCGCTTTTCCTGGGCGGATACGATTAACCGCTACTTCAGGGAACTTTATTGAATTGATAGTACTTTGGGAGAAGTTCCTATGCTCTCTGATAAATCTCCGTCATTTCAAGCAATTTTATAAATGAAGCCGTAGTTAGCAGCTCAGGCGTAAGTCGCCATTGCCAATTGCCCGTATTCGAGGCCGGCCGGTTCATCCGGGCGTCTTCGCCAAGGCCGAGGATGTCCTGAATCGGAATAATGACCTTGTCGGCCACAGACATCATCAGCAGCCGGATCATTTCCCAGGCAAGCTCGTCCACCGCAACCCGGCGTCCAAGATACGTGAACAGCCTTTGTTTAACCTGCGGAGTCACTTCGTTTTCAAACCATCCCCTGATCGTATTGTTGTCATGGGTGCCGGTATAGACCACACAGTTTTTCACAAAGTTGTGCGGCAGAAACGCGCCTGTTGGAAAATCATCACCAAAACCAAACACCAGCAATTTCATGCCGGGAAGGTCAAATTGGCGCATCACCTCCCGGACGTCGGCCGTAATGGTGCCAAGATCCTCGGCAATGATGGACAGACAGGGGAATCTTCTGCTGAGCGCATTAAAAAAGTCAACCGCCGGCGCCTGAACCCACGTTCCGTTGACCGCCGTTTTTTCACCCGCCGGCACCTCCCAATAGGCGACAAGCCCTCGAAAATGGTCAATTCTTACAACATCAAACAATGCCAGATTGTGTTCAATCCGCTTAACCCACCACGCATATCCGGTTTTTTTCAGCATATTCCACCGGTACACCGGATGCCCCCAGAGTTGACCGGTCGCACTGAAATAATCGGGGGGGACGCCGGCCACGGCAACAGGTCTCTTTTCAGTATCCAGTTTGAACAATTCAGGATGGACCCATAGATCGGCACTTTCATACGGCATGTAAATTGGAATATCCCCAATGATATGAATCCCCTTCCGGTTACAATATGCTTTGAGCATACGCCACTGTTCGGCAAAAACATACTGAAGGAATTTCTCCTTTTCAATCCTGTCATGCAGTTTTTCTGCCGCCCATGTTAACGCCTTCGGCTCCCTGTCGCGTATTTTAGCTGTCCATGTGCGCCACGACCCGCCCTTGAAATAAAATCTCAGGGCCTTAAAAAGAACAAAATCATTGAGCCAGTCCGCATTTTGTCGGCAAAATCGTTCATAGCCGTCTTGATTTGTTCTTGTTTTAAAGCGTTTATAGGCGTGGTTAAAAAGTTTCTCCTTGTGGGCAATCACGGCTCGAAAAAGTACATGCTTTTTGGGAAAATCGGGCAAAGATTTTAAAACCGCTGTGGGGAGCAGGCCCTCTTTGACCAAAAGTTCGGGACTGATGAGTAAGGGATTACCGGCAAAGGCGGATATACTGTAATAGGGTGAATTATCATGGGCCGGTTCCGTCGGATTCAAGGGAAGGATTTGCCAGTAACGCTGCTTTGCTTTTGACAGAAAATCAACAAAACGGTAAGCATAGGGTCCCATATCGCCGATGCCGAACGCAGATGGAAGAGCGGTCAGATGCATCAGGATGCCGCTTGCTCTTTGTTTCATGGACGATCCTCGCTCATCAGCATCGCAACAGGGAAATCCTTCAGGATTTCAGAGACCCGAAGTGACCGGCCGCTGAGGAGCTCTGCCGTGAATATATTTTTCCACTGGTATGGAAAGCCGTCCGGCAGCACAACTTCAGTATCAAACCAGACGTGGCTGCCGAGCGGATATTCCCCCGCCTTTATGACCGACGTCAGAAAGCGGGGAACGATCGTCAGGCACCACTGATTGATGTGGAATCTTGCAAATGCGATGATGTTATCTTTGAACCGGCCGTTGATTGCCAAAGGCGTATAATTACCGTTCAGGAAAATCTCCCGGTTCCTGTTTCGTGCCTCAAGCGCCATATGGATCAAAAAGAGCTTGATCCTGCCGTCTTCTTTTGCATTGCGTAATTCTTCAATCGTATCGTGAATGTTCCGGCGGACTTTTTCCCGGATTTCCTTTAAATATGCCTTCCGCTGGTCAAAATCAACGGAGCGCCGGTTATCCGGGTCCACCAGATTCAAATCCCACAATTCCGTTCCCTGATAAAAATCAGGAAGCCCCGGTGCCGTGATCTTGATCAGGGTTTGAGAAAGAGAATTAAACACCCCGTAATGCGCAATGCGCCGACAGAAGGGCAAAAACCGTTCCAGAAAGGGATTCTCTTTCACAACATCTAAAATCTCACCGATAAATGCAACAAAACCCTCTTCGTAGTCAATATCCGGCGCCAACCAGTTGGAATGAACGTTGGCCTCTCTGAGGGCTTTGATTCCATAGGTCTTGATTCTTTCAACATATTCAGGATGGTCACTTTTATCAAAGGGGAAACTGCCGATCAGCGTCTGATACAGAAAGTACTCCCCGTTTCCATCGGGGATGATGTTGCCCCCCACCCGTTTCTTTTTTCCGCTGTTCAACTTTTTCCATGTTTCGAGGTTTCTGTGCCACTCGTCAGGCAATTCCGACAACACATTGATCCTGGCCCGAACATCTTCGCCTCTTTTGGCATCATGGGTCGCTGTGGCACTTAATGAATGGGGCCATAATGCGGCCCGCTTGCGATTAAAGGCATGAAACGCGTCTAACGAACAGCCGAAATGATATGGCTCGCCACCAACCTCGTTCAAAGAAATCAGCCGATTGTAGTGATAAAGAAGCGTATCTTCAAAACCCTTGGCCATCAGGGGTGCTGTGAACTGCTGGAATGTCAGAACAAAGTCGATTCGATCCTCTTCTGCCGGCGAAGGCTGCGCTTGCGGCTCTGCAAGCAGACACGACGTGATGTAGTCAATTTCACGGCGTAATCCCGGATGCCTACGCAACGCCGCCTTTGCAGCCGTTTGAATATACCGTTGATCACTTGGGCTGCTGCCATGATGGTTGATATAGGTACGATAAACAGGAAAGTGCGCCAATATCTCCTTCAGGGCTCTATTCAGACCATGACGTGTAAAATCTTTTCCATAACGGTCACGACCGGCAATTCTTTTCATATGACCGGCAAGATTATCAAGATCCCCTTTCATATGGTACGCCATGATGTGTTTCTTTTGTTCATAAACAAGATCAGTTGCTGAATTCTTAAATCCACTGAAGGACGCGTATATTGTGCTGAAGCGATCTGCATTGTTGCTTTGGCAAAACAATCCATTGACCGTATTCATAAATTCATAGCCGGTTGTCCCCTGCACCGGCCAGAGGGGAACCAAGTCCTCTGTGCGGTCAAGGATTTTTTCAACCACGAGATAAATGTCGCCGGCTTTTTTTCTCAGCCTTCTGAGATAAATAGCGGGATCGTAGAGCCCGTCGATGTGATCGACCCTTAAGCCGCTTACTGGGCCGTCTTCGATCAGTTTAAATATCAGAGTATGGGTTCGATCAAATACCGCTTCATCTTCCATTCGCAGGCAGATGAAATCGTTGAGATGGAAAAACCGGCGGTAGTTAATCTCCTCATTGGCAACTTTCCAGTAAGATAATCGGAACACTTGTTCATCGAGAAGTTTATCGATGTGTCTGAAACTTTCAGGATTGCCTTTTTCACCATTAAACATCTCGATATTCGTATCGACAAATCTCCGGATTACCGGATTCCGACAATAGAGTTCCCAGAGCATGTACTTTGCGACCTTGATCTGCTCACAACGGTCCTTGACGGCGTTTCCCGAAGGTAAGGTGTTCAAAATGTGTAAGACTGCCAGAAATTTTATGAAATGGGGATGATCCTCGCCAAGCCGGGTTCGAAGCGCACTTGACCTGAACGTCAATACATCGGTATACGAATCGATTTTGAGCGGCAGGGCCTGGTCATAATAGTTCACGCTGAAACCGGTTTCAGCATATTCTAGCCGGATTTCCTTATTTTCCAGGGATTGGCCATAATACCCGCCGAGGAACGGTGCCGGCAGCTTTCCCTGCAAACTGCCCAAAGGATGTTCCCAGTCGACGTCAAAAAAATGACGATACATGGAATGACGACCGTTTTCAAAAACGTCCATCAGCATCTTATTCTCAAAATCAAAGGCCATATGGTTGGGGACAATATCCTGCAGCCATCCCATATGTTGCTTTTGCAATTCTGCCTTCAGTTTTTCAAAATCCGTTATCGATCCCAGTTCAGGATTTAACCGGCTGGGATCAACAATATCGTATCCGTGAAGACTCCCTTTTCTCGCCTTAAAGATCGGGGACGCATAAATGCAGGAAATACCAAGATCGGCCAGGTAGGTGATGATATCGCTCGCCGCCTGAAAATCAAAGGCCTTGCTGAACTGAATTCGATAGGTTGCCGTGGGAATAGGCATTTTTTATATAACCAGCGATAAATTATCGCACAGGCTAGTAAAATGGTCGATCCATTTTCGGGCATCTTCTTCACCCGCCTCAGCTTTTTCCAGAAATACAGGATATTCGGTTTGGCGTATTTTATATATATGCCACTGTATTTTAAAAATATTGACATGGAAAGGCAACGTATTCAAGGTCATGACAGCTTCATTCAGATTTTCAAGCAATTCGAATTCAACAGGATTGTCAAAAAAACGTTTGACCATCTGCTCCAAACGCTGTTTGAGCGTATGGCCTAAAATATCAGTGTTCAAGGCGGTGCCGGTTAATTCGGCTTCTTTGAGAAGGGGGGCGATCACTGCGGGATTGAATTTTTCCTGCGCCAGGGTACGCCTCAGATCGGCATTCACAACCAGATTTACCGCAATAGAGAGGGATTGGGGTACAGGAATGTCCGCATCTTTTAAAAACCGTATCATCGGCGCGTTGAAATTGTAAAGCCGGCGGTATGCCGTCTCAGCGTCATTCAATGTAGGTTTCATGATCAAATTCAAAACCTTGCGTTGTTCATCCCGAAAAAGGAACTTGAGAGAATAAATGCAGTAACCGAAATAGTGGTCCAGAATCCGCATGACTTTTTGAAAATCCACTGTTTTAAAGGCCTGAAAAAGTTCTTGCTCCAAACGTTGATAGTTCTTCATGTCGCCCGCAAGGACGGCGCAATACAGATTGTGGTCTCCCAGATGCAGAACGCTGAAAGTCAGCCTGGAAGCATTCCAAGTGATTTGAGAAGAAATCGTGGCACGCCCCACCACCAGCTTTGCCCTGCCGACCTCGGATCGCTTGTAATCGTCCCGTTCCGCCGTATAACAAAAAATTGACGTGCGTTCAGGATAGTCTTCAAAAAGAGAGCTCACGGCGTAATGCGCGCCTACTTTTTTCAGATCCGGCATAGCGGGCTTGACCCATTTTTCGAATATGTGACGCCCATCCTTATGTTCAACAAAATTGCTCCCGGCCCATTCCAAAAGCTTCAGGAAACGCGGCGCCATGGCGTCGCCGAATATTTCCTCGTTTAACTGCAGGACCCGCCCCGCATATTGAATGATTTGAACCGTTTCGATACCTGAAATATCATCAAAAAACCAACCACAGCTGGTAAACATGAGCATAGCATGCCGTTGAGATTCCAAAAGCCTGAGAATCATGATTATCTCATCTTTTTTCAACGCTCGAACCGCATGCTGTTTCAAAAAATGTTCGATCTTTTCCTCGGATCGATCCAGAATAATTTGGATGTAATCGTTTCTGGCTTCCCACGGGTCTTTTAAAAAGGAGGCAAGTTTTCTTTGATAAGCAGGCGACACAATATCCCTCAGCCACTCCAGGGCCTCCCGCAATGGTTTGCGCCATTGCTGATTCCATTCCGGCTGACTGCCGGAACTACATCCGCAGTCACTGCGCCATCGCTCAACGCCATGAGGGCAACTCCAGGATGAATTTTCGAAAATCTCCACCTCGTACACCGGCGGAAATTTTTCCAGATACTCGCCGTAATTGGTCAGGCGTGCAAGCCCGTTTGATTCAATATAGTCCAGGGCATAGGAGAGCGCCATTTCGCCGAAACGATGATGATGACCATAGCTTTCACCATCAGTGGCAATATGAACGATCTGGGATTGTTCCTGCGCGTCAGAGAATCCGTCCATAAGTCTGCCGGCAAAGGACTCGCCGTTATCTAAAAGGTGCTCAAATGCAACATCCCGCGCAATGTGTCCATCGTAAAAAAAAAGGCTGATGGCCTGCCCCGAAGGCAGTTTTTGACGATAAGCCATTGTCGGACCAATCTTGCCATCCGCCACATGCTGCCACGCGTTTTCCCCGATGGGCCGCATCCTTTTGGCCTGATGAGGGGCAAGGATCGTGAACAAAATGCCATGATCGGCCAGAATCTCAAGCGTTTCCAGATCCACGGCGGTCTCGGGGAGCCACATGCCTTCCGGTTTGCGTCCAAAACGATGCTCAAAGTCCTTGATGCCCCAGATCACCTGGGTCTCTTTGTCACGGCGGTTAGCCAGAGGCAGTATCATGTGGTTATAAGCCTGGGCCAAGGCTGACCCATGGCCGGAAAAAAGCGTCTGACTCTGACGGTCTCCGTCAAGAATAGATTCATACACCTCCGGCGCATTTGTTTCCAGCCAGGAAAGAAGAGTCGGGCCGAAGTTGTAGCTGATCCTGGCGTAGTTATTAACAATCTTAACAATCCTGCCCTGCTCGTCAAATATGCGGGAAACCGCATTGGCAGCATAGCACTCTTCGGTCGTTTTTTCGTTCCAGTCATGGTAAGGATAGGCAGAATCCTGGATTTCAATCGATTCCAGCCAGGCGTTCTCACGCGGCGGCTGGTAAAAGTGACCGTGAATGCAGATATATCGTTCCATATTTGCTATCACTCTTTTTCGTTGATTAAAAGTATAACGGCATGGGGCTGCAGGGTCAACGCCACCTGCCCGTTTGAAACAATGTCATGAGCCATCCGACTGCCCGGGCCCTGCCACCGCTTTTCCGCCGAATCCAGTCGTTTTTTCCAGCGCCCGGAGGAAAGGAAAACATTCACCGTAGCCTGTGCTTTTTTGAAATTAAAAATCACAACAACGTCGCCGGATGCGCCCCACCGGCTGAGAATGATCACGTTTTCATTTTCCTCTTCCCGAACCCTCATTTGATCATTGTCCAAAACGGAAAGGGCGGGAATCTCTTGCCGGATGCGGATCAGTTCCTTATAAAAATCGAAAAGGATGCGGTGATGGCCCTGGTAACGCAGGTTGTGGTTAAGTTTAGCCTGCAGAAACGTTTTTTCATCCTGGGGGTCGGGGGGCACCCCCTGCCACTTGAAGGGTGCAAATTCTTCACGACGTCCCTGCCGGACATTTTCAATCAGCGCTTTATCCGAATGGCTGATAAAGTAAGGAAAGGGGGCGGTCTCGCCGTATTCTTCGCCCATAAAAACCAGAGGGATACATGGCGACAAAAATACGCTCCCGGCCGCCAGTTTCAATCCCTCCAGGGAAATCAGAGTGCTCAGGCGTTCACCCCCCATGCGGTTGCCGATCTGATCATGGTTCTGGGCAAAAACAACAAAGCGCCGGGCTGGTATGTCGCGCGAAGAATTTCCATGCCGGCATTGGCGAAAGGCGGAATAATCACCGGAGTAGACAAACCCGTCCCGATAGGCTTTGGTAAGATGCCGCAACTTGCCGAAATCCTGATAATATCCGAAGCGCTCACCCGTCAGAAGCGTATGCAGCGCATGGTGGAAGTCATCGTTCCATTGCGCGTCCAAATTGTAACCGCCAAGCGCCCGGGGCCGGACTAGTCGCGGGTCGTTGAGTGCGCTTTCGGCGATGATATGGATGCGGCGGTTCAGGTGTTTGGCCTGCTGGTGTACGGCCAGGGCCAGCTCTTCCAGAAACGCCTTGGCTGAAAAGTCAAAGATGGCATGCACGGCATCGATCCGCAGGGCATCAATATGAAACTCCGTTACCCAGTAGAGGGCGTTTTCAATAAAGAACCGGCGGACGTTATCGCTGTGCGGCCCGTCAAAATTGACGGCGGTCCCCCAGGGGGTCTTATATTGATCGGTGAAATAGGGGCCGAAATCTGACAGATAATTCCCCTCGGGTCCGAGGTGATTGTAGACCACATCCATAACAACAGCCATGCCGTTGTGGTGACAGGCGTTCACCAGCCGCTTGAGGCCTTGCGGCCCGCCATAGGAATTCTGAACGGCGAAAGGATAGGTACCGTCATACCCCCAGTTGCGATTTCCGGGGAACTGGGCTACAGGCATCAGTTCCACAGCCGTAATGCCCAATTCCTTCAATGAACCCAGATGAGGAATAACCGCATCAAAGGTTCCTTCGGAAGTAAAAGCCCCCACATGCAATTCATACAGAATGTAATCCTCAAGCGGCAGACCGAACCAACACGCATCATTCCAGGGGAAATCACCGGAAACCACTTCCGAAGGCGCATGCACACCACCAGGCTGGAATCGGGAGGCCGGGTCAGGCCGTTCCGTATCGCCATCCAGCCGGAAAAGATACTGGGTCGAAGATTCAACCTTCTGCACAATCGCATGATGGTAGCCCTGACTGTTCTTCTCCAGAGGGACGAGACGTTCAGCCGGCCAAACCAGGCGAACCTCGACCTTTTGAGCCCGGGGAGCCCACACAAGAAACCGACAACGTCCCTGCCCCAGACAGGTGGCCCCCAAGCTGATTTCCGGATACATTCCTTTTATCCTTCATTGATTGCCTAAAGTTCAATCCGTTCCTTAGTTTCCCGGGTGACGGCCAGCATCAGGGTCAGGTATTCCCGCAGATGGCGCGTAAGCAGGAAGTTCTCCCGCACAAAGGTTCGGGCTTTTTCTCCCATCTGGTTCAAACAATGGCGTTGCTTCAGCAGATAGCGAATACGTAATGCCGCGCCTTGGGGCGTATTGACCAGAAACCCGGTATGATGATTGATGACCTGCAGCCGAATCCCCCCTGCATCCCCTCCGATGACCGGCTTCCCTTTCCACATGGCTTCGGTCACCGTCAACCCGAAACCCTCTTTAATCGATTTTTGCAAAACAATATCCGAAACGCGCTGCAGGGCATTGATCGTACGATGCGCATCGGGAGGCAGGACCAGAATATGGATGTCGGGATCATTTTGAGCTGCCGCTCTTACCTCTGCCAGCACCTCTTCCCCCTCAGGGTCGTCCGTGGCACTGCCGCCGGCCAGCACCAGTTGAACAGGAGGACCGAATGCTTTGGTCATGCGATAAGCCTGGATGACGCCGATCGGATCTTTGAAGCGGTCAAAACGGGATACCTGCAGCAAAATGGGTCGATTCGGGTCCAGATTATAATCATGGCACACCTTCTCCATCATTTCCGGTTCCAATTCGACATTCTTGTCGCTCAATGGATCAATGCTTGGGGGAATAATGTACAGGGGATGAGGCATCGGTTGCGCGAAGTCCGGTAAGGACCAGATGCTGGCATCATATCCCTGGACAAAGGGCCGGAGATATTTCCAGACCAAACGATAGGGATGGCTGGCATCGATATGACAGCGCCAGATCCACTTGCCTTTGCGTTCGGTACATAAATTCAGGAGCGGCGCCGGCTGGGGATCATGAATAAAGACGACATCGGCCGCTTCCAGCTGCGAGCGGAGTCTTTCGTAATTTTGCTGATTGGTACTCTCGTACTGTTTCAACAATCGTTCCGGAATATCCAGCCGGTCACCTTGCAGGGCGTTGTGCATACTTTTGGTGCATTGATAATACTCATCCTCGCCGGTCATGACTTCCCAGCTTGCCTGTATTCCCAGTTCATTTTTGAGGGGGATTAAGCGGTGAAGGATCTCTGCCACACCCCCGCCTTCCCGGGTGGAATTGATATGGACGACGTTTATTCCTTTCAGCGGCTCTGCCAATTGTCGAAGACGTTGAATAACATCCTTACCCAGGATTTGTTCGTATTGTTCAAGCGAAGCAGTCATTCTGCACCCCCTTTTCCGAGATGTCTTGCAAAGACGAGCGAAAGTTGATCACGTAATTCCAAAAGCGTGTTGAAATACGGATCAATGGACGCAATCTCTTCCGCCAGAGAAGCACCCTCAGGTCCGAAATTCAACAACCATTCGCTAAAATCGTCTTTACCCGAAGCGGTTCGACGGCGGGAATCAATAAAATGATAAAATATACTGCTGACCGAGATCCGGGGAATGGATTCGGATAGTTCTTCAGGCGTGGAAACGCGAATGTTGGTATCGAAAACGACAATTTGGGAACGAATGAAGAAAAAGGGATGAGCGACCTCGGCCACGGGAACAAAACCCAGTTCATCCATTCGTTCCTCAATAACATCAATCAATTTCTGGCGCAGATCATCCATAAATTCATAGTCAGTGGGATTGATGATGGCCAGCTTTTCGGCCAGACGGCGGTCATGGAGTTCATGATAGGCCCATGCCGCAAAATCGTTTTGATATTCCGGGTCAACAAAGCGGGGACGTAATATTGCATCCCAAAAATGATAGTACATAATCCCCCGTTCCGTTTTCATGAGACGATCTCTCAATTCCCTGAGATTATGGACCCTTTCACCCGTTGCAATGGTAATAAGCGCGCAGTCTTTTAGTGCAAAGAGATCAGCCATGGCGATACTCCTTTCCATTTAAGTGAGAAAATGGATTCGCGAGAAACGTAAACAATACAAACGAAGAAAATACAAGAAACCCGCAATTAATTTACGGTTTCACAAGAACAGGTAAAAGTCAATAGTTTTTTCAGCAATTTTTCCATAAGAACGGCCATGACCTGACGGACACAACAAACAATGAAAGATGTGAGTCGTAAGTATTGAGTTATGAAAAAAACAACAACCAGAGCATTCAATAACTACGCTCCCGCAGTCATGGCAGTGAGATTCTCACCTGCGTCAATTTGGATAGTTATATTTAATTATATATGATATATATTGATTAAATATAACTATCCTGCCGGACTGAATGTGTCATCAGAACCTTTCTGAACTGAAGACCAAAAGCAGTAGGCGGACATCACGGTTCTTTCCCCCAAGTATTAACAGGATACTGTTTTTATGGACAATACAAAAAATAAATCATTCCAGGAAAAATATGACCTGTTCAGGGAGCTGGACCCGGACGTTCTTCAAAAAAAATTTCTCAACGCCCTGCTGAAAATCCAGAATGTCAGGCGTGGATCCATCTGGATCAAACGGGGCAGGACCTATGTCTGTGTTGAGGCGGCCGGTATTGACAGTGAAAATATTGTGGGGGTCACCCTGGATGCAGGCGCCCCCTCCATTGTGGGCTGGGTCATCGAAAACGGTAAGATGACCATCGCCCAAGCAGGCTCCGACCGCCGGCACAACCGGGAAGTAGAAGCACATTTTGCCATAAAAAGCAGCCAGATCCTGTGTTTCCCCTTACTGGTAAACGGCCAGGTCTTTGGGGCGGTACAGATCATTGACACCAACCCTGACAGTATTCATCTCAATCTGGAGTCTTCATACCTGACCCATCTTCAAAACCTGGTTGAAATCTGTTCCATCGCCCTGGGCAACGCCCTGAGTTATGCCAGGGAACAGAAAAAAAATCGCAGGCTTTCATCGGCCCTGTCCAGAATTGAAAAAGAAAAAACCATTATCGGTCAAAGCAAAGCCTTTCACAAAAGCATGGAGCTTGTCAAAAGCTATTCAGACACTGACTTTAATGTACTGATAACCGGCGAAAGCGGCACCGGCAAGGAACTTGTGGCAGAACGCCTGCACAGGAACAGCGCCAGAGTGAATTATCCCTTCCTGGCCCAGAATTGTTCGGCCATTCCTGAAACCCTGCTGGAAAGCGAATTGTTCGGATATAAAAAAGGTGCGTTTACCGGTGCAGCCCGGGACCGGGCCGGATTATTTGAAGCGGCGGACGGCGGTACAGTATTCCTGGACGAGATCGGGGATATGCCCATGGGTACCCAGGCCGGACTTTTGCGGGTGCTGCAGAAAAACGAAATCAAACCATTGGGGTCCAGCCGGGTCCAATATATCAATGTCAGAATCATTGCAGCCACCAATAAGGATCTTGTTAAAATGATCCGGGAAAACCAATTCAGACAGGATCTGTATTACCGCCTGTCCATATTACCGGTTCACCTGCCGCCATTGCGGGAACGAAAGGAAGACATTCCCTTGCTGGCCCGGCATTTTCTAAACAAAGAAAGCAAAAAAGCAAAAATTTCCGAAAAAAAGATATCCCCTGAAACCATACATCACCTGGTCGCGTATACATGGCCAGGGAATATCCGGGAACTGGAAAATCTTATCCGCTATTTAATGGTTACAGCCCAGGACGAAGTTATAAGACCGGATGATTTGCCCGAACATATTCTTAAAACCAGTCAGGATGAAACCTCAAAAAACACAAATCCAATACATTCAGATCCCCAAACAAATGAAACACAAAACCTGCGGGATATTTCAGCCATGACCTGGCCGGATCTTGAAAAGGCCTATGTCAGGGCGCTTATGGAAAAATTTAACTGGAATATCACCTGGGCGGCAAAGGCGTCGGGCATCAACCGCTCAACCTTTGCCTCGCGCATGCGCAAACTTGACATTCACCGGGGCACAGGGCCACCATCCTAAACGTGCCCATTTTGCTAACTCATTCCTAAAGCAGGGAATAGGGATCCACATCTATAACAACGGAGACGGATTTAACCTTCTGGATGGCCGGGTCCCGGACCATGGCAGACACCATCCGGCTGATATTAACCGATGAAACACATTTAATAAGAATCTGCCATCTGTACCGGGACGAAATTTTCCGGATGGCCGCTTCAATGGGTCCCAGGATCTGAGCTTTGGGTTCCCGGGTATTGAGCTGTTCAAGGCGGTCTGCGGCAAGCCGGGCATGGTCCCTTGTCTTATCTGCATTTTTTCCTGAAATCTTGAGCTGGATCATCCGGGAAAACGGCGGATACATCAACGCTTTTCTAAAGGGCGTTTCATGATTGAAAAATTCAAGGTAATCCTGATTGCGGGCAGCTTTTATGGTGAAGTGATCCGGATTAAAGGTCTGCATGATCACCCGGCCGGGTTCCTCCCCCCGGCCGGCCCGGCCCGCCACCTGGGCCAGCAGCTGGAAGGTGCGTTCACTTGCCCTGAAATCGGGCAGACTTAAACTTAAATCCGCACAGATCACCCCCACCAGGGTAATGGCCGGAAAATCATGCCCCTTGGCCAACATCTGGGTGCCCACAATAATATCTACGGTACGGTTGCGGATCTGACGCAAAATAGATAGGGTGCTGCCCTTTCCGGCCGTGGAGTCCTGGTCCATCCGGGCCACCCGGGCATCGGGAAACAAGGTCTTGAGCATGGATTCAATTTTTTCCGTACCAAACCCCAAATTCCTGATTTTACCGGTACCGCAGTCAGGGCACCGGATGTCGGATGTTAACGTATGACCGCACAAATGGCACTTATAATGATCCTCGCCCTTGTGAAGGGTCATGGTCACATCACAATGGGGACAACCCAGGGTCTTGCCGCAGGAGGCACATACCGGAAAAGTGGAAAACCCCCGGCGATTTAAGAAAATCAAGGCCTGATTCCCTTTTTCAAGGCAGGAACGGATGCCCCGACCAAGCTCCGGGGTAATGATACTGTCTGTGCCCCAGCTTCCCTGGTACTTTTTCATATCCACCAGGGTGATTTCAGGCAACGTCTGATTGTTCACCCGCCGGGTCAGTTCCAGTTTAAAAAATTTTTCCGACACCACATTACGGCAGGACTGCACCGATGGTGTGGCCGAGCCCAACACCACGGGACAGTTGTGCATTTTCGCCCGGACCACGGCAAGATCCCGGGCATTATGGCGCAAGCCCGATTCTTGTTTATAAGAATAATCATGTTCTTCATCCACAATGATGATGCCGATTTTCCGGATCGGCGCAAAAATCGCAGACCGGGCACCAATGACGATATTGACCTTGCCAAGGCTGATTTTCCGCCACTGATCCAGGCGCTCTCCCTGGGAAAGCATGGAGTGGATGACCGCAATTTTGTCCCCAAACCTTGCCCTGAAACGCCGTTCGGTCTGGGAAATCAGGGCAATTTCCGGCACCAGGACAATGGCCCCCCTGCCCTTTTCCACGGCATCCGCCACCAGGCGCATATACACTTCGGTCTTGCCGGATCCGGTCACGCCCACCAGCAGGCAGGGGGAAAACACGTCTGCGCGCGTTTGAATCTCTTTTACAACGACAGCCTGTTCATCGGTAAGTTCAGGCGGGGTATTCGGTGTTACCGGCTCCCCTAAAGGATCTCTGAATACCCGGCGGCTGACCACATTCAGCCACCCGGCCTGGGCCAGGGGTTTGATCAGATTCGGTGCTGTGGGCACATGCCGCTTAAGACTGGTCAGAGAAATCTCCCCTGCTTCCCGGACAATGGAAAGAATCTTATGACGTTTAACTGACATCCGAATCTGCCGGCTCGGGGTTTTTTTAGGCAGGGAGATAAATTTTTCGGTTTTAATCCCGGCGGTCTCTTTTTTAAGCACGGCGGAGATCCGCACCAGGTCTTTTTTTTCAAGCCGACGCAGAATAGCTGCCCCGGCAGGGTCCCGGCGGGAAAGAGATTTTAAAGAGATCCCGGCCTTTGCAGCGGCCAAACCCAGAACGCCGGCCTCTTCATGGGGCAACCCTCCGGCTTCAAGGGCTTGTGCACCCTTAACCGTGACAAACGCACAGGAGACATCCATGCAGTCCAGGCCGGCGGGCAGGGCCGCTTTAATGGTGTCGCCTATAGGATAGATATAATAGCCGGCCACCCATTTGAAAAAGGCAATGTCGGATTCGGGAAACAAAGGATAGTCATCCAGCAGATCCAGAACATCTTTGGTCTTATATGGCCCGCTTTCCTTTTTCTCCGCCAGGATATATCCGGTGACCCTGCGCCGCCCCAAGGGCACCAGCACCCGCATACCAGGACAGGCATCTACCCGCAATGCATCGGGAATCCCGTACACAAACGTCTGGTTCACAGGCAAGGTGACAGCCACCTCAATGTAGTCCGTGGAAATCATGGGCGGCATTGTGCAGGATAAACGTATGAATGTCAAAAAAAGGAGGCTCATGTCGTGTTTCAGGATCTTTGGGCTTGGTCATAACATCGACCATAGGTTGCTTTGAGGAAAAATTTAAGATAAATTTGAATAAAATGAACTGCAAGCATCCTCAAATGTCACTCAATTTCAAACTCCTATGTATTTAGGATTCACTTATTTTGTATTGTGAATATAATTACACACTGTGAAAATTATGCCATAATTACTATGAATTTTTTTTCCTAACCCAGAACGCGTTCAAATCAAACTACTTACACACTTTGATAAAATGGAATAAATATTCGAGTTTATTTTTGCAAAAGGCTGTAAGGAGCCCACGAATATTAACTGCTTGAATACTTACCATATGTTCTGTTAATTCTTCTTGTATTTAACCCTGGTATAAAATTTGCTTTTAACTAATTTTATTATTCTTGCAGAATTGTTATTTTGATACAATACAAAGCCTCTCATTCCTCACTCCCTGTAAACACTGAGCTTAACAATAGTCGTTTTTATAGATAAATATTTTTTACATAAAATAAAACCTTGATATTATTGGGTTTTTAAATTTATGGCAAGATAATCTGCTTTTTGTATAGATTACAGGAATATCAGTATAAAAAGATGAAGTGTAATTATCGCAAAAAAGGAGGGAGGTGATATTGGATTGGTGAAGGTCGAGTCTAAAAGATTTCAGGAAGGAGGTGTGAAAGGAAGAAATCAAAGAAGAATGTTTTGATCAGAAAAAGATGTGAGGATTAAGTCGCAAGATGAACCTTTGACAGCCAGAATTTTAATTGTCGTTGAGGGGAAAAAATAATTGTCGTTGATCAAGCTGCATCTGAGAAACAACAATTCATGATTTAATAATGCAGTGATAAGGAGGTGATTAGAATATGAAGAGATTGAATAGGCTTTTCATTGTCATGGTTTTTCTTTTAACACCTATCTTTGTCTTTGCCGGTATTGCAGATGCCCTTGATATTATTCTGGAGCCGGCGAATGTACAACGGGAAGTAGGAGGAAAAGTGCGGGTCCACATCTATGCGGATAATGCCGTAGACCTTATAAGTATGGGAGTCAAGGTGTCTTTTGATCCTTCGGTTCTTCAAGTTCAGGATGCATCTAAATACGAGAATGTTGAAGAGGGGTGGGTGATGGACGTGGATGGAGATTCGGCTACAACAGATGATCAGTACACCACGCCCCCGATGGAGCTAGACAACACAAACGGTACTGTCACCATGATAGGTGGACGTTTAACCGGATCATCGACCCAAGGGTTGAGTGGGAAAGTGTTGCTTGGGTGGATTGTTTTCGAAGCAATAGCCGATGGTACGAGTCAGCTAAGTGTTGATCTTGGAAAGTATCATCCGAACCCTGGTGAAACATTTGTTAATTTTGCCACGCTTGACCAAGGTGCTGATGAGCCAACAAATGTGCCAGCTGATTTGGGGGCTATTTGTGTCCTTGCTGATGCGTGTGAAGGCGATATGAATGGAAACGGTCTGGTTGCCTTTGATGACTATACTTTGATTAGTGCCGCATGGGCCAGTAAATTTGGGGATGAAAATTATAACCCTGCCTGCGATTTAGATGCTGATGGTTTGATTAAATTTTCTGACTATACCTTATTTTCCGCAGATTGGAAAAAGACCTGTTCATGCCCTTATTGAAATTTATAAAATTTTTTTTTAAAAAAAAGGAAATTAATAATGAAAAAAACTATAATTTTATCAATTACTTTGTTTATTTTTATATCTGTAGCAAATAGTTTTGCATCACCTGCCGTTTGGTTAGATATAAGTTACGGAAAGGATGAAGGAGATAAAATAGCTGATAATTACTTTTCTTTGCAACCAAACGAAAGCTTTTGGACAAACATTTATATCTCTGATGTAACCGAATCTATATTTACAATGGGGTTTAATTTGAATTATCAATCATCTCAGCTGGATATTTTAACTTCTGAGATAGGTTCTACATGGCCTCAATTCCAAGAAGTTGATTATGAAAATGGAGAAATTAAATTTGGAGCTGCAACTGAGACTGGTAATTTTGTAATTGGAGATAACATCCTCTTAGCTTCTGTTGAGTTTAAATGTCTCAATGCAGGTTTGAGTGAGATCATTCTTACTAAGACGGATGTAGCGGGAAATGGTTTCTACATTAATGAATCTGGCACGGCGTATGATATTTCCGATACCATTACATTCCCAACCGCATCCATAAATCAAACCCCCATCCCCGGCGCCGCCTGGCTGCTTGGGGCCGGTTTGGTTGGGTTGCTTGGTATAGGTAGGAAGCGTTACAAAAAATAGGATTCCTGGCAGTAAGACTTCGCCCCCAAACACACTTCGAACCTGTGGAGCGACTTTTAGCATGATGGATTGTCAACTTAACCTTGATTTGATCAGACTCAGAGGCTGCTCCACATGAATTCGAAGTTAATCAAACTTAGTGTCGATGCACCAAAATTGTGCGCCGACACACACAAAAAGTCTATATTTATAGCTGCCTTATAACTCTTGTTCAGCAGGACTTTTGATAACGTTCCAATAAATGGCGCTCTGAATTCTGTTGTTAAATTGAAAGATTTTTCGGAAGAAGCAAACTTTCTTTAGAGCCTTTTGTATTCAATCTGACGCATATCACTTATCCAGGGGCGTACGCCCTCCAGTGCTCAATCTCGCTTTTCCTACTTCTTGACCGAAAGACGTTTACTCAAATTTTAAATCCAAACAGAACAAGAAAACGTCACGGCTACCTTAAACTTTCATGGCTCGATAGCAAATGCAGCTTAACTAGGTGTCCTTTTCTTCTTGATCACTTCAAACCATAGTCAAACATGGGAGGGGTAAAATGAATAATAGAGTATCTAAGATTCTAATTTTTACTATTTTCTTTTCCGCTTACGCTTCATTGTGCTTTTCACAAGATAATGAAGCACAAACAATTAAAACGCTGCTTCAACATCCTAAAATAGTTCGTTCTGAAGTAGTATTGAAAAATTTTACGGAAAAAAAACCGATAACAAAAGTCATCGTTAGTCTGGCTGAACCTGAAACTGTTAAGCAAAAAAAAAATTTCAAAGACATAACATTTAAAAATAATTTACAAAACTCTGTAAAGACAGTTCAGGAAAGCGTAATAAACCGCTTGACACCCAACGAAATTCGCAACATCCATAGGTTTAAATATATTTTTGCTTTTTCAGCCGAGGTTACACTGGAGGGGGTAAAAGAATTAGTCGAGATAAATGATGTTATCTTGATCGAAAAAGACAAACTAAACCAACTTCATCTTGCACAAGGAATCCCTCTCATGAATGCTTCTTCAATAAGGAGCCTATACGATGGAGAGGGAGTAGCCATCGCCATTTGTGATTCGGGTATTGATTATACACATCTAAGACTGGGAGGTAATGAATTTCCTAACACTAAAGTAATTGGGGGATATGATATTGCTGAAAATGATCCGGACCCCTCTCCTTATTTGTCCGCCCATGGAACTGCCTGTGCAGGTATCGCAGCCGGAGATCTTGGTATTACGGGAGATTATATTGGTGGAATTGCACATAATGCCAAACTTTTCGCTTTAAAGATTTTTACAGATAACGGAGAGTGTTGGGATCAGTATATCATTGATGCATGGGAATGGTGCATTGATCATCAATACGACGATCCTTCACACCCAATAATGATCATAAGCAATAGTATTGGTGGTGGATTTTTCAATGGGGTCTGCGACGGAGAGCAAAAGGCATTAAGCGATACTGCTGCAAATGTCGTTGCATGTGAAATGAGCCTTTTCGTTAGTTCCGGTAATGAAGGTTATTGTGAATATCTGGCATCGCCTGCCTGTATTTCTCACACGATTTCCGTTGGAGCGGTTTATGATGCAAATGTTGGTTCATGCATTTTTGATAATTGTTACGATACTTTTACTAATACCGATTTGGTAACCTGTTATTCCAACAGCGCATTTTTCCTGGATCTTTTCGCACCAAGCCACAATGCCTATACAACAGATATTGTGGGTTCGTCCGGCTATAGCACAGGGGATTATGAGCCCAGTTTTGGCGGTACGTCGGCAGCTTGCCCCTATGCTGCGGGAGCAGCAGCATGTCTTCAAAGTGCCGCAAAAGCCATCACGGGATCTTTTTTGACACCCGACCAGGTAAGATCAATACTCGCCAATACAGGAGATCCGGTTACCGATCCCAAAAACCTCAGTATTACCAAACCAAGAGTCAATTTAGCTGCCGCAATAAATGCTGTTGGAAATGTAATTTCATTAGGCGACGCCGTGGACAACACCTCACTATCCTGGATAACCGGGGGAAATGCGGAATGGATTGGTCAATCAGCAATTGCTTATTTTGATAATGATGCGGCACAGTCCGGTGCGATTGATGATTATCAAGAGACTTGGATTGAGACCGAAATCACAGGACCGGGCAGTTTGTCATTCTATTGGAAAGTCTCGTCCGAAGAGAATTACGACTTTCTCAAATTTTACATAGATGATGTTGAACAGTCTACCATAAGCGGAGAAGTTGGCTGGGAGAAAGAATCATATCAAATAGAATCGGGAGGTCATACACTCAGGTGGGTTTATGCTAAGGATGTGAGTCTACTTGAAGGGTCAGATACAGGGTGGTTGGATAAGGTCGAGTTCAACAGCGAAACTCCGAACAATTGTAAATGCGATTTCGATGGCGATGGTGACGTGGACGGTCAGGACCTTGCCGATTATGCTGCAAACCTTGATGGAAATGACGGCACCTGTGGAGTTGACTGGCAACTATCCAACCCTGTGCCGGAGCAGATTCTTGCCATCAATAGCGTTTGCTGCGGCGATGGACAATTCATTGCCGCAGCCGGCTATCCGGGTGGTTTCCTGACCAGTCCGGACGGGATAGACTGGACTTGGCACACCCTCTTTGGCACGCAGATATTTGATGACGTCACCTGGGGTGGAAACCAGTTCGTAGCTGCTGGAAAGCTAAGGACCACCAGTGCTGGTATAATGACCAGTCCAGACGGAGTGACCTGGAACGCACATGACCCGGGAACGACTAACCAGCTTTATGGTGTAATTTGGAACGGTAGCCTGTATGTGGCTGTTGGAGGCGAGAATAACCTCCTCACGATCATCACCAGCCCAGACGGAGAAGACTGGACCTGGACCTATTTCTTATATTCTGGTGGTACGCTTAGAAGCGTGGCCTGGAGTGGGAGCCAATTCGTGGCCGTGGGATGGGGACCATTGTCCGGCTACAGTTACGGCCCAGCACCAATTCTGACTAGTCCAGACGGAATGAATTGGACCCAACGTACCTCAGGCACGACACAGCTTCTCTATGACGTGACCTGGGGTGGCAATCAGTTCGTGGCCGTCGGCGCCGGCAATATCTCCGGCACTGGAATCCAAGCAGTAATTCTGACCAGCCCGGATGGTGTGATCTGGACCGAACAAGATTCGGGCACGACGAATGACCTTAAGAGTGTGACTTGGGGTGGCAACCAGTTCGTGGCCGTAGGATTGAATGGCACGATTCTAACCAGCCCGGACGGAGTGACGTGGACTGCAGATGCTTCCGCCACGACCGCGGGTCTCAGCGGTATAACCTGGGGCATGGATCGGTTCGTAGCCGTGGGACAGCCTTCTACGGTACTGTTTAGCCTATCCGATGAAGAACCAGTCGTTACGCCAGCCGATTTGGCTGCAGAATTCGGACGCATTGATTGTTTGCCTTAATATAATTTGTTAATGACAAAAACAAGTTATTCCGTATCCGATAATAATTTTAATTCAGTTAGAAAAAAAAGATTAAGCTTTAACGAATAAATGAATTCGCAAAGGAGTAGAAAATGAAAAAGCCCACTATATTGTCTTTGGCCCTCATCCCGATGGCTTTGTTATGTATTTTAGCGATTGGAAGCCAGGCCAATCCTTCTCCTGCTTCTGAAAAACAGAGTGTCACCAGACTGACCGATCTGCCGCATCAGGTTCAAGAAAAGATTTCACATCAGTTGCTGACCGCTGAGTACGAAGTGCAACGTTTTGATAAAACGCTGCCCTCGGGAGAGACCGCCACATATCGGGCCTTTAATCGCAACCAGAACATGAGCGCATATTTCACAGGCAACGGAATTCACTTGCTTTCAAACAGCGAATCGCCTTCCTGGGATATAGAGATGCGCCTTTCCGTCTGCGGGTATGAAAAAGCTCAAACCCGGATACAACCGGACTGTTCTGATCAAATTTTTGTTTCCGGTCATCGCATCGAGTACCTCCGCGACGGGCTTACCGAATGGTACGTCAATGACGACAGGGGGGTGGAACAAGGCGTTATCCTTAACGAACCGCCGGGGATAAAAGATTCCGATCCTGTTATTGTCACATGGACCGTGTCCGGTTCATTGAGGCCTTTTCTTGAAAAAGACGGCACCGGGATAATTTTTCGCAGTGCGAAAGGCCGGACAGTTCTGCGCTATAGTGGTCTCAAGGCCTGGGATGCTTCAGGACGGATGTTAGCGGCAGGACTTTCCGTGGAAAATGATACTTCCGAAGGTGGGCCTTCTCGGATTTCATGCATTGTGGACGATACCGATGCTGTCTATCCCGTAACCATTGATCCTTTGTTCAGCCAGGCGACGAAGATCACGGCGGCCGAGGGTATTGAGGATGCTCGTTTTGGAGCTTCAGTCTCCATCGACGGCAACACGCTGGTGGTCGGGGCTTATGGTCCTAATGATACCTACAGCGGTCCTCCCGGTTCGGCCTACATTTTTTATCGGGATCAAGGCGGCACTGATACGTGGGGACAGGTAGCAAAAATAATGGCTTCCGACGGTGTTAGAAAAGACTATTTTGGGTGGTCAATCTCCATCAACGGAGACACGGTGGTAGTCGGAGCTCGCGGTGATGATGACAACGGCATTGATTCCGGTTCGGCCTACATTTTTTGCCGGGACCAGGGCGGCGCCGATGCGTGGGGACAGGTGGCAAAGATCACGGCTTCTGATGGCGTGTGGGGTGACTACTTTGGGTGGTCCGTCTCCATCGACGGAGACACGGTGGTGGTCGGGGCTAACGGTGACGATGACAACGGCTTAGGTTCCGGCTCGGCTTATATTTTTTGCCGGGATCAGGGCGGCACAGATGCATGGGGACAGGCCGCAAAGATCACGGCTTCTGATGGCGTGTGGGGTGACTACTTTGGGTGGTCCGTCTCCATCGACGGAGACACGGTGGTAGTCGGGGCTCCCGGTGACGACAACGAAGACCAAGACCCTTATTACATCGACGATTTCGGCTCGGCCTACATTTTTTACCGGGATCAGAGCGGCACCGATGCATGGGGACAAGCCGCAAAGATCACGGCTTCCGACGGTGCGGAGGATGATAGCTTTGGAGATTCCGTCTCCATCGACGGAGACACAGTGGTGGTCGGGGCTCCATGGGACGATGACAACGACAGTAATTCCGGCTCGACTTACATTTTTTGCCGGGATCAAAGCGGCACAGATGCGTGGGAACAGGCGGCAAAGATTACGGCTTCCGATGGTTTGGCGGGTGACAACTTTGGGAGATCCGTTTCCATCGACGGAGACACGGTGGTGGTCGGGGCTCCACGGGACGATGACAACGGCAGCAATTCCGGCTCGACTTACATTTTTTGCCGGGATCAAAGCGGCATAGATGCATGGGGACAGGCCGCAAAGATCACGGTTTCCGATGGAGTATGGGGTGACGTCTTTGGCGGATCCGTCTCCATCGACGGAGACACGGTGGTAGTCGGGGCTCCCGGTGACGACAACGAAGACCAAGACTCTTATTACGTCGACGATTTCGGCTCGGCCTACATTTTCTACCGGGTCCAAGGCGACCAGCCCAACCTGACCCCTTACCAACCCAATGGGTGGGATGACAAAATTGTCGTATCCAATCAAACAGGTACAAGAACAGAAGATACGATCTATGCAGGAGAGACTGTTTATATCGATTTTGCTTTAGTCAACAATGGCACGGCTGATATAACCACTGAATTTTATATTCAATTATATATAAATGGCATTCGGGTTTGTAATGCTAGTGCATCCGGTTTACTGCAAAATTATTATAGTAGCATAAGTGATTTTGAATATACGTTTTCTTCCGCCGGGATCTATACATTGCAGTTGGTCGTCGATGCAAATAACGATGTCGATGAGTCGAATGAAAATGACAATGAATATCAAAGAGATAAAAAAGTGATGGCCGAGATATACGAGGGAGACTTTGACAATGACGGTGATGTGGATGGTGCGGATTTGCAGGAATTCATTTTCGATTCTGGCGGGCTTGGACTGGACGTCTTTGCTGCTAACTTTGGGAAACTGAATTGCCCCTAAAAATAAGGTCAAGACAAAAATGCCAAAGAACGCTTTGCGCAACCTGAGCTATTGGTGATTTTAAAAAAACTTTCTGAAAAAAGGTGGGAATGGGCTATGGCTTGCAGAAAGAGGCTCTTGATATTTTTATTCTGGACCTGGCTTTTCCTGATTCAGGCAGGTTTTGTTTCCGCCCAGGACTTATATGATTCCTGGGTGACTGCAACCCCCAACACGGGGTAGGCAGAGCAAAATGCTACCCTGCAGGCCCGTATCGGCAACCATGGCCCTGGAACGGTTTTTTTCATCTATATTTAGTGGTTTTTATCTGCGGAAGGCTCTATTACAAGGGATGACATGGCCTTGGGGGATGTCGAGACGCTCAGCGCCTATCTATATCAAGACAAAGATGCAGGGTCTTTGGAACACGTAGTAGCTGCGTATGACAAGACGTCTCGGGTCTGGGGTCTGATCCAGTGCTGACGCACGAACAAATAAGCGCTGTAATAATAACGAGTTGAAAAATGACCTTTCGCATTAATTTGACTTAAATTGAATCATAACCTATTGATATTTCAATAATCGACATAAAAAGTCATGCGTCAGCACTGGACCTGACCCTATCCTTATAGTCCGTGGAAATCATGGCAGGCATTGTGCAAGATAAACGTATGAATTTCAATATCCAACTGGTAATCCCCAATGACAAAAAAAGGGGCTTATTAAAAGTTCAATGTCCTTTACAGTATCATCCCCCTCAAAAAATTATTCCTCCACCGGCAGAGATGGATTCAGGGATCCAAACGACTAATGGACATTAAACTTCAGGCAAGGTGATTGTCCAGAGAGCCCCTATAAATTGGCTTGACTAAAAAAAGCGGGTTTACTAATCTCTGCGGGATTTAACGTTGGATATTAATTTTTAAAACCATAGGAAGACGATATGGCCGTATATGTGGAGGACCATCCGCTAATAAAACACAAGCTTGGATTGATGCGTCAAAAAGACATCAGCACCAAGGACTTCAGGGATCTGGCCTCGGAATTGGCCCGTCTGCTCACCTACGAAGCGACCCAGGATCTCGAAACCGAACAAAAAGTCATTGAGGGTTGGGCAGGAGAGGTTGAGGTCGAAAAAATAAAAGGTAAAAAAATTACTATTGTTCCCATATTAAGAGCAGGTTTAGGCATGATGGATGGGGTGCTTGACCTGATTCCCTCTGCCAAAGTGTCTGTGGTGGGGTTTTACAGAAACGAGGAGACGCTGAAACCGATACAGTATTATTTTAAAACCGCCTCCGCCTTGAAAGAGCGCACTGCCTTGATCCTGGACCCCATGCTGGCCACTGGTGGAACGTTAATTGCCACCATAGACTTGCTTAAGGAGGCCGGTTGTGAAAACATCAAAGGACTTTTTCTTGTGGCTGCCCCGGAGGGTATTGCAGCAGTGGAAAGAAAGCACCCTGACGTTGACATCTATACGGCCAGTATTGATGCCCGCCTTAATGACATGGGGTATATTCTTCCCGGGTTAGGAGATGCCGGGGATAAAATATTCGGCACCAAGTAGGCATCCTTCATTTTCCGTTTGACACTTCGTAAAATCAAAATGTGTTTTTGAGATGCTGAAAATTATTTTTTAAAAAAAATACTGTGAACAGCACGTTCCTTTAGTGTACTTTAGAATTGAACAAAA
>NZ_JACADJ010000228.1 GCF_013389365.1 Desulfobacter latus
AACTTATACGTAACAGTTAATGCACCTGATGATAAACCAACAGTTACAATAAACACATCGGGCAGTAGTAGCAGCAATAATCCCCAAAGCAGTAATTTTGATATCAGTGTTACTGCCAATGATGATAAAGGATTAAAGGGGTTAGCTTATATTGTCAAAACATCAAGCGGCGAAGCAACCGATATAAGCGGCACTAAAACTTTAAGTGGTACCAGTATGACAACAAGTTTTACCGTGGACTTATCCAGTTTGGCT
>NZ_JACADJ010000229.1 GCF_013389365.1 Desulfobacter latus
TGAAGTTTTCACAGGCAGACCAAAACCGCCCAACTATAAAGATAAAAAAGATGGCTTAGGGATAGTTATTTTCACTAACCAACAGTGTAAAATTAAAAATAATTTTATTCACTTCCCGAAAGCTGTCAGAATTGATCCAATCAAAACAACAGTAGAAAAATTTAATCAGGTTAGAATAGTTCCGAAATTTAAACACTTCGTGATTGAAGTTGTTTATGAAAGAGAACCCATTAAAAAAGAAGTCAATTTTGAAAA
>NZ_JACADJ010000230.1 GCF_013389365.1 Desulfobacter latus
AAATAACCCGGGCAGAACGTCCATTGGATAGGTTGCATTTCTCAATGATTACAACATTTAACTTTTGCGGATAGTCTTTGTGCCACATAACAGCTTGATAAATGTTTGAGCGGATCTTGTTTTCTACAGAGGAATCAACAAGGCAATGTTCAGGAAGATTGCTATAATTGATTTTTTCTCCATACTTCGGATATGGTCCTCGGCCGCTATATTCACCATCAAAAGGGAAGTAGAGCGCAGAGTTGCAATTGAGTT
>NZ_JACADJ010000231.1 GCF_013389365.1 Desulfobacter latus
ATTTTTCTACTGTTGTTTTGATTGGATCAATTCTGACAGCTTTCGGGAAGTGAATAAAATTATTTTTGATTTTACACTGTTGGTTAGTAAAAATAACTATCCCTAAGCCATCTTTTTTATCTTTATATTTGGGCGGTTTGGGTCTGCCTGTGAAAACTCCAGGATTCTTTTTGAATTCTCGATTTGCGTTGAAAAAAGATTTCCAGTCATTTTCAATTACTCTTAAAATCTGTTGAGTGGTCTGAGCAGGTAATG
>NZ_JACADJ010000232.1 GCF_013389365.1 Desulfobacter latus
TAGTCATGTTGAGTCTGCCGGAAGAGTAGCTGTAGGTTGTCGTCCCTTGATCATCTGTAGAAGCCCTCTGTATCCGGTAGTCCCCTTCAACCACCAGGGTGCCGCCGGTGACCGTCAAGTCCCCGTCGGCGTGGATCAAATCGCCTTTGACCACGAGGGTGCCGCCGTTGAGCGTCAAGGTGTCGCCGGAGTAGATCAAGTCGCCTGTGACGGTCAAGGTCTTACCATTGAGATCTAGGGTGCCGTCTTTCAAGT
>NZ_JACADJ010000233.1 GCF_013389365.1 Desulfobacter latus
CATTACCTGCTCAGACCACTCAACAGATTTTAAGAGTAATTGAAAATGACTGGAAATCTTTTTTCAACGCAAATCGAGAATTCAAAAAGAATCCTGGAGTTTTCACAGGCAGACCCAAACCGCCCAACTATAAAGATAAAAAAGATGGCTTAGGGATAGTTATTTTTACTAACCAACAGTGTAAAATCAAAAATAATTTTATTCACTTCCCGAAAGCTGTCAGAATTGATCCAATCAAAACAACAGTAGAAAAAT
>NZ_JACADJ010000234.1 GCF_013389365.1 Desulfobacter latus
CCATTGCGCAAAATTCCTCACTGCTGCCTCCCGTAGGAGTCTGGACCGTGTTCCAGTTCCAGTGTGGCTGATCATCCTCTCAGACCAGCTAACCATCGCAGCCTTGGTAGGCCTTTACCCCACCAACAAGCTAATGGTACGCAAACTCATCCCCAAACAATTGCTTTCAAGAAGAGGCAATCTTTCATCAATTTACTTATGTGAATCGACTTTATCCGGTATTAGCTACCCTTTCGGATAGTTATCCCAGGCTTG
>NZ_JACADJ010000235.1 GCF_013389365.1 Desulfobacter latus
CCATTGCGCAAAATTCCTCACTGCTGCCTCCCGTAGGAGTCTGGACCGTGTTCCAGTTCCAGTGTGGCTGATCATCCTCTCAGACCAGCTAACCATCGCAGCCTTGGTAGGCCTTTACCCCACCAACTAGCTAATGGTACGCAAACTCATCCCCAAACAATTGCTTTCAAGAAGAGGCAATCTTTCATCAATTTACTTATGTGAATCGACTTTATCCGGTATTAGCTACCCTTTCGGATAGTTATCCCAGGCTTG
>NZ_JACADJ010000013.1 GCF_013389365.1 Desulfobacter latus
CCATTGCGCAAAATTCCTCACTGCTGCCTCCCGTAGGAGTCTGGACCGTGTTCCAGTTCCAGTGTGGCTGATCATCCTCTCAGACCAGCTAACCATCGCAGCCTTGGTAGGCCTTTACCCCACCAACCAGCTAATGGTACGCAAACTCATCCCCAAACAATTGCTTTCAAGAAGAGGCAATCTTTCATCAATCCACTTGTGTAAATCGACTTTATCCGGTATTAGCTACCCTTTCGAATAGTTATCCCGGGCTTGAAGGCAGATTATCTACGTGTTACTCACCCGTGCGCCACTCTACTCAGGATTGCAAGCAATCCCTTTCTCGTTCGACTTGCATGTGTTAAGCACGCCGCCAGCGTTCATTCTGAGCCAGGATCAAACTCTCCAGTTATAATCCTTTACTAAAACTTTTTAAGGTCTGCACTTTAAGCCCTTAAGCTCAAGCGCATTGTCATTGACCCGCTCTTTTCTTTTTCACTGACCAATTTTCAAAGATCAAAGTTCTGTCTGGTGTTTCCTGTTCAACAAAACCTGGACAATATACATTTGAGTTCAGGTTTTGTCAAACCTTTTTTTAAACTATTTTAAAATAATTTTGTAATATTTTTTCTTTCCCGCCCGGAGCATAATTTCACAGTCATTTGCATCAGCAGCTGTCACAACCTGCTCAAAGGAACCAAGCCTTTCTCCATTAATATAAGCCCCTCCCTGTTTAATCAGACGACGGGCATCGGATTTGGATTTGCACAACCCTGCGTCACAAAACAGGTCAACCACAAACATCTTATCCACCACATCCTTTTTACTAAATGTACTGGTCGGCACTGACGCATCTGTTCCACAGGAAAGCGTTCCCCGGGGGATGCTTGCAGAAGGCAAAAGCTCAGAAGGCACCTCCAGCGATCCAAACATAGACGCTGTGGCTTTGAAGGATTTTAGCGCCTCATCTTCCCCATGTGCAATTTTAGTTGCCTCATATGCAAGAATGGCTTTGGCTTTATTTAAATCCACCCCTGTTAAATTTTTTACCAATTCGATCTCTTCCATGGGAAGAAATGTAAACAGTGCCAAAAATCTTGTCACATCCAAGTCATCAGTATTTACCCAGAACTGATAATATTCATATGGCGAAAACCGTTGTGGATCAAGCCACACAGCACCTTTATGGGTTTTACCCATTTTTATGCCGGACGCCGTAGTTATTAAAGGAAAAGTGATCCCAAATGCCTGTTTACCAAGGGTACGCCTTACAAGATCAATCCCTGCCACAATGTTACCCCACTGATCACTGCCGCCCATCTGGAGCAGACAGTCATGGGTTTTGGCAAGCTCCATGAAATCATACGCCTGGAGCAACATATAATTAAATTCAATAAACGTCAGGCCATCCTCTGACTCCAGTCTGGATTTAACGCTTTCGGCTTTAATCATCTTATTTATGGAGAAATGCCTGCCAATATCCCTTAAAAACGAAATGTATTCCAGATTGGTAAGCCAGGCAGCATTATCAAGCATCAATGCCTTATCTTCGGAAAAGTCAATGAATCTGGATAATTGTCCCCGGATTCCGGCTTTATTTTCATCAATCTGATTCTGGGTAAGCACTTTGCGCAGCTCTGTTTTACCGGAGGGGTCGCCAATAAGCCCTGTCCCGCCACCGACAAGACCGATGGGACGATGTCCCTGCCGTTGCATATGGGCCAGTGCCATAATGCATACCAGACTTCCAACATGCAGACTCGATGCGGTTGGATCAAAACCGATATAACAGGTAGCTCTGTTGTTTTCCAGATAGGCTTCAAGCTCCTGGCTATGGGTTGTTGCATCAATAAATCCACGCTCTTTTAAAATCGATAAAACACTCATGCTGTTTCTTCCTTATCATTTCCTGGTATATTCAACCGCTCTGGTTTCCCGAATAACAACAACTTTGACCTGGCCCGGAAATGTCAGATTCTCTTCAATCTGGCGGGCAATATCTTTTGAAAGCAGCATTGCACTTTCATCAGTAATTTTTTCACTCTCAGTAATGACCCGGATCTCACGCCCGGCCTGAATGGCATAGGTATTTACCACGCCGTCAAAACTATTTGCAATATTTTCTAGATCTTCCAACCGTTTTACGTAGTTTTCAAGGCTTTCCTTTCTGGCACCGGGCCTGGCACCGGAAAGCGCATCCGCGGATTGTACAATGAAATCATAAACACTTTCAGGCATTTGGTCTTCATGGTGGGATGCAATGGCATTAACAACACGTTGGTTTTCACCATATTTCTTAGCAAGCTTAGCGCCAATGATGGCATGGGCCCCATCGACTTCATGATCCACGGCCTTTCCAATGTCGTGAAGCAGTCCCATACGTTTGGCAAGTTTTATATCCAGACCAAGCTCAGCAGCGATAATACCGGCCAAAAACGCCACTTCAACAGAATGTTGCAGGACATTCTGGGCATAGGAGGTTCTAAATTTAAGCTTGCCAAGCACCTTGATGAGTTCAGGATCGATGCCGTGGACACCTAAGTCAAACGCAGCCTGTTCACCTGCTTCTTTAATCGCTAAATCAACTTCTTCCGTTGCACGCGCCACAACATCCTCGATACGGGCGGGATGGATTCTTCCATCTGAAATCAACTTTTCAAGGGAAAGCCGTGCCACTTCCCGCCTGACGGGGTTGAATCCTGACAAAATAACAGCTTCCGGGGTATCGTCAATAATCAGATCAATGCCGGTTGCCGCTTCTAAAGCCCGGATATTGCGTCCTTCCCTGCCGATAATCCGACCTTTCATTTCATCTCCGGGCAGGTTCACCACAGAAACAGTGCGTTCAGCCACATAGTCTCCTGCATAGCGTTGGATGGCAGTCGATATAATCTTTTTAGCCTCTTTATCAGCTTTTTCTTTGACTTCGCTAGTGATCTTTTTGATCATTTTAGCGCCTTCATGTCTGGCTTCATCCTCCATGGTTTTAAGCAGCAGTTCTTTGGCCTGTTCAAGGGTCATCCCGGAAACTTTTTCAAGCTCTTTTTTTGTCTCTTCAAGAAGCTGAGTATACGACGCCTCTTTACGGGTTACTGATTCAAGTTTTTCCGCAAGCTCCCGTTCATTTTTTTCTAGGGATTTTTCTTTTTTGGCAAATTGATCTTCAAGCCTGTCAAGCTTTTCACTTTTTTTAGAAAGCCTCCGTTCTTCTCTTTTCAATTCAGCCCGGGTCTCTTCTGTCTCGGCATCAAAGGTGCTTTTCATTTCAAGCAGGCGGGATCGGGCTTCTAATTTTGCTTCCTTAAGCAGAGTCTCAGCTTTTTTAACGGCTTCTTCCATGGCAATGCGTTGTTCTTCCTGGAAATCAAGTCGTTGCTGATCAATTTTTGTCTTTATCGAATATAAAATGACCGCACCGACAGCCAGCAGCAACAGCATAAATGCAAGCATCGTTATAAAACTCATACAACATCTCTCCTGGAATAATGGATACAACAGATTATGTATCCGTGTGTTATCTTGCTAAAAAGAAATGGAATAATGCGGTAGGATTAAGAAGGGATACCGGCAAAGCGTTTTTTAAAACTATAAAATATCCCCCGCAATTGCCGTGTTGTTTTTTAAGGCTTTGAACCAAAGGTCCAAAAGGCGGAAGATCAATAATACCTTTAGGCTTTTCCCTTACATTCGAGGGAACCTGCTCACCAGTATCAGCGTGACCCTCCTATGTTTATATGCGTTAGGACAAAGTCTGTCATACAATCACGCACACTGCAGGGGGTTTTGTTATAATTTTAAACCAATGAAAAGTTTATTTCATTGTCTTGTTTATTTTCTCCAATAAGGATGATACTCTGTTTTCAATGTCTTCTTCAAAATCGGAATACTTCAAACGCAAATCATGATAATCCTTAGATAAATTCATGGCCGCCAGAAGCAGAATAGCCATCCTGTTTTTATTGCTGGTTGTATTTTGGAAAAGGCTTTCTGCGTCATCTATATATTCCTTAACATGGGCTGCAATCTTTACCGGATCATATGTTTGATCTTTATCCGGTTTAAATTTAAATTCTTCCCCGAAAAGCTCAATTTTAACAATTTCATCCAAAAAAAGCCCTTTACCGAGTATATATATTAAAACGCTTTATAACTTGTCATCCCCCGGATACGGTTTCCGAGAACCCATCCAGTTTTGAAAGAAGTCCGTTTATTTTTTCATCCAACATGGACTCCCGGCCGACATAGACATCTTCGTTTTTTATTTTCTGTTCCAACTGATCTTCAAGTTCTTTAATTTTTACAGAAAGCGCTGCGTTTTCTTTTTGAAGACTCTGGCAGGACTCTATCAAAAAGTCTACATGGATGTTAATGTCATCAAACTTGGCGGCTATATCCTCATTATTCAATTTCTTAAGTCTCGTCTCATAAAATGGTAATTAATTAAGTACTAATATATTCTGCAGCCTGATGAAAGTCAAGATAATTCATTTGATGCCTTATGAAACGCCGTATTGATGCGGGTTAACTGCTCAATGGTATTAACGCCCATGACCTGTTCAGCGTCATCTGTGATCTTAACAAGTGTTTTGGATTTGTTTTGGACGGCAACTTCGACAAGATCAGTAAGATAATATTCGCCTTGACTGTTATTATTTTGAATTCGTCCGAGACCGGACTCAAGAAAGCCTTTTTCAAAACAGAAAATTCCGGAATTAACTATATTAATCTGCCGTTCCAAATCAGTTGCATCCGCCTCTTCACGTATGGCAAGAAGCTGTCCGTCATTATTTTGGATAATTCTGCCATAACCGGTCGGGTCTTTTACTTTTGCGGCGAGAACAGTCAAATCTGCCATTTGGTGCAGGTGCGTTGAAACCAAATCAGCGATGGTCTTCTTCTTTATTAACGGAACGTCGCCACACAAAACCAAGACATGATCTATAGAGGCATCAACCCCCGGCAATGCAACTCTGACTGCATCCCCTGTCCCTAAAAGTTCTTTTTGAAAGGCAAATTGTACATTATGTTTTTTTTGAATCTCTTTTTGCACCTTTTCAGCCTGGTGTCCTACCACGACATGAATATGACCTGAAGCGACTTGCATAGCCGCTTCGATCACATGATTAACCATGCTTTTTCCTGCAACTTTGTGGAGCACCTTAGCCAAATCCGATTTCATGCGACTGCCTTTTCCTGCAGCCAGTATGATAACTGCAATCTTGTTCATTCCCCCCCCCTGTCTCATTTAATCAATATAGGCGATGAAAACAAAAAGGGATGCCATAAAGGCATCCCTTTTTTACTCCATATGTTTCGGCATTATAGGTCCGGTGTTTATCAAACCATCAGACAAGCCAAGTCTTCTTACCGGATTTCAGCCATTTTAATCCGAAATATAGCCCGATGCAAAGCAGCCTGAGCACGAACAATATCCGTATCTGCCGCTTTGTCACTCAAGCGTCTCTCAGCACGCGCCTGGGCCTCTTTTGCCCGGGTAAGATCAATATCTTTACGACGTTCAGCAGATTCAGCAAGAATGGTAACTTTATTCGGAAGCACTTCAGCAAATCCGCCATTGACAAAAAGCATGCGCTCATTCCCAGCTGCATCTTTATAACGGATACTACCAATCTTCAACGAGGTCAGAAAGGTAGTATGCCCTTTCAAGGCACAGAATTCACCTTCACTGCCGGGAGCTGAAATGCTTTGGATAGCTTCACTGACAACAGCCTTTTGCGGTGTTACCACCTCAAGAAAAAATTTATCAGCCATAATACAACCTCCGAATGATTATTCAGATTTGGCTTTTTCAATGGCGTCTTCGATAGCCCCCACCATATAGAAAGCATTTTCGGGAAGGTTATCATGCTTACCTTCGATAATTTCCTTGAAAGACCGAACCGTATCCTCAACCTTCACAAATATGCCGGGCATACCCGTAAATGTTTCAGCCACATGGAACGGCTGGGACAGGAATTTCTGAAGTTTTCTGGCGCGTTCTACAGTCACCTTATCTTCATCAGACAACTCATCCATACCAAGAATCGCAATAATATCCTGGAGCTCTTTATATTTTTGCAGGGTCTGCTGAACGACCCGGGCTACATTGTAATGTTCTTCGCCAATGTAAGCGGCATCAAGAATTCTTGATGTGGAGTCAAGCGGATCCACAGCCGGATAGATACCAAGCTCTGCAATCTGGCGGGAAAGTACAACAGTCCCGTCAAGATGGCCGAAGGTGGTGGCGGGTGCCGGATCAGTCAAGTCGTCGGCGGGTACGTAAACGCACTGTACTGCGGTAATGGAACCTTTATCAGTAGAGGTAATACGTTCCTGAAGCTCACCCATATCAACCGCAAGTGTCGGCTGATAACCAACCGCAGACGGCATACGTCCAAGCGTTGCAGAAACTTCGGCACCGGCCTGGGTGAAACGGAAGATGTTGTCGACAAAGAGAAGCACGTCCTGGCCTTCTTCATCACGGAAGTATTCAGCGCAAGTCAACGCAGACAGAGCAACACGGGCACGCGCGCCGGGAGGCTCAGTCATCTGACCGTAAACAAGCGCACATTTGGGAAGTACGCCTGAGTCTTTCATCTCATGATAAAGGTCGTTACCTTCACGGGTTCTTTCACCAACGCCGCCGAAAACAGAAATACCACCATGCTGCATGGCGATGTTGTTTACCATTTCCATCATGATAACGGTTTTACCAACACCAGCACCGCCGAACATCCCCATTTTACCACCACGGGGGAAGGGAACCAGAAGGTCGATAACCTTTACGCCGGTTTCAAGAACGCGAACAGTCGTATCCTGTTCGATAAAAGCGGGGGCATGTCTGTGGATGGGCAGCATTTTGTCTTGGGAGATATCGCCAAGACCGTCAACCGGGCGCCCCACAACATTAAGAATACGGCCCAGGGAAGCTTCGCCCACCGGCATCATAATGGGAGAGCCGGTATCTTTTACCGGCAGACCCCTTTGAAGACCATCGGTTACGTCCATGCTGATGCAGCGAACCACATTGTCGCCCAGGTGCTGCGCCACCTCAATTACCAGATTGTCTTCCATATCCCCGATGGTGGGGTTTGTTACTGTCAGAGCAGTCAGTACCGGAGGAAGTTTTCCGGGCTCGAACTCAACGTCAACAACAGCGCCGAGGACCTGTGAAATTTTACCTATATTTTCAGCCATTTTATTCTCCTATAAAGCTGTTTTGTCTATGCTTACTTAAATTACCCCTTAAGGGCTTCGGCACCGCCGACAATATCCATAAGGTCGGATGTAATACCGGCCTGACGGGTTTTGTTAAATATGGTCTGCAGCTCATCCACAATATCTTCACATGCTTTGGTTGCATTTTCCATGGCACGCATACGCGCAGCATGTTCCGAGGTTGACGTTTGAAGCAGTGCGTCATATATCTGAATAAAAATATTTTTGGGAAGCATTTTACCCAAAAGCGCATCCGAAGACGGCTCGCAGATATGCTCCGGCAAAAATGTGCCGGCATCGTCTACAGGTGCCGTATCTTCCTGTTCCACGATCTCATCAAGCGATGGGATGGGAAGGATCTGTTTCACTGTCGGGATTTGCTTTGCCATACCTTGGAAATCAGAATAGATCAGATATACTTCATCCACATCTCCTTCAAGGAAACTGTCGATCAGTGCTTGTCCTGAGCCGGAAGCCACAGAGAAATCAACATTGCCGCCCATAATACCGATGTATTCAGCATCAATGGGATTGCCCTGTTTTTTGGCCCAATCGCGGCCCTTTTTGCCGTAGCAGACAAAAGAGACCTCTTTTCCTTGAAGCTCAGATTTGAGCATTTTTACAGCTTTATTGATCAAATTAATGTTAAATCCACCACACAACCCCCTGTCTGATGTACACAGGAGTACGGCCACCTTTTTTACTTCGTCTTTGGAGATCAAAAGAGGGGATACATCCTCCCCTGATTTCCCGGCAATGGATCCCAGAACTTCTGAAAATTTAGAAGCATAGGGTTTAAATGCCTCCATGGCATTCTGGGAACCGCGCAATCTTGAAGTGGCGACCATTTTCATGGCAGAGGTAATCTGTTTAGTCTTTTTTACGCTGACTATTTTCGATTGTACTTCTTTTAATGTTGCCATATGATCTACCTTTGCGCCTATAAGTTATTATTTTTTATAATAAATCCGAATTACTGGACCCTAGCTGAGGGTTTCCTTGAATTCTTCGGCATAGGCGGTAAGGCATTCTTTGAGCTTGGCCTCGAGTTCATCATCAATTTTTTCTTTTTCCTTGAGACCTGCAAACACTTCCGGATAACGGCTTTCCACAAAGGGATACAGCCCGGCCTCGTAGGCGGCAACAGCTTCTTTGGGGTATTTATCCAGGTATCCTTTGGTACCGGCATAAAGCACAGTGACCTGTTTTTCCATGGGAAGCGGCTGGTACTGGGGCTGTTTGAGCAACTCAACCAATCTTTCACCACGGGTCAGCTGTTTTTGGGTTGCGGCATCAAGGTCGGAACCGAAAGCGGCAAAAGCTTCAAGCTCTCTGAACTGTGCAAGGTCCAGACGCAGGGTACCGGCGACCTGTTTCATGGCTTTAACCTGGGCTGCACCACCAACCCGGGAGACGGAGAGTCCAACGTCGATGGCCGGACGGATACCGGCAAAGAAAAGGTCTTTATCCAGGAAGATCTGGCCGTCGGTAATGGAGATAACGTTTGTGGGAATAAATGCGGATACGTCACCTTCCTGGGTTTCAATGATGGGAAGGGCTGTCAGGGAACCGGCACCAAGCTCATCACTCATCTTGGCGGAACGTTCCAGCAGACGGCTATGGTTGTAAAAAATATCGCCGGGAAAAGCTTCACGTCCAGGCGGACGTCTGAGCAACAGAGATACCTGACGGTAAGCAACAGCCTGTTTTGAAAGGTCGTCATAAACGATCAGGGCATGTTCCCCTTTGTCACGGAAATATTCGCCCATGGCGCAACCAGCGTAAGGCGCCAGGTACTGCATGGCGGCAGACTCGGAAGCAGAGGCCACAACAACCGTTGTGTATTCCATGGCACCGTGTTCTTCAAGGGCCGCAACCACCTGAGCAACCGTAGATTTTTTCTGGCCGCAGGCAACATAGATGCATTTAATACCGCTTTCTTTCTGGGCGATGATGGCGTCAACAGCAACAGCCGTTTTGCCGATCTGACGGTCACCAATGATCAATTCACGCTGGCCGCGACCCACCGGGGTCATACCGTCAATCGCCTTAGAGCCGGTGTAGCAGGGCTCGTGAACCCCTTTTCTGGCAATAACACCCGGCGCAACCAGCTCCATATTCATATATGTATCAGAAGTGATGGGACCTTTGCCGTCAACAGGCTCGCCTGTGGTGGTTACAACGCGACCCAGCAGCGCTTCACCAACGGGGACGGAAGCGATACGATCGGTTCTCTTAACCATGTCGCCTTCTTTGATAACTTTGTCATCACCAAGAATGGCCACACCGACGTTGTCTTCTTCAAGGTTGAGCGCAAGACCCAGAATCCCGCCGGGAAACTCAACCAGTTCCATGGCTTTTACCTTTTCCAAACCATAAACACGGGCAATACCGTCACCCGCTGACAGAACGACACCTGTTTCGCTCAGATCAACCTGTGCATCAAACCCCTTAATTTGATCTTTGATTATCTGGCTTATTTCTTCTGCTTTAATTTCCATTATACACTCTCACCTTTTTTTAAAGTTTCCCTCATATTAATCAGCTGGGTTTTTACGCTGCCGTCAAGAACAAGATCGCCGATTTTTGTGACAATACCGCCAATAAGACTTGAATCCTTTTGCACATCAAGCACAACGGTTTTACCGGTTTTCTTCGTCAAAGACTTCTGAATTTTATTAATGTTGGTCTTGGACAGGTTCGTGGCAGCCACAACACTTGCCCTGACAACACCTTTAAGTTCATCAGCCATTGCACTATAATAGGTAGCGATGTCTCTGAGAAAACCGATCCTGCCTTTATCAAAAAGTAATGACAAAAAAGAATTCATCACTTTTGAAAAACCTGCAGCAGCAATTACCGACTCAAGAAGCTTTTTACGTTCACTTTTTCTGATTAGCGGATTGGTAAGGGCCTGTTCAAGACCCTGTTGGGAATCTAAAAGCCCAACCATGGCGGTAAGTTCATTATTGTACCCCTCCGCCTGACCATCCTCCCGGCCTATCAAAATCAACGCCTTGGCATAACGCCTTGAAACTGCAAGATTCTTCATTATGCCTCCACCTTTTTCAAATATTCATCGACCAGACGGTTCTGATCCTGGGTTGTGATGGATTTTTTAATGAGCGCCTGTGCCTGCTCCATTGCACGATCCACAACTTCCTGCTTAAGAGCCGTTTTTGCAGCTTTGAACTCTTGTTCGATATTGCGTTTTGCCATATCTTCAAGTTTTTCAGCCTGGGCTTCAGCCGCTTCGAGAATTCTTTGCTTGGCCTCTTCACCCTGTTTGATGTAATCTTCAACAATCATTTCAGATTCCTGTTCAAGATTTCTAAACCGGGCTTCGTATTCTGCAAGTTTTCTTTCTGCATCGGCTTTTTTCTGCTCCAAGCCTGTCAACTCTTCTTCAATTCCCTTAGTACGGGAAGAAAAAAACTGCGCCACCGGTTTTCTAGCGATGAAAAAGCAGCCAAGCACAAGAAGAACGAAATTGAGGACTTTCCAGGTATCAATATCGTGCCATGCGTTGTGATGCGCTGCTTCACCATGACCGCCGCCGGAAGCCCAGACCACTGTCGTAACCCCTACTATAGCCACGACAGTTGCGGAAACCTTAAGGTGTTTTTTCCAATTAATTTTTTTCATTAACATGCCCTCCCGAGTATCTTTTCGCCGATGGCTTTGGCATAGACCTCAACCTCGGCCTCAAGCGCTTTACGGGCCTGTTCGCTTTCTTCAGCTACCTGTGCCTTGATTTCGGCAAAGTTAGCCTGCGCTTTCTGATTGATCCGGGTAATAATTTCCTTTTCCTGGGCAGACGCCTCCTCGATGAACACCTCTTTTTTCTTGAGGCCTTCACCCCTTGCCTGTCTTAACCCTTTCTCGTAGTCATCCATCTGTTTCTCAAGATCAGCCGAGGCTTTTTCAGCACCTGAACTTAAAGTGCCGACCTTGGCTTTTCTTTCGATAATGACATTTCGAATGGGTTTGTACAGAACCAGGTTGAGGAGGAATAACAGGACAAGAAAATTAACCATCTGATATACTGCTGATATATCAGGAATCACAGTGATCATAAAATCCCTCCACCAGTTAATAATTACAAAAAATCAGCTACTTATATCCTATTGGCTAAAATCTCACGGATTTAGCCTAAATGCTTAGAATGATCGAGACTTGAGTACCATCCAGTAAGCCTTTTGTCAACACAGAATGCAGCAATTCTAAATAGTGCTTGAATGAAGATTAAACCATCTGCGCCTTGCATCTGTGCAACTTTTCATCCCAAAACGGATTTTCGGTCAGGTTCTAAAAAGAGAGAGATCAGGATTCAGGCCGTGTTGAATTTTCGCATGCTGATATTCAGCAAAACACCAAAACCGACCATGTTGGTTACAACCGAGGACCCCCCATAGGAAACCAGGGGTAAAGGCACCCCGACCACCGGCATCAACCCCATCACCATGCCGAGATTGATAAAAATCTGCCAGAATATCATAATGGTAATACCCATGGCCAAAAGAGAGCCAAACATATTTCGACAATTATACGAGATATTCACCCCCCAAAACAGCAAAAGAAAATAGAGCGCCAGCAGCACAGTACACCCCGCAAGCCCCCACTCTTCGGCCAATACGGAAAGAATAAAATCCGTATGTTGTTCCGGCAGAAAACTTAAAGCATTCTGGGTCCCTTGGAGAAACCCCTTCCCGGTAAGCATGCCGGAACCAATGGCAATCTTGGACTGGATGATGTGATAACCTGCGCCAAGGGGGTCCCGCTCAGGATTCAAAAAGGTTAAAATCCTATCTTTCTGATACGCCTTAAGACCAAAAAACCATACCAGGGGAACCAGGGCAAGCCCAGCCCCCCCCAGAATGATTAAAACTTTTTTTTCGACTTTTACAAATATAGTAAGGCAGCCGGCAATAAGCAGAAGCAAAAGCCCTGTACCTAAATCGGGCTGGATAAAGATAAGACCAAAGGGGATAATACATAAAATCGCCGGCTTGATCAGATGCCTGAACCCCAAACCGTCGGGACTGATACTGTCTGCGTACACCGAAGCCAGGCTGATAATCAAAGAAATTTTCATCAGTTCCGAGGTCTGTATCCGAACAGGACCCAACACCAGCCAGCGCTGGGAACCGCCGCCGGTATGCCCCACAAGCCAGGTAGCCACCAAAAGCCCGACACATGCGGCGTATATGAGTAAATGTAGCTTGGCAAACTCTCTAAAATCAATGACAAGACAGCCCATCATAATGGCAAATCCAACGGCAAGCCAGACAACCTGTTTTTTAAACAGCGGATGCAGGGCGGTTCCGGCATATCCGGCGGTCACCGCCGAATAAAGAATGGTCAACCCCAGAATGCAAATAAAAAAAATAATTAAAAAAAATCCCCAGTCAAAATTTGATACGAGACGGCGGTCAAACATTTTTTTACTCCACATATGCCTGGTCTTGTTTGACCACGGCAGTTGGGACGTCAGGGTTCCCAAGATAGGCATGAATCAACTCTTTTGCAACGGGAGCAGCTGCACTGGAGCCATGCTCCCCATGTTCAATGATCACGGCAATGGCTATTTTTGGATTCTGCGCAGGCGCATAGCAGACAAACCAGGCATGATCCTGGAGGGTGCGCCTCAATTTTTTGTTATCAAACTTTTCCCCGGCCTTACGGGAAAAAACCTGTGCGGTACCTGTTTTGCCGGCGATTTGAATGCCGGGAAGACGGATGCGCCGGGCAGTGCCGCGGTTGCCATGAACAACTTCTAAAAGCCCTTGTCGCACAATGGCCAAATTTTTTTGCGACGCCGGCAACCCACCGGTAATATCGGGTTCAATTTCCCTTATCACCTGCCCTTTGGCATCCTGAACGGATTTAACAAGCCTTGGCCGATAAAGGGTTCCCTTATTGCCAACCGCAGAAATAAACACCGCCATCTGTAAAGGGGTAACCAGATTAAACCCCTGGCCGATACTGATGGACAGGGTTTCACCCGCCTGCCAGCGCTCTTTGAATCGCTTTTTTTTCCATGCTGACGTGGGAATCAACCCTGGGCGTTCATGGGCCAGACGAATGCCGGTCAACCGCCCCAGACCGGAGCCATGTGCATACGTTGCCAGGGCGTCAACCCCAATTTTTTCGCCAGCCTGATAAAAAAACACATCACAGGACTGGGCAATGGCATCCACAACATTTAAATGGCCGTGTCCGTATCTATGCCAACAATGGTAGCGCCGGTTGCCAAACTTATAAAATCCCGGGCAGAAAAAGGTTGAATTACGGTCAATGACTTTTTCTTCAAGCCCTGCCAGGGCCGTTATAATTTTATATGTGGATGCCGGGGGATATTCCGCCTGAATTGCCTTGTTGTTCATGGGTCTGCCCGGATCATCTCTTAACGCCTGCCATTTCTCGGTGGAGATACCGCCAATAAAATCATTCTGGTCAAAACTAGGCGATGATGCCATGACCAGGACATCACCGTTTGAGGGGTCAAGGGCCACAACAGCCCCATCATTCTCCCCAAGCAAGCGTTCAGCCTTCTGCTGAAGAGATAAATCCATTGTCAGAACCAGATCCTTTCCGGAAACAGGTTCCACAGTCTTCAATATTTTTATCACCCGGCCGTTTACGTCCACTTCAACCTGGTGCCCCCCCCTTTTGCCCTGTAAATCCGCTTCAAAGCTTTTTTCAACCCCGTATCGACCAATGGAATCCCCGGACCGGACATTAGGAAATTTACCGGAAGCCAATTCTTCCTTATTGATCTCCCCAAGATAGCCTATCAGATGGGCAGCGGTTTTTTTATGGATATAGTTTCTGGTGGGTTCAATATCAATGAGAATACCAGGCAGATCAAACTGATGGGCTTCTATGACCGCAAGCAGATTCCTTGTTATATCCCGTTTAAGAACAACTGGTTTATAAAATGCCGATCGCCCTGCTTTTTTTATGGTTGCCGTCAGGTCTTCATAGGTATCGCCGGTCAGTTCGCTTAGCCGCTCAAGGGTTTGCTTCAGGGGCTTGGCATCTTCAAGTACAATGGTCAAGTCAAAGGCCGGCCGGTTGTCCACGAGAAGATTATGATTGCGGTCATAAATCAACCCCCGGGAGGATTTTATACTTTTAAGCCGGACACAATTGGTCGTTGACAGCCGCCGATACTCTTCGCCATGGATCATCTGAAGATAAACAAGCCTTAGAAAAAGAACGCCGAAAATAAAAATAATGCACAGACCGCCTCCTATATATCGATGCTTGATCCAGTCCCTGTCTGAATGTTTATGGATTCCACCCATATTATCCTCTGTATTTGCGCGCCATGTGCCGGCAGGACTGGTTTACGGCGTGTGAAAAATTCTGGTGTACGCTTCCCATAAACCAGACGCCGATGGGAATACCGACAGCGGCCCATAGGACCTGACCGATGCAAAGGCGGTAATCTGTCGCCGCAATGGCGTTGTGACCCTGGAGCAGAAAAATACTAAACAGAATCAGGATCTGATAAATGCAGGCGGATGTAAGGCTGACGATACATACAAAAACAGCGCTGCGCTGAAAAACCAGCCGCCGCAGAAAAAAAACGACCAGGTAAATACACAGATACGCGGTGGTATGCAGAAAAAACGGCGATCCTGACAGGCTGTCCATGATGCTGCCGATGATCATAAGACAGAAAGGTATCCAGCAGCGCAGGGAAAAAAGGCTCAGATACAATACATTGATGATCATCAGATCGAACGCGTAGGGGAACCAGGAAAACTCCGGAATAACGACAGTTTGAATAATAACCAGACATAGCGTGACAACGAAAAAAAATATGAAATTCATCATACCCGTCTGTCAATCGGCATTTCTATATACCAGCACTTCTTCAAGCCTGTTAAAATCTACGGCGGTTTTTATGATGATATCCTGAAACAGCTGGGAATGATTTTTTTTTACATCAAGTACCGTTCCGATTCTTAATCCTTTTGGGAATACCTGATCCAACCCTGAGGAGACAATCACCTGTCCTTGTTGCACCGGATCCTTTCTCAACGTATATACAAAGGAACAGGTGTCTTTATTATTGCCCTTGACCATGCCGCGAACGCGGGTATCCTGAATCAGCGCATCAACAGCTGAATTGCGGTCGATAATCAGCAGCACCCGGGAAAAACGACCGGATACTTTAATAATCTGTCCTACGATCCCTTCCGACACCAGCACCGGAAGGCCTTTAATTAACCCGTCTTTTTCACCCTTATCAATCATGATGGTTTTAAACCAGGGTGACGGATCCCGGGCAATCACCTGGGCTGCCACATAAGCCGCGGGCATTGAGTTTTGAAAATTGACAAATTTTTTTAAACGGGCATTTTCAAGCTCAAGCTCTTTGCACCTGTTCGCTGCATGTCGGGCCTTTGACAATTCACGTCTCAATACCTGGTTCTCTTCTACGGCAAGCACACAGGAAAAATAGGTTTGCCATACCGATTCGGTAAAACCGATGATGCGGGAGGTCACAAATTGAAACGGAGCAGTAAGGGTTATGGTCAGTCTTTCAATCCCCCCTACCGACAGGGTTTCCCTGCTGGACATGGTGATTACGGTGAGCCCCACCACAACAAAAAAGACCACGCCGACAATCATCATGATCCGTCTGGAAAACATTACCTTTAGCTGATGACCACTTCTTTAAGAATTTCGATACTGTCAAGGGATTTGCCGCAGCCCAGCGCCACGGTGGATAAAGGGTCATCCGCCACGACAATGGGAAGACCGCATTTTTCTTGAATCAGTTTGTCCAGGTTTTTCAACAAGGCACCACCACCGGTTAAAACGATCCCGGAGTCCACGATATCAGCGGCCAGTTCCGGCGGGGTTTGTTCCAGGGCAATACGAACAGTTTCAACAATGGCTTCAATCTGCTCGGAAATAGCCATCCTGACCTCTTCGGAATCAATGGCCAATATCTTAGGGATTCCGGAAACCAAATCCCTGCCCTTGACTTCAATGGTCTCAAGGTGTTCCGGATCAGGATAGGCATTGCCGATTGTTGTTTTGATAATTTCGGCGGTTCTTTCGCCGATGAGCAGGTTATATTTGCGTTTGATATGCTGGCTGATGGAAGCATCCATCTTGTCTCCGGCGACCCTCAGGGATTGTGTATAGACAATTCCGGCCAGGGAGATAACCGCCACCTCAGTGGTCCCCCCACCGATGTCTACAACCATATTGCAAGTGGGTTCCGTAATGGGAAGGCCTGCGCCGATTGCCGCAGCCATGGGCTCTTCTATAAGGAAAACCTCTCTGGCGCCGGCAGATTCCGCGCTTTCCCTGACCGCTCGTTTTTCCACCTGGGTGATCCCGGACGGTACGGCAATAATAATTCTTGGACGCACCAGCGTTTTTCTGTTGTTATGAACTTTACGGATAAAGTGCTTGAGCATGGCTTCGGTGACTGCAAAATCAGCAATAACCCCGTCTCGCATAGGTCGGATGGCCACAATATTCCCCGGTGTTCTTCCCAACATACGCTTTGCTTCCAGCCCCACTGCCAGCACTTTGTTTCTGGTCCGCTTATCCGTTCTAACCGCCACCACTGACGGCTCACTTAATACAATTCCTTTGCCCTTAACATAAACCAGCGTATTTGCAGTGCCAAGATCAATGGCCAGGTCATTGGAAAAAGCCCCAAGCAAAGTATCTGTTACAAAGTTCATTTGTCCTCTTTCATACAAATTGGGAGTTGTGTTTTATCAAATAGATAATGAAAAAATACTACTAAGAACATAGTTGCTAACAAACTTAAATTTTTTTTACAAGAATAAAAGTGTTTCACGCCTGTATATTGTCCTTATAAATAGATGCGATCAAATCATGAAGCCTGGGTCTGAATTTCCTTATATCAATATTTTCACGGCTTGGATGTACCCGATTGGTCAAAAGTATCGTGATCAGTTCATTATCAGGATCTATCCAGAAAGATGTGCCGGTAAAGCCTAAGTGTCCGACAGATCGTTTAGAAAAAAAACGTCCTGACGATGCGTTCTCTTGACTTGGAGAATCAAAGCCTGCCGGACGCGCCATCTCATTGTTTTTATAGGCAAAACATCGAATAACCGAAGAATTTATTACTTTGGTTTCTTTATTTTCAAGTGCGTGCAGGATCTGACAACACAGGCGATGAACCCCGGCAGCTGTACCAAACAGACCGGCATGCCCTTCAATGCCGCCCGCCGCCCAGGCATTTTCATCTTCCACCTCCCCCAGCATCATTTTTTTTCGCCAGGGACAACGGGAGGTCGCGGCAAAAACAAGAGAAGATTTATCCTTCTCGGGATTTATCAAATCAGAGCAAAGGGGATTAAAAAACAAATCATAAATATTTAAAGGCGCAAAGATCCGTTCATGAACAAATGTGTCCAGCCGAACACCGGACAGATGCTCCACCACCCAGGCCAAGAGAATAAATCCCAGATCACTGTAAATTTCCTGGGAATCAGGCTCATATTCCAGGGGTTCAGCCAGGACCAGCTGCCGCAGGCACTTCCCAGCGGCGATGCCGGGGACAGGGACGGGCAGCGATTTAAAATAGGGACGGTGGGCAGGCAGACCAGACCTGTGGCGCAGCAACATGTCAATGGTGATATCGGCTTTACCTGTTCCACAGGCAGCCGGCAGGGCATCTTTTAAACAAGTTTTCCGGGATAACCGCCCTGATGCAATCAGATCTGCCACAGCCAGAGCTGTGGCCAGCGGCTTGGTCAAAGAGGCCAGATCAAAAATCGTATTCAATGTCACAGGGTCCCCGAACCTTATATCCGTAACCCCAAAGGCCTTGTGGTAAAAAATATGTGTTCCATGCGCCCACAGCAGCACAGCGCCCGGAAACACACCGTCAGCCACAGCATTGGTCATGACGTCATCAATCTTTTGAAAGACGCGACATTTCATTTTACGGTAAAATCCCATTCAAGACATGGACGGTCTGCATCCAGGGTAGCGGCTCCCCCCATGGGAAGGGAAAGGTTAACCGCCCCGTGCCCCACGTCAATTCCCATGCAGATCGGGATATCTGCGTCAAAAAACACCTCTTGAATGATCTCGGGGATATAGGCGTCATCGTCACAATTTTCAAAAGACCCGGTCACAACCCCTTTAACACCTTCCAGCACACCGGCCATTTTCATCTGGGTCAGCATCCGGTCAATCTTGTATGCCGGTTCCCCCACGTCCTCTATAAAGAGAATACTGTCGGTAAAATCAGGCTGATACGCTGTCCCGATCATATGAACAAGGGTGGCCAGATTCCCCCCCAGAAGCTGCCCTGTGGCACATCCTCCCGCAAGCACCTGATCAGAAGGCAGATCAATACGTGTAAAACAGCCTGTCAAATTTTTTGAGAAACTGTCCAGCGTCTGTTCATCCGCCCGGCCAAGGGAAACCAGATTTGGCGCGTGCAGGGCACAGATGCCGGTTTTGGATACCAGAGAAATGATCAACGCCGTGGCATCTGAAAACCCCATAAACAATTTCGGGTTTCCGGCAATGATATCCCAATCCAGAAACGGCAAAAGGCGCATGGCACCGAATCCGCCCCTTGCCGCTATGATGCCGTTGATTTTAGGATCGGCAAACAGCGAATTAAGCACATCCGCCCGTTGCCGATCCGTGCCGGCAAGGTATCTGTGCCGGCCTGTTATACCGTTAGGGATATGCACTTCAACCCCCATGGATTTAAGCGCCAGGACCCCTTTTTGAAACATCTGCGCATCAAACCTGGCCGATGGTGCGGCCACGCCAATGATGTCTTTGGGTTTTAAACTGCAAAAAATGGGTTTTACGTCTGGTTTTATCACCTGATTCACTCCTTATTAATGATACCTTGGCTATATTAAATGACCTTAAAATAATTTACCAATGCTTTTTCAACTCTTACAAAATCGTTTTCAATAGTTCAATTTTGTTATTAATGCCGACCTTTCTGATACGATCAACACCTTCTATTTATAACCACTGAAAGCACGGAAACTTGATTTCCGTGCCTTTCCGTGCTTTCCGTGGTTCGGTCTAGTTTTTTTGGCATTGTCTTTGCTTCTTTTTTAATTCATAAAATTTTTCAGGAGAACCATATGACAATTCAAAACGCCCTTAACTTTATTCGGCAAGGCCAACATGACAATGATCTTAGAAGCAGACTGGTAAAAGCACAGACCAGTCAAACCCGGCAAAAGATTCTGGATCAAAATGATTTCGTTTTCACCCCGGAAGAGTTTGAAGAGGCATATTCCTTAAGCCTTTTTAAATGCCAACACCAGGAAGATGCCGACGCCCTGATGGCTTTTAGGATGTGGTGGATCATGCTATACCGAAGTCCTGATCCCGATGTTCCGTTACCATAGCACCTCCTGGTGTTTCTCCCAAAACATAATAAACCCCGATTTCTCCATTGCCTTATGTGCAAATCAAGCGTAGAACTGCACTTTTAAAATTAAAAGCCGAATCCTGCCTAAGAGCCTGCCATCTATTAAATTAGCGCCCTTTGGGCGGACTGTTAGGTGGTGGGTGGTGGGTGCTGGGTGCTGGGTGCTGGGTACTGGAGAATGGAAATTCCTATACTATGAACTTATCCCTGAAAAGGCTCTAAAGGATCCGGTAAATTTCAAGGAGAAAAAAGTTGGGGCAGTTTGTATACGCGCTCGTATTTGTCGGCGCATTTATTCTTTTTTGTAGTCTGGTTTTAAAAAATCAGAGGCGGGTGGTTAATGGATCAGATTTTTCAACGGCCGGCAGATCGCTTTCCGCCACCCAGGTCTCCTGGGTAATTATCGGCACCCTTGTAGGGGGTGTTTCAACCATCGGAACAGTTCAATCAGCCTACGATCATGGCGTCAGCGCCTGGATTTTTACTCTGGGCAGCGGTATCTCCTGTTTTATCCTGGGGTGCTTTTTTGCCGCAGCATTAAGACGGGAGCAGGTCACGACAGTTTCCGAACTGCTCGGCAGATATTTTGGCCGAAACTTCCAGTATTATTGTTCCATGCTCAATTCCTGCGGCATGTTTATCCATATCATTGCCCAGTATCTGGCAGCCATGGCTATTTTAAACTCAGTATTCCATTTCCCGTTGCCGGTCTCCTTATTCATTACCATGGTACTTATGGGATTCTTTGTCATTTCAGGCGGAATTTCCGGGGCTGGAATGGTGGGAAAAATCAAATTTTTCCTGCTGTACGCCATCATGATTGTGTGTGCAGGTATTGCGCTGGTCAACGGCGGCGGAATGACCAACATTTTAGCCCAATTACCCGAAAATACTGATTTTTTTGATTTCTTTTCCAATGGAATAAGAACAACAAGCATTGATATTGCCGCTATGATCACAGGCGTATTGTCCACACAAATTTATTTGCAGGCCATTTTTTCAGCTAAAACCATATGAGAAGCCAGAAATGGTGCATTTCTTACCGCCATTGTCATCCCTCCCATCGGCATTTTAGGTATTATTGTTGGGCTTTTTCTCAGGGCCAACTTTCCGGAACTTGAAGGCAACAGTGCCCAGGCCTTGCCCTTTTTCTTTCAACAGACCCTGCCCTCGGCAATAGCTGCTTTTTGTTCTGCCGTACTTCTTCTGGCTGTCCTGGGTACCGGCGCAGGCCTTGTCCTTGGTGTGACCACCAACATTTATATGGATGGAATTCGACGCTTGTTTACAAAAAATTCGGATCACAGTCTAACCATTATCAGGCTGTGTACAATTGCGATCCTGCTTCTCTCAGGTGCCGTTGTCATGGCTGGATTTAGTACAACGATTTTGCGCTGGAGTTATCTCTCCATGGGTTTCAGGGGGGCTTCCGTGTTCGTAGGATTATGCATTGTCGTATTTACGGGACAAAAAAATTTCTCACCCATGGTACGGGCCCTTCTATATTTTCTGCCGGTCTGTTACTTTATCCTGGCTGTGTTTATATGAAAGTCGTGAGTTTTGAGTGATGCGATTTAAAACAAGCTGTTTTTCTCATAACTCAGCACTCACGACTCACATCTGTCATTGTTTGTTGTGCCCGTCAGGTCATGGCCGTTATAAAAAAAAAGGCATTTTAATGTCAATAATTGTCAATTTTTGCGCCATTGCCTTGACAATGCGGCAATTTTCACTCTAAAAAGGGTAGCATACGGCCTTGGGGGCTCATTAATAAGGCAGAAACAACCCGCTTCGGCGATGAACGGCGGAAGCCGTATTTTGGTAGTAGGTAAGTGTGGATTTTCTTCGATTTACAGTAACCCCTGTAGCTCGGAGAATCTCCTGTAATCCAAAATTCCTACCCGACCTAAAGGACGGGGTTTCCTTTTGGAGGATTGATGAAAAAATTTATCATCGGTGCCTTGGTATTACTCATTGGTGTACCTGGTTTTTCGTTCACTTTTTTTAATTTTTTAAATTTTTTGACAGGACTGATTCCTGTGTTGATGATCCTTGGCGGTGCCATTGCAGTATATCTTGGTATTGAGGAACTCAAGCAATCAGAAAACAATGAAGCTGAGATTGAACCGTCTGAAATAATAGAAAAAAACACGGACAAATCAGATAAAAAAAGCGAAGCTCTCCTCGACAAACAAGATATCAAACCGGCGCAGGAACCAACCGAAAAAATAATAGAAACGAATACAGATGAGCAGCCGGAACCGGAAATAGAGCAAGCCTCTGAAAACCCCGCCACGTTGCCCCGGCAGCCTGCTGAATCCTTAGCACCAGAAGCAGAAGCACCGGCAGATGAATGCGTTCAATTTAAAGGAAATATTGAAACCCTGGTTTTTCATAGCGTGACGTGTAATTTTGCCAGTGGTAAAAATTGCAGCATGGATTTTATCACAAAGGAAGAGGCTGAATCCCAGGGTTACAAACCCTGTAAAATATGCATACCTGACGCTTAAGGCCCTACGGATTCATGTTCATCACTTGATGATCCAATTTTAAAAGTTCCATGGCCCTTACGTTGCCCAACTTCGGCGTTGGAAAAAATTCCCTAAAAACCTGATGATCGAGATCATCAGGTTGCGGGCAGGTACTCTTTCCGTACCGGTGAAAAAACCTCAATAGCAACGCTGTCTTCCAGGACTTCAGCACGATGCTCGACCCCGGACTCAATGCACCAGGAATCTCCGGGGCCGGCATTGCGGCATTCATGCCCGATATAAAGATTGATGCGACCGGAAACAAGATACCCGGTCTGCTCGTGGGGATGGGTGTGGGAAGGCAGCAAAGCGCCTTTGGTCATTTTAAACCGGACCAGAAGCATCTCCTTCCCATACACCAAGGTTTTCATCTCAATGCCTTCTAAGGGCACTGCATAGCCGTTTTCATCATGAATTGCAAACATTTATCCTCCTCATTGTTTTTCCATAATCTTTTTAAATGTTTACCAGGACTGCTTTTACAGCCCAAAGATGGTATTCTGACATTATTAACTGAAATTGCAATATGAAATATCTATTTTTACCCATACTTGAGCATAAAGGGCCTTATGAGCTGCCAACCATTAAAATCACCTATCATTCTGGCACCTGCCGGGGATACACACTCTTTTCTTGCTGCAATAGCGGCCGGGGCTGACGCCATTTACTGCGGCCTTAAGATATTTTCAGCCCGCATGGAAGCCGGCAATTTTTCCATTGAAGAATTGGCACGACTGACCCAATTTGCCCATTCAAAAGGGGTTCAGGTATATGTTGCTTTTAATTCGATTATTAAAGAATCCGAAACCGACAAGGCGCTTCGTATTCTTGACAAGCTTACCCGATATGCGGATGTTGATGCCCTGATTATCCAGGACACTGCCATGGTCAGCCTTGCAAAACAGGCAGGATTCAAAGGCAATCTCCATCTGTCCACCCTGGCCAACTGCACGCATCCTGCCGGGCTTGAAGCGGCCCACAAAGCGGGATTCTCCCGGGTGGTGCTGCCCAGAGAGTTCAACCTTGATGAAATCAGGGCCATGGCAGCGGCTGTCCCCGGAACCATGGATTTAGAAGTGTTTGTCCATGGGGCGCTTTGCTACGCCGTATCCGGCCGGTGTTACTGGAGCTCCTGGTTTGGCGGAAAAAGCGCGCTGCGCGGTCGTTGTGTCCAGCCCTGCCGGCGGATGTATGAACAAAATGGAAAAAAAGCCCGATATTTCTCATGCATGGATCTGTCAGCGGATGTACTGGCCAAAGTACTCAAGGAAATTCCCAACATCACCACCTGGAAAATTGAAGGCAGAAAAAAAAGCCCCCATTATGTTTACTACACGGTGATGGCTTATAAACTGCTCAGGGATGCGCCGGACCAGAAAAAACAAGCGTTGTCATTTTTAGCGTATGCGTTGGGACGACAGGGCAGCCATTACAATCTTTTATCCCACCGGGTATCAAATCCCCTGGATCATGGATCTGAAACCGGATCCGGCTTGTTTTTAGGCCGAATAAAAAATCCTGAGAATCCCTATTTTATTTCAAGGGAGGCGCTTCAGCCGGGGGATCTTTTACGCATTGGATATGAAGAAGAGCGCTTTCACCAAATCCAGAAGGTAATCCGGGCTGTTCCTAAAAAAGGAAAATATTTTTTATCTTCTAAAAAAGGCCGGCGTATCAAAAAAGGCACCTCTGTTTTTATTATTGACCGCAGAGGAAGAGAACTGGAAGCAGAATTATCACGCCTTGATGCCGAACTCAGAGAACTTCCCAACGTGACGATTAAGCCATCCCCCCTGTCCCTTACCCACAAAACTGCAGGGGAGAGCATAACATCACATGGCCAAACAAGGGGTCATAGAAGGAAAAGAGAGCCTGATATATATGCAATGGATGTTTTCAGAAAGAAACCACCGATCACAAAACCACCTAATAATACAGGTTTCTGGATTTCTACAAACAGCTATGGAATCAAAGCCCAGGCCCAGGACTGGTTGTGGCTGGATCCTGTGCTTTTCCCCGATGAGGAAAAAATCTGTCAAAATTATATCAAAACCGCATTAAAAAAAGGGGCCAAAAACTTTGTACTCAATTCTCCCTGGCAGATAACCCTGTTTGATAATCCCCAAAGACTCAACATCTGGGCAGGTCCCTTTTGCAATATCACCAATTGTATTGCAGTGGAAATATTGAAACGCAACGGGTTTTCCGGGGCCATTGTCAGCCCGGAACTGGATAGCCGGACCCTTTTATCCCTGCCGGGACGCTGCTGTCTGCCTTTAGGGGTGGTCTGCCGGGCCAACTGGCCCCTGGCCATATCAAGGATTGCGGCCCCGGACCTGGCGCTTGGTAAAGGCTTTACCAGTCCCATGGGAGAAGTCGCCTGGACCAGCAAGTACAATAAGACCTACCACACCTTCCCCAACTGGCCCCTGGATCTGTCATCCAAAGCCGGGGAATTAAAACAGGCCGGCTTTGTCATGCACGTTAATCTGTTTGAAAATATACCGAAAGGCATTCGGATGAAACCACGCCCCGGCACCTGGAACTGGCACTTGAAACTACTTTAAAAAAAGGAACACCGTTCACGGATGCACTTATTTCCTGAAATTCATCAGTTAATGCGATCTCCTCTGGATTTTGCCCATATTCTGGATGAAATCCCCTTGGGCATCCTGGTGATGGATACGAATTTGCGGGTGGTTCATCTCAACCGATTCTTCCAGGCTCTGACAGGGTTTTCCCTGGATATGGCCAGGGGCATCCCCTGCAGAAATGTCCTGCGAAGTTCTGCATGCATCATCAACTGTCCGGTCCTTGCCACCCACCGCAAAAACCGGTCCATATCCTGCACCAGCGATATTATCAATACAGACCGACAGAAACTGCCGGTCCGCATCACGACCGCACAAATCATGGATACCCAGGGGCATTTCACAGGTTATATGGAGACCATCGAGGATTTGAGAAGCAGTGCGTCTAATGACCGTGAAAAGAATGTGGCCTACAGTTTTGCCAATATCATCGGCCGAAGCCAAAAAATGGAAACAATCTTTCAAACCCTTCCCATGCTTGCCCAAAGTGATGCCTCCATTCTGATCACCGGGGAAACCGGCACGGGCAAAGATCTTGTGGCGGAAGCCATACACCAGACATCCGGGCGTGCAGGCGGTCCGTTTATTAAAATAAACTGTGGAGCACTACCCGCCACTCTTTTGGAATCCGAAATCTTCGGTCATATGAAAGGGGCGTTCACCGGTGCTGTGGAAAATAAACCCGGCCGGTTCAAGCTGGCACACAACGGCACAATTTTCTTAACGGAAATCGGAGACCTGCCCCTGCCCCTGCAGGTTAAATTACTCACATTTCTCGATGACAGGATCATTTATCCGTTAGGGGCCACCAAAGGATTTAACGCCAATGTACGAATTATTGCCGCCACCCACCGCGACCTTAAATATATGGTATCCATTGGTAAATTCAGAAAAGATCTGCTGTTCCGCCTGAATGTGGCCAGGGTACATCTGCCGCCTTTGCGGGAACGCGGGGAAGACATCCGCCTTCTGCTTGACCATTTCCTGAACCACTACACCAAAAAACAGGGGAAAGAAATCAATGGTTTTTCTGAACCGGCCCTGTCTGTTTTATTGAATTACACCTATGAGGGTAATATCCGGGAACTCAGAAATATCATGGAGTATGCCGTGAATGTGGCCCAGAGTACCAGAATCGAAGCGGATAACCTGCCGGCCTATCTCCTGGATCATGAACCGATACAAAGGGTTTCAAAGATACCGGCAACAGAGGCGGTCCCAATCCCCCAATCGGAACAACTGCCGACTTTTACAGCGCCCCAATCAGCAGAAACCGAACAAACCTGGTCTTCGGTGGAGCGGCAGATGATTATTGATGCGTTGAAAACGTCCCGGGGCAAAAAAAATAAAGCCGCGCAAATTCTTGGCATGAGCCGCAGTACACTATGGCGAAAAATCAAGGCGTATCAAATAGAGTAGAATTATGACACTTCATAAAACAGCTATCCCAATACTTGGTGAAGAGATTGTCCCCAGATTTGACCTGACCACTGAAGTCATCATTTTAACAACAGCTGAATTTTCCGATATTCAGGATAAAAAAATTATTGTACTGCCCAGATCCTCCCCGGATGAACTGTGCCATACCCTTCTGGTCCAGGAGATCAATACATTGATCTGCGGGGCCATTGAAGATGAATATTATGAATTTTTAAAATGGAAAAAAATTGAGGTCTTTGACGGCGTATCCGGTAATTGGTCGCATGCCTTTAAGCGGTGGCAGACCCAGACCCTGAATTCGGGAGATATCTTTTTCACCCGTATGATTGAAGGGCGTTTGATATGATGTTTTAAAATGTTTCAAGAAGTGTCTTTCTTTTTATTTCAAAATGTTTCAAATTGGTTTCAGCCTTTTCTTTTAAAAATACAACCATTTGTTTTACAAGCAAATTTAAAATATGGCACATTCCTTGCTGCTTGTGTTCCTGATTTTAATCAATAAACCGAAACCTGACTGATTAGATTAGAGAACATGACCCTGATTGCCATTACATGCGGTATATATGCCGCGCCTTACCGATTCATTGACGCATTATCCACCGTATATCAATGCACTGTATATGAAGATCCGGTATTGGTAAAACAAACCGGTCAGGCCCATGATCTCAAAACAGACCTTATTTTCAGGTCTATCCAGTGCAGACACATCCCCTTTAACAATTTTACCCACGACAGAAAAAAATGCCTGGCCGCATTGAAAGTACAGATATCTCAGAATATTTTAAGCGGCCCCTGCCTTTTTTCAGGTACTTTATCCCACTTGATTCCCGCATCTGTTTCCGGTATCTACAGAATCATGTCGGCGACACCCATGCAGGTCCGCAGACAAAGGGCCATGGGCCTACACCAGTTATCCAGCCAGGCCGCCACCACGGCCATCGCCCGGTCTGACCACAGGGAACAACGATTTGCCGCCCAGTTAAATTTAGACTCTCTATGGGATCCCGCACGACACGATATGGCTCTGGCGTGGAAAAAAATTGATACAACAACACATGACATGACCCGGGACGAGGTTAATCAGACCATCGAAAAAATACGACCGGATATCAAACGCTCAATGAAAAATGCCAATAAAAATAGGCATGCTGTTGATTTTAATATCAGTTCCAGGGTTGATGCAGCGTTAGCCGGCCTTGGATACCACCTGATTATTGAATCGGATTCGGGCCATGTGCTGGTTACGCTGGACAGAAAAGTGATGAATCTTGCCCGGGTACAAAAGGAAATCATGGATCTTGCCGGGGCGGTGCCCGGCGTAAAATCCGTTAAAACGAAAATAGGTCCTAACTTTTACAAGGGCGGCGTCGTTCGCAATTTAAACCTAACCACACCGTTTAAACGGAAAACGTGATAAAACAAACAGTTGAAAAATATTAAAAATGTTAATAAAAACAAAATTTAAATGAAGCAATGATTCATTAACCCAAAGAAGAGAGGGACCCAAATGACAACTGTAAATAAAGATGCATCAAAAACACAACTGGACTGGAAAAGAATTCTGTTTATTCTTATCGGTCTGACCCTGTTCGCTATTGTTAATTTTTCTCCGGCATGGCCGGATGCTGTGGATCCCACAGGCAAACGTTTTGTATTAAGTGCCCAGGGCAAAGGCGCGCTTGCTATTTTTCTTCTGGCCGGTACCTGGTGGGTATTTGAAGTGGTGCCCATCGGCGTGACCAGTCTGGCATTAGGCGCGCTCCAGGTGCTTTTTGCCGTCCGGACAGCCAAGGAAGCCCTGAAGGATTTCATGACCCCGTCGGTTCTGTTTATATTCGGATCTCTGATCATCGGTATGGTCTTTACCAAAACAGGTTTAACCAAGCGTCTGGCTTACAAAATGCTTGCTGTTGTGGGAGAAAGAACCAGCATGATTTACCTGGGCTGTTTTGTGGTCACGGCGGCATTAACCCATATCATGGCCCATACGGCTGTGGCGGCCACCATGTTTCCGCTTTTGATGACCATTTACGCGATGTATACAGATGAGCCCGGCCCCACCAAATTCGGCAAGGGGCTTTTCATGGGTATGGCATTTGTGGCAGGTGCCGGTTCTATTGTCACGCTGTTAGGCGCGGCCAGGGGCGCTGTGGCCATCGGTTTTTTTAAAGATATTGTAGGCCGGGATATATCCTTTTTTGAACTGACCTATTACATGTTTCCTGTGGGCTGGGCCATGACCTTTATCCTCTGGGGATTTTTCATGGTTTTATTTAAACCCGAAAAAAAGACCATCCCAGGAATCAAGGAAAAGGCCAAAGCACTGGAAAAAGCCATGGGTGGCATCACAAAACAGGAGATCCTGGCCGGCACTATTATCTTTCTGGCCATTGCCATTATGTCCATAAAACAGTTCATCCCTGCCATATCCAGCCTGGACAAAAATGCAATCATGCTTGTGGCAACGGTTTTATTTTTTATCTTCAATATTCTTGACATCAAAGATCTTGAAACGATTCCCTGGAATATCATCCTTTTATTTGGCGGTGCCATGAGTATCGGCTTTTGCCTGTGGGAAACAGGGGCTGCGGAGTGGCTTGCCATCAACTGGCTGACCATGTTCCAGAAGGCCAATTACTTTGTGTTCATTTTAAGCATTGCATTTTTTGTCATGATTATGACCAACTTTATCATGAACGTGGCGGCTATCGCCATATCCCTGCCCGTGGCACTGGTGATTGCCCCCTATCTTAATGTAGCACCTGAGGTCATCCTGTTTGCGTCTCTTGTAACCGCCGGTATGCCGTTTTTACTGCTGGTGGGTGCCGCCCCCAACGCCATTGCTTACGACTCCAAACAGTTTACCACAGGTGAATTTTTCATGTACGGTATTCCGGCTTCCGGCATATTGATGGTGATTGTCGCATTGTCCATATTCCTATGGAAACTTATGGGGATGCCCATCACAACGATGTAAAAATTGATCATTGAATAAAAAGAAGAATTGGTTCTAACATCGACCGCTGTAGGGGCATCCCACCGTGCCTGCCCTGACGAGGGCAACCACAGAGGGATTGCCCTAAGAAAAATGGCCTACAATAGAATCAAGCCACCCCCCAACGCCTCGGTTCATTTTTCCTGATGACCCGGGGCGTTTCCCTTATCAGCCTTGGTTATGTTGACAGTTCCCTGTCAAATATAGTAAAAACGGGCTCAATGTTGCAGTCATATTCTTGATATTGAACCGGGAGTTTTCCTTTGAAAATAGTGATAATCGGTGCCGGAGGCGTGGGTTACAACATTGCCGGTCGGCTGGCCCTTGAAAGCAAGAATGTCGTGGTGGTTGATGTGGACGCAAATGCCACCAGAAAAATTGCTGAAGACCTGGATGTCAAGGTCGTAACAGGATCGGGCAGCAACCCGGATACCCTGCGGGAGGCCGGCGTTGTTGGCGCGGATATTCTCCTGGCCGTCACAGACAGTGATGAAATCAATATTGTATCCTGCCTGATCGCCAACCAGATTTCGCCCATGACCAGAAAACTGGTCCGTTTGCGCAATGAAGGATTTATCCCTTTTCATACCAGCCTTAAAAATGAAGCCCCGCACATTGACAACATCATCAACCCCGAAGCAGAGGTTGTCAAAACCATCAGAAAACTGATGACCATTCCAGGTGCCGTGGACAAGGGGGAGTTTGTTAACGGTCGAGTCAAATATGTGGGTATGCGGCTTTCTGAAACATCGCCCATCGCCGGAATGGAACTGGCGGATTTCCATAACGTCTTTGGCCAGGAACGGCCGTTGATTGCCGCCATTATCCGGGACAATAAAGTCATTGTACCCAGGGGTAAACATAAACCCATGGCAGGGGATCTGATCTATTTTGTATGTGACACCAAAAAGCTTAGGGAAACCCTGGGTCTTTTAGGAGTAACGGTCAGGCCGGTGAAACGGGTGCTTATCGTGGGCGGCGGCCGCATCGGCTTCAAACTTAGCCAGTCCCTTGAGAAAGACAATATTCAGGTCAAAATTATTGAGGCCAGTATGGACCGATGCAACGATCTTTCCATGCAAATGGGAAAAACCGTGGTACTTCACGGTGACGGCGGAGACCAAAAGCTGTTCATGGAAGAAAATATCAATCAGATGGATGCGGTGGTCTCGGTAACCAATGACGATGAAACCAATATCCTTGTCTCCCTTTTGGCAAAAAACATGGGGGTCGACAACACCATTACCCGCATCAGTAAAGCAAGCTATTATCCGCTATTGTCCACCATCGGTATTGAAAAAGTGGTCAGCCCCAGGGTATCGGCGGTGTCCTCAATTCTGCAGGATATTCGCCAGGGCAATGTGATTTCAGACATTTCCATTTATGGTGAACAGGGAGAATTCATTGAAGCGGTTGCACTCGCATCCTCGACCATCACCAATGGGCCGATCAAGGATATCTCTTTCCCCAAAGGGACCCTGCTTGTCTGTATCATCCGCCAGGAGGAAATCATTATCCCCATGGGTGACAATCGGGTACAGGCAGGAGACCGAATCATTTTATTTGCGATTCAGGCCGCAGTGAAAAACTTAGAAAAGATGCTCGCTGTAAAGCTTGGTTTCTTCTGATGCGCTGGCCCTTTATTATACGGATCATTGGTGTCCTTCTTTTTGTACTAGGACTTTCCATGGTGCTGCCTTTAGGCTGCAGCCTGTTTTTCAAGGACGGGGCCTATCAAGGCCACCTTACGGCCATGGCGGTGACCAGTATTATAGGCGCAGTAATGATTTTCATCTCAAAAAAGGCCGGTGACCATGACTACATTAACCAGCGGGAAGGCATCGCCGTTGTGGCATTAGGCTGGCTTGGCGTTGGTCTTTTCGGTGCCCTGCCCTTTTTTCTGGCCCCGGATTTTTCTACGTATACGGATGCCTTTTTTGAATCCGTGTCCGGATTTACCACCACGGGCTCATCGGTGATGACCAACATTGAAGGGGCGGCGCCCAGTCTTTTGTTCTGGCGAAGCCTGATCCAGTGGCTGGGCGGCATGGGCATCATTGTTCTTTCCCTGGCCATTCTGCCGTTTTTAGGGGTGGGCGGCATCCAGTTATATAAAGCCGAAGTACCAAGTCCGGTACCTGATAAGCTGACCCCCCGGTTATCAGATTCCGCCAAGATTCTTTGGATGGTGTATGCAGGCATGACGTTTTTACTCACCCTTTTTCTTTATTTCGGGGGAATGAATTTATTTGAATCGATCTGCCACGCCCTGACCACGCTGCCCACCGGAGGCTTCTCACCCAAGAACCTCTCCATCGCCCACTATGATTCCGCCTATTTTGATTATACAATTACCATATTTATGTTGCTTGCAGGCATCAACTTTTCTCTGCATTACCAAATATTGCGGGGCAATGGTATTACGCTTTGGAAAGACGCGGAATGTCGGTTTTTTCTGTGCGCTGTGCTTATAGGCACCCTGATCATCACATTGAACACCTGGGGACCGTTGTATGACAGCTTCTCTAAAGCCTTCAGATTCGCCATATTCCAGGTGGTCGCCATTGTCACCACCACAGGCTACGCCACGGCTGATTATGAATTATTCCCGGGTCTGTCCCATGTTCTTTTATTTTTTGGTATGTTCATGGGTGCCAGTGCCGGCTCCACGGGCGGCGGTATGAAATGCGCCAGAATTATGGTTTGCATCAAATACTGCTACCGGGAACTGTTCAAGCTGATTCATCCCCGCAGCGTCAGCCATATCAAATTGAACAACACCCTGATTTCCGAAGAATTATTGCGCTCCATCCTGGGATTCATCGTCTTGTATATCCTGATTTTTATCATAGCCACCGCGCTTTTATCTTCACTGGGTGTGGATTTTTTGACCGCTTTAGGTGCTGTGGCCTCCTGCATCGGCAACATCGGCCCGGGGTTCGGCACAGTGGGACCAACGGAAAACTTTGCACACCTGCCCCAGGCCGGCAAATGGCTTTTGTGCTGGTGCATGCTGGCAGGACGATTGGAAATTTATACCGTAATTATACTTCTGGTCCCCGAATTCTGGAAACGATAGTTACAAATACGACTTTGCGGGACCCCCTGTTTGGACGAAAAGTTGCCCAGATGCAAGACAAGTTGTTAATGGCCGTCTAAAATATTGTCACTTGATAATTTCTATGGTATTGTTTTTTTTGTTTTAAACCATTTTAACACCAAGGATTGTAAATTGAATTACAGACATGCGCCTTAAGGCCACAAACCCTGGATTTTCACTAATGAATAGGGAAATCCGAAAAATGACAACTTAAAATACAGGACAAAATATGAGCCAGCTACAGCAACTCAGCGACCGGATCATCAGCCGCGTTAACGCTAATTTACTGGAATTCGAGTTTGACACGCAGACCTTTGTCAACCATGCCCTTGATCATGAAAAAATGCTCGAATTCTACGCTTTTTACGGCATTACCTCCCGCCATCCCCTTTATTTTAACTTTAAAAATTCCAATATCGCAGGCAGTTATTTTTTAGGAAAATGTTATGTGGGACGCTCCGCTATTTATAAAAGTGATGTCAGGGGAGATGAACTCAAAAGAGAAGGTGACTGCATAAAATCGGCCAAGGATATCCCCCTGGTTGAGGATGAAATGATTTCCATTCTAGACAGCCTGCTTTATAAAACCCTGGTCCACAGCAATTCCCACAACCCTGAAAGTCCCGAATTGTTTAGTATCCGCAATACTATTTCCGCCCACTACGCCAATATCCACGGATCCACCCTGGAAGGCTGCTTTATAGGTCCCTTTGCCACCGTGGACTTAATGAATTTGCACTCGTGTATCGTGGGAGAATTTTCCTATGTTCAAGTTGGAGAGCTTTTTCATCGGAAAATCGATCCCGGCACCGTCTGGATTAAGAGCCCCCATTTTGAATTTAAATACAAATTTAAGAAAAGTATCCTTGATAATTTTGTAGGAGTGAATGAGACCTTCCAGCCCCAGGGGGTGATTTACGACTTTGTCAGGGCTCGGGATCAGGATTTTGAACGGTTGTTTGAGGTCATGCATTTAGAGCCCTTTGAAGTCCCGAATAGCTCTGCAGTCAACCGGTATGCCAGAATCAAGGGAAAAACCCGTATTGGAAAAAATGTCCTGGTGGCCCAAAGATCCTTTCTTCAGAATGCAACCATGGGAGACGGATCCAATGCCCAGGAAAATTCCTATATTATTGATTCGATCCTGGAAGACAATTGCATTACAGCCCATGGCGGCAAAATTATCCATGCCGATATCGGCCAGGAATGTTTTGTGGGGTTCAACTCCTTTTTAAACGGTGGACCCGATGCACGGATTCAAATCGGTGAAGGCTGTATTATAATGCCTCACACCATCATCAGCCCAAGTATGCCGATACAGATTCCCAACGAACATTTGGTATGGGGATACATTCAATCTCCGGAAGACCTTGCCACCAATACCATTTCGTTGGATGCGTTGGCCGAAGTCAGGGAGAATTTGACTGTAGGGAAAATGACCTTTTCAGGAAAAGGTTCCGTGTTTATCGGCTCCTTCAAGGATCGCTTAAAGAAGATTCTCAAGGACAACGGGGCGCTATTTAAAGACGGAGAAAACAGAGGACACGCCCAGGATGACCAGAATATCTCCTATAACATTATTCAGCCTTACCGGACAGGCGAACGAAAAGGATTATACCCGGCCATAAGAATAAAACCTTAAATCAAAGAACGAGATATGTTCAGGACCGCAAATTTTAAAAAAGGAACGAAATTGCGGTCCTGAAAAAATATTGCAAACCAGTCAAATACCCCTCGGCTCAAGACCGAGGGGCTTAAAAAAGCCCCAAAGTTGACCAGTCTAAAGGCTTCGAGTACTACGTTGGAAACAAGAAGATTTTAAAATTAAGCGTCTTTGTTCTGGATATTCCTGAAATTGGACTCTCTGCATGATTCATTTAAAAAATGGGGATAATTACATTTCATGCTGTGAAATTGTTTCATTCTATTACAATTTTCTTGACAAACCTAAAAAACAACATGTACATACCAAGGACTTTTTTAGCTTAGGAAACTTGACGATAGGAATCTACAAATCGAATAGAATAAATTGGGGAAGGTATGTGTCAATTTTTTAATTCCACATTAATCATTATGCTCGGCGGCTTTCTATCTCTTGTTTTGGCCCGGCAGAAGACATTATCAAGAGGTATTGCCGTGTTGCTTCTAAGCGGGGGCTCTCTTTTAGGGCTGATTGATTCCGCAGGCAAGCTTTTAAATCCAGGCGAGGCCTGGACTTCTTTCAACTATCTGGATCTCTTTTCTCTTTCCTTTCATGTTGACGGTCTTTCCGCCTTTTTTCTGACTGCCATCTTTGCCGTTTCCATGATGGCAGCCATTTACAGCTTCCATTACATGGAAAATGAAGAAGGGGGTATTAAAAACGGGGTCAATTACTTTTTTTTCAGTATGCTGATCGCCTCCATGGCTTTGGTGGTGACCGCCGCCAATATCCTGACGTTCATGCTTTCATGGGAAATCATGTCCCTGTCCTCCTTCTTTCTGGTGATTTACGGCCATGAATCGAGCGAGAATAGAAAGGCCGGTTATCTTTACTTTGTCTTTACTCACATAGGTGCCATGTTTGTTCTGGGCGCATTTGGGCTGATTTACGGCCATACCGGCAGTTTTGACTTCGCGCCCATGGCCGATGTGCCTGAAGCGGTAAAGATATTGATCTTTGTGCTCTCCTTTATCGGGTTCGGCTCCAAGGCTGGCGTGTTTCCCTTTCATGTCTGGCTGCCCCATGCCCACCCTGCAGCCCCCAGCCATATCTCAGCGGTGATGTCCGGGGTAATGATCAAAACCGGCATCTACGGGATACTGAGAATTTACGCAATTCTGGATTTTCATACCCCTATTTTTGGATATATCACCCTGATTGCCGGCGTTTTGTCCGGAATTCTGGGGGTGGTTTACGCACTGGGACAGCATGACATCAAGCGGCTTTTGGCCTATCACAGTGTGGAGAATATCGGGATTATCCTCATCGGTTTGGGCATGGGGATGATCGGTGCGGCAACGGGTAATCCCCTGGTCACTGTCCTTGGATTTGCCGGCGGCATCCTGCACGTTCTCAACCACTCTATATTCAAATCCCTTTTGTTCATGGGAGCCGGCATGGTGCTGCACCAGACCGGCACCCGGTCCATTGACGCATTAGGCGGACTGCTCAAGGGGATGAAAATTACCGGAACTACATTTATCATCGCCTCTCTGGCCATTTGCGGCCTGCCGCCCTTTAACGGATTTGTCAGTGAATTTTTTATCTATATGGGCAGCTTCAAGTCCATCCCCTTAGGCTCCATGACCTTTGCCATGAGCATATTTGCCATCATCAGCCTGGCTGTTATCGGCGGGTTGGCCCTGGCCTGTTTCACCAAGGTGGTGGGGGTGGTTTTCCAGGGAGAACCCCGGACCAAAGTGGCGGAAAATGCCAAGGAACACGGCGTGGCCATGATGGTTCCTATGGGAATACTTGCCGCAGCTTGCGTGATCATCGGCGTATACCCAAAAGTGTTCATCAACATGGCCTTAAAGGCCGTGCAGGCATTAGGCCTTGACTACGGCCAGGTTCCTGTTGAGCCCTTTGGGCACATAACCGGCAACATCACCTTTGCCGCTCTGCTGTTCCTTGTCCTTGTCCTGATTATCTTAGGAACCCGGTCAATTTACTACAGAAAGAAAACCGTGACAAGATCCGGAACATGGGGCTGCGGCTTTACCCAACCAACGGTTAAGATGCAATATACCGGCTCTTCTTATGCCGGATCTATTCTAGAATTTTTCAGTGCTGCGGCTCCGCTCACCGAGGATCATCCGCCCATCAAAGGACGGTTCCCTGTAAAGACCCACTACCACAGCCATGTCAACGACATTGCAGAGCTTCACATGATTAATGCGGTTGTCCGTCCTGTTCTCTACCTGTTTGACAAGCTTCGCTGGATGCAGCATGGGGATATTCATTTGTATATCGGATATATTTTGCTGACAATTATCTTGCTGTTGTTTTTTATATGAAGGAATGTTGTATGATTCAATCCATTTTACTCTGGCTTGCAGCCATTCTGGCAGCACCGTTTTTTTCAGGCCTGATCCTGAAAATCAAGGCATTTTTTGGAGGGAAAAAAGGCCCGCCCCTTTTGATCAATTACTACACCCTGATTAAATTGTTTAAAAAGGGATCAGTTTACAGCAACAGCACCACCTTTGTGTTTAAACTGGGACCTGTCATCTCTCTTGCCGCGACAATGACCGCGCTGATGTTCCTTCCCATTGCAGGACACAACCCGATATTTTCTTTTAAAGGGGATGTGATTTTTGTCCTGTATATCCTGGGACTTGGCCGATTCTTTACCATTGCGGCGGCCATGGATACGGCCTCCCCCTTTGAAGGCATGGGCGCAGCCAGGGAAGCGTACTTCCCCATTATCTGCGAGGCGGCCATGTTCATGATCCTGATCTTTTTTTACCGGATCACAGGGGAACTACAATTATCCGCCTATTTTGCAGGCAACACCACCCAAAGTATGTGGAGTTCGGTAGGGGCACCATTACTGTTCATCGTACTCTCGTTTTTCATCATCCTTTTGACTGAAAATTCCAGGGTCCCGGTGGATGATCCGGCCACCCACCTTGAACTGACCATGATCCATGAAGTCATGGTCCTGGATCACAGCGGCCCGGATTTCGGGCTGATTGAGCTTGGCTCTTTCTGCAAGCTCATATTCTATTCCACTATTATTTCAAGAATGATTCTTCCCTTTGAATCCAGCATCTTCGGATTGCCGATAGTGCTGTATATCACAGGTCTTCTGGTCGTCTATGTTGCCGTAGGCCTAACAGAGTCGGTGATTGCCAGATACAGAATGGACAAGGTACCCCAGTTTGTACTGACATCCTTTGCCCTGGCCTTTTTTGCAACCATCATCACCTTGGAGTTTGTGAAATGATATTCAACCCGGTTGATATAATTTTATCCTTTGTACTGCTGTCGGTTCTGTTTTCATTCGGGACCGATCGGGTCCAGGTCTTGATCAAGCTGGTGGGGTTCCAGGGTATAGTGATTTCCATCATTCCCTTTTTTATCGGGCACGATATGACTACCGGGGGCACGGTGTTCACCTTGGCCACCCTGCTCATCCGGGGTATCATTATCCCTTTGAGTATTTTTGTGGCCATCAGAAAAGGGGCTATCCGCAGACTGGTTGAACCCATTGTGGGATACCATGCTTCCATTTTGTGCGGCCTTGCCTTGATTATCGGTGCCACCTATATATCCGCACGCCTGGATATCGTTTCCGTGAGCGGATTTAAACTTTTGGAGCCTACGGCCATTGCCCTTTTGGTTACAGGTATGTTTCTGCTCATGGCCCGAAGAAACGCCATTGCCATGGTCATCGGTTACATCATGATGGAAAACGGGATTTATCTGGTGGGGTCAGGCTTGTCTGTGGGCACCCGCCATATTGTTGAATTCGGTATTTTGCTGGATGTTCTGGCCGGAGTCATGATCATGGCCGTGATCCTGCGTAACATTAAACAGACCTTTGACGACGTGGATACGGCGTTGCTCAGAACCTTAAAGGACTAGGGTATGGTTGAAATAGTATTTGCGATCCCTTTTATTGCCGGTCTTATAGCATTTTTTCTGCCGAAATTTCTTGGTCGATCCCTGCTGGTGGTGATCGGAGCGGTTCACCTGACGCTTTCGTTCAGGCTTTGGAAAAATCACCCCCCGGCGTATTTTGATCAATATTTTGCAGTGACACCCGAAGGTATGCTGTCGCTGCTGGTGATCTCCCTGCTCTTCTTTTTGATCTCTATTTACACCGTGGGCTACCTTAGAGAAAGTGAAATCCCTTCCGAAGGCCTTTTCACCGGCTCCATGCTGGTGTTTCTGGCCACTATGACCATGGTCACCCTGTCCGACCATATCATGGTGATGTGGATTGCCATTGAGGCCACAACACTGGCAAGCGCACCTTTAATTTACACCCATCGCTCTGCGGCCTCCCTTGAGGCGACCTGGAAATATGTGCTCATCTGTTCGGTGGGCATTGCCATGGCCCTTTTAGGGTCTGTCCTGGTGGCCTTTTCCATGGGCCAGGCCAATTCCGGCACACCGCTCTCTTTTTCCGCCCTGGCCGGGGCAGCCAAAACCCTGGATCCCGTGTGGCTCAAAGCCGGATTCGTCTTTGTCCTGGTGGGATACGGCACCAAGATGGGGCTTGCGCCCATGCACACCTGGCTGCCCGATGCCCACAGTGAGGCACCAAGTCCTGCATCAGCTCTCTTGTCAGGGGTTTTGCTCAACTGCGCTTATCTGGGCATTTTTAAAACCAATAAGATTATGGTGGCCGCAGGGCTTCAGGACTTTTCCGGTGGAATTCTCATGGTGTTCGGCCTACTGTCCATTCTGGCCGCAGCAACCTTTATCCTCAAACAGAATGAGTACAAACGAATGCTGGCCTATTCCAGTATCGAGAATATGGGCATTATTGCATTTGGAACCGGTGTGGGCGGTTTAGGGGTATATGGTGCGGTGATCTGCATGCTCCACCACAGCCTGATTAAATCTTCTTTGTTTCTCTCTTCCGGCAACATTCTTTTAGGATACGGGGACCGGCTGATTAAAAATACCGGGAACCTGGTCAAGGGTATGCCCCGAACCTTTGTGGCCTTTTTTGCAGGATTTGCCGGGATTGCAGGATTTCCTCCCTTTGGTATTTTTATCGGGGAATTTTGCATTGTCATTGCAGCATTCAAAGCCGGTTTTCATGTGGCCGTCACTGTTTTTATCCTAAGCCTGTGTGTTATTTTTGCAGGCTTTGCCAACCAGGTCATGAAAATCAGCTTTGATGAAACGGACACCGTCATCAAAATGAAAGAAAGCATCAGCATGGTTTGGCCCCAGTATCTGTTACTTTTGACCTCACTGGTCTTGTGTTTCTTTATTCCGGATTCATTGAATCAAACCATATCCGATGCAATAACAGCCATTGGCGGAGGACTTAAATGAGCAACGCTTTTTTACAAATTTCAAACGCCCAAAAAGTCAGTCGCAAGGATATTCCCCACCTTCCTTTCGACCAATTCCAGAGCCAGGCCCTGGAATTGGTCGGCAACGGGGGCAAAATTGTCCACTATTTTGCCTACCCGGATAAAGGCAGCTTAAAGCTTCTTGCGGTATTGCGTACCGACAAACTATTTGTAGCCGGCTGTGATGTGCCTGATCCCTACCCTTCGTTCACAAAAACCTGTGAGCCTTTTCACCTGTTTGAACGGGAAATGGCAGAACAGTACGGTATCCGTCCCCAGGATCACCCATGGTTGAAAATGGTCCGATATCACCCCAATTATACAGACGGGGCAGCGGATGTGTTCGGCAATGATTACTCCCAGGATATCCCCGGAAATTATAAGTATTACCAGGTTGAGGGCGAGGAGATCCACGAGGTAGCTGTGGGGCCGGTCCATGCCGGGGTTATCGAACCGGGGCATTTCAGGTTTAACTGTATTGGCGAACGTGTTCTGCACCTTGAAATCCAACTGGGATACCAACACCGGGGCATTGAAAAACAACTTTTGACAGTTCCGGCAAAACGGCTTCCCATTCTTGGGGAAAACATTGCAGGCGATACCACCATCGGCCACAGCCTGTGCATGGCCCAAAATCTGGAGGCACTGACCGGGGTTCAACCGGATCAGGGAGCCGGGGTCATCCGGACCATTGCCCTGGAACTGGAGCGCCTGGCCAACCACATCGGTGACCTTGGGGCGCTCAGTGGAGACGTTGCCTTTTTGCCGCCGGCCAATTATTTTGGCAGGATCAGAGGCGATTTTCTCAACCTTTCCCTTTTGATTTGCGGCAACCGGTTCGGCAAGGGGTTGGTCCGGCCCGGAGGGGTTCGGTTTTCCCTGTCCAATGATATCAGAAAAGTGCTCAACGAACGCCTGGCAGAACTCCGACCCGAAGTGACGCATGTACTGGACCTGCTCTTCAACGCCGTCACTGTCCGGGCCCGGTTTGAAGGATGCGGGGCGGTAAGCCATGAAGATGCCGATCATCTCGGACTGGTGGGGCCTGCCGGCCGGGCCAGCGGCATGGTCTACGACGTGAGACGGTGTTTCCCTACGGAACACTACCCGCACATGGGTATACCGGAAAATAAAAAAACCACAGGGGACGTCTATGCCCGGGCCCGGGTCAGGTATGACGAGATTCTCCAGTCTCTTCAGATGGTTGAATCCCTGGCTGCCATTCCCGTGGAAACCCAGTGTGTAAACGAGGGGATAGCAAACGACCTGCCGGCTTCAAGCTTTTCCGTGGCCCTGAACGAGGCCTGGCGGGGGGAAGTGTCCCATGCTGTCCTGACCGATGAAAAGGGGAAAATACTAAGGTACAAGATCAAGGACCCCTCCTTTCACAACTGGAACGGACTGGCGATGTCCCTTAGGGATACCGGGATATCGGATTTTCCCTTGAACAACAAGAGTTTTAATCTATCCTATTGCGGGTTTGATCTTTAAAAAAGCGGAGAATATTATATGCTCAGTGTATTGAAAAACAGATTTGAACAAGGCTACCGGACCAACCGGTATCCCGAAGAAAAGGTCAAGGTATTTTCCCGCTACCGAGGCAGACCCGTTATCCAGGATAATATTTCCAGAGCAACTCTTGAAACCTGTGCCGCATCCTGCCCCCAGGACGCCATAGATGTGCAGAATCAAAAAATCGACATGGGCCGGTGCATATTTTGCGGAACCTGCGAAAACAACGCCAACGGTCAGATCAAATTTACCAATGACTATGAAATTGCCACGGCAGAACGCGCAGATCTGATAACATCAGGCGATCTGCCGGCCTTGGCCGAACACGCCAAGCAGCATTTTAAAAAACTGTTTGGACGTTCCCTGCAACTGCGCCAGGTGTCTGCGGCCGGTTGCAATGCCTGTGAGGCGGATCTCAACGTTCTGGCCACACCGTTTTTTGACCTGGGCAGATTTGGCATCAACTTTGTCGCCTCTCCCCGTCATGCCGACGGGATTGTGGTCACGGGCCCGATATCCAGGAACATGAAAACAGCCCTGCTCCAGACCTATGAGGCCACACCGGCTCCAAAGGTGGTCATTGCCGTGGGCTCCTGCACCATCAGCGGCGGTCCGTTCATCGGAAGCCCGGAAATTACTGAGGGACTGGACAAAATCCTGCCGGTGGATCTGTTTATCCCTGGATGCCCGCCCCATCCCATGACCAACCTTCATGCGCTGATTTCTTTTTTTAAGTAATTCAAGGGGCTTTGAAGATTCCAGAGAAGGGCCCCGATACAATTAAATACACCGCATGGGTATTTACACAAAAGCGGATAAATTTCCAGCGCGGTAGGGTAGGCACGCTGCGCTTTTGCCCACCCTACCAGGCTTATGGAAACTATTCGCTGGCACGCTCAACGTATGTCCGGGTCCGGGTATCAATTTTAATCAACTGATCTTCATTCACAAAAGGGGGCACCTGGACTTCAAAACCGGTTTCAACCGTGGCGGGCTTGGTGTCACCCGTGGCAGTATCGCCTTTGGCCCAGGGTTCGGTGGCCGTGACCCGCAGAACCACAAAGTTGGGAAGTGTAACGCCAATGGGGTTCTGGTTATGCAGAAGCACGGTACACACGGTGTTTTCTTTGAGCAGGTCCACGTTCTCTCCGATCTGCTCCTTAGTCAGCATGATCTGATCGTAAGTGGTGGAATTCATAAACCACCAGCCATCCCGGTCTGAATAGAGGTACTCCATATCCGTCTCTTCCAGGTCGGCCTTTTCAAATTTGTCACCGGAACGGTAGGTACGTTCAAACTGGGAACCTGTGATCATATTCTTAAGTTTACACTTATACAGGGACTGCCCCTTGCCCGGCTTTTTAAACTCAAAACCGACAATCACATGGGGATCACCGTCAATCTCCAGTTTAAGCCCTTTTCTCAAATCACTGGCTAAATACATCCAATCTCCTTAAATTTAAAATAATGAAAGCGAACCTAATAAAGCATAATCCTTCATTCTTGGCAAGTTCAGACCAAAAACAACTTGCAATTTTGCCATGTTTATAGGAAAATTTGTCGATTTAAATCTAATCATTGCAGGAAAAAACCCATGATCATAGTTATTGACTTCGGATCCCAGTTTAACCAGCTGATTGCCCGGCGTGTCAGGGAAAATAATGTATACTGCCAGGTGGAACCGGCGGATATACCCCTGGAAAAATTAAAGGAACTTTCCCCCACAGGCATCATTCTTTCCGGCGGACCGTCATCCATTTATGAAGCGAACAGCCCGACCATAAACGCCGGTATTTTTGACTTAAACATCCCCATTCTTGGTATCTGCTACGGCATGCACTACATGGTGCATACCCTTGGGGGTACCATTAAACAGGCCGGCAAAAAAGAGTATGGCTTTGCCGAACTGCGTATCAATCCGGGCAACCCGCTGTTCAAGGATATGGATACCAGCTTTCAGTGCTGGATGAGCCATGGCGATTCTGCCAAAACCCTGCCCAAGGGATTTGAAATTACGGCGCAGACCGACAACACCCCCATTGCCGCCATTGCAGATTATTCAAGAAAGCTGTTCGGCCTGCAATTTCACCCGGAAGTTGAACACTCCATTAACGGCACTGCCATGATCCGCCATTTTCTTTTTGATGTCTGCGGATGCCATCAGAACTGGACCATGAAATCCTTTAGTGAAGGGGCCATTGCCCAGATCAAGGATGCGGTTGGCGATAAAAAAGTGATCATGGGCCTTTCCGGCGGGGTGGACTCTTCTGTTGCCGCCACCCTGATCCATAAAGCCGTGGGAAAAAACCTGCACTGCATTTTTGTGGACAACGGACTTTTACGCCTGAACGAAAAAGCGCAGCTTGAGATCAGCCTTCGGGCCAATCTGGACATGAACATCAAATTTGTGGATGCCCAAGAAAAATTTTTAACCGCACTGACCGGGGTTACGGACCCTGAAGAGAAAAGAAAGATCATCGGTAAGCTTTTTATTGAGGTTTTTGACGCCGAAGCCAAAAAGGTTGAAGGTGCCCAGTTCCTTGGTCAGGGCACGTTATACCCGGATATTATTGAATCCAAATCCGCGTTCGGCGGTCCCACGTCGGTCATCAAGTCCCACCACAATGTGGGCGGACTGCCCGAAGAGATGGATCTTAAACTCATTGAACCATTGCAGCTGCTGTTCAAGGATGAGGTCAGAAAACTCGGCCTTGAACTTGGTATCAACGCGGACCTTGTCTGGCGCCAGCCCTTCCCCGGCCCAGGGCTTGCCATCCGCATCCTGGGGGAGATTACCCAGGCGCGCCTTGATATTCTTCGCAAAGCCGATGACATTCTTATCCAGGAGATCAAACAGGCCGGCCTTTACCGGAACCTGTGGCAGTCTTTTGCCGTACTTTTGCCGGTAAAAAGTGTCGGTGTCATGGGAGACAAGCGCACCTTTGCCAATTGTGTGGCCATTCGTGCGGTCACATCCAATGACGCCATGACAGCGGACTGGGCCAAGCTCCCCCACGATCTTCTGGGAAAAATTTCCAACCGCATTATCAATGAAGTGGACAAGGTTAACCGTGTGGTCTTTGATATCACCTCAAAACCACCGGGCACCATTGAATGGGAATAAACAGCTGAAGATGAGTGAAAAGACACTTGGAGAGTACCTGAATCCGGAGGATGAAGGGGTATTTGAGGGTAATGGGCCGGGCATGGGGGGCTCAATGTTCCAACAGGAAGCCAACACCCTAAAAATAGAAAAATTATCCCAGCGGGTGACCATCATTTCCGTAATTATTCCCTGCATCATCCTTGCCATTTTAGTCTTTGTCTATCTGGACATTACCGAAAAGGTGGTGGATGTGGACCAGACCCAGGCAAATCAGACGGCACAGGTATCACAGGATCTTGAAATAAAGCTCAATGCGTTGGATGTACGCATTGCCAAAGCCACCCACGCGTTGGATGAAAAGCTGACAGCCTTTGAATCCAAACGCCGGGCCCTTGAAGAACAGACAGAAAAAATGTCAGCCGCCAAGGTGGATCTCAAGGCCATGGACGCCGCCCTGGCCAAACTGGATAAACGGATTAAGGCCAATGCAGACCAGGATCAGTCCACCCTGGCAGCCATGGAACGTATTAATCAGGAACTTTTATCCACCATTGATAAAAACAGTTCGGATTTTAAAGCGGTCTCCGCGCAAATCAAAAAAGAATTCCGCCTGTTCAAGGAAGAGTTTGACGCAAGACTGCTTGAACTGTCCGCCTATGAACAACAGATTGCGCAGCTAGTTAAGGACACAGGCCTGTTGGGGAAAAGAGTGGATGCATTAGAAACGAATACGGCAGCAGCCATAGACAAAAAATTGGACAAACACTTAAGCCTGCTTAGACAGGATCTTGAAAATCAGATTGCCGGCGTTAAAAAGCGCGCAGACGCAGCATATTCAACAGCAAAAAGGGCAGCAGCAACTGCTGCTAAGCCCAAGACAGCATCGACACCTGAACAACGCCCCCAAAAACCCGCTACCACAACATCGCCAACGTCCACCCCGAAATCACAACCACCGAATCTGCCGGTCCCAAAGGGGCCTGCGCCCTGGGGCATTTCAGAGCAGGATCTTTCCCAATAAAAGATGAACCACACCCCGCCCACCCGCGCACGGTTCCGTGAAGAACACCTGCTGATCAATCATTGCCGGGACTTTTCTGCGGCATATATGGGAATCAAATATATTGGCCGGCATGCAGCCGATTATCCCCCATCTCGACGAATTCAATCAATCCATTTCCATACCGGAATTCATTGAATTTTTGTTTAAATTTTCCGTATTCTGCGTAGCATCCTGTTATTTAAAAAAACATTATTGCACACGTAATTTATCCCCGGGATGAATGATATGTTTTTTTGACAGCTTATTTGTTCTCAACAATCCGGACAGGGATATATTATATTTCTCTGCAATGGCGGAAAGGTTTTCTCCGGCTTTGACGACATGGACCCTTGAAGCAGGTCGCCGCTTTTTAACCAAGGCTTTATAAAGGGCAGGAAATTTTTTATAAAACCCTTTATCCTTTCCCTTGGGCACAAGAAGTGTGGTGCTGCCTTTCTCCAGATGATATCCTCGAAGCTGGGGGTTATAATCCTTAATGGTTTTGAATGGGACGTCACAGGCCTTGGCGACCATGGATAAGGGCACATCATTTTTGGGGGAGAGTTTGATTTCAGAAAACGTAAATACCGGATAAAGATCCTGGGGCTCAAGATGAAATCCATACCTTTCCGGGTTAGACATAATCAATTTAACAGCAACCATTTTCAGGATATACCGCTGGGTCTCCAAGGGCAGGTAAAGGGAAAAGAAATCCCGGGTATCCTGACGCGCCATGGCCTTGCTCAGACCATTTTCGCCCATGTTATATGCGGACATGGCCAGCAGATACGAGCCAAACCGTGAATAAAGATCTTTAATATAGCGGCAGGCCGCCCGGGTAGCAAAAAACATGTTCCGGCGTTCATCGACTTTTGAATCAATGCGCAATCCGTATCTTTTACCTGTGCTTTTAATGAATTGCCAGTATCCAACCGCGCCTTTATATGATCTGCCATGGGGCAGGAGCGCACTTTCCACAATGGGCAGATATTTTAAATCCAGGGGCAGTTTTTCCTGCTTTAAAACGCTTTCGATGTGGGGAAACCACCGATGGGCCCGTTTAAGCCACAGCATCACCTGGGGACGATTCCATACGGCCAGCATCATCTCTTTTTCGAGCCGCTCTCGGACTTCGGGGTCTGTAAAAGGTATTTTTTCCCCGCATAGGTGGATATCGCCGGAAAAACGAACGGTTTCTACCAGTGTCGGAATGTGGGTCCTTACAATGGGCGGCCTCAACTTAGGTGATTCGGATTGGGCGGGGGCGAAGTCTTCTTCTGCCGCCAGTGTTGCATGTGCGGCAAATATGGCTAAAAAAACTGTGGAAACAAAAAATCGCTTCATCCAATCCTCCAAAATGAAACCGGTCATAAAAATTTATAATTGCATTTCACAATTAAAAAATCAAGACTGGGGAAATTGTATTTTAATTAGCGCCCTTTGGGCGGGGTACTGGGTACTGGGTACTGGGAAATTCCTATACTCTTTAATTAGAATTTTCGCAATGGATGTGCGGGGTTTTTAACTATTTTCAAATGCCATGTAATGTGCCATAATAATTAAATTAGCGCCCTTTGGGCGGGCTGTTAGGTGCTGGGTGCCGGGTGCTGGGAAATGGAAATTCCTATACTCTTAAATTAAGTTTTAACAGCCTTTGGAGCAATGAGTAGAAAAAACGGTGAATATCTTGATTCCTTTTATAAAAAACCTGGTCCTTGACGCCGGTATGATCTGCATTGAAGGCCAAAAAAGATTGACGTCCCATGACCTTGAATTTAAATCAACAAAAGATATTGTCACGGAAATAGACAAAAAAGTTGAAGTGTTTCTGGTTAAGGCGATCCTTGCCCGGTATCCGGATCATGGCGTGCTTGGAGAAGAGTACGGGGCGGTCCGGGCAGAAAGCGAATTCCGGTGGATCATTGATCCCATTGACGGCACCACCTCTTTTGTCCACCGGCTGCCCTTTTACAGCATCAGCATTGCCCTTGAAAAAGCGGGAGAGCTGGTGCTCGGCGTGGTCTATGCCCCTGCCCTGAACCAGCTGTTTTATGCGCAAAAAGGCAACGGTGCATTTGTCGGTGACATTCCCATCCATGTCTCTGAAACCAGGGAACTTGACAACGCGGTCATGGCAACGGGATTTGCGTGCCTGAGGGCTGGCCTCGAAAAGAACAATCTACCGATTTTTAATGAGATTGTGCCGAAAATTCGGGACATCCGGCGGTTCGGATCTGCGGCGTTGGATCTTTGTTATACGGCCATGGGCAGTCTGGACGGATTCTGGGAACTGAATCTCAACATTTATGATATTGCAGCCGGAACAGTTATTTTAAGGGAAGCAGGCGGTGTGATCACGGATTTTACAGGCGGCGGACAATTCCCGGAAAAAGGCCTTGCGGCGGCAAACAAGGATTTGCACAATGCGCTGATTCCTATACTGACAGGATTTTGCGCGTTATAAAAATTTTAGACGTTTTATGTACCTATGAAATTCATTTTCGTTTTTATATTTATTTTAAGTCTGACAGCCGGTGGTCTCTTTGGGTATTACAACCATTACAACTGGATTGGATATACCATTGCCTTGGCTGTCAGCGGGTTTATCGGTTCCAGTATCATTGCAATCGTTTTTTCATATCTGTATCTTTTTCAAAAAGAGAGTGTTGAACACGACCCCATGCCGCCGGAAAGAACAATCAATCACCAACAGGAAATTAAAAAAATAAAAAGATGAACATCCAGTGGTTTCCCGGCCATATGCTGGAAACAAAAAAACAGCTGAAAAGTGCCGTTGCCAAGGTCGATGCCCTGCTTGAGGTGGTGGATGCACGGCTGCCTTTATCCAGTTCAAACCCTTTTTTAAAGCGGATTGCCACAGGCAAAAACCGGATAAAAGTACTGAATAAGGCGGATATTGCCAATCCGGAGACGACACAGGCCTGGCTTGAATATTTTAACCGGGAGATTAAACTGCCGGCAGCAGCTATCTGCGGGACCCGCCTGCAAGAGGCGTCACATGCCTTGCAATCACTGGTCGCACAGGTAGACAGAAACAAGGCAAGGAAAACCAAAGTCATGGTGGTCGGTATTCCCAACACCGGTAAATCCACGATCTTGAACACCCTGGCCGGCCGGAAAGTGGCCAAGACCGGAAATGTACCGGCCGTTACCCGGCACCAGCAACGCACCAGCCTTAAAGGCAATATTGATATTTATGATACCCCGGGTATCCTGTGGCCGGTGATCGAACCCCGGCAGCGCGGACTTGTCCTGGCGATGTCCGGGGCCATCAGTGACACAGCCGTTGACTACCATGACATCGCCCTTTTTGCCGCACAGCTTTTACTGGAAAGATACCCGGCCTGCCTTGTTGCGCGTTACCCGTTCTTAAATCCATTACCCGGAGCGCCCCAGGATCTTATCGAATCCGTGGGCAACGCCAGGGGATGTCTTAAAAAAGGCGGATATATCGATTTTCAAAAAGCAGCACAGCTTATCATCAGGGACCTTAGATCCGGCAGGCTTGGCCGGATCAGTTTTGAACGACCAAAGGATATAAACACAAACTATGACACAGATCAATAAACTTCACCACAGGCTTCGGGCTGTGCTGGTTGTCGCCATCTTTTTTTATTTCGCACCTCTTTGCCATGCACAAATTGCCGAACTGACGTTTCAAAAGGAGCAGTCCCAGCGGTGTATTGCCATCCTTAATGCCCTTGAACGGGATCATTTTACCGGAAAAAAACTGGATAAAAACATGTCCGTTCTGGTGTTTGACCGGTATATCAAATCCCTGGATCCAGGCAGGCATCTGCTGACCCAGGCAGATCTCAGCGATTTTCAACCGTTAAAACAGCAGATGTATAAATATCTGAAAACGGGAAACCTTGGACCGGCCTTTAAAATTTTCAACCGTTACCAGTCCCGCAGTGAACAGCGTCTTGAATATATTCTCGAACTGGCCCAATCCTGGCAAACCCAAATTAATTTTACCCAAAACGACAGCCTTGTCATTGATTATGATCATAAACCCTTTATCCGGGACGCGTCAGGCCTTAAACCCCTGTGGAAAAAAGAGCTGAAAAATCATATCATTAATTTAAAAATCAATAAAACCCCGGATGACGAGATTTCTGAAACCCTGGAAAAAATTTATACAAACCGCTTGTCCCGCCTGACCCAGACACAGTCCCGGGATGTATTCCAGATTTTTATGAATGCCGTCACCATGTCTTTTGACCCCCATTCCCAATATTTTGCCCCGCGTCTGTCTGAAGATTTTGACATTCATATGAGACTGAGCTTAGAGGGCATTGGCGCGGTGCTGCAAAACGAATATGAATACACAAAGGTCGTCCGACTTATTCCCAAAGGTCCGGCAGACAAATCCCGGAAACTTGCCCCCGGAGACAAAATCATCGGCGTAGGTCAGGGCCGGGATGGAGAGATAAAAGATACCATTGGCCGGCGCATTGACGATGTGGTTAAACTGATTCGGGGACCCAAGGATACCTTTGTGCGGTTAAAAATCATTCCTGCCAGAAAATCCAGCGTAACCGACACCATCAGCATCAAACGCGACAAGGTAAAGCTTGAGGAACAGTCAGCCCGGAAAAAAGTGGTAGACCTGACCGCAAACGGCCGGCGCTATAAGCTGGGCATCATTGAAATCCCCAATTTTTACATTGATTTTGACGCCTATCACAGGGGCGATCCAAATTACAAAAGCACCACCGGAGACGTGACAAAACTGCTCGCGCAATTAAAAAAAGAGAACATTGACGGATTGATTATTGACTTAAGGGACAACGGGGGGGGATCGCTTAAAGAGGCCAATGATCTGACAGGGCTGTTTCTTAAATATGGGCCCACGGTACAGGTCAAAACCAAATTCAGAGTATCGCGCCTGTATGATGAAGATCCCAGGATTGTCTACACCGGACCGCTGATGGTGCTCATCAACAGAATGAGCGCATCGGCCAGTGAAATTTTTGCAGGGGCGATCAAAGATTATCACCGGGGCCTTATTATGGGCACCCGAAGTTTCGGCAAGGGCACGGTTCAGGAACTCAAACCCCTGGGGGATGGACGATTGAAGATGACCTCGGCTAAATTTTACCGGGTCTCCGGTCAAAGCACCCAGCACAAAGGCGTTGAACCCGACATCTGGTTTCCCCAGGTTTACAGGATCAAAGATACCGGCGAAAGCGCCCTTGACGGTGCCCTGCTCTGGGACCATATTGATGCGACCCGTTATTCAGCATATACGTCTTTGCAGCCCATGATCAAACCGTTGGACGATGCCTATAAAAAAAGGGCTGAAACTTCTTTTGGCATCAAATATCTCACCCAACGGATTCAGTTGGCGGAATCGATGAGTGAACAAAAAAAACTCTCTCTGAATCTGGCGGAACGCCTTCGAACAGATGCCGTTTTTAACCAAAAAGAGCTGGCTCTGGAAAACAATTACCGGAAACAGAAAGGGGAAAAACCTCTGACAACCCTGGATGATATTGACCCGGAAAGAGAAGAAATCAAGGATATCCTGACAGACCAGGCCAAATACATTGCTGCGGATTTTATTACCTTAAGTCGTAAAACCGGATATAAATGGCAATAGCATGTGAGTTTTGAAATGTGAGATTTAAAACAAGCTGTTGCTCACAACTTAATAAAAAAGTCTAATTGAATCGTAAGTTAAATACTTTTGATTACTATTTAATGAGATTTTATAACCTGAATGCATGGTCATGAATAAAAAACGCATACTGCGCATTGCTGTTTTTTTTTCGGTAACCGTGACCGCCTGCGCAATAACTCTGTTCTTTACCATTACCCCGTTGATCAACACGAAGCAAGTCAAAGCGCATCTGACCAAGGTTCTTCAGGAAAAGACCGGCATTGACGTCCGGTTCAATCAATTAAGGTTTATTTTTACCCCCCTACCAGGTATCTGCATAACAGAGATATCAGTACAGATTGACCAAAGAAACCAGGTGACAATCAACAAAGCGCGGGTGGAACTGGATCGAGGCCGGCTGCTCAAATTAAACACGGTTGTAAGGCGCATCACCCTTGAATCCCCTGAACTGATCCATAACAAAACTGTTGTCGAAAAAAATAAATTCACAGTGCCACCGGATTTGGCCACATTAATACAGAACGGATTTGACCGATTGCTTGATCACCCCCTCGCAGATGCAGACCAACTGGATATTATCGTAACCAATGCCCGGTCAAATTATTTTAACACCATGGACTGTCGGGTTCGGATAACAGGCCGGGAACGATCTGTGAATATCAAGACGCAGATATCCGGAATTCGATTAAAAACAAATCATATCCCAAGACTTGCGTCCGCACTCAACGGCCGAATAACAGGTCTTAATATCCCACACATGGCAGTGGACTGCCAACATGATGCGAACACCTTTCTTGCAGGCAATCTTAAAATCGCATCCCTTCAGGCTGACCTTGACGTACCCAATGACCACAGCATTGACGCAAGGGAACTCGACCTTAAATTTGCCCTGTCAAAAAAGAGCGTGACTGCACACCTTGCCCCTTTGACACTTGTTTATCCCAAGGGGCGCGTTGAAATAGATGTATCCCTTCCCCACGGACAAGAGACATCACGCATTGAATTTATCGGAGAGCATATTGATATCAGGCAGGCAAAACAGGTATGTCTGCCACTTCTCAACTGGCTTAAAACACCGCGAATCCTGTTTGATATACTCAGGGCAGGAATCGTTCCAAAGGTTACGGTGGGGTTTAAAAGCAAAGACAGACGTCACCTGTTTAATGCAGAAAATCTCTTTATAAACGGCTGTGCTGAATCGACCACAGTTAAAATCCCCCATGTACCTGTCATTGTTGACAATGCCTCGGGCTGTGCTGAAATGCAAGAGAACGTGTTGAGCATTCACCTGAAAGGCGGCCATGTGGGAAAAACCGTTATCACCGATGGTGACCTTGATATCAATTTGACCCATCAACCCACCAACATTCCCTTTTCAGGTCAAATCCCCCTGAAAGTCGATTTAGCAGAACTTCCTGAAACACTTATCTCTTTGTTACCGGATACGGCACTTGCCCGGGAAATCTCAAAAATATCCGATCTGAGTGGCCGGGCAGATGCGATTCTTGCGTTAAATAAATCCCAAGGTCCAAAAAAACTGGCGGTCAAGGTCACAGCAAAAAACATCCAGGCAGACGGGAACTACCAGCGCATGCCGTTGCCCATTCATATTGACGGCGGCTCTTTTCTTTTGGATAAACAAAGGATTATTCTCAAAGGCATGTCAGGGGCTATAGGAAACAGCAGGATATCAAACCTAAATGCCGGTATAGACACCAAGGATTCCGTACCTATAAATATAAAAAATCTGGCCGCCAATATCATTCTGGAAGAGGTGGCACCGTTGATTGATCTTTTCCCTGGCGCGAGAAAGAAATTTGACCCGGTTAAAAATTTATTTGGAATCATGGAGATTAAAAATCTTAGAGTTAAAGGTCCCATGTTCTCGCCGGATCTGTGGCAGGTTCACATGATGGGCCGGATAACAAACGGGGATATTATATTTTCAAACAAGCGCAAAGGGATATCCGATATATCCTGCAAATTTGACGCAAGCCCATCAACAATCAAACTGTCTGACATTGCCTGCACCATTAACGCGCTCTCCTGGCTTAAAAAAAACATTTCACCGGAATATACCCAAAGTATTATCCTGCCTCTGACATTGACCCGGGGACAGTTTATGAGACAGGCAGGCGCGTGTCTGTTTCAGGGGGAGTTACTCACGACCTCAGGTGCAAAGATATCCTTCATGGCAGACGGTTCTGCCATGGACAAAATGCTTCCTTCAAACGTGCAAATAGCAGATGGGGAACGAAGCGATGCGGATATAATATTTTACAAACAGCCGGATATGCCCAAAATTAATTTTTCCGGAAAACTGGATAAAACAACCCTGAAAAATATACTTCACCCGGATTCGTATCTTTACCGCAGACTTCAGGTGGTAACCGGTAAAAATGCGCTATCGGTTTCAACGGACAAAACACGCAACATCATCATTACCGCAGACAAGCTTAATCTTGATCCCTTTTTGTCCCGACACAAAATATCTGCATCCGATCGCCCCCCGCGCCCCCTGGTAAAACAGAAACAGATTTTTCTCAATATCAATTCACTGATTTATGACCAGCGGCTATACCAAGAGGTTCAGGCAAGGGTAACAATTAATCAGCCGACCACGGATATATATATTACCCATGCACGCTTTTGCGACCTTGAACTTTCAGGACAGATAACCGTCGATCATGTCGGAGACAGGCCCAGGGTTTCAACCCACATTTTTTTTAATACGGATCAGGCAAAGGAGGTGTCGTTCTCAATCGGTTGCCTGACAGGAAGCCAAAGTGTGATTAAAGGAAGCTATACACTCGAGGGAAAACTTTCCGGCGGGGCACAGACCCTGACCCAAGTAATATCCAAACAAAACGGGTATCTTAATTTCCAGGCGCAGTCCGGCCGTATATTTAAAGCCACGCTGCTTTCCAGGCTTTTATCAGTACTCAATATTTTGGGGGACACAGACCTGCAGCAGCAAGGATTCGGATTTAAAACATTCACGGCCAATGCAGACATAAAAGAGAGCGTGGTGCATATAAAAAAAGCCTTTATTGATGCAGACAATATGGCCATCATTGCTGATGGATGGGCAGATCCGCTAAATGATGCCCTTGATATCACCTTTCTGGTGGCCCCGTTTAAAACCATTGATACCATCATTAAGCAGATTCCGATTGTAAATACGATGCTTAAAGGCCGTCTGGTCTCTTTGCCGGCCAGGGCCTATGGAAAAATATCAGACCCCATTGTGGTTCCCCTTCATCCGTCTGCAGTGGGAAAAGGATTACTCAACCTGCTGGAAGATCTGATTACGACACCCGGCCGTCTAATTGAAGGCATGAAAAAAAAATGACTGTTGAAAACGCATACCAAAAGGCCTTAGGATATCTATCAAAAAGCCCTAAAACCATCCGACAAATGAAAGCATATTTGACGAATAAAGGATATGATCCCAACATTATTGAGCAGGTTATTGCACAGTTGTCAAACTTTAATTACCTTGACGACAGGGCCTTTGCACGCCAGTTCATTGAAAGTCGAATCCGTTACAACCCCAAATCCGTATTTGCCCTTGAATTTGAACTGCGCAAAAAAGGCATTGACCCGGCACTTACCGGAGAATTGTTAACTGCCTACAAAGACGAAGACCTGGCATTAAAGGCCATTGAAAATAAAAAGCAAGCCTGGCGCCGGCTGAATGAATCAGATCGCAGAAAAAAGATGATGAATTATTTGCGATACAGGGGGTTTAACTACAGTGTATGTCAAACTGTATGGCAGATATTTGAAACAACGTCATAGAACTCGATAGTATAGGAATTTCCATTTCCCATTTCCCAGCACCCAGCACCTAACAGCCAGCCCAAAGGGCACTAATTTAATAATTGAGTAGAATATAGTCACCCCATAGCCGCAGAAATTTTTTCTCAATTTAACACTTTATTTACACAATTATTACCAAATAAATTTCATATTAACTTAAAAAATTTATATTAATCCTAACAAGATCAAAATAAAATTTTTTTGCTCATTCACGATTATCGTCGCTTAAAACTTAGTAGGAGTTAATATAAAACCATAAATGACTCTTTAGGTATGAATATTGCATATACAACCGGTAGGATAAACAAAAAATTTTTAACACAGAATGTTGGAACTTTACTTATGGTTGGCAGAAAAAGAACCATCGAACGTCGAAAAAACAAACGATATAAAGCGGTAGAGGGTGCTTATGCGGCCATCAGTCCCAATTCAAATAAGATCGGTCAAATCATCGACATCAGTATGGGCGGACTGTGTTTCAAATATATAAACACCGAAAACAAATCAGCAGAACCTTTCAATAGAAACGAAAGGTCTATTTTTTTAAGCAGTATGGGATATTATGTCGGCGATCTTCCCTTTCAAACCATTGCCGACTATGAAATAACGGATAAACCGTCATTCAGTTCAATGAAAGTTAGAAAGCGCCATGTTAAATTCACCGATCTTACGTTCAAACAGCTGTTTGATCTGGATTATTATCTAAAAAATAATGTGTCCGAACAGATAAAACCACTTCCCTCTCAACATGAATCATGATGAGACTCAATTAATAATGTCTCTATTTATGCGTATCTCAACCTTCTCTTTGCGTGCCGCCAACCATTGAGAATAATAGTCTTGTTGCTTTCGGGTTTCAAGTTGCAGCTTAACTTTGTCAAGATTCTCGGCAATGGCAGCGGCATCAGGTGTCTGTTTTTCCTTCAAACCAATAATGTAAAACCTCCCGGAAGCCTCAAGAACCTTTTTATAGATACGATTTTTTTCATCAAGGGTAAAAGCGGCTTGTGCAATAGCCTCTGATCCGGAAATACCGGGAACAACAGCTTTATTGCGGGTAAACAGCGCACTGGATTCAACCTTGAGCTGGTTGTCAGCGGCTAATTCTTCAAGACTGTCAGCATCACTTCCTAATTTTTCAAGCATTGACTCAGCAGCTTTCTTCGCGGCCTGTTTTTTCAGGCCGGTTGTCAATTTAACAGCAATTTTATCTTTTACAACTTCATAGGCAAGCAGTTTGGGATCTATCTGTTCAAGCATATGTATCAGATAATAATTATTTCCGATTTTCTTGACGTCACTGATCTCATCGTCAAGCAGGGAAAAAGCTGTGCCGGCAAATTCACCGGGATTTGAAATCCCCAGATCCTTAAGCTCGGTTCCCATGGCAGTAAAGGCAGGCGTATTTACAGGCTGTTTCGCTGCAACCAAGGCAACCTGTTCAAAGGAATCACCGTCAAGCACGGCATCATAGGCATCCTCAGCCTTGTTATATGCCAAATCTTGAATCTGACTTGCAGCCAGTTCCTTTTGAATCTGTGCCCTGGCGGTCTCAAAAGGCGTCAGGGTTTCAGGCGTTTTATCCGTTACTTTAATAATATGCCACCCGAAACGGGTTCTTACAGGTTGAGAGATATCACCTGGATTCATGGCAAATGCGGCATCCGCAAAGGGTTTTACCATACTGGTTTTGTTAAATCGCCCCAGATACCCGCCGCTGGTGGCCGACGGTCCCTGGGAATAGGTCTTGGCAAGTTCTGAAAAATCTGCTGCGTTGACGGCTTTTTCATAAACATTTAAAGCTTCTGCTTTAGCCGTAGCCACAGCCTGTTCATCCGCATTTTCATCCACCTTTATCAGGATATGACTGGCTTCAACCTGTTCCGGTGTGGTAAAACGGCCCGGGTTCTGATCGTAAAAATCCCGGATTGAAGCTTCATCAATCGTAACCTGTTCCTCAAAATCCTCCGGCGCAAACACGAGAAAGGTCACTTTGCGTTTAGGCTCAGACATGTAGTGATCATGATGATCATCATACTCGGAACGAACCTGCTCTTCACCAACAGCGACATCAGAAAATGTTACCGGATCAATCAGAACATAATTGATACTGGCTTTTGTGTTATTGAACGCATACCAGGCCTGGGCTTCCCGGTCTCCTACGGTTATACCATTAATCACCATGCGCTGGAGTTTATTATTCCTGATAGCGTTACGCTGCATTGCTTCAAAAGTTTCAGGGGTCATGGCGTTTTGTCCAAGTACCCGCGTGTACAGATCCATATTAAAGACACCGTCTTTTTGGAATGCCTTGACTGAAAGCAAATCTTGTTTCAGCTCACCGTCAGATACAACAATATTCAACTTTTGGGCCTCAATTTCCAGAATTTTTTGGTCAATCAGGCTGTTCACCGCATGCTGCTTAACATTCAATGATTTTATCAAGTCATCATCTAAAGAGGTGCCGAACTGTTGCTGAAGGCGCTGGATCATGCGCTGATAGGCATCACGATATTCCGAAAAAGTGATGGCCTGGTCATTAACCGTGGCCACCTGATTGTGTTTGTCGGCATTCATACTGCCGACACCTAAAAATACAAACACAATAACAATGATGGCCAGAAAAGACTTTATGATCCAATTTCCCGTATTTTCCCGAAGGTAACGCAGCATTCCTGTTTAACTCCTTGACCTGTTTAGTTTATTGGAACTTTCATATAAAAAGTATGAAATACTATCGCTTCACACCAACTTGTGTCAATAACTATTCTAAGTCTGCCGTTTTCATTTATCTAAAAAAATATTTTTTTGTATTGACACACCATGCGGTTTCTATTATACATCTACCCACTCTGTTGTGGGGCTGTAGCTCAGCTGGGAGAGCGCATGGCTGGCAGCCATGAGGTCAGGGGTTCGATCCCCCTCAGCTCCACCATACTAAAAAATCAAGCCGCTGTTTTACAGTGGCTTTTTTTATTATTATATTCTTCTCTTCTCTTCTTTTCTCTTCGCCTTGATCCTCAGGTTCACTATTTTTTGTATTATCCGTGATCTGCAATCAGCAGTATGGCAAAACGGGCTGCCTTGAAACAGGCAGCCCGTTTTAAAAAAGGAGGGAGATTTTTCCGCTGGTTTGATTTATCAACGATTGTTACCGCATTTGCCGCAACAGCAAATTATCCAGCGCTGATTTATAATTTAGCACCTGAACATGACCTGAATATGACACCAGTATTATCAAATGGTAATTTATTGACAACGCTCTATTTTTTAAATCGAACCACAAATATCTGGGAGTTTCCCCGTCTGAACAGCATATGGGCGGTCTCGCCTTTCTCTATCTTACGCATTACTCGAGTATAGTCACTTATGCCGGTAATTTTTTTATGGTTTATTTCCACCAGCAGATCCCCGACTCTGACGCCGGACATTGCTGCCTGGGACCCCGGATCAATGCGGGTCACCACAAGCCCTTTGATGGATGATGGATAACCAAGCTGATCAGCCAGCTCCTCATCCAGGGTTTTAAACATAAAGCCCAGGTCATCAAAGCGATTGCGTTCTTCTCCGAACTGGGAATTTTCCAAGCTATCCGGGCGTTCACCAAGTTTAACGGTAAACGTTTTATTTTTTCCCTGGCGAATTACCTCAATATCAGCCTTGGACCCCACCTTTAAACCGGCAATGGTCAGGGTCAGATCCCTGGATGAGTTGATTTTTTCACCCATAACACTGATGATTACGTCACCCTGACGGATGCCGGCCTCATAGGCAGGATTATCTTCATAGGCTTTTGCCACGTAAACACCTTCACCCGGCTCCAGATTATAGTATTCACTCATCTCCCGGCTGACATCCTGGATAGAAACGCCCAGCCATCCCCTGGACACGCGCTTGGAATCCTTAAGTTGATCAATAATACTGGTGGCAAGATCAGAAGGGATGGCAAAACCAATGCCCTGGCCGGATTTGATAATGGCGGTGTTAATGCCCACCACCTCACCGTCCATATTCAGCAACGGTCCGCCGGAGTTACCCGGATTAATGGAAGCATCGGTCTGGATAAAATCATCATAGGGGCCCGAGCCGATGATCCGGCCTTTGGCTGAAACGATGCCCGCGGTCACTGTCTGCTCAAGACCAAAGGGAGAACCAATGGCCACGACCCAGGAACCCACCTGGGCATCCTTGGAGGAACCGAATGTCAACGGTTTAAGATTCTTGGCATCAATCTTGATCAATGCCAGGTCCGTTACAGGGTCTACGCCGATGATGCGGGCATCATATTCCTGGTCGTCATGAAGGATCACCTTGACCTGGTCCGCATCTTTAATCACATGGTTATTGGTTACAATGTAGCCTGCCTTATCAATAATAAAACCTGATCCAAGGCTGCTTTCCGTACGGTTTCTCGGCATACGCCCAAAGGGACTGAAAAAGTCCTCCAACCCCGGCTGGTTGCCGAACGGGGACCCGAAAAAATGCCGAAAGACCCGACCACCGCCCTGGATTGTTTTTACGGTCTGGATATTCACCACACCGGGCTTGGCTTGTTGGGCCAGTTGTGAAAAAGTTGCCGGAACCATCCGGGGCTGCGCACCGGACAGGGCGGGAAACGCCCAAAGGCCAAAAAGCATTAGACACGCAATAATCATTCTGATTTGTTGATCCACAAGTTTCATTTGTGTACCTCCGTTTAAAAAAATTAATGTACGCCTAAAAAATAAAACACAAAGATAATTTTTAAATGATCTTAAAATTACGATGCGGTAATGTCACGATAAAAATACTGCCCCCGTTTTCAGAGGGTTGCACTGAAATTGAGCCCGCGTGCTGTTCTATAATGGTTTTGGCAAGACTTAACCCCAATCCTGTGCCCGGCGTTGTCCGGGAAGATTCTTCCCGGAAAAACCGCTCAAATATCTTTTGACGGTTTTGTGGGTCAATCCCGGGTCCGGAATCTTGGACCTGAATTTCCACCAGTTCTTTGCCGCAAGCTTGCAGCGTCAAATGAATGCGGCCTTTTTCAGGGGTGTATTTGATGGCATTGTCAATCAGATTGGCAACGGCGCGCTGGAGCATACCGGCATCCCCCTGTATCCACAACGCCTTATCCACCTGCCGGGTAAAGGTAATCTGCTTATCTTCGGCCAGGGGTGCAAACAGATCCCAGGCGTCAATAATCATGGCACTTAAATCCACGGGTGCGCATTCAAAGTCAGCCTCCCCGGCCTCGGCCCGGGAGATGACCAGCATAGTGTTGATCATGTCCAGCAGATGATCGGTCTCTTCAATGGTGTTCGCCGCCATGGTCCGGTAGGACTCGATATCCCCGGCCGTTTCCTGAATCAAGGCCAGTTCCGCAAATCCCCGGATCCGGGTCAGCGGACTTTTAAGGTCATGGGCAATGTTATCAGACATCTCCCGCATACTTTTTACCAGCGCTGAAATCCGATCCAGCATCTGGTTAAATGTCACCGCCAGCAGATCCAGCTCGTCCCGGCTGCCGGATTCCGGAACCCGTTTGTTCAGATTGGATCCGGTGATGGTGCTCGCTGTCGCCCGGATAGCCGCCACACCGAGAAGGGCCTCCCGGGATAAAAACATGCCCGAAACAGCTGAAAATAAAATAACAAACCCCATGGAAATAGAAAATATTTTCTTGAAACCCGATAAAAACCGGGAATATGCATTCATGGCAAGGCCGGTATGCAAAATAACATTGGACGCCACAAAGGTATACATCATCCTGGCGGTCTGTTTCTGGCCTGCAATATGAACCGTATTAAACACCGTAACCCGGGACGTCATCAACCGGTCCATCATTTCCTTGTTGATGCGGACATCTTTCCAATAGGACATGGATGAGGATGCAAAGACCTCGCCTGTGGGATAGAGCAGCCTGAAAAAAATCTGCTTTTCACCGGCGGCCTGGGCCTCAATGACTGCCAGGTTCTGGGCCCCGACAATCCCCCCCCGGCGGATGACCGTACGGAAATAACCGGCCTTGTCTATGAGTTCCTGATCCACCTGATTCATAATGGTCTGGGTGGCAAGAAAATAGAACAGGCCGAACGCCACACAGGATGAGATGGAAAAAATACCTGCATACCATACAGTCAGCCGAAAAGCGATGCTTCTGAAAAAACCGGTGCGGAAAAACTCAGGCATCCTCTGCCTTTAATACATAACCGGCCCCCCGGACCGTGTGAATCAGTTTGCTTGCATATCCCTTGTCAATTTTATCGCGCAACCGGCAGATCCGGGCTTCCACCACATTGGTCATGGGATCGAAATTATAATTCCAGACATGTTCCATGATCATGGTTTTAGAGACCACACGCTCCCGGTTGCGGACCAGATATTCCAGCAGGGAAAATTCCAGGGGCTGCAGCTCAATAAAATCATCCCCGCGCTGAACCCGGCGTTTGACAATATCCACACTTAAATCCCCATAAGACAGGGATACCGGTTCGGTGCTGTTCCCGGCCCGCCGGATGAGGGCCTGAACCCGGGCCAGCAGTTCAGAAAAAGAAAACGGTTTGGTCAGGTAGTCATCCGCGCCGGCCTCAAGGCCCTTAACCCGGTCCCCTACCCGGCCCCGGGCGCTCAGTACAATAATCGGCGTATTTTTGCCTTTGGCGCGCAATTTTTCTATCAGGGCAAATCCATCCATGCCCGGCAGCATGATGTCGATGATCAGGGTATCAAAATCCGCACCCAAAGCCATATCAAGGCCGTCCGGGCCTGTAGCGGCCACATCCACGGCAAACCCGGATGACTTTAACCCCTTTTCAACGAACCTGGCGATCTTTTCATCATCCTCAACCAAAAGCAGTCTCATGGCATTGTCATCCTAAATTCAGGGGTGATACTGATAAATGCCCCGGGGCCGAGCACCTCAATCCGGAGCCCTTTTCCGTAATATTTCATAAATTTATCCTTGGTACGTTAATTTATTGTGTTTCGTTGATAAAAAATATTATTATACTCCATGGCTATTAATCAATACCGGGGCTATTTTTTCGCTGTTTTGTGATACCATAATTTTATTGAGTTACTCAAAACATAAGCGCCTGTTTAAAAATTATGTTCTCCAATCTCTCTTCAGTAATTCTCAAAGTATTCTCTTTCCTGCGTGCTTTTTTCTTGCTCTTTATCGCAGTTATTGGTAGGAAAATTTCATGCTGATAGAACAAAATATTATCAAGCTGGCCGCAAAAGCTACGGGTATCACTGAAAAGGATCTGGCAACTTTTTTTGCCGAAGGCCGGGAGCAGGTGTACCGGTCCAATGAATGGATATTCCACGAATCAACCCCCCGAAGATGGGCTGGTATTATCCTCAAAGGCGAAGTGGAACTGGTACGCGGGCTGCATGGATCTTCACGCAAAGTCGGATGCATGACGGCAGGGTCCATAATCAGCGAAAGTGCATTTCTGGGGGATGATACACACGTCAATGGTGCGTTTACCCGGAATGGTGTGAGAATCTGGCAGATATCCCGGGAAAAAATTGATGCGTTTAGAGAAACTGAGCCTGATTTTTTTTACAGGATCGTTTCCCGGATTGCCGTCAGCATTAACCGCCGCATGCGCATACTTAACGATAAAATTTTTGAAAACAAAAAAACCGATAATGTGGTCACAAGCGGTTTTCGCCTGGAACATGACTCCCTGGGATCCCGTGACATTTCCAATGATGTCTATTACGGCGTACAGACCCAACGCGCCATGGAAAACTTTGCCATCTCCGGCGTACATCTCAATAATTTTGAGCACATGGTCGAAGCGCTGGCCATGGTCAAAAAGGCTGCGGCCATGGCCAATCATGAATTGGGCAGCATTGATCAGGCCCGCATGGAAGCCATTGCCCGTGCCTGTGATGAAATTCTGTACGGCAGACTGCACGACCAGTTCACCGTTGACATGTTTCAGGGCGGTGCCGGCACCTCCACCAATATGAACGCCAATGAGGTGATTGCCAATCGCGGGCTGGAAATCATGGGCTATAATAAAGGCGAGTATCAATATCTGCATCCCAATGATCATGTTAACTGCTCCCAGTCCACCAATGACATCTACCCGACGGCGATAAAGCTGGCGGTACTGCTCGCCAAAAAAAATCTGGTGCACGCAATGGAAAAACTGCGTAACGCACTGGAAAGAAAGGCTGAAGAGTTTAAAAGCGTACTGAAGATGGGCCGCACCGAAAATCAGGATGCCGTTCCCATGACCCTGGGTCAGGAATTCAGCGCCTATGCGGTTATGATTGACAGCGCCATCAATTCCATCGACCAGGCAGCCGAAGCATTTCGGGATGTGAACATGGGGGCCACAGCCATCGGTACAGGCATAAACAGTCCGCCGGGTTATGCCACCCTGGTGGTGGAGAAGCTTACCCAGGTCAGCGGGTTTCGGTTGCGAAGGGCCAAGAACCTGGTGGAGGCCACCCAGAATGCCGGCATTTTTGTACACATGTCTGCCAATCTCAAACTTGCGGCGGTACAGATTTCAAAAATCTGTAATGACCTGCGCTGGCTCTCTTCCGGACCCCGCTGCGGACTGAATGAAATTAATCTGCCCCCCATGCAGCCCGGATCTTCCATTATGCCGGGAAAGGTCAATCCGGTGATCCCGGAATTGATGAACCAGATCTGTTATCAGGTCATGGGATATGATACGGTTGTATCCATGGCCGCCGAAGCCAGTGAACTGGAACTGTGTATGGGCGAGCCCATCATTGCATTTGATCTGCTGCACGGCATGATGATCCTTAAAAACGGCTGTATCACACTGGTCGCCCGTTGCATTAACGGTATTGAGGCGAACCGTGAGATGTGCCGAAATTATGTTCAGACCAGCATTGGACTGGTCACCGCGCTGGTGCCGGTAATCGGTTATGAACAATCCGCGGCCATTGCAAAGGAAGCGCTCAAAACAGGCGCAAATGTGTATGACCTGGTTCTGGAAAAAGGGGTGCTTACCCGGGCGCAACTGGATGACATGCTGCACCCGGAAAATATGACCGACCCCAGGGAGATTTAGAGCATATTCACAACCACACGCCCCTTACTGCCGCGTGCGAGCATTTTGTCAATCCGCCGGTCCAGCTCATTGAGCGGAATCTCTTCCACAACCGTTTCCATCTGGGTAATCTGCCATTCCCCTGCAAGCTTATTCCAGGCCTTTTGCCGAAGCGCCATGGGGCAGTTCTGGGAATCAATCCCCACCAGAGTGACACCACGGAGGATAAAGGGGTATACATTGATGGGCAGATCCGGAGAGGCAACGTTTCCGCAGGTGGTCACCACGCCGTTGGCGCTTATGGATTTAATGGTCGTGGCCAGGAGATCACCGCCCACAGCATCAACGCTTCCGGCCCAGCGTTCGGAAAGTATTGGCCGGCCACTGGTATCCACGGCATCCTCAATGGCGATGATACGCTGGGCACCAATGGATTTGAGGTAATCGGACCGGTCTGTTGTGCCGTTAACAGCAGCTACGGTATAGCCCTGTTTGGCCAGAATCGATACGGCAATGCTGCCGACACCGCCGGTGGCCCCGGACACCAGAATTTCACCATGCGCCGGTTGTACGCCGTGGTTCACCAGGTGCAGTATGGACAAGGCGGCTGTCAATCCGGCCGTGCCGTAGCACATGGCCTGCCGCAGGCTCAGGCCATCGGGCAGCGGGACCACCCATCCGGCCGGAACACGGATATACTGCCCAAACCCCCCGGCCGTATTCATCCCGAGATCGTAACTGGTGACAATCACCTGGTCACCGATTTTAAAGGTGGGGTCCGTACTTTCCGCCACCACTCCCGCGGCATCAATGCCGGGTGTATGGGGATATTTTCTGGTAACGCCCCTGTTTCCACTGGCCGAAAGCGCATCCTTATAGTTCAGTGAAGAATAATGAACATTAACCAGCACATTCCCTTCAGGAAGATCCTTTATCTGCCGCTGAACGATGTCACGACGATATTGTTTATTCCCTGCTTCCGAGACCACCATGGCCTTGAATGATTTTTCCATCATTATAAATCTCCTTTATGGCCTTCTCATGGAAGGCTTTTAATAATAACTGCCCATGGGGCATTTTATGATATGCACAAATTATCAAGATATGCGGCAAGGGCCTCCATGGCCTGATCCAAATTGGTTTTGGACTTGTCCGCGGTATACATGACGCAGGCGCCTAACAATCCGGAAAATACAACCTCAACCACCCCATCAATATCCACGCTCTCTTTCAGCATTCCAGCCAACCGTTCCTGTTCAAGGAAACGCCTGAGCATGGATTTAAACCTGCCAAAGCCCTCACTTACCTCGGCAGCCAGATGAGGGCACTGGTCACTGAGTTCCACGGTCAGGTTGATGAAAATGCATCCGCCCGGGAAATTAGTGCTGTCAGCCAGGTAATGGTCTTTATAGTTCACCAGAATATGTTTAATTTTATCCACAGGCCGCTCAATGGCCTCCACGCCGGACAAATTCCGTTCACGCCAAATTTTGCGGGCCTGGCGGAGCACTTCTATGAACAAGTGTTCTTTGTTCTTGAAATGGTTATAAAGCCCCCCCTTGGATGTCCCCACGGCATTTATAATGTCTGCCGTTGATGTGGCCATGAACCCCTTGGTTGAGAATTGGCGTAATGCCTCAAATATAATTTTTTCTTTAAGCGTCATGTTGTTTCCTTAAGGCTCACAATAAAAAAAGGGAGACCGGTCGGTCTTTTTAGGACATAACATAAATCAAAGCCCTATACTTTTCAAGGAAAATATTTCTTGATCAAGATCAAATCAAAGTTTATACTTTTAAATATGAACTTTAAAGATTGGATTTTTTTTAAAAAAATTCAGGCCATAGTCTTTTTTGCCGATTCCTTGATATATGACGAACATACCATATGCGCCGGCTAATAATTTCAAAATTGTGGTGGCCTATGACGGCACCGGTTTTTTCGGGTGGCAGCGCCAAACCGACAAGCCCACTATCCAGGGTGAGCTTGAACGTATATTATCCATGATTCTAAACCAGGACATTAAAATTCATGGCTCCGGACGCACGGATGCAGGCGTTCATGCCCGGGCCCAGGTGGCCCATTTCCATGCAAAAACCCGTCTGACTCCGGATATCATTCAAAAAGGGGTGAACAGCCTTATGTCCGCGCCCATTGTGATTCATAATTGCCGGCTTGCAGACCCTGATTTCCATGCCCAGTACCATGCTCGTTCCAAAGAGTACCGGTATTACATATTAAACAGGGAAATCCCCACGGCCATCGGGCGGGATTATGTATGGCATGTAAAGCCGTTTCTGGATATTGACGCCATGAATCTGTGTTGTGAATCCCTTGTGGGCGAACATGATTTTAAAGCCTTTGAAAATACGGGCAGTCCACGATCTTCCACTGTAAGAACAATTTTCAGTGCCCGCTGGACAAAAAAACCTTACGATCGCCTGGAATTTTGTATCTGTGCCACAGGATTTTTAAAAAACATGGTCCGCAATATCGTGGGAACCCTGAAAGATGCCGGTACAGGGCGAATCAGTCCGGAAATGTTCAATACAATACTTTATTCAGGTGAGCGCCCCCTCGCCGGGGCCACTGCGCCGGCAAAGGGGCTGTTTCTGCATAACGTCAATTATTAACGGATTGCAGGTTTTGCGCTCTAATATTCCGTGTATTCCGTGGTTTTATAAACAGCGAGCCGTTCAAACATTATTTTTCTGACTCCCGGATTCGGTTCACATGAAGGTTATAGTAGGCAATGATATCACGGCGGTAAAGCATGCCGATAAATTTACCCGGATCATCTTCATCGACCACAGGCAGCGCATCAATGTTTTTCTTTGTCAGTTTAAGCAATACTGTGTTTAAATCTTCAGACAACGTGGTTGTAATCATATTGGATACCATAATATCCTTCATGACGACCAGTTGCTCAAGCTCACTTGAGAAAAGAACCTCCCGGACATCTGTGGAGGAAAAAATGCCGCATAATTCCCCCTGGTCTTTCATAACGGGAAAATAATGTTGTTTGGTGGTCTGAAATATTTTTTTAAACTGACTGAAAGGCATGTCCTGGTTCAGGCATCTGACATTCTTAATCAAGTGTTTGAGTGTTTCCACTTTTATGGTTTGAAGAATATCTATCATAACTTCACCGGCATGAAGCGGCGAATCAACGCGAGATTTTACCTGATTTTCATAAATAGACCATTTTGTCGACAAAAGATAACACACCGAACAAACCAGAAGGCTTGGCAGTAGAAGATGATAGGAGTTGGTCATTTCACTGACAAATATAATGGTGGATATGGGGGTGTTGGACACCGCCGTAAAAAATCCGGCCATCCCCACGATGACAAAGGCGCCGGGCTGGGTTACGACCGTGGGCATAAACATATGAAAAAATTGCCCCACGGCCCCGCCCATGGCGCCGCCGATAACAACCGAGGGCCCGAATACACCGCCGGATCCGCCGGATCCAATGGAAAAAGAGGTGGTAAAAATTTTTCCCAGGGCCAGCCCCAAAAGCACAGGGAGGGCCAGCTGGTTGAAAATGGCGTCCTGGGCCATGCCGTATCCAAACGCCAGGGTATAGGGCATAAAAAAACCGATGATGCCGGTCACAAGCCCGCCAACGGCAGGTTTGATATGATTTGGGATCTTCAGCGCCTTAAACAGATTTGTAATCCCGTAAAACACTTTAATATATAAAACGCCGATGAGAACCAGAACGACGGCCAATGCAAGATAGGGACCCAGTTGTAATGGATTATCAAATTTAAAGGCCGGGGATTCAAAAAGCGATCCCCACCCAAAAAACAGACAAAATGTACAATAGGCCACCACAGAGGAGATACCTGCCGGAATAATGACCGAAGACTCGAATTCAGGATCACGGTAAAGCACTTCTGCGGCAAAGAGTGCGCCGGCCAAGGGTGCTCTGAAGATACTGCCCACACCGGCACCAATACCTGCGGCCATCATGATGCACCGCTCCCGTTCAGACAGGTTGAACCGGGTGGCCAGAAAAGAACCGAATCCGCCCCCGATCTGGGCAATGGGTCCTTCCCTGCCCCCTGAGCCGCCGGTGGTCAGCGTGATAGTGGACGCAATGGTTTTAATAATTGGAATCCGGGACCGGATAATGCCGCCCTTGTGATGAAAGGCGTCTATTGCGGCATCCGTGCCATGCCCCTCTGCCTCCGGGGCAAAGGTATAAACCAGCCATCCGGAAACAAGCCCCCCCAAGGCCGGTAAAAATAATAGCACCCATCTGTTGAAGGGTGTATCGGTGTGGGGCAGCAGCAGATGTTCGCCTGCAGGTCCCTGGGGCCTGTATCCGGCCATCATGTCCATGAAATAGTGCATGCCAAGGCCGCACAGGTAATGAAACAGAACCGCCCCAAGGCCTGACATGACGCCTATCAAAACAAAATAAAACACCCATTTGAAGGCATATTTAAAATCGACATTACTTTTTTTGCTTATATTCATTTAAAAAAGTTTTACGTTCTCAAATCATTGATTCCTGAAAGAATAGTATCAAATAACGTTTTCACATCCTTTTCCTCCAGACATGAAAAAGCCACCCGAAGATTGTTTTCGCCAATGGAGATCAGACCGGTACCATAATTGTCAAGCAGATGAAATCTTAACGCTTCTGCATTCACACCCTTAACACGAATGCACAAAAAATATCCGGAATTGAAAGGATAAACATCAAATCCATCCGCATATTTGGGATCTTTGAGTACCTCTTTGATGGCAAACGCCCGGGATTTGAGCAGGTCAAATTTCTCCTGTTTGAGACGCCCATAATTTTTATCTTCCATAGATTTGACAAGAATGGTCTGACTTAAATGGGAACAGTTTGAAATATTGCCCCGGATGCATCCGGCGGTCTTTTGTTCCAGGGCCTGATATACCCCTTCAAGGTTAGCATCTGCGGCAACCCCGTAAGTGGTAAATCCGGTTCTGAGTCCCATGACATAATCTTCCTTGGTCGGCCCGTCAAGCTTGACAGCCAAAAGCCGACTTGTTTTACCGGCAATTTTGGCAAACAAAGACTCTTTGGCAGATTCCTCTTCAAAAAACAGTCCAAAATAGGCGTCATCACAAGCGGCCACGACATTTGTACCTTTTTGTGCGACATCAATGAGAATTTCTGCAACACAGGCCGCCTCTTTCTTGCTCAGGGTATACCCGGTTGGGTTGTGGGGGAAATTAAGCATAACAACAATCTTGTCATTTTGTGCCGCTTCTTCCCTGATAACCCGCTCAAAATCATCCAGGTTAAAATGGGTCATGGCGTCGTTATAGGATTTGTATTCAGCAAACCGGGCACTATTGCGGACACGAAAAATCATATTGTAATTACCCCATATCATATCCGGCATGACAATAACATCGTTGGCATTTACCCACATCTCCGACAAGATGGAAACCCCATGAGTAATGCCGGAGGTGACGACAGGCAGACTGACGGTAGTTCCTTGAAGTGACGGATTCTTAACATACAGTTCCTTACGCCATTTTTTACGCAGTTCAGGTAACCCGAATGAGGACGCATAGGGTAGATAATTATCGGGATCAATCTGTGTGATGTACTTTGTCACCGAAGAAAGACTGAAAACGCAACTGCCCTGCCTTGCGATGCCGATAGTCGCGTTGACCTTGTCCGCCTTTACCTTTGCTTCAGCGCTCTGGGTTAAAATACCTTTTGGGAAAAACAATCTTTTTCCCATGTCAGAGAGCATTTCATATACATGGGGAGCCGCCTGTTTAATGATGTTATTCAATTCCTGGGCAATAGGATTCATGATTCGACCTGTAAGTTATAATATTATCCAATTCAATAATTAAATGTTTGTATCTAAAAAAAAAACCCTGCAGCCAGACCTAAGGACGTCCAGGAAAAACTGCAGAGTTTTTACATGCATTGAATCGGTTGCGTTATCTTCGTTTGGATGCCTTGATGGGGTTAAGTTTTTGTTTTTTAGTTTCGGTGGCGGTTTTAACATGGGTGGCCATATTGCAAGTGCCGTTTTTCCACTTCAAAGCCGGATCAGGTGCCGCAGTACAGTAAACGCCGGTGGGAAACTCGGCACTTCTCTGGCATCCCTTGCATTCATCAACAATAGGAAAGCAGCTGCCTTCATTATAGCTGCAGCCCTGGGCTGTCATGAACACACATTCCTGGCCTTCTCTAACAGTTGTACAAATCATAATCGTCTTCCTGCTGTTTTATTATTTTATAAGAAAGTCTATGTAATCTACACAGATCCTTCAGTTTCTGTTGCGGGCTGAAACATGGTGAAAAGTCAGGTCAGCCCGTGGCTATTATATCATTTGGGCAGTGGCATTTATTTTCAAATAAAACCGGTCTTATATAAACCGGTAGAAATAAACCGTCACCACCTATCATAATGTTCCTTTAATTGTCAACTAATTATTTTTAAACAAATATTTGTTCTATGGTATATTTGATTTCTGTCTCATGCGCTCTTGTGGGCAGATCTTTTCTGATGTATATTGTAGAAATTTAAAATTCCATAACCTTAACCATATCCAGCCCAATAATAACCTGAGAAAACCAATGATCATAGACGATGCTGTTCAAGTTCTAAAGATGGAAGCCCAATCTATTCTGGATCTTATTGAAAAACTTAATATCGATTTTCAAACCCTTGTCAATGCAATCTGTAATGCAAAAGGACGGGTCATTCTTTCGGGAATCGGAAAATCGGGTTTAATCGGAAGAAAAATCGCAGCCACCTTAAGCAGTACAGGAACCAATGCCATGTTCCTTCATCCGGTTGAGGCGGTTCACGGGGACCTTGGCATGGTCAGCCGAGATGATATATTCATTGCTATTTCAAATTCCGGTGAAACCGGAGAACTCAACCAACTTTTGCCGGTAATCCGACATGTGGGGTGCAGAATCGCAGGGTTTACGGGGAAGCCTGAATCTACCATGGCGCAACTTTGCGATATGATCATAAACACCGGTGTAAAAAAAGAGGCCTGTCCTTTGAATATGGCACCGACCTGTTCAACCACAGCCCAACTGGCCATGGGCGATGCCCTGGCCGTGGCCCTGATTAAAAAAAAAAATTTTAAAAAGGCTGATTTCATGCGCTCCCATCCCGGCGGTGCCCTGGGACAGCGCCTGTCAGGCAAGGTCAGTGACCTGATGCTTGAAAAATCAGGCGTGCCTTTTGTACAAACAGGCGCCACCATGGCCCAGGCCCTTGCCTGCATGGATGCCCATCGCCTCGGCGCTGTTTTTATTCTTGATTCAGTTGATAAACTTATGGGAATACTTACGGACGGAGATGTACGGCATTGGATTGCAAAGGGGGGGGGGACAACCGACACCCTTTTTGTGGATGAGGTGATGACCCGCTCCCCAAGACATCTATCCCCTGATTCTTATCTGTATGATGCCCTGAATTTAATGGAAAAATATGAAATCACGGTGTTGCCTATCCTTGGGGAGAGCGGCTGTCTTAAAGGGTTGTTGCATCTCCACGATATCCTGGGAAAGGGAACCTTTAAATTTAATGGAGGTAATCAATGAAACGTATGAACATCAACACCACCATTCCCGTTTTAGGCCCTGCCCGGATTCAATCGCCCCTGGTTTCCCGGGGGGTGGCATGTGACGGTAAAACCCGGTTTATGAAAGATGAATACAGAATCAGCGTTGATGTCAGGGTTGACCGTGTTGCCGGAAAAAACGAAGAGAACATACTCAGTTTTGAACAAGCCGGTCCCCGCGAAAAAATTTACTTTGATCCCAGCAAACTCAAGTGCGCGGTGGCCAACTGCGGAGGGCTGTGCCCCGGACTGAACGACATTATCCGATCGATAGTGCTTGAATTACACCATGTGTATGGCGTCAAAAGTATTTATGGCATTCGCTACGGGCTTCAGGGTTTTATCCCTGACTTCGGCCATGACCTGATTGAGCTGACCCCCGAACGGGTATCAGGCATTCAAAATACCGGTGGGTCTATACTGGGCTCTTCCCGGGGGGGGCAGGATATCGGGGAAATTGTAGACTGCCTGGAACGTATTGG
>NZ_JACADJ010000236.1 GCF_013389365.1 Desulfobacter latus
TCAGGTTAAAGAAAACCGGTATATTCAATACTTTTGCAATGTCCCAGATGAAGATTTGTCTACTTTCATGCATCCCAGCAACCTGAGCAAATTGCGAAAACGCTTTGGTATAAAAGGGATTGAAGCCGTAGAGGCCGTCATTTTCGATCTGCTAAGGGTTACAAAAGTTATTGATAAGAGTACTATGCTGATTGATTCCACTGTACTACCCAACAATATTTCTTATCCAACAGATATCGGGTTGATTTTCAAGGC
>NZ_JACADJ010000237.1 GCF_013389365.1 Desulfobacter latus
TTGACGATTCCATTCAGCAAGTGCCCAATTCCAGGTGAATCGAGCCGTACCACAAGCGCGAATAAAATACCCCCGCTGTACATTGGTAGGATCGAGTTCTATTTTATGAGCCAATTGGATTATCATTACTCGGACGCCTCAATCATTGTTTTGATCTTTTTTTTATATTTACGAAGCCCGTACAATCTACAACTGAATGTATGTATAATTGCCATTAAATCCTCCACCATTTCCTGTTGCGGAGATAAAGATTCT
>NZ_JACADJ010000238.1 GCF_013389365.1 Desulfobacter latus
AGAGATAGAAGTTGATACAGATCATATTCACCTAATGATTGACAGTGTGCCTAAACTTTCCGTCAGTCAAATTGTCAGAAGGCTAAAACAGCAAAGTACTAAAAAAGTATGGGATGCGTTTCCAAAACTTGAAAAACATTTTTGGAAAAAGAAAGTGTTTTGGAGTGATGGATATTTTTGTTGCTCAATTGGTAATGCTTCAATTGAAACAATTAAGAGGTATATTGAACAGCAAGGCTAAAAAGCGGCAATTCA
>NZ_JACADJ010000014.1 GCF_013389365.1 Desulfobacter latus
AAAGTGCTTCAGTTATGATTATTAGCTGATTCATCAAAGTGTTGTTTAAAACTGGTTTTATCACTGAAAATAAAGTACTAATTCCCATGATGACTACCCCTCTGACTATGGTTGATGTTTGCTCAAATATTATTTTATCAGAGAATGTGATCATTTTATTCATATAGGTCAATCAATTTGGCGAAGGTATTGTTCAACTATAGTTCTTTTCTTTTTTAAACCTACATTTCGCTCTTTGATTTATAACTATCTGAATTTATTAGTAGCGGGGTCAAAGTTGAGTCAGGGTACACAATTTTATTTCTCATAAATTTAAGATACTTATAGAGACAAGCGAAATGTAGGTTTAAGATGAAAACCAAAACAGACATTGAACAGTGGTCTTTGCCCATTGTGGAGATCCTTCAAATGAAAAACGCCTGCCTCACGCTTTGAGTGAGGCAGGCGTTTTTCGCTTTTACGCATCTTAAATATCAGTGATGGGAGTCGCCTTTATCATTTATCGTGTCATAGGCGGCCTTAAGAATGCAATAGGTCATGCCTGCCCCTAAAATACCAATGGCATACCAAAATCCACCGAAAAAAAGCATATGGCCGATATCCCAGGCCCATTCAAAAGAAAAGGGAAACATTCAAACCTCCTTTATCCGTTTTGCGCTGCCGCATCGGCAGATTTGTTAAGCTCCAGTTCCTGGGGAAATACCGGCAGGTACCGGTATGCAACAGCGATCAGGATAATTCCGTAAGCGACAGGCAAAATGGTGGTGGCCACTTCCTGCCAGCTTGGGATATATAATGCCCAGGTATCAAAAGACATCACCGGCACGGCCATGATCTGAAGCACCATCACCCACCGGTTCAGGCATACACCAATGACGCCCAGAATGATGGCAATGGTGCGGGTGGTGGGATTTTCCCGGGTACTTTTAATAATCAGAAGCAACCCCGGCACAACACCGCATAGAATCACTTCGGTAATCAGAATCCAGTATCCGTAGAACCCGTTGTCGCTGTAAAAATGGCTCAGTTTGAATCCCATGGAGGGCGCAGTTACATATGCCCAGTAAATGGTATCAATGATCTTGGCAATAATATAGGTGGTAATCATCCAGCCGGAAATTTTTGCCAGCAGATTGACGGTTTTATCGCCGACCAGTTTTTTACCTGTAATGATTTCCGTAATCTTGGTCACCAGCAGGGTGAAGCAGGGGCCAAATGCGGCGGCAGACCAGGTAAACAGGAAAAAGGTCCAGGGCCAGATCAAAAGGCCTTCGCGGTAGGCAAAAGGACGGCCGAACATAACGCCGGCCACACCGCCCAGCGATCCCTGGTGGAAAAAACTCAAAAAAGCACCGGTGGCGGCAAATACGGCCATCACCTCATGCATGTTGTGGGCCAGGTGGTGAAAAAACGGCACCTTGTTGGCCTGGCGGTTTTCCAGGATATTGGGAATAAATTCAATGGTCAACACCGCAAAGTAGCAGGAGAGACAAAAGGCCACCTCGGTGAGCATGGAATGCACATTGGCATGCCAGAAAATAAACCAGCCGCGCAGCGGCTGTCCAATATCAATGGCCAGGATCAGCAGCGCGGAACTGTAGCAGATAAAACCAATGATCACGGCAAAGTTGATAATATTTTTCAATTCATCAACCTTGAAAATGTATTTCAAAAGTCCTGTGAAAAAAGCACCGCCACCAACCGCAATGACTGCCAGGTCAGCCCAGATCCACAGGGCAAATCCGTAGTAATCGTTCATGTTGGTCTGATTCAGGCCTTTAAACCAGCACAGAAACATGGCGTAAACGCCCCAAAGCAGTACAGCACCCACGATAATAATACCAATCAAGAATATCGGGAATGCACACCGTTTGGCGCCTTCGGGTATTAATGCATCATCCATATCTAATTACTCCTAAATAGTTTTATGCAAGTTAACCATGGGATGAAGACGCCCCATGATGGGTTTTAACATTTTCCCACTCACCTTTAAGGTAGTTGTCCCCGGCCTTTCTGACCCATTCCCGCTCAGACATGTAATATACCTTGGGGTTGGTACCAAGACGTTCAAGCAGCCTGAAAACGTTGGGGTTTCTGGATTTTCCCACAACTTTATGATTCATGGGATCCGGATGGGGATCCGGTTTAACAATCTGATGAACCTTGTGGGCAGGGTTGTTCAGGTCACCAAACACAATGGCACCTGCCGGGCACGCCGTGGTGCATGCGGTCTGATACTCCATCTCTTCTATTTCACGATGTTCAATCATGGCCTTTTCCCGGGCCAGCTGATACCTGTGATAGCAAAAGGAGCATTTTTCAACCACACCGCGCATACGCGGGGACACATTCGGACTTAAGTAATTTTCCATGCCCTCGGGCCATTTGGGATCCCACCAGTTAAAGTATCTGGCATGGTAGGGGCATGCCCCCATGCAGTACCGGCAGCCAAAACAGCGGGTATAGATCTGGCTGACAATCCCGGTATCATAACCATAGTCGGTTGCCGTGGCGGGACAGACGGATACGCAGGGAGAATGGCCATGGTCACCGATTCCGCCGCAGTGCTGGCAGGGACGGGGCAGATAAGCAATTTCAGTTTCGGGAAAGGACTTTCCATTGGTCAGTTTGTACACCCGCATCCAGGTGATACTGTCCTTTTTATTGGATTCATCCTCCTTAAACGGAACGTTATTTTCGGACATGCACGAGACCATGCAGGCACCGCATCCCGTGCATTTGTCCACATCAATAACCATTCCGAACTTATGGACTTTTTTATTTTCTATCATCAGAACCTCTTAAAATGATGTCGTAAACAGTTTACGCCTTGGAAAGGGAGGCTTTAATTCCAAAGGCAGCATCCAGTCCTGAACCAGGCTCGATGACCGGGCCGATCAGATCATTGACATTGGCACCTTTACCGGCCACATAAGGATTGTTGAAGGCATGTCCAAGCCCCCGTGGCATACCGATCACGCCGGGCAGAATCCCTTCATTAAAGCCGATTTTCACCTTTGCCCTTCCCATGGCGGTTTTAAGTACGGCAATATCACCGTCTTTCAAGACGCCTGCAGTGGCCGGATTAATTTCAACAACACTGTATTTTCCTGAAAGGACCATATCGGGAACGGTTTTAACCGCAAAGGGAGACGATGCCATTGCCCCCCCGGCAAGCCGCATCTTATCAACAGGTACCAGAGTATATTCGCCTTCCCCATTAGACGCAGCCGCTTTGGGCGCGGAAACAAGAAACGTAAAATCCGTTCGAGGGGTTCCCACAGGCGGCTTGTCATTAATGACCACATACCCGTCGCCGGACAGGGTATCCCAGATTTTTCCCGTTACTTGTTCAAGGCAGGCATCATAGGATTCCCAGGCAAAGCTTTGTGCCATGCCGGCACCCATGGCCCGGGCAAGAAGGATCAGCGCATCGCCAGGATGTTTGGTGTCAAATACGGGGTTAACCATGGGCCGACACAGTCCAACGACTGTTTTAGCAAGCCCCGCACCGGAAACGACATCTTCAAGGCGTTCAAGGAAAATGGATGCAGGCAGAATCACATCAGATTTAAGGGCGGTTTCATCCATGAAAGAACTGAAGCTGACCTTGAATCCAACGTTATCCATGGCGGCCTTGATTTTTTCCGGAGCGTTCAATGCGTAGCAGGGATTGGCATTATAAATAAACAGGGCTGAAAGGCCGCCATCCGTTTCAAGCTTGTCTGCCAGCTCATTAACGGAACCGGCAAGTTTAGCCTTGCCTGCGCCCTTTTCAGCAGTCGCATCCACTACATTTTCGGGGAAGCTTAAATAATCGGCCGGGCACATGACAAAGGCACCACCGGCTTTGTTCAGGCGGCCTGCCAATGCATTAAGGGCCTGGACGGCAGCGAATTCACGAAGGCTTCCCGCATCTCCCCTGCCCTTTCCCGGCACGGCCACAGGTGCCTTGGCCTTGATAAACGCCATGGCAAGGGCATCAATATCCGCAGCGTTAACGCCGGTGATTGCCGCCACCTTGTCCGGTGTGTACGCTTTTTCGAGCATGGCAGCGAAAGGCAACTTGCTTACGTCCCCGGAAAGTGTATTCGTTGAAATTTTATTCTTTGCAAGCAGAACCGCACAAAGACCCAATGCCAGATCTGCTTCAGTGCCGGGGTTCACGGCAATGATTTTATCTGCGGCGTTGGCCGTATTGGACAACCTGTAATCAATCTGTACAAGCTTGGCTTTGCGTTCACGTCTTGACGCATTGGCCTGGATACAGGCCACCGGTGATCCCCAGCCTTCGATAATTCCCGCACCGAAACTTAAAATGAAATCAGAATGATCAAGATCAAATCCAAGGCGTCGATCTGCACTGTGAAGGGCAGCCGCCGTTTGCGCCAGATTGGATTCAAGGCTTGGCATGGTATAGGTATTCGGTGAGCCGAAAGCCCCCATAAACCGGTCAAAAAGCCGGGCCATGGAACCGTTGTCAGCCCCCGTGATCAGTCCCAGGGATTCAGGTGCGCCGCTTTCACGGATTTCGCCCAGTTTCTGGGCCACAAGTGAAATGGCCTCATCCCAGGAGATCTTTTCGAATTTATTGCCGGTTTTCTTTAACGGGGTTTTTATTCTGGCAGGATCATAAAGATACTGCAGACCGGAAATGCCGTGGAGACAGGCACCACCGTGATTAATCGGGTGATCATCAAGGCCTTCAATTTTAACAGGCCGTCCGTTTATTTTTCTGACGCTGATGCCGCAGGCACCTGGACACAGGTTGCATACGGACCGGTCATAGGTTATTTTGCCGTCTTCAGGGACAGGGGTCCAGGGCCAATTCTGGGTCCAGATGGAAGAATCATCTGTCAGCTTGACACCCACAGGGGAAAGCGCGATGCCGGCTGCGGCGCCAAGTCCCAATCCCAAGAAGCTTCGTCTGTCAATTTTCATAAGTCATCCTTTATAAACTTTGAAATTCTTGTGCTTGAGGTATCTTACTTGTGGCACTGGAAACAGTAGCCCTTGTGACCCGTTCTTTCCAGGTGGCAGTCCGCGCAGTCATCCATCTTCATACGATCCCAGGAATTCTTTTTAATTCCCCAGATATTCTTGCCCCAGATATCACGGCTGTAGCCGGTAATTCTATTCTCTTCATAGGGCCGCGAAGATGAGGACTCGCCAATGTGACCATGGCAGCTCTTACAATCCATACCGCCTGCAACCGTATGCGCGGCATGGGAGAAAAATACGCAATCAGGCTGTCTGGCATAAATCAGCCAAGGCACTTCTTTCCCCTGGGCCACATACTCGTCTACAAAAACGGCTTCATCATCGGTCTCTCCCATGGGTTCATCCGTATGACATTCCATACAGGCTTCCAGGCCGGGAATTCCGGAGAAGGTACCGTCTTCTCTGAAATAATGGCAGGATTCACAATCACCGGTTTCTTCAACATGAAGGTTGTGATCGAAATTAAAAGGCTGTTCCTTTTTTGAATAAAGCAATTTTGGAAACAGCAGCCAGCCCGACAGGAAGCATACCAGAAATGCCCCCATAAAAAAGACGACACCAAGGCCTAACCCCTTGTCATCTTCTGGACCATTGTTGGTGCCGTGGTGCACACCCCCCCCAGGACCATCATCGTTTGCTTTGTTTTCTAACTCGCTCATGAAAACTCCATCAATGTTAAAATGTTGATGTTATCATACCCTTGCAGCCCCGGGTAAGTCCCCAGGCCAATATTTTTCGCAGAACAGCATTTGCCATGCCGATTTTCTGCAATACGTCCGGAAAAATATAAATTCGCTCAATCTATATTAATATATGTTTTTCTTGTCAAGCTTAATTGGGAAAAGCCTTTAGGGTCATGGCATGAACAAAAGCGAATTTTAAATCATTTTCTTCAAAATATTCAGGCGTAACTGTGAAGTCCGGATAAAAAGAAATTCACGCCGAAATAGGTGAACAGAACACCAAGAAACCCGATGATGGAAACAACGGCAAGTTTTTTTCCGTGCCATCCGCGCATCAGCCGTAAATGCAGGAAAATGGCGTAAATAAACCAGGTAATTAAAGACCAGGTCTCTTTAGGATCCCAGGACCAGTATTTGCCCCAGGCGGAATTGGCCCAGACAGAGCCTGTGATAATACCGATGGTCAGAAACAAAAACCCGAAAACGATCATCTGGTAGGTTAATTCGTCAATGATATCCCACTCGGGCAGTTTTGCAAACAATGATCTTGCCCCGGCCTCTTTGGGTTTTATGAAGTACATAAAGCTGAACCCGAAGGCAAGGGCAAAGCCTGCATATCCCAGAAAGCAGGTAATGACATGGGCAATGAGCCAGTTGGACTTAAGTGCGGGAATCAAAGGCGTAATTTTTGATGTAATGGAGGGATCGAAGCTGGCATAGGCAATACCCAGAAAAATCAGGGGCGAAACAAATACGCCGATGATGCTTTCTTTGTATTTACATTCCACAAACACATAAAGGGCGGCGGCAGTCCATGAAAAAAAGACCAGGGACTCATACATATTGGAAAACGGTGCATGCCCGTATCCCATGTGGTAGGACTCCAGCCAGCGCAGTAAAATGCCGCAGGTATTGGCCACGAGTCCGATAACAATCACCCAGAATCCAAATCGGGCGAGCGCCTGTTTTTTGAAGGAAAAAGATCCAATATAAAATACCGATGCCAACGCATAGATAAATGTTGCAGCCGATAAAAGCAGGGATGAATTCATTAATTTGGTACGTCCTTTAATTGCTTTACAAGTTTTTTAACCGTCAAATTGGTACTCTGGGCGTTGCGGTTGGCCCGGCCGGCCACCCAGACCCGGGTACTGCCGGATCCGGCTTGTTCAATACCGATACACACGGACTGATGGGAGACAAAGAAAGTAACCCAACAACCGATAATCATAAGCAGAAAGCCTGTGTACACAAAGGGAACGCCCGGATCCTTTGTCACCTGAAGACCGGTGTAATAGGCCTGGTCCCAGGATTTAACCTCAACGGTGAATCTGCCCTTGCGCATTTTATCAAACGTGGGAAACCTGGTCGGCAAAACAATTTGCGCATTGTTGCCGCGGGTTGTATCAAGGCGGCCGATAAACGCTTCACCAAGGTCATGCCCGTTAAAGCTGTAATGGGGTAAAAATCCTTCAAATATAAAATTACCGGCACCAGCCGGCAACGGCACAACACCGCCGTTTTTTATGGTGTGTGTCTCAACGGTACCGGTTTCACCGTCGGTGATTTCAAACACGGCTTTATCCGGTGTGGTTGGACCATAGGAGGCCTGAAAGATGTTGATGCCTTTGTACCTTAACGGATGGTTGACCAGAATATCTTCCGTAAAACTTTCCTGGTTGTTTTCAAGGATGGTCAGACTGGATTTAAATTCATCCGGCGCCCCTGTATCGTAAAATTTAACCTGAAAATCATTGCACCGGACCGTGAACGGCAGCTTTATGGGCAACCGCGTATAGGCATTAAATACGGTATCTGCAGCCTGCCCTTCATCCAGGCGCAAATTGGCCTTAAATCCCAATGCAGACCCGATCAGGGCACCGGCAAGCAGCATCAGCACACTTGCATGAACCACGTAAACCCCAAGGCGGGACCACCGGCCTGTTTCTGCATACAAAAACCGACCTGTTTCATCGTTTTTTTCAATCACTTTACCGTTTCGCCCGGCAAGTATCTGTTTGGCCTGGCGCGCAAAGCGGTCCATGGGCAGGTGAGACTCAAACTGCTGTCTGTTTTTAGTTTTTTCAAACCGTCGGGGATTCACTGAAATGTTTTCAGGGAAAATAATTTTCCAGGTGGCCGAGAGCCGATCAATGGAACAAACAACAATATTGATGCATAATACCACCATGAGCATCAGAAACCACCAGGCCTGGTACATTCTATCCAGATGAAGCACCTGGATCATATTGTATAGTCCCGGGCCGTAAAGCCGGATATAGGCCTCGGGGCTGCCGTGCTGTAAAACCACAGTTCCAATGATGGAGGTTAAGGCTAAAAGCACCAGGGTATAAACCGTGAGTTTTACCGAGGCAAAAAACATCCAGACTTGATCGGCAAAGCTATTTTTTTGTTTCAAAATAATTCTTTCACTCAAATTTGTAGGTTGGATCTGCGCTCAACCGAGGTCCGTACGGCCTGCCGGATCATGGGCATGCTGCCGAAAATAATTACTTTTTTCCGGGCCCGCGTGATACCCGTATAAAGCAGCTGCCGGGTAACAACCGGTGATGTCTGTTCAGGGATAAGAATCAGCACCGTATCAAATTCCGATCCCTGGCTTTTATGGACGGTCACGGCAAAGCCAGGCTCACATTCGGGCAGATCCGACACCCTGAAATATCTGATATCTGACTGCCCGGATTCTTCCGAGGCAAACCAGGCCGTGGATATCCCGTTTTCTTCAAGGACCACACCCGTATCACCGTTAAACAGCAAGCGTTTGTAATCATTACGCCGAACCATCAAAAGCGTTTTAAAACCAGGCCGATTTATAGCATTTTTCCCTTTAGATCGTAATATTTTTTCACATAGATGATTAATTTGTAATGTTCCGCTGTTTCCTGAATTATGGGCACACAGTATACGAAAATCATCCAGGGCAGCCATGGCCTGGTCCGGAGAGGCTGCGTCCCAAAGCGTTTTGTACCCTTCCCAAATACAGGATTCAAGGCGCGCCTGATATCTTTTGTCTTCGTTGGTATCCACAAATAAAAGATCAGGATAATCTGCCTTAAGGATATCTGCCACACTATCCGCATCACTGGCATTAACGGCCTTTGCAAGCGTTTCAATACCGACTTTCCCCCCGGATCTGAAATTAACATCCAGAAACACCCGGAAATCGGATAACCCATCGGCATAACACAGGTCAGAAAATACGGCACCGGCCTGAACCGGAGAAAGTTGGTTCATATCACCGAGCATGACAATACGCGTATCCGGGCTGATGGCTTCAAAAAGTCGTGTCATAAGCGCCATGTCAATCATGGATGCTTCATCAATAATCACCAGGTCTGCGGCCAGGGGATTCGCTGCATTGTGCCGGAACCCGGTTCCGTTTTTCACGGGTTTCAATGCACTGTGGATGGTGCCCCCGTTTTTCAATCTGGCGGCGGCCTTGCCGGTGGGTGCCAAACAGATTATCCTGGGCGGTTTCAGGCCATTCTCATTGGCCCAGACTGTCAAAAGTGTCTGTATTATATGGGTAATATAGGTTTTTCCGGTACCCGGCCCCCCGGATACCATCATAAAACCGGAATAAAGGGCCTTTTTAACAGCCTGCTGTTGTCCAAACGTCCTGTGGGTATCCCGGCTGTCAAAATAAGCGGACGACCTGTGGTTCACAAATTCATAATCCGGACCGCAAATCCGCCTTTTCATCCGTGCCCGGATATTATCTGCGAGCCGGCATTGAAAATCATAATACCGGGAAAGATAAAGATGATTATCACGGTCAAGGATCAGGGGATATTCAGCAATCCAGGAGGCCATATCATTTTCTTTTTCACCGCAATGTGAGGCCTCCATGCCCACCATGGCGGAATTTCTAAGTATATTGCACCAGGATTTGAGTTCAGGAAGCCGGATAAGTTCTTTTCCCTCGGACGTTTCCAGGACGGAGCCGGCCAGGCCTGTAAGATCCAGACATATACAGCCTTTGGAAAGTGCCCGGCAGGTCAATGCGGCGGAAAGAACTTCCAACGGTTCTGAATCATTAAAGATATTGGCCATGGTTGTGGAGAAATAGTAGTCCAGATGGGAAAAAATGCCGGATTCATGGAGCATGCCAAGATCATTAAAGGAGAGGTCACACATGCGCTATTTTACCCGAAGGGATCAATTCTGCAGTCATGCAATGATATTATGGATGTATCCTTTGGAATCATCCGTGGGCACAAGTCCGCCCGATGGCGAGGCGCGCCGGTCGGAAATCTTTCTGCGATCCTTCTTAAAGGACAACCTTACAACCACACCGTCTCTGACGCTTTTCCTGCGGTCATACGGCCTCTTGCGCCTCTCTTTTTTGCGATTTGAAACATTGGGTCGATATCCACTGCCAAAACCGTCTGACCTGTCGCCACTGTTTATCATCTTATTATTGCTGATCGGTAATATTTTATTGTCTGCATTCATAATAATAATTCATGTATCTTTTGGCCTTGGTCATGTCATATTTTAGGCCATACGGATTTCCGGTAGGTTGGGTTGAGGAACGAAACCCAACGCCGATAAGTTGTTGGGTTTCACTTCGTTCAACCCAACCTACGCTGTGGCCGATGTTATGACCAATCCCTATCTTTTTCTTTTTACTAAACTTTTTTCTAATGACTCAAATATATGTATCGGCAAAAAATATACACGTCTTTAATATTTACGAAGCGCCATGGCCTCAATTTGAAATTGCCAATGCAGGCAAATACGGCTCATTTTTTATGGCTTAGGCGTAAAACCACTATCCCTTTAGGGTAGGGGTTATTGACTTTCACACGCATCCACATATTTGTGGATTCTTAAAAATGGAATAAACAGCGTGTCTCTGATTTCAAAATGTCTGATAAGCCAGTCCCGCAATTCCACAATATCCTCAATTGCCAGATGATCAACGTTTTCTGCGATTTCACGACGAAGGCCAATGGCTTTTTTAATAAACTGGCGATGGGCCTTGGAATGGATGTCAAGATCCGGATACCCTTTTTGGCCAAGAACTTTTTCCTCCTTTGAAAAAAAAATCTTGCTGAATTCATTGATCTCCGTAACTAAATTGGTTACATCCTTTTCGTCGCCCTTATTTGCTCTAATTTCAATGAGACTGTTAAACATATCCATAAGCTGCCTGCGATATTCATCAAGCTCAGGCACATCCACACTATATTTTTCATCCCATTCAATAATATGGGTCATGGGTCACTCTCCTTTGTTCTTTTTTTTTTGCTTTTCCCCAGCTTCAGGGTGGCCATTATACCGATGGATATCAATATGGCAACAATTACGGCAAATGCAATTCCATGTCGGCCGAAATGCGGGTAAATAACAAAAGGCACCAGATAGCCGTACAAAAATGAATGCAGCATGCCGATGCCTACAATTCTGATTGCAATTTTTGTCACCCCAGCCGCTCCAAAAGCCGCTGGTGAATATTGCCGAATGCGCCATTGGACATCACCAGAACAAGGTCTTTGGGTTTAAGCTCCAGGGCAAGAAAGTCGATCACCTGGCCAGGGTCATGGAAATGGTGAGCATTTTTTCCCCGTTTACAAATATCTTCGGTCAGACGTTCGGGGGAAAACCGCTCTTTTTCAGGAATATTCTTTTTAACCCCGGGAGAACAGATGCACACCAGATCTGCCGGATCAAAACATGCCGGATAGGTCGCTTGAAAAATATTTCTCATGCTGGTATTGGTTCTGGGTTCAAATACGGCAACCAGGCGGCCCTGGGGATAAAACGGTTTAACTGCGGCAATGGTCTCCTTAACCGCTGTGGGATGATGGGCAAAATCATCCATCACCGTGATACCGGCAACCCGGCCCCTTATTTCCTGACGTCTTTTAACACCGCTGAAGGTTGAAAGCCCGCGGACAATGTCCGCCTCCGTTATCCCCAGACTGCGGGCCGCGGCAATACAGGCCGTTGCATTGAGCAGGTTGTGCCGCCCGGGCAGATCGATTTGTATATTTATGTCCGTACCCGGGCCTGTGATGCGGGCAAGGGTGTGCAAACGGCCCGTACCCGGATCCGGTGTATTGCTCAGGCGATGGTCATGCATCTGCCACATGGCATTGGTACCGTAAGTCTGAATTTCAACACCCTGCGCCTGTGCCAGTACCCGCATCAGATTCTCATTTTCCTTGCAGGCAATAATACGGCTTTGATCTTTGATTTTTGAAACCAGGGCATCAAACACCCGGCAAACGTGATCCAGGTCGTCAAAGATATCGGCATGGTCAAATTCAATGCCGGTCATAATAGTTATAAAAGGGTCATAATGCATGAACTTGGGCCCCTTATCAAAAAAAGCCGTATCATACTCATCCCCTTCGATCACCATGTATTCCCCATTCCCAATGTTAAATGAGGCGTTATAATCCTTTAAAATCCCTCCGATCATAAATGACGGGGAAAGACCGGCAGCGTCCAGCAAATGCGCCATAATGGCAGAGGTCGTTGTTTTACCATGGGTACCGGTGACAAGAATAATCTTTTTGTCATGGGCAATAAAACGGTTTACAGCCTGGGGCATGGACATATAGGCAAGCCCCCGTTCCATGACGGCAACCGCTTCCGGATTCTCACGTGTCACGGCATTGCCGATAATAACAAGATCGGGCACCTGTTTTGGATCGTCACTGATATTGGCCGGATGAAAGCCGATAGACAAAGTAATCCCGTTCGCCGCAAGAAAATCACTCATGGGCGGATAAACGTTCTGGTCCGACCCGGTGACAATATACCCCATTTTTTTAAGGATACAGGCCAACGTCCCCATGCCGGTGCCACAGGCGGCGACCAGGTGAATCCGCTTAATTGAATCACCCATTAAATCTCTGCCATGACCTGCCGTGCAGCATCCAGCGTGATGTCGATATCTTCGTCCGTGTGGGCCGCAGAGATAAAACAGGCCTCAAACTGGGATGGCGCAAGATAGACCCCTTTGGCCAGCATGCCCCGGTAAAATTTTGCAAACCGGTCCAAATCAGCGGTTTTGGCATCATCGAAATTACGCACCTTCCGACCGGTAAAAAAGAACCCGGCCATGGAGCCGAAATGCCCGGCGGAAAAAGGAATACCAGCGTCATCGGCGGCGGCTTGAAGGCCGTTGATCAGCATATCTGCCCGCCGGTCCATGTCAGCGTAAAGTCGCTCATCCTCAAGGGCCTTTAAGGTAGCGACCCCTGCGGCCATGGCCAGGGGATTGCCTGACAACGTCCCGGCCTGGTAAATAGATCCCCCGGGGGCAATCTGGGACATGATTTCCCGTTTTCCGCCATACGCCCCCACGGGCAGTCCGCCACCGATCACTTTTCCAAAACAGGTCAAATCCGGATCAATATCAAAATAGCCCTGGGCACAGGCCCTGCCCCCGACCCGGAATCCGGTCATGACTTCATCAAAAATCAGCAGGGTGCCATGGGCGGCAGTCTCCCGGCGCACGGTCTTTAAAAACTGCGGATCAGGCGCGACCATCCCCATATTCCCGGCCACAGGCTCAAGAATCACACAGGCGATCTCCTTGCCTTTTTCAGCCATGAGCCGCTCAACCCCTTCAATATCATTATATGGCAAAGATAACGTATTGCGGATCACATCAGCAGGGACCCCCGGGCTTCCCGGGATGTTCAGGGTGGCAACACCGGACCCGGCGGCCACAAGCAGGGTATCTGCATGGCCATGGTAACATCCGTCAAACTTGACAATAAGATCCCGGCCCGTCACGCCCCGTGCCAGACGGATGGCGCTCATGGTCGCCTCGGTGCCGGAATTCACCATTCTGACCATATCCACGGACGCCACTGAATTCACAACAAGCCGGGCCAGTTCATTTTCACCCGCAGTGGGCGCACCAAAACTTGTGCCTGATTCAAGCACTTTTTTCAACGCGTCAACCACAGGCTTTGGACGGTGGCCAAGAATCAGCGGTCCCCAGGACAGGACATAATCAATATAAGCGTTGCCGTCAGCATCAAAAATTCTTGCGCCCTCCCCTTTTTCAATAAAAACGGGGTCTCCGCCCACCGAACCGCAGGCTCTTACCGGAGAATTAACTCCGCCCGGTATCAAATTTCTGGCCGATGAAAATAAAGCGGCTGATTTAGTACGTTCCATATTTTATCCTTTATATATTACAAATGTTACACCCATCACGGTTAATATTAATTAATCTTTAAAAATGGAATATACCAAACTGAGTTCAAAGGGGTCAACTGCTTTGATTTTTGCGCATAACATTTGACCTGATGTAAAAAGGCTTATATAAGGTAGGGTCGAATTATGAACGATGAATATTACATGATGCATGCCCTGTATGAGGCAAAAAAAGCCGAAAAACATGACGAAGTACCTGTTGGGGCCATCGTGGTGGACCGGGCCGGTAAGGTAATCGGACAGGGATATAACTGCCCGATATCTGAAAGCGATCCCACAAGCCATGCTGAAATCAAGGCCATTCGTTCGGCCTGCAGGCGCATGAATAACTATCGCCTGCCCGGAACAACGCTTTATGTGACCATAGAGCCATGCATCATGTGCATGGGGGCAATCATCCATGCCAGAATTCAGCGGGTGGTATTCGGGGCGCCGGATCCCAAATGGGGGGCTGCGGTCTCTCTCTACCAAATGGGGTCGGATGAAAGACTGAATCATCAACCTGAAATCATTCAGGGCATATGCGAAAAACAGACAAGACATATTATTAAAAGTTTTTTTGAGGAAAAAAGGAGAAACCGTGACAAACACAGTTGTTGTGGGCACCCAGTGGGGTGATGAAGGAAAAGGAAAAATTGTCGATCTGCTCAGCGAACACGCGGATTATGTGGTCAGGTTCCAGGGGGGAAACAATGCAGGGCACACCATGGTGGTCAACGGAAAAGAAATTATCAGCCACCTGATCCCCTCCGGGATAATTCAACAGAAAAAATGTTTTATCGGCAATGGTGTGGTGGTTGACCCTTTTGTATTGCTGGAAGAACTCGATTATCTGACGGATAATAATATTGATGTGTCCCCCAACATGCTGGAAATCAGTAATCGTGCCCATCTCATCATGCCCTATCACCAGGAGATCGACAAAGCCCGGGAAATAAAGAAAGGAAAGGATAAAATCGGCACCACCGGTCGCGGGATCGGCCCCTGCTATGAAGATAAAGCAACCCGCGTGGGCATCCGGTTCTGTGATCTTCTTGATTTTGATCTGTTCAAGGAAAAAGTTCAGACGGTCATGGCGGAAAAGAATTTTTACCTGAAAGAGTATTTCAAAACCGATCCCATGGACCCGGCACTTATTATTGATCAGTTTGAAACGATCCGGGATCGGTTTCTTCGCTATATTTCAGATGTTTCCGTATCCCTTGACCAGGGCATCCGGCAGGGTAAGCAGATTTTATTTGAAGGTGCCCAGGGCACACACCTTGACATTGAACATGGCACTTACCCCTTTGTCACCTCTTCCACAACGGTTTCAGCCAACGCGGCAAGCGGCTGCGGCGTGGGGCCTGGACAACTCCATGAAATTATCGGCATTGTCAAGGCATACACCACCCGGGTGGGCGCAGGCCCCTTTCCAACGGAATTATTTGATGAAACCGGTGAGCAAATTCAAAAAACCGGGGCTGAATTCGGCGCCACGACCGGACGTAAACGGCGCTGTGGATGGCTGGACATGGTGATATTAAAAAATGCCGTTCGCCTGAACAGCCTGACCGGGCTTGCCATCACCAAACTTGATGTTCTGGATGACCTGGATGAAATTAAAATCTGCACCGGCTATGAATATTCGGAAAAAATGATTCAACATTTTCCAGCCCGGATTGATGTTCTGGCAAACTGTACCCCTGTGTATGAAACACATCCCGGATGGAAAGCGCCGACATCAAATATCACCAGTTTTGAGGATCTGCCTGAAAACGCCAGAGCTTATCTTGCACGGATAGAAGAATTATCAGAAGTCAACATTAAAATTGTGTCCGTGGGACCGGGGCGTGAGGCCACAATTATCAAAGAAAATATTTTCTAAATTGACTTTTTCTTGATTCTGGTATATTAAGGGACGTCTTTATGTGTCGGGATGTGGCTCAGCCTGGTAGAGCACCTCGTTCGGGACGAGGGGGTCGGAGGTTCAAATCCTCTCATCCCGACCACAGACGGATAGAATCAGAAATCATACCTTATCAGATCCTCTATTCTCTATATATAAATCTTTTTAGGAATGAGTACGAAATAAGATGCCCAATTAGAATTTTCAAACGTACGGCTTACAATGGTCGCTTGTTTTAAAATGGGCAAGTTATTTAAGACTCATTCCTTAGCTGAAAACCCGCACAAAGTCACCAAGACACAAAGATTTCTATTCGACTTTATGTGCCTTCGTGACTTCGAAGCTTTGTGTGAGAATAAACTTAGAATTGTTAGGAATCCTGATTTATTTTTATTTTATTTCTGGTCGAGGTGAACAAACATGACTAATGATAAATAAAAATTAAGTTTAAAAAAGAAAAGAACTATAGTTGAACGCTCCTTTTTCAAAAAAAACATTTCCGTGTCCTTCCGTGTTTTCCGTGGTTCGAAACCGGCAAACAAAAAAGCGGGCCGGTTTTCACCAGCCCGCTTATAAAATCAGGCAGTATTAGCTAAATTAAATTTGCTGAAATTAAATTAGAAGTTGATCTGCCATTTGGCGCCGAAGTAGGTGAGTTTATCTTCATCAAGGCCATCCCATCTATCCTTGAAATCAACAACACCGAGTTCAGGCACGACAAAGACACCTGGCGCCAAGGTGATGGGGAACTGAATGTAATAAGATTGGGAATCATCTTTTTCTATATTTACACCGTTTATTATGGAGGCATCGTATTCAGTCTCCTGGTAACCATAACCAACTTCTACACCCAACATTTCATTAAAAGTATAAGCGACGACAAGACGGCCACCAATGGCGTCGTTATCAATGACGTTGTTATTCCATACCAAAGCATAACCATTACCTATAGTATTATTCACACCATCATCTACGTCAATCAGCCAAATGTTGCCAACGTTGCTACCGCCGTTAACCTGAGCGCTAAAACTGAAGGCTCCAAACGTTGCAGCAACATCAAGACCAAGACCCCAAGAAGTTACATCTTCATCAACGGCTCCGATATTAACATCAAACGTCTGATAACCACCAGCCATGGTAAACTTCCAGTTGTCAACAGTGTACGCATACTTAACCTCAAGTTTAGGAATAACAAAATCAGTTGTAGTGCCAACACCATTAATATCATTAACATTCGTGTCCTCATTTTGAACAAAAGCAACCTGAAGACCACCGAAAGTCAGCTTAATCTGAGGCGCACGGACAGCGGCCATTTCACCACCAAACCCCTCAAGTGCAGATTCCTGCATATATACCTGACTTGAACCAGTTAGATTCAAGGGTTCCCAATCCTGACCAATGAGCAGTTTGCCTGCGCCAAAGTCCCATTCGCCGTAAAGGAGACGGATGTTGGCATTACCACCACCAGCGCCGTATTCAAAACGTCCGGTCAGTTCATCGGAAACTTTAACATGGGCACCAATACGGGAGATGCTTATAAGGTATTCATTGAACTGCGTGTCAGGATCAGGAGCATTCTCACGATCGGTATCCGTCCAGAATGTATTAATACGGGCGTTACCATAAAAGTTCCAATCAGCTGCATACGCAGAGCCTGCCATCAGCGCAAGTGCGGCAACAGCTACGATAATTTTTTTCATCTTTTTCTCCTTTTAAAATTAAGACTTTGACTGCCTGAAATCATAGCATTCTGCCTTCCTTTTAAAAGCAGGATGCTAATATTAAGTTTCCTTTTAATGTTATTCTAATGCGTTTGTCAATTGTTTTTTAAAGCAATTCTAATTTTATTCTAATAAAAAAAACACAAAGTCACAAATGTATAGTGGGCCGTTGTGACTTTGTGCGAGTTTTTAAATGTGCCGTAGATTATTTCAATTTTTCAATTCATACGAAATAATATTCGACGTTTTATCCTTGGCAAGGATGGCGATCTTGGATCGGGTTACAACGGAAATCAGCAGCTCTTCGATGCCGTCATTGTCTATATCGGCAATATCAAAATCAGAGACCCAGCCCTGCAGGGGCACGGTCTGAAATACCGGGGCAAGGGCGATACCGTTCCAGGACATGACGTCAACACGCCCCTCCTTGAACCGTTTAATCCGACCCAGGGAGCCGGCGCCAAATTCACTGTTTTTAATCAGAAACACTTTCTTTTTCCGATCCTCGCCCACGGAATGAAATTTAATTCTGGGATTAAAATACGCCCGATCCCGGACAGTTCTATCTGCAGCCTGATCTCCTGTAATCCAATAATTATTGGTCTTTCCGTATTTTTCCGTACTTTCCCATTCATCTGAGCCGGTATCGTTGATGAGTACCAGACGATGATGCTGGTTAATACTTAAAAATTCATCGCCACTGTTCTCCCGGACCGGCCCCCTGGCCAGGGAAAGCACGGAGGTTCCCCTGGGTACACGAATGGCTTTTTCCTCCCGGTAGGTGTTGTTCGCCGGGCTCATGATATAAATTTTTCCGGCATAGGGGCCTCTGCCTTTATCCTGGGCATAGAGTACGGGATTGCCATCCACCGAATCAATCACCCGGAAATAGTAGGAAAGGCCCTCCTGGAGCGTTGTATATGATGAACCATTATATTCCACCACAAAAGAAGAAAGGGTTTGCCGGTGTATTGTCATGGCGGTAACAAAAATCTCCGGATACCCGTTGCCGTTAATATCCGCCACATCCAGCCCGATAATTCTTAAATAGGATGCATAATCCAGTTGGATTTCCCGGGTAAACAAATTACCCTCAAGGTGGTATATCTGAAGTGCGGAATCCGTTGCCGTAACAACCTGAAGACGGCCGTCTTTGTTCAGGTCCCCGGTGGCCATGGCCCGGATCACCTCATCCATCTTAAGATGGGTGGTGAATCCCCGACTTGCCTGCATGGCCGGCATGCCGCCCCCACCGGCATACTGCAGCCCCCCAAGGCTCGGATTCTGTTCCTGAGGCCGGGCATACAGTTTATTATCAATATTGCGGTTAAACACCTTCATGTTGATATCACCGGCAAAGGCGTTCACCAGGGGAATAACATCGCCCATGGCATTGCTCTGCTCAAAAAAAGCCAGGGTATCTTTTTGTCCTGAAACATCTACCATAGAGGCATCCAAACTGATGCTTTCCCCATAATGGGTAAGACTGCCGAACAGGACGTAATCCACCCCCATCTGTGCGCCTAGATCCCGGGCAGTCCCCTCATTAAAAGCACCTTTAACAAGTCCGCCTGCCTTTGCCCGGGCCAGGGCGCTATCAATGGTTTGCCGGTCCAGCACATCCACTTTCCCGGCATCGGACAGCCTTGAGGAGAGCATTGAAAACAATCCGTTCTGCAGGAAACCAAGATCCTGGGAGGAATTCATTTCAAAGGGGAAAACCGCCACGGTTTTTGCATCACGACACAATCCCGTACCGGCTGCTGCCCAGAACGTAAAAAAGGTTAAAACAACAACTATTATTTTGAAAGCAAAAAATGTTTGCATGAATTGTCGCATGGGATTTTATTACACTCCTATTCAGATTAAACATGATGCCGAGCCTTAGTAGAGAGATTTATATCCCATCCCCCGGTCTCACACAACTCTTTTGAACAATTTTTCAAGGCTGCGGGCATCAAAGGAGACAAAAACGGGACGCCCATGGGGGCAGTGCATGGGATTGTCACAGGTAAACAACTGTGCCACAAGCGCTGTCATCTTCCTTAAATATAAGTTTTTTATCTCAAAATCTTATATCCCGTCTTTACATTCTTATACTCCATGTATATAAATTAAGTCATGAATGAGATTAAATGGCGCAAAAAAGCACTCCGGCAGCTCAGGAAGATTAAGGATGCGAAAACCCGTTCAACAATAAAGAACGCAGTAGGCACCTTAACAAATTTTCCAAACTGCCGGCATGTAAAGCACGTCGTTAATCATCCATATGATTATCGTCTCAGGGTCGGTAATTGGCGGGTGTTTTTTACTGAATCGTTAGAGATTATTCACATAGAAGAGGTAAAAAAAAGAAATGAACGAACCTACTAATGTACAGATTATCGAACAAAACGGTGTTCCAGTATTTGCCGTCATTCCGTATGATGAATACCGTCAGGCATTTCCCGAAAGGATAACAGATGAAAATACGCTGATCCCCCATGAGGTAGTATCCATTGTAGTTGATAAAGACTGCAATCTGGTCAAAGCATGGCGGATACATCTGGGCTTTACCCAAAAAGAAATTGCCGCAAAAGCCGGAATCAGCCAGGCGGCGTTGTCACAAATGGAAAAAGCAAACAATCATTTAAGAAACAGCACGCTGAATAAACTTGCAGCGGCTATGAACCTGACCGTCGATCACTTGACGGATTAAACGATAGAAATTCCAGAAATATAACACCAATTTCAAGGATAAAGCCAGTCTGATCCAGGTGGTCTTGTTTTTTTATTAACATTGATACTATAAAACAGTATCAATGTATTTATGAACAGCAAACACAAAAAAACCCTGGCAATCATCTTCTCAAAACCAATTCCTGGAGTTCTGGAATGGCGAAGAATAGAATCTCTTTTCGTTGCTCTCGGTGCAGAAACGATTGAAGGCAGGGGCTCAAGAGTGTCCTTCCTTTTAAATGATGAAAAAGCAGACTTCCACCGTCCGCATCCAGAGAAAGAAGCGAAAAAATATCAAATCAGAAATGCCAGGGATTTTTTAGAAAGAGCAGGAGTAACCCCATGAATACACTTACATATAAAGGCTACACAGCCAGGATTGAGTTTGACCCTGATGATAATATTTTATTCGGCAATATTATCGGTATACGTGATACTGTGGGATTTCACGGGGAATCCGTGTCTGAATTAAAAGAGGCCTTCCATGATGCCGTGAATTTTTATCTTGAAAGTTGTGAAAAGGCTGGGCGCAAACCGAACCGGCCATTTTCAGGGAAATTCGTGGTTCGGGTTGATTCGGCCTTACATGGTCAAATTGCAGCTGCGGCTGCCCACACAGGAAAAAGTCTAAATAAATGGGTGGCAGATACTTTAGCCCAGGTTGTCCATGAGTAGAACTCTGTAATTCATGGAGACAACGCCAATTTCGGAAATAAAAAACAACTTATCAGGTCAAAACCATTAATCTCACACAACTCTTTTGAACAATTTTTCAAGGCTGCGGGCATCAAAGGAGATAAAAACGGGACGCCCATGGGGGCAGTGCATGGGATTGTCACAGGTAAACAACTGTGCCACAAGCGCTGTCATTTCTTTCAGTGACATGGACTGTCCACCCCGCACAGACCGGTGGCAGGCCATGGTGGCCAGGGCGTCTTCAAGCCAGTCATCTTTAATACCCGTACCGTTGGCCCGGCTGATTTTCTCCACCATTTCCACCACCAGGGGGCCTAGCTGTTTTTGTTCCACCAGTACAGGCACGGCCTTTATCACAAATGATGTCCCGCCAAAGGCTTCAACCCGAATGCCCAGGCCGGCCAGATCCGCCATGATGGATTCAAGGACCAAGGCTTCCTTGTGGCTCAGTTCAAGCACCTCGGGAACCGCCAGGGATTGACTCTGGACATCCATGCGCTTGTAGCGGTTTAACAGCTGCTCAAAGACAATGCGCTCGTGAGCGGCATGCTGGTCAACCAATACCAGGTGATTCTCCTTTTCCAGCACAATATAAATATTGAGTACCTGACCGACCACCCGAAAACCGGACTGGGTTGACTGAAACGGCTCCGGCGCCGAAAGCGGCGTAGTCATACCCGATTCCGGCGTTTCAGGTTCATGGTCAGCCAAAGGGGCCTGGGCGGGCAGTTTTGTGTCTGGTGCCGGGGGCCAGGATTTTTCCCGGGGTTCAGCGGCCTGAAAGGATTCAGGCGGTGAATCAAACGCGTCGTATACAGGCGGCGACTGAGAGGTAGAAGCGCTTTCAAACAAATCCGGCGCCATTTTTTTTTCTGTTTCCGGCAGGGATGCAGATGTCAATGCCGCCTGGAGCGGCGTTGGGGAGGCCTTCTTTTCATTCATGACGGCCCTGGCATAGGACAATTCATCATCCTGACCACGGAACAAGGTGTTTGCCACGGCAAGGGACAACGCTTTATATACGGGCCCGGGGGTAATAAATTTAATTTCACGTTTAGCCGGGTGCACGTTTACATCCACCTGGTCGCAAGGCAGATCCACACACACCGCCCCCACAGGATACCGCCCCTTCATGATTCTGCCCCGATACCCCTGGAACATGGCGGATATCAACCCTCTGTCATACACAAGGCGCCGGTTGACGAACAGAAAAATCCGGTTGGCCGTACTGCGGGTAACACCGGGATTGGCACACACCCCGCGGATAGATAATCCCGGCAAACCGCCGGCGGCGTCTTCATCCGTTTCCGGCCAGTGCATTTCATAGAGCTGATCCGCCACCGCCTTACCCATCACCATCTGGGCCCGCTGGAAAAGGCTCTGACCCGGGGGATAGCTCTTGACGGATCTGCGGTTGACCACAAGGCGAAATCCCACCCCGGGATTTCCCATGGCAAGACCTGCCAGGGCATCGGCAATGTGGCCGGATTCCGTATTTTCGCTTTTTAAAAATTTTCTCCGGGCCGGGGTATTGAAAAACAGTTGCCTGACTTCCACCATGGTGCCCACAGGCGCACCGGTATCGGTTACACCGGAAAGCTTGCCGCCATTCATATCCACCCGGGTCCCGGTGACGTTATCCGCTGTACGGGACACAAAACTGAATTTTGATACAGACGCCATGGACGGCAGGGCCTCGCCCCTAAACCCAAAGGTTGAAATGGAAAACAGGTCTTCCTTGGTGTAAATTTTGGATGTGGCATACCGCTCCAGTGCCAGCACCGCCTCATCCCGGGAAAGCCCGCACCCGTTATCCGACACACGGATTAAGGTTTTTCCGCCGTTTTCAATCTCCACAATAATCCTGTCCGCCCCGGCATCCATGGCGTTTTCCACCAGTTCCTTGACTACGGACACCGGCCGTTGAACCACTTCACCGGCAGCGATCTGGTTGGAGAGAATATCAGGAAGAATACGGATTCTGCTCATGAAGGTGTATCCGGATTCTCCTTTACAAAACGCAGTAGAAACTCGCTGTCTTTGGGACTTAAATCAAACTGCAGACAGGCGTCATTTGCCAGTTTTTTTACATTCAGTTCGGGCTGGGCTTGTCTTTTTTCAGACACCCATGCAATGGCCTTTTTCAGGGCAGTGCCCTGGGGGATGACAGTAGACATGTTATTATTCCTTATTATAACCACGGAAGACACGGAAAGCACTGAAAGTTAGCGCGCTAAGCGCTCGATCTGTACTTTTGGGTGACTGCCGAAGTTGATCAGTAATCCTAATTTCAAATTCGTTGCTTTCAGGTAGTTAATAACCTGCGCTTTATGTTCTGAAACGATATCCTTAACCGCTTTCAACTCCAAGATAATTAATTGAAAGTAAACCTATTTTCCGTGTTCTTCCGTGTATTCCGTGGTTAGAACTCGGGCAATTCAATATGGTTCACAGCCTGTTCAAATCCATATCCGGCCCGGATCAGGGACATTTCATCAAAATGCCGGGACATCATCTGAAGCCCCATGGGAAGCCCGGTGGAAGAAATCCCGGCAGGCACTGAAATCCCGGGGATACCTGCCAGGTTGCAGGACAGGGTAAAAATATCGCTCAAATACATGGTCAAAGGATCTTCCACCTTCTCACCGATTTTAAAGGCAGGCGTCGGTGCCACAGGAGACAGAATAATGTCGCATGCGTCAAAGGCCCGTTTAAAATCATCCATGATCAGGGCCCGGACCTGGGAGGCACGGCCGTAATAGGCATCATAATACCCCGAGGACAGGGAGTAGGTGCCGATAATAATCCGGCGCTGGACCTCCGGCCCAAATCCTTTAGACTTGGTTTTCTTGTACATCTCAATGAGATCGTCGGAATCCATATCCCGGTATCCGTATCGCACCCCGTCAAACCGGGCCAGGTTGGCACTGGCTTCACAGGGCGCAATAATATAATATGCCGCCACCGCATAATTGCTATGGGGCAGGGAGATCTCTTTTATGGTAACGCCTAACCCTTCCAGGGTTTTCCGGGCACTTTCAAACATTGTTTTGACTTCGGGATCAATGCCTTTAAGATTTAAAAATTCCCTGGGGATACCCAGCGTCATTCCGGAAAGGCCTTTTTCCTTAAACATGGCAATGCCTTTTGTAAAATCAGGCATCTGTTCAGGTGCACTGGTGGAGTCTTTGGGGTCATGGCCGCCCATGAGATTAAGCATCATGGCGGCGTCCGTCACATCCCGGGTAATGGGCCCCACCTGATCCAGGGATGACGCATAAGCCACCACACCAAACCGTGACACCCGGCCATAGGTGGGTTTCAGGCCCACCACACCGCAATGGGAGGCGGGTTGACGGATGGAACCACCGGTGTCTGTCCCCACGGCCCCGGCACAAAACCGGGCCGCCACGGCAGCGGCAGATCCGCCGGATGAGCCCCCAGGCACATGATCTGTGTCCCAGGGATTGCGGGTAACAAAAAAGGCGGAATTTTCGGTGGAAGATCCCATGGCAAATTCATCCATATTGGCCTTGCCGATGAGTACGGCATCTTGGGCTTTAAACTTCTCCACCACTGTGGCATCGTACTGGGGCACAAAATGTTCAAGAATTTTAGATGCACAGGTGGTTCTTACGCCCTTTGTACATAAAACATCTTTCAGGGCCACGGGGATGCCGGTAAACGCCTGGCTCTTCCCTTTGGCAATCATCTGATCCGCCTGTTCCGCCTGTTTCAAGGCAAGACCGGGGTCAACAGTGATAAACGCTGAAATCGTGTTGTCATATTTATCAATACGGTCAAGGAAGGCCCGTGTCAGGTCAACAGAAGAAATTTCCTTTTTGGCCAGAAGGTCCTGGGCCTGGGCAATGGTCAGGGTATGCAGATTCATTTTATTTCCTTACGCTTTCGTCTTTTTTTCGGGGCTATTTTACCACGTTCGGCACCACATAAAAGTCCTGGTCACGTTCGGGGGCATTGGCCAGGGTCACATCCGGACCCGGGGACGGTTCCTGTTTATCTTCCCTGAGTACATTGTTCATGAATGCCGCCCCGGACACCGGTGTCACCCCGTCTACGTTCACGTCCTTGAGGGTATCAATGTAATCAAGGATGTCACTGAGCTGCCCTGCCAGGGTCTCCTTGAGTTCATCATCCACATCCAGCCGGGCCAGATGGGCCATTTTTTCCACTTCCTGTTGTGATATTTTCATTTTTATTTTTATTCCTTTCTAATGACCATGCCGGTAACACCTGAACCGGCAAGTTTTTCCAGCCGGGCCCGGGCCGCTTTGTAATCGGCAAAGGAGCCGATCCTGACCCGGTACCAAGTCTGCCCGTTAATCTTGACACCGGCCCGGTAGGCGGCAATCCCCTTTTTATTCAAACGAACCATCTGGGTCAGGGCATCATTTAAATTTTTATATGATGCAACCTGGATGGTGTATGTACCTTGGGCCGGTGCCGATGCTTTTTCGGCATCAGGCTTGTTTTCTTGGGGTGCAAGATCTGTTTGTTTATCCGTTTGGCTTTTTGATTTTAAAACCTTGGGGGCAAGTACGGTTACAGCTTGTTTTTCAGCGGCTTTTGTCTCTGCGTTTACTGCGTTTACCGAGACGCTCTTTTTCATTGACGGGGCCGGGGCCGTATCATTGCCGGCACCCGGCCGGGCCTGGTGCCAGGTCGCCAGTTTTCGACTGCGCTTGACAGGGATCTCTTCAGCCTGGGAATGATACGGTGCCGGCGTCATTGAAACCGCTTTCCCCGTTTCCGGAGCCGGGGTAATTTCCCCGGAATCGTCTGCCTTTCCTTTAACCGGATAATGCACCGGCTCATCAAGAACATCGTAAAATTTAAGATCCAACGTCCCCTTTTCAGGCAGTTTGGCAGAAAGCTCACTGACCATTCGGCCAAGGCGTTCCTGAAAAGGCCGGGTTTCAAACAAGACAGGACTTGATTCCCGGCCCACAATCATCCCAAGCGCAAACATCAAGATTCCGATTAAAAAATACCTGCCATATGTTCCAACACCACGAATCTTGAATCCCCCTACATTCTTTCAGGGGCGGAGACCCCTAAAAGCGCCAACCCGTTGCGGATCACTTTTTTAACCGCCAGAACCAGGGAAAGTCTGGCCAGGGAGAGTGGTTTATCCGCCATGATTACCTTATGGTGGTTGTAATAGGCATGAAAGGCTGCAGCCAAGGTCATCAGATAGGTAAAAATCACATGGGGGTGAAGCGTTTGCGCACTTTTTTCCACCTGCTCCCGGAACCCTGCAACCTGCTTGATCAGCTTGAGCTCCTCTTCGGCCACAAGTTTCTTAAGATTAATGCCGACGTTGAAATCCGTCTGGTCAATGAGGCCTTCCTCCTTTGCCTTGTTTAAAATTCCGGTAATCCGGGCATGGACGTACTGCACATAATAGACAGGATTATCGGCACTCTTCTTTTTGGCCAGTTCCAGATCAAAATCAAGACCTGAATCATAACTGCGGCTTAAAAACATGAACCGCGCAGCATCTTTTCCCACCTCATCCACAATGTCCTTAAGCGTTACAAATTCTCCGGCCCGGGTGGACATCTGCACGGGATTTCCGTCCCGCAGCAGATTGACCAGCTGAACCAGGATCACATCAAATTGTTCGCTTTGTCGTCCTGTGGCCACCACGGCGGCATCAATACGCTTGATATATCCATGGTGGTCCGCCCCCCAGACATCAATGACACGGTCAAACCCGCGCTCAAATTTTTCATCATGGTAGGCGATGTCCGATGCAAAATACGTGGTCAGTCCGTTGTTGCGTACCACCACCCGGTCCTTTTCATCTCCGAATTTTTCCGTACGAAACCAAAGGGCCCCGTCTTTTTCGTAAATCAGATCTTTTTCTTTAAAATTTTCAATGGCGGTTTGGACCCGGCCCGAATCATAAAGGCTTTGCTCACTGAACCAGTTGTCAAACCGGACACCGAAATCATCTAAATCAGACCGAATCCCGGCCAGAATCTTGCCGGCGGCAAATCGCGCACAGATCTCAATGCCCTGTTTTTCATCGGTATCAGCAAGGTCTTTTCCCCGGGTATCAAGCAGCTCTTGGGCAATGTCGCGGATATAGTCGCCCTGGTAGCAGTCCTGGGGAAAATCCACCGGTGTTCCCTGCATCTGCTGCAGCCGCAGCCACACCGATGTACCAAGGGTTCTGATCTGGCGACCGGAATCATTAATATAATATTCTTTTTGCACATTGAAGCCTGCAAAGGAAAGAATATTGCCAACGGCATCCCCCACAGCAGCACCCCGGCCGTGACCGACATGCAGCGGGCCCGTGGGATTGGCCGATACAAATTCAACCTGGACCCGTTCTCCGGCACCCATTTCAGACGCACCAAAGGATCTATCCTGGTTCAATACCTGGTCCACCACCGGGTGCCAGGCGCCGGGGGATAAAAAGAAATTGATAAATCCGGGGCCGGCCACCTCTGTTTTTTCCAGTACCCGGCCCAAAGGGGTATGAGTACTGTCAGACATGGACGCAACAAGACGCTCGGCAATTTTTGCCGGGGCCATTTTCTGCAGTTTTGCCGATACCATGGCAATATTGGTTGAAAAATCGCCCTGGCCTTCATATTTCGGGGTTTCAACCTCAAATTCAGGGACCTGGTCAGACGGCAGCAGACCCTTTTCAAAGGCCGTGCGAAGCGCATCCAGGACCATGGTTCTAATTTCTGTTTTCATAAAAAATTAATTCTCGTGTTCAGAAGTATCTTCAGGGGTAAATTTAGGGGTATCGTCCTCGGAATCAATTTCTTTGATCTCGTCTTCTTTGGTGTCCCCATCTTCATCTAATAGTGAATCGATCTCCACATCTTCCTCTTCAAGGGAAAAGTCTTCTTCGCCGGGCAATGTGTCCACATCATTATAGTCAATGACCATCTTATCCGTTTCAGGATCGGCAAAAAAGTCAACAGCGTTTTCAAATAGCCTTTCGGACAGATCCCTGGTGGGAAAAAAACTGCGGCGGCGAAATACGGCAAGAAACGCATCAAACCCCTCTTTGCACGCCGCACTGATGGCGTCAAGGTCATAGTCTTCTTCATGCAAAGGCAAAACCACACCGGGATCCACCTCGGCAGATTCAAGGACAGTGAGTATGTTGTCCTTTATATTTTTTTCAAACCTGATTTTCTGTTTCATAAAATGCGGCAAGGAATTGCCGCCCTCCTTATAATAATTTAGTAGTCCAGGTACCGGACCTTAGCATGTCGTATTGTAGGAATAACCGTCAGATGCGTGAAGCAGCCTGCAATATTTCCAGCTAATGCCCTGTACTGTTTTGTCCACTGTTTTAATGTTAAGGGTACCTGTTTCCGATCTAACGTAGTACTCGAAGCACTTAGACTGGTCAACTTTGGGGCCTTTTCAAGGCCCTCGGTCTTTAGCCGAGGGGTTGTTGACCCATTAACTTGTAGTATAGGAATTTCCATTTCCCAGCACCCAGCACCCAGCACCCACTACCCACTACCCCGCCCGAAGGGCGCTAAGTTCAAACTTCTTAATATAGTCCAACCAATTCCCCTGTCAATCACAGAATTAAACAAATTTTTTAATTGACCCATCAGCGATGGGGTGTTATATTACGCGGGTTGATTTTTGGAGGAGTGGCCGAGCGGCTGAAGGCGGCGGTCTTGAAAACCGTTAGGTGTTAAAGCCTCGTGGGTTCGAATCCTACCTCCTCCGCCAAAAAAAGAACAACTTATGGAGAAGTGACCGAGTGGCTGAAGGTGCTCGCCTGCTAAGCGAGTGGTTGGGGAAACCTGATCCGAGAGTTCGAATCTCTCCTTCTCCGCCACAGACAAACGATACGGGCTGGAATCAGATATGGGTTTCAGCCCGTTTTTTGTTCCAGGATAGATTCCTGTGAGATTAACTGATTAAAAATTTACCTACCGGTCAAATAAGAAGGAAGAACAATGCAACATCTGATCTATCCTGTGCTTGGAATTCTGCTTTGTCTGTTCTGCGGTTGTGCCACAACAGGTAAAATTGTCATGCGCGATGATCCGTTAATCGGCACCGTGGTCAAAGGCGACACCGGCAAACCTGTCCGCTTTACCGACCTTATGGATAAGCTTATCCACAGCGATATAGTCTATTTATCCGAAAAACATGATAATCCCATGCACCATGCCATCCAGCACCGGATTATCCAGGCCCTCATTGACCAGGGACACGCACCAATCCTTGGATTTGAATTTTTTTCATACCAGGACACCCCTTTGCTGCTTAACCTGGTGGATGCCGGCAAAAAAACGCATTCCCCCAAGATGGAAAACGCCGTTGAACAACGGATTCGGAGAAAACTGGGATGGGAAAAACAATCCGACACCATGTGGGGATATTACTGGGATTTGATAAGGCTTGCGGCAGATAACAACGTTCCTGCCGCGGGCCTTGATCTGTCCGCCACCCAAAAGCGCCGGATTACCCGCAAAGGACTTGACGGTCTGTCCCCCATTGAATTGGCGCAGTTATTTTCCACAGGATTTTCAAACACCGCATATGAATCGTACATGAAATCGGTTTTTGTATCGGTACATTGCGGCATGGATCATGGCCAAATGACAGATCGACTTTATGATACCTGGGTGGCGCGCAATGACCGGATGGCCCTGTCCGTGGTTCAACTGTTCAATGCCGTGCAAACCCGGGACCGAGATGAAGCAGGACGAAAGACAGGGCCTGTTGTCATCATCATAGGGGCAGGCCATACCGAATATGGGTTAGGTGTCCTGGACCGGGTACATCACCTGAAATCAACCGCCACCCAGACAAATCTGGCCATCACGGAGATAAAGAGAGAACCGGCAAACCTGGCGCAGTATCTAACCCCCCTGTCCCTTCAAGGCTTTGATCCGGTACCCCCGGCAGATTTCCTGTGGTTCACCCAGCGGGTATCCTATGAAGATCCGTGTGAAAAATTTAAAACCGTATTAGAAAAAATGAAAAAGCGCAAAAAAACGGTAAAGGCTTCAGATTCGCATTTATAACCAGGGAAGACACGGGAAAAGCACTGAAGGTTAGGACCAGCCTTGGAATTCATTTCCGTGTTCTTCCGTGTTTTCAGTGGTTCACCCGCAATACGCCTAAGGTTTGGGTCATCTCAAGCGCATCATAATGCCCGGTTGCCAGGGCCTGTTCATACACCTGGCGCGGGGACTGCCCCCCCTCTTCGGGATTGAAAAATATATCATGGATAACCAGAAATCCCCCCGGAATAATATGGGGTGCCCAGGTCAGGAAATCCGTATATGCCGCCTCAAAGGAGTGCCCGCCGTCGATGAACACCATGGAAAGCGGTGTCTGCCACATGCGGCCGGCGGTTTCTGAGGTACAGACAATGGGCACCACGGTATCTTCCAAACCGGCCCGGGAAAGCGTCTGACGAAACAACGGAAAGGTGTTCACGGTTAACGTCTTCTTATCATAAAGGTCCGGATCAAAATATTGTTCGCCCGGCTGCTGTTCTTCGGAGCCTGTATGATGGTCGATGGAAAATAAAATGCCGCTGTTCTGTTTGCAGGCCGATCCGATAATGGCGGCAGACCGCCCGCAATAGGAACCGATTTCAAGCACCGGACCGATCCTGGAGGCAGTCAGGGAAAGATCATATAAACGAAAGGCCTCATCATCATTCATAAATCCCTTGATGGTGTTTAAAAATTCAAAATCCAGCGGTGCGGTCATATGGTCTTTTCCTCATCATAACTTTTCACCAGTATGTCCCGGGGTTTGGAACCGACCTGGGGGCCGACAATGCCCTCATGTTCCATCATCTCAATGAGCCGGGCGGCACGGTTGTAGCCGACGCGCAAGCGACGCTGGACATAGGAAATAGAAGCCTGGCGATCGTTAGTAACCAGGGCCACCGCCTCATCGTATTTTTCATCATATTCGGCGTCGTCAAACACCTTCTCCTGGCCATCGTCATCACCCTGGGTCACTTCTTCATTATAATCCGGCTCACGTTGATCTTTAAGAAACGAGGTAATCCGGGCAATCTCTTTTTCGGAAATAAAAGCGCCCTGGATACGCATGAGCTTTCCTGTGCCGGGTGGGCAGAACAACATGTCTCCGTTGCCAAGCAGGCTTTCTGGCCCCCCCTGGTCAATGATGATCCGGCCGTCAATTTTTGAAGAGGTCTGGAAAGACAACCGGGTGGGAAAATTAGCCTTGATTGTCCCGGTGAGTACGTCAGCAGACGGACGCTGGGTGGCGATAATCAGATGAATACCTGCGGCCCGGGCCATCTGGGCCAGGCGTGTCAGAGCATATTCCACGTCCTTGGAGGCCACCATCATCAGATCCCCGAGTTCGTCCACAATCACCACAATAAAGGGCAGACGTTCCAGGGGCAGTCCACCCGGAAGTACAATATCCTCAGGCGAGGTGTCCGGTTCAATATTCCCTAAGCGTTCGTCGACCATCTCATTAAACTGTCCGATATTTCTCAAGCCTGACAATTCCAGCAGCTCGTACCGGCGCTCCATTTCCCGGACAGCCCAGAAAAGTGCATTGGTGGCTTTTTTCATATCCGTGACCACAGGGGTAATCAAATGGGGAATATCATTATACACGGACAATTCAATCCGTTTGGGGTCTATCATGATCAGTTTAACCTCATCGGGGGTGGCCTTGTACAGCAAACTGATGATCATGGAATTTAAGCCCACACTTTTACCCGTACCTGTGGCACCGGCAATGAGCAGGTGGGGCATTTTATCCATCTTAGTGGCCACAGGCTGACCAAGAAGATCCTTTCCAAGGCCAAGGGTCAACAAAGATTTGGACTGGACAAATTCCCTGGATGCAATCATTTCCCGTAAATTTACGAGTTCGCGCTCCTCATTGGGAATTTCAATACCCACGACATCCCGGCCCGGAATAGGCGCCACAATACGGATGGAAATCGCGGCAAGGGCCAGGGCAAGATCATCGGAAAGCCCGACGATCTTTGACAATTTGATGCCGGGTGCCGGACGATACTCAAATGTAGTAATAACAGGCCCGGGAAGAATTTCCACCACCTCACCTTTTACATTGAAATCGGCCAGCTTATTTTTCAAGATACTCGCCTTGTTCTGGAGTTCATCCGTATCGATCTGCCTGCGGATTTTTTCTTTTTCATCCAGAAAAGACAAGCCAGGCAGAACAAAGTCGGGTTTTTCCCGGATATTTTCTATGTGAGGATCCGCCACATACTCCTTGTCATCGGTTTCCACCGCCACAATGGTGGGGCCAAGGGAATTTTCAGGCTCGGTTTCTTTGGGGGGGGAAGAGACATGCCGGGAACGGGGTATGGGGGCATCAAATTTTTTCCGGATCTCCTTCCCGTTTGTTTCCGGCACAGAAAAAAGATCGGGCCCAGCCATATCAGGCGCAACATGATCCCCATCATTTTTTTCACTGAATCCTGGAAGGACGATCAAAGAGTTTACTTTTTCAGCCCGGGTAAGCCCCTTTGCCTTTCTCTCCTGTCTTTTATTTTCCAGAATCTGTTTTACATACCCGCGACCTTCGACCATATCCTGTGAAATTGTCCGGGAGAACCGGATTAACCAGCCCCAGCTAAAGTCTAGGACCGTTTTTAGGGAAATACCGGTAATCAGCATAACGCCCAGCAGCACAAAAAAACACAAAAATATGGCACAACCGGTGACATTGGCATATTTAAGCAAAACCTCTGCAAGCCCGCCCCCCACTTTTCCGCCGGCAGAAATCGTGGTGTCGGAAAACGCATAGGTTTCACTAAACAGAAAAAAAACACTGCCCGTGGTGATCATCAGAATCAGTCCCCCGGCCAGAGTCAGCCAGATGACGCGCCGGGATTTTTTTTTGATAAGCCAAAGCCCCAAAATACAAAGATTCAAAGGCATCCACAGGGCCCCAATACCAAACAGAAAAATAAACAGCCCGGCAACATGTGCACCGATCAGGCCGAACTGATTGTTCACCTGGTCAGGCAAAGAAAAAAAATGATTACCCACACACGGATCGCCGGCATGGTATGAAAAAAGGCTAACCGATGTCAGAATAACCCAAAATATAAAAAAGATGCCGAACAGTTCTTTTTTCATACTTCAATAATAATGGGGACAATCAACGGCTTGCGGTTTATGGCAAAAGCAAAATACTGTTTAAGCGCCCGCTGGAGTTTTTTTCGAATCAGTTCCACCCGGGAATCAATCCCGGCTTCAATTTCTTCAACGATCTCCAGGATCACGCACTGGGCATCGTCCACAAGATAGCCTGTGGCGGAATCAAATACAAAGCCTTTGGAAATCAGTTTCGGTCCGTAAAGCACCACCCCGGTCTCTTCATCAATGATCATGGTCACCACCACAAGACCGCCTTCGGACAGTTCCCGGCGCTCTTTGAGTACGGAACGGCCCACATCGCCGATGCCTTTTCCGTCCACAAGAATCCGGCCGGTCTGCACCCGTTCCTCAATCCGGCCCCCTTTTTCCCTGTCAAAGGCAATGACCTGGCCGTTTTCAGCCACGATCACGTTACTGCGGGGCATACCCAGTTTTTCGGCAAGCCGTGCATGTACCACAAGATGCCGGTATTCACCATGAATGGGGATAAAATACTTGGGTTTTGTCAGGTTGATCATCATCTTAAGCTCTTCCTGGTGGGCATGACCCGATGCATGAATCGCGGCGATTTTGGAATAGACGACTTCGGCGCCCCGTCGGTAAAGCTTGTTAATAATGCCGGCAATGGCTTTTTCATTACCCGGGATATGTTTGCTCGATAAAAGCACGGTATCCCCTTTGCGGACATTGATGTGCTTGTGAACGCCTGAGGCCATGCGGGCCAAAGCAGACATGGGTTCGCCCTGGGATCCTGTGGTGATGATCACCACTTCATGGTCTTCAAGCTGATGAATCTGTTTGATACCCACCACCAGGCCCGGGGGACACTCAAGATAGCCTAAACGCATGGCCACATCCGTAATTTGTTCCATGCTGCGCCCATTGAATATAACCCGGCGGTTGTTATGTTCGGCAATATCAATCACCTGCTGGATACGGAACACATTGGAGGCAAAAAGGGCAACAATCACCCGTCCGGGAGCGGCTTCGACCAGCTTTCCCAAATTTTTTGCAACCGTCTCTTCGGACATGGCATAACCCTCTACTTCCACATTGGTGGAATCGGAAAGCAGGGCCATCACGCCCTTTTCACCAAACCGGGCAAAACTTGAAATATCGGTATTTTTCATGATGTCGGCGGAGTGACTGATGCGGAAATCTCCGGTATGGACCACAACCCCTTCGGGGGTTGTAATGGCCATTCCCACACCGTCGATGGTGGAGTGGCTGACCCGGATAAACTCGATGTCAAAGGGTTCAATGGTCAGCACCTCTCCCGGGTTGACCAGGTTGAGATCCACACGGGTATTAAGATCAAACTCAATCAGCTTGTTGCGCACAATCTCCAGGGTAAAGGCCGTTCCGTATACGGGCAGACGGATTTCGCGCAAAAGATAGGGTAAGGCACCGATGTGGTCTTCGTGGGCGTGGGTCAGGATAATCCCTTCGATTTTATGCATATTTTCCCGAAGGTAATCCATGGCCGGAATAACAATATCCACACCCAGCATGTGGTCCTCAGGAAACATGATGCCGGCGTCAATAATAAAAATGACATCATCATACTCCACGACCATCATGTTCAGGCCTATTTCGCCAAGCCCCCCAAGGGGTATGAGTTTAAGCATTTATATTATTCCGACCCGATATCAAATACAAATGGACAGTTTTTCAAGAACGGCGTCTGCCCAGTCAACCAGCCAGTTGCGCTGCTCAGCCGTGGCATAGCCCATGCAATCACATTTGATATTTTTTTTAATTCTAACCAACAGCTCACAGGACAAGGCGGTTTCTTCCAGCATCAGGGCAAACACATGGGGAGCGCAGGCCTTATGGCCGGCCTGGGTTTCCGTCAAAATACCGGAATCCAGCTCAAGCCAGTAGATCCCGCCCACGGTGGCAGCCTCAAGATAGGTGTCAAAATAGTGTTTTAAAGCGGTGTAATCCTTAAGCGTAAAGCCGTCTATGACATACTGTTTCATAATCAATTAAATTAACACAGAAACCTTGAACGATGCAACCTGAACTTCCCTTCCCCCAAAGTTGATCGGCAGTCAAACTGATTTCCGTGCCCTTCCGTGCTTTCCGTGGTTCATTAATTATTTCCCCGACCGGGGTTTCACCCCTTTTTTAGGGCAGTATTTTTCCAGCACACAACGGTAACAATGGGGGCTGACCGGGCGACAGGTGCCCTGGCCAAAGGCCACCAGAATTCGATTCACCGTTTTCCAGAATTTTTTCGGCAGCTTTTTTCTTAAGGCTTTTTCCGTATCAAGGGGGGTTTTTGTTTTCACATATCCCCAGATATTCATGATCCGGTGTACATGGGTGTCCACACAGATGGCATCCTTGTCAAAGGCCACGGCCCTGACCAGATTGGCGGTTTTCCGCCCGACCCCCGGAAGCGTGATCAGGGCGTCAATTTCGTCGGGGACTTGCCCTTGGAAGGCGTCCAGGGCTTCGGGCAATTTTGATAAATATTGCGCTTTGGATTTGTAAAATCCCACGGGGAAAATCAATTCCTGAATCCGGGAAGTGGAAAGCGCCCGCAATGCATCAGGGTCCGGGGCCAGTTCCAGCAGGCGCTGTGCGGCAACCGCCGTAACTTCATCTTTGGTTCTTGCGGACAGGATGGTGGCCACAAGCACTTTAAAGGCAGACCGGCTCTGGACGGCAATCAGATCCACCACCGGCACCTGGTAGGTCTCAACCTCCTGCTTTAACGTTTCAAGAAAAAAGGCAATATCAATGGTCATGCCATATAGTTGACACCATTTTCAAACAGCCGTATCCCGGTAATAATGGTTTCTTCCAGGGACTTTCCCTGACGCTTTGCGGCAGCTTTCTGCCTGGGCCAGTCCGGATGGTTGCAAAAATGATTATAGGCTTCGGGATGGGGCATCAGGCCGAATATGCGGCCGGTGGGATCACAGATCCCCGCGATATCATCCAGGGCCCCATTGGGATTGGCCGGAAAAGCGCCGTTGGCAGGCGCACCATGTTCATCGGCATACCGGAACACCACCTGGCGGTTGGCAACAAGGCGTTCAATCACGTCAGGGTCTGCCACAACCTTTCCTTCGCCATGGCGTACCGGATAGTCGGATACACCCAACCCTTTTGTAAACACACAGGGACTGTCTGCATCGGGCACAAGCCGGACCCACTGGTCCCTGAAATTGCCGCAGTCATTATAGGTAATGGCCACGGACCTGCGGGTATAATCTCCATCCAGTCCGGGCAAAAGGCCTAAATTCACAAGGGCCTGGAACCCGTTGCAGATACCAATAACAAGCTTGTCGGCATCCACGAAATCCAGTAGGTCTTTGCCGATGTTGTTCTTCAGTTTCAGGGCCTGGATCACCCCGGCCCCATGGTCGTCCCCCCAGGAAAAGCCGCCACCAAAAGCAAGGATCTGGAAATCCGTCAATCGGACATCGCCGCGGATCAAAGCGTTAATATGCACCCGGTGGGCGCAGGCGCCGGCCTTTTCAAAGGCAAAGGCGGTTTCATAATCACAGTTCAGGCCAAATCCCGTCAGTATCAGCGCGTTTACAGCGCTTGCACCGCTCATATCTTATCTCCAAAGGTCTTGTTGAATGCTGAATCAAGGGTTGCAATGGTCAAATCCGCCACAGGGTTACCCGCTGATGCAATGTTGAGCCGGTCATGACTGTCGGTTACCATGCCCAGACATGCACAGGGCAGTCCCTTACACAATTTTTCAAAGGTTTGTTTTTTATCCGGGGCCACGGTGACGATAAACCGTCCTGCAGACTCGGAAAATAAAGCTTTTTCAGTGGAAAGCGGCAGATCGTCTCTCCGGGGCAGCCCGGCCAGGTCAATATCAAGGCCAAGCCCGCCGGCCATGGCCACAAGGCTGAAATGAATACCCAACCCACCGCGCCCCACAGCATGGCAGGAGGCAACCAGTTCAGTGTCAATGGCTTTTTCCAGGGCTTTGTACAAGGTTTTAAATTTTGAAAAGTTAACATTAGGCACATTGAGCCCGGTTTTATCAAACATCTCGTAATACTCTGATGCGCCCAGCTCATCCCCGGTGCTGCCCAGCACATAAACAAAATCCCCCGCTGTTTTGGGTTCCAGGGTTACACAGCGGCTGACATCGGAAATCAGGGAAACGGCGGAGAACTGAACCGTCTCAAGGGCTGACACTTTGATACGCTCACCAAACGCCCCTTCCAGATGACCGTCCACATACATGGAATCCTTGCCGGAGAGCAATGGAATCCCATAGGCCATGCAGGCATCTTTCAAGGCCCGGCAGGCCCGGACAAGCTGGGCGGCCTTAAATTTTCCGTCGGGATTGGACACGACGTCATATCCGATATCCGGCCAGCAGAAATTGTCCACGCCGCCGATGTGGTCCAGCGACCCACCCACGGCAATGAGACGACGAACCGCCTCATCAATGGTACCGGCCATCATATGATATGCATCAATTTTTGAGTACCAGGGCAAAATGCTCTGGGAAAAGGCAAGCCCGCGCTCGCTGGTCAGCACAGGCCGGGTCACCGACGCATCCGTGGGGATGTTCCGGTTGATGCCCACCAGGGGTTTGATCACGGATCCGCCCTGAACCTCGTGGTCGTACTGGCGGATAATCCACTCTTTGCCGCAGATATTGGGCCGGGCCAGCATCTGTTCAAGCAGGCCATTAAAATTCGTTGGTGTGGAAATTACGGGTTCGACCAGGCCGCGAGCCTCAGGCGGCGTCCAGATGGCATCAAATTCCCAGGCCGGAAACCCTTTATCAAGAAGATCCATATCCACATAAGCACAGGTTTCATCCTTGTATTTGATATGCAATTTGCCCGAATCCGTATATTTTCCGATAACCGTGGATTCCACCTCATGGAGCTCAGACAGCGCCATGAACCGCTCCAGGTTTTCAGGCTTAACGGCAATGGTCATGCGCTCCTGGGATTCGGAAATCCAGATTTCCCACATGTCCAGACCCTCATATTTCAACGGTACCTTATCCAGCCGGACCTCACACCCGTTGGAGAGCATGGCGGATTCGCCCACGGAAGAGGACAAGCCCCCCCCACCGTTGTCCGTAATAAAGGTGATCAGCCCTTCATCCCGGCATATCAGCAGAAAATCATGCATTTTTTTCTGGGTATAGGGATCACCGATCTGGACATGCCCGGCCGGGGTGTTTTCGGAAAAGCTTTTGGAAGAGGCCGTTACCCCGTGGATGCCGTCTTTACCCACACGGCCGCCGCTCATGATGATCAACTCGCCCGGGGAGGTGGTTTTTTCATGGCTTGGCTGACCATTCACGGTTTTGGGCATAATCCCCAACGCAGTAACAAACACCAGGGCCTTGCCCATGTAACCGGGATCAAACAGGGTCTGGCCAAAGGTTGTCGGCACCCCGCTTTTATTCCCCCCGTCCTTAACACCTTCAATAACCCCGTCAAGCAGACGCCGGGGATGAAGGGGCGGTTTTAACGGGCCGTTATAATTGATATCGCCTACGCAAAATCCAAAACTGCCCATGAACAGCTTGGAACCAAGACCCGTGCCCATGGGATCGCGGTAAACCCCCACAATCCCTGTGATGGCACCACCATAAGCTTCCATGTTGGAAGGCGAATTATGGGTCTCCCCTGTGATGACATAGTTGTTTTCATTATCAAAAGACCCCACGCCGGCATTGTCCCATAACACCGAAACCACCCACTCTTTGCTATCTTTCAAGGCCAGGGTGGGTGCTTTGATATAGGTGTTGAACAGTGAATTTTCCTGGGTGGTTTCACCGGTTTCCATGTCCGTATACCTGAAAATGCCGTTAAAGGTATTGTGGCAGCAATGATCCGACCGGGACTGGGAAATATATTCAAGCTCCACATCCGTGGGCTTTGACAACCCCATTTGCGCCCGCTCTGCCAGAACCTTTTCATCCAGAAAATACCCCCGGATCACGGGAATATCCCTGGGATTCAGTGACAGACTGCGTTCATGGGAAATTTGGGCAAGGATCTCATCGGTATCAATATCCATGGTATCAAAGCCGGGGGTGTGATTTAAAATAACCTTGGCAGGTTTTACATCCGCCCCGATCTTTTTGTCCCATTGGTCTTTGCTGAACACGTTGTACTGCTGGATAATACCGTTTGACAGGATTTCGCCGGCGATCTTTTCAACATCTTCCCGGGTCAAGTCCGCCCCGGTCAGGCAGTACCGTTTAGATGTGTAAATGTTTTCATGGGCAGAAAAATCTTTTTTAAGAAGATCCCTGACCGCCTCCACAGCCGTAGCCCCGGCATTATCCCGGACCCCTGGACGAAATCCCACCCAGATACAAAAATGAAAGTCAATGTCTAAAGGCGAAAGGCTGGATTCCTGAATAACAGGATTGGTAAACACCTCCCGGCGTATGGTTTCCAGTTCGTCCTGACTTAGATCAGACTCCACGGTCACGATATTGATGCAGCGCGCATCATCTATTTTAATACCGAAATAGGTATTGGCCTTCTTCATCAAAGACCGGCCTTCGGCATCCATTAAATTCTGCTTTAGCGTGATTTCGATGTTGGAAATCATATTATAATCCACCGTTGAATAATTTCACTATGTCATTATAAAAAACATAAATTATTAAAGTCATCAGCAAAACGGCCCCGAACTGAACCATTCGCTCGCGCACCTGGGTGCTGACCGGGCTGCCTTTAACCGCTTCAATGCTTAAAAACAAAAGATGTCCCCCATCTAAAACCGGGATGGGAAACAGATTGATGATCCCAAGATTGACGGATATGAGCGCGATAAACCATACAAAATTTTCAAACCCGGCTTTGGCCTGGTCCCCGGCCATCTTGGCAATCATGATAGGACCGCCCAAATTGTCCGCAGACACGGCCCCTGTGAACATTTTTACCACGGACAAAATTGTCAGCTTTATCATCCCGTAGGTATCGGATACGGCACGGACCCCGGCTTCAACAGGGTTTAAAGGACGGTGAAAGGTTTCGCCGGTGCCGATAATACCAATCACAAACCGGCTCACGGGCTCCCCGAACAGATTCTTGTCTTCCCGTATCCTGGGTGTAATTGTAAAAGAATGTACGTCACCTTCCCGTTCCACAAGAAAGACCCGGGGCTTGCCGTCACTTTTTGAGACAATCCGGGAAATGTCTTCAAAAGAGTGAACCGGCGTGTTGTCAATTTCCTTTATGACATCCCCTTTTTTGATGCCTGCCGCCATGGCCGCAGAATCATCCATCACCTGACCCACCTGGGGCAGTCCCATGTACACACCGCTGATTTGATATAAAAAATAAAAAATCACGATGGCCAGAAAGAAATTAAATGCCGGGCCGGCAGCGGCGATCAGTGCCCTTTGCCCCACGCTTTTATGGGTAAAGGAGAGATGAAGATCTTTTTCATCCAGGGCCTGGGCAGCACCAGGCTCCTCTCCGGTCATTTTAACATATCCACCCAAAGGAATGGCGGAAATACAATACTCGGTCATTCCCCGATTTATTTTAAAAATTTTGGGTCCAAACCCCAGGGAAAAAACCTCAACCCCCACGCCGCAGGCCCGGGCGACAAGAAAATGACCCAGTTCATGGACAAAAACGAGTACGCCGATAACAATAATAAATGCAAAAAGGGAGTGACCCATATCGATTTTCCTAAAGTTTTTTACACAAGATTTTGGACCAGGGATTGTGCTTTCTCCCTGGCCCAGCGATCGGCTTCAATAATACCTGAAAGCTCAGGATTGTCAATGCAGGTATGGGCCCCCATGACGTCACTGACCAGGGTAAAAATATCAGCAAAGCGGATGCGTTTCTTTAGAAAGGCATCCACGGCAGCTTCGTTGGCCGCATTCATGACAGCAGGCAGGGTTCCGCCCCTGCGACAGGCTTCACAGGCAAACCCAAGGGAAGGAAAACGTTTTGAATCAGGGAGATCAAAGGTTAATCCATCCATGCCGGCAAAATCAGGGAAATCTAAGTTAAGATCCATGCGGTCCGGATAGGAAAAGGCATAGGCAATGGCGTGCATCATATCCGGTTCGCCGAGTTGTGCGATCACCCCGCCGTCTTTGAATCCCACCATGGAATGGACAATGCTCTGGGGGTGAATTAACACCTGGATCTGCTCAACACGGATATCAAAAAGTCGAACCGCTTCGATGACCTCCAACGCCTTGTTCATCAGGGTGGCGGAATCAATGGATATTTTAGCACCCATGTTCCAGGTGGGATGATTCAGGGCCATAGCAGGCGTAATGCACTTAAACTGATCATGGGGCAGATTCCTGAAAGGGCCGCCTGAGGCCGTGAGAAAAATTTTTTTAAGATCGCGTTTTTGGTTGCCCTGCAGACATTGGAAAATGGCGCAGTGTTCGGAATCAACCGGCAGGATATCAACCCCTTTTTCACGTGCCCGGGCCATAACAATGTCACCGGCCATAACCAGGGTCTCCTTGTTGGCAAGGGCCAGTTGCTTACCCGCGTCAATGGCGGCAAGGGCCGGTGTAAGCCCTGCGGCACCCACCATGGCGGCAAGCACCATATCCGACTCCGCCCATTGGGCTGCAGCCATAAAACCGGATTCCCCCCATAGAATTTCGGGGCAAAACCGGTCTGGAAGCATTGTTGCCAGACGCCCGGCACACGCTTCGTCCAGCACGGCGACCATGGCCGGCCGATATTGATTTATCTGTGCTGCCAGAAGATCAATATTCGTGGCACAGGTCAGGCATTTGACCCGGAACTTGTCCGGGTGCATGTCCACCACCTTAAGGGCGGATGTGCCGATGGAGCCTGTAGCGCCCAGAATGGTAAGCGTTTTCAAAGGACAAACACCGCAAAAAAGTAGAATACCGGAATGGCCAGAAGCAACCCGTCAATGCGGTCCAGCATACCGCCGTGACCCGGCAGAATTTTTCCCGAATCCTTGATGTGCCCTACCCGTTTCATGGCGGACTCAAAAAGGTCACCGATCTGCCCTGCAACGGCAATGCATAAAGCGCAGGGTATAGAGATCAAGGCAAGGGGCATATCCCGGAAAAAGATCAGATTAAATACAAGCCCGGCCGTTACCGATATCACCAGTCCCCCCACAGCCCCTTCAATGGTCTTATTGGGACTGACCTTCGGCGCAAGTTTATGTTTGCCCTTAAATGTTCCCACATATAGTGCTCCGGTATCATTGGCAAAACAGACAATGAGCAGCCAAATCACCCACAACGCCCCGCCGTCGGTGTTGCGGATAAAAACCAGAAGCGCCAACGACAAAGGAATATAGACAACCCCGAGCACCTGCCGGGCCACCAAATCAAAAATGTGGGGCACGGTAGAAAAACGGGCCAACACAAACAGACAAAGGGCCATCATATTCAAGGCAAGAATTAAAAAAAGAATCGGCCAGGAGCCAAGACAAGCCCCCATGCCCAACAACACGCAGGCCCCATAGGCGATAATCCGGGGGGGCTGGGAAATAGATCCGGTATCATTGGCACAGATAATATCAAAATATTCAACTATCGCAAAAATAGAAACCCCGGATACCAGAGCGCCAAACAACAATATAGATCCTTTTATGATGGCCCAGAGCAAAAAGGGGATCAGAATCAGTGCGGTGAGCCATCGTTTGAAGTGCTGCATCACACCTTCCCGAAACGCCGGTCCCGTTGCTGGTAATCAATTAAAATCCGGTAAAATTCCTGCCGGGTAAAATCAGGCCAGAGTGTGGGCGTGAACGCCAGTTCCGAATATGCAGCCTGCCACATGAGGAAATTGGAAAGCCTGAATTCTGCGGATGTACGAATGATAAGATCCGGATCGGGCATGCCGGCCGTATAAAGGTGATCAGAAATGGTTTTATCTGTAATGTCTTTGTTTTCAAGCGTTCCGGACCGGACTTTCGCGGCAATCTGTTGAACCGCCCTGGTAATTTCTTCCCGGGCCCCGTAGCTTAAAGCCAGATTCAGAACCATGGCTGAATTTTTTTCCGTAGCAGCCATGGCCTGTTCCGCTTCCATTCGCACATCACCGGGAAGCCGTTCAATCTGGCCGATGATATTAAGCCGGATATCTTTTTTTTGGAGTTCTTCGGTTTCGTTCTTAAGAAACCGTTTAAGCAAATACATCAACGCATGGACTTCTTGCTTGGGCCTGGCCCAATTTTCCGTGGAAAAGGCATACAGGGTAACCACGCCAATGCCCGTTTCCCTGCAGGCCGTGACAATTTCTTTAACGGTTTGCGTCCCCTGCTCATGGCCTTTCACCCGGTTCATCAGCCTTTTTTTTGCCCACCGACCGTTTCCGTCCATGATAAATGCCACATGGGCGGGAATTGCATTTAGATCGAGTCCGTCGGGCACCTGTTGTATCTTAGAATCAAACTTCAAGAATTTCCTTTTCCTTGGCGGCAAAAATATTGTCCAGTTTTTTGATGGAAGCGTCGGTGAAATCCTGGACCTGTTTTTGGGCTTTGAAACTGTCGTCTTCGGAGATATCACCCTCTTTTTGTAGATCTTTGAGCATTTCGTTGGAATCCCGGCGGATATTTCTGATGGCGACCTTGAATTCCTCACAGGTTTTGGCCACGCTTTTTACGATCTCTTTCCTGCGATCTTCAGTCAACGGCGGGATGGAAATGCGAATCAACTTACCGTCATTGGATGGTGTAAGCCCAAGATTTGCCTTTAATATTGCTTTTTCCACATCATTAATCACCGAAGCATCCCATGGCTTTACGGTGAGTAGACGACTTTCAGGCACAGATACGGTGGCCATCTGGGGAAGGGGCGTCTGTGTGCCGTAGTAATCGACCCTGACGTTGTCAAGCATGGACTGGGAAGCCCTTCCGGTACGCACTTTGCCAAGCTCGGTTTCGAAGGCTTTCTCGGATTTGCCCATGCGGTCTCTGGTTTCTTCAAGCACTTCATTAATCATTATTCACACGTCCTTTAATTTATTATAAATCCGTGTACCGATTTCCCCGCCCGTGGCCGCTTTATAAATATTGTCGGCCTTGTGCAGGTTGAGCACCTGTAAAGGAAGGTCATGTTCCATGGCAAGGGATATGGCTGTCATATCCATGACATGAAGCTGTTTTTCAATCACCCGCATATATGACAGCTTATCAAACATCACAGCATTATCATGAACCTGGGGATCTTTATCATACACCCCATCAACCTGTGTGGCCTTAAAAAGGATCTGGGCACGGATCTCATTGGCACGAAGAACTGCGGCTGTGTCCGTTGTAAAGTAAGGGTTTCCGGTACCGGCGGCAAAAATGACCACCCTGCCCTTTTCCAGGTGGCGGATGGCTTTTCTGCGGATAAAAGGCTCTGCGACCCTGTCCATGCGAATGGCAGACTGAACCCTTGTGGGGATATCAAGCTTTTCCAAGGCATCGCATAGGGCCAGGCTGTTAATCACAGTGGCCAGCATCCCCATATTGTCGGCAGACGTCCGGTCCATACCGGCAGAAGACCCTGCCACCCCGCGAAAAATGTTGCCGCCACCCACAACAATTGATATTTCCACACCCAAATGAAATACCTTGGCCACTTCGCCGGCCACATAATTTATCATTTCGGGCATAATGCCGAAGCCCTGATTACCCATCAGGGCTTCACCACTCAACTTGATCAGAACCCGTTGAAACTCAGGTTTCGTATCCAAGCGCTTATTCTCCTATCTGGAAGCGTGCAAATCTTTTAATCTGGATATTTTCGCCAATCTTTCCGATGGTTTCTTTGATAACATCTTCAATGGTTTTCTGGGGATCTTTAATATACTGCTGGCTTAACAGGCAAACGTCCTTATAGAATTTTTCCACTTTACCGTCTACGATTTTGTCAATAATATTTTCGGGCTTTCCCTCTTCCAGCATCTGGGCGCGGTAGATTTCACGCTCTTTTTCAATGAGGGACGGATCCACGTCTTCGGGGCCCAATCCGACCGGATTCGCCGCAGCAATGTGCATGGCAATGTCTTTGGCAAAATTTTCAAAATCTTCTGTTTTTGCCACGAAATCAGATTCACAGTTCACTTCAAGCAGCACACCCAGTTTTGCACCGGTATGGATGTAAGAGTAAATAATGCCTTCGCTGGTAGACCGCCCAGCGCGCTTGGCTGCCTTGGCCAGGCCTTTTTTGCGCAAAAGCTCAATTGCCTTGTCCATATTCCCGTCAGCCTCGGCCAGGACTTTTTTACAGTCCATAATCCCCGAGCCGGTGGCATCACGAAGCTCCTTTACCATTTGTGCAGTAATCTCAGCCATTTTATATGCTCCTTTGTTTCGAATATTTAAAATCTTTATTTATTTTCACTCGATCATCGAGTTCTAAATATCAGCAGTTGCAGACGCCTGGGACTCTGTATTTTCCCCAGCAGCTGTTTTTCTTTTAATTTTTTCAATCACCGGCCCATCTGTACCGTCAGAAACAACCTCGACACCAATTTGTTCAGCTGAATGATCAGAAGTCTTACCGCCCTCTTTATCTTTGTCGGTGTGTGCGCGCTGGCGTTCTTCCCAAATCTGACGACCTTCAATTACAGCATCGGCAACCCGGGAGGCAAATAAACGAATGGAACGGATGGCATCATCATTGCCGGGAATCACATAATCGATGTCGTCGGGGTCGCAATTGGTATCAACCACGGCAACAATGGGAATACCCAGGCGTTTTGCTTCTTTTACGGCAATGGTTTCATTTTTGGAATCAATAATGAAGAGGGCTGCGGGCAGCTTTTTCATCTTGGAAATGCCGCCAATGGCAAACTCCAGTTTTGCCTTGTCCTTGAGCATTTTGGCCTGTTCTTTTTTAGGATAATTTTCCAGCGTACCGTCATCTTCAATGGAACTTAAAAAATGAAACCGGGAAATATTATTTTTTATGGTCTGGAAATTGGTCAGCATGCCGCCTAACCACCGATTTTCAACATAAAAACTTTCCGCTCGGTTGGCTTCTTCATAAATGGCTTCGGAGGCCTGTTTTTTTGTACCCACAAACAACACATCACCACCGTTTGCGGCAATGTTTTTTATAAAATCATGGGCCTGGCGGTACAATTTAACGGTCTGCTGAAGATCAACAATGTAGATTCCGTTTCTGGCACCGAAAATGTACCGTTTCATTTTAGGGTTCCAGCGTTTGGTCTGATGTCCGAAATGTACCCCTGCTTCCAGTAATTCTTTAATTGTAATGTAAGCCATTTTTCTCCAGTTTTTTTAATGGTTTTTAATGTTCATCCGCTTGCTTCATCCCTAAGATCGACTTTACAAAAGCACCGGATCACAGGTCCACAAACGTGTATTATTTGTTTGCAAAAGCAAAATCCAAATTTCTATATCAAAAAGAGAGGAAACAATCAATTTATTTTTTAAAAACAGCCAGCCGGTGATGCCCGGCAAGATCTTTGATAAAATCCAATTCAACCACCCAGGAAAATTTTTGGGCAAGGCTTTTGATCAAGGGTTTTTGATCAAATCCAATCTCAAGAATCAAACGACCGCAGGGCAAAAGTCGGTCACCTGCCTGGGCCAGAATCACCCTGACGGCATCCAGGCCGTCAGGCCCGCCGTCCAATGCCAGGCGCGGTTCATGATCCCTGACTTCGGGCGCCAGGGACTCAATATCAGCACTGGGAATATAGGGCGGATTGGACAGAATCAAATCAAACAGCGGCTGCGGTGCTATCGCTGCAAGCCAGTCCCCCCTGAACAGGGATACCGGGCTCCGGGCAAAGGCCTTTACATTGGCGCAAGCCATGGTGAGTGCAACTGAAGAACGCTCATTGCCAAAATATAACGGACCGTCACAAGCATTGGCAATGGAAATAATGACCGCACCGGACCCGACCCCAAGTTCGATGACCCGGGCCTGCCGGCCGTGCTGTTTTATTTTCGATAATATTTCCACAGCCGTTTCCACCAGGGTTTCCGTATCCGGCCTGGGGATAAGAACCCCGGGAGCAACCTTGAACTGTTCATTGAAGAACCCTTTGCGCCCTGTGATATATGCCACAGGCTCCCTTGCAGTCCTGCGGCGGATAAGCGTTTTAAATGCGGCAAGCTCCTGTTTTTCCAGAGGCCGGTCATGCTGAAGATAAAGATCAAGACGCCGCAGTCCCAGGGCCTGTGCCAAAAGAATTTCGGCTGTAAGCCTGGGACTGTCTATACGATGCCGGGAAAAATAGGTATCTGTCCAGGAAAGAATGGATTTTATGCTCCAGACATCCACAGATCACCTCTCCCGGACTTGTTTACACCTGAACAAAAAAAACGGGTTGGGGCAAAACATTGCCCGGATGTAAATCTTTCCGTAACGCCGCAGGGGGGTGGCTCTTTGTTTAAACATCAGCTTTCTTTTAGCGCCAGGGCTTGGTTGTGCGCTCTCAAGGCATCAATAATTTCCTGGATATCACCTTCCATGATACTGTCCAGCCGGTACAGGGTCAGACCGATACGATGGTCGGTCATCCGGCCCTGGGGGAAATTATAGGTGCGAATGCGGCCGGACCGGTCACCGGTACCCACCTGCCCTTTCCGGTCCGCAGCCCGCCGGGCCTCCTCCTCCCGGACCTTGGCGTCAAGGATACGTGACTTGAGAACATTCAAGGCCTTGGCCTTGTTTTTATGCTGGGATTTTTCATCCTGGCAGGTGGCCACAACACCTGTGGGAATATGGGTAATCCGGACAGCAGAATCCGTGGTATTTACGGACTGGCCGCCAGGCCCTGAAGAACGGAACACATCCACTTTCAGATCCGCAGGATTGATGTCAATATCCACATCCTCGGCTTCGGGCAACACGGCGACAGTCACCGCAGAGGTGTGAACACGGCCCTGGGTTTCCGTTTCAGGAACCCGCTGGACCCGATGGATACCGCTCTCATATTTAAACTGGGAATACGCACCTTTGCCCTTCACCATGGAAACCACTTCCTTGAACCCGCCTGCAGCCGAATCGTTATTTTCAATGACTTCGATGTTCCAGTGCCTGGACTCCACATACCTTGTGTACATACGGAAAAGGTCACCGGCAAAAATGCCGGCTTCTTCACCGCCGGTGCCGGCCCGGATTTCCAGGATAACGTTCTTATCATCCCGGGGATCTTTGGGCATTAAAAGAACATTAAGTTGTTCCTGCAACTTTGACAGTCTGGATTCAAGTACGGGGATCTCTTCTTTGGCCATGGCCCGGATATCGGAGTCGCTATCCTTGAGAAGTTCCCTGGCTTCCTTAAGCTCTTCCATTGCGCCTTCATATTCCCGAAACACCGGTACAATTTTATTCAATTCACCGTGTTCCTTTAGATATGCCTGGTACTTTTTCTGATCCGCCATGACTGCCGGATCACTGAGCAAATGCTCAATTTTTATGAATCGTTCTTCAATACCTTTTAATTTTTCAATCATGGTCAAATTGTCCCGGATGAAAATTCAAAAAGGGGTCTTAAATAAAGACCCCTTTCACATACCTGCCTAAAAAACAGCTAAACCAGTTTGCTTGCGTCAAACCCAGCGTATTTTTTCTTAAAGCGATCAATACGGCCGGCAGAATCGACCAGTTTCTGTTTCCCTGTAAAAAAGGGATGACAATTGGAACAAATCTCCACCTTGATATTTTCTTTTGTGGAACTGATGTCAAATTTTGCGCCACAGGCACAAGTTGCTGTCGTTTTTGTGTAGTTCGGATGGATGCCTTTTTTCATCTTACACGTCACTCCTTAATAGCCTTCGTCATAAAAGACCATAATTGTTACTCAATGATCAAGTTTTTGTTAGTTCATAAATAAAGTCACTTGTTATGAATTCATCATTTCAAGGAACTCTTTATTATCCTTTGTTCCTTCCATTTTTTCAAGCAAAAACTGCATTGCGTCCACGGAATTTAAATTAGAAAGCAATTTTCTTAGAATCCAAACCCGGTTCAGCACGTCAGGATCAAGAAGCAATTCCTCTTTCCGGGTACCGGAACGGTTCATATCAATGGCGGGAAACACCCGCTTGTCCGCCAATTTCCGATCAAGTACGAGTTCCATGTTACCCGTGCCCTTGAATTCTTCAAAAATAACCTCATCCATTCTGGACCCGGTGTCAACAAGCGCGGTGGCAATAATTGTCAAACTACCGCCTTCTTCGATATTTCGGGCTGCCCCGAAAAACCGCTTGGGGCGATCCAGGGCATTGGAATCCACACCACCGGACAAAATTTTTCCCGAAGGCGGCATCACCGCATTGTAAGCCCTTGCAAGCCGTGTGATGCTGTCTAAAAGAATCACGACATCATGGCCCTGTTCCACAATTCTCTTGGCTTTTTCAATCACCATTTCAGCCACCTGCACATGGCGCTCGGCAGGTTCATCAAAGGTAGAGGAAATAACTTCCGCATCTACGGAACGTGACATGTCCGTCACTTCTTCGGGGCGTTCATCAATAAGCAGGATCATGGGAACGATATTTTTATGGGCCTGGATCATGGAATTGGCAATATTCTGGAGCAGCATGGTCTTGCCGGCCTTGGGCGGGGACACGATAAGACCGCGCTGGCCGAATCCGATGGGGCACATGAGATCAAGAACCCGCATGGAATAATTATCAGGCTCTGCCTCAAGATTCATTTTACGATCCGGATACAGGGGCATAAGGTTATCAAACAAAATGGTTTCAGCCGCCATTTCAGGATTCATGAAATTAACGGCTTCCACTTTCAGCAATGCAAAATACCGTTCAGAATCCTTTGGCTGGCGGACCTGGCCGGAAATGGTATCCCCGGTGCGCAGGTTAAACCGCCGGATCTGGGAGGGAGATACATAAATATCGTCGGGACCAGGCAGGTAATTGTACCCTGGCGCTCTCAAAAAACCAAATCCATCCGGAAGGATTTCAAGGGTGCCTTCACCATAGATCTGTCCACTTTCTTCAATATTGGCCTGGAGCAGGGCGAAAATCAGTTCCTGCTTCTTAAGGCCGCCAATACCCTGAATATTGTACTTTTTGGCGAGCTTGGTGAGCTCACTGATTTTCATCTTATTGAGTTCTACAAGATTCATGCAATCTCCCGGTCTGATCCATCAGTTCTGTTAAATAAAGGTGTATGAATTCACAATACAATTTTTTTTGGGGATGTCTTTTTGACAATCTGGAGGCCAATCGACCCTACGGAAAAAAAAGACAGATAATGTGAAACGTCTGTAGTTCAAAAAATCTATTAAGATATTATTATTTTTTTGTCAAGCGCTGATTGACAAGTTTTCGATACAAAACTGCCACTGATTTAAAAACAGCTTCCGGCTCACCTCTATTTTCAATGACATAATCAGCCTTTTTAACCTTTTCAGACTGGGGCATCTGGATGGCTAAAAGCTTCTGGGCGCTTTCCCGGTCCACCCCATCCCTGCAGGCAATCCGGTCAACAAGGGTGTTATCCGAAGCTGTGACCACCACAACGACATCGAAAAGATTTTCCATGCCAAGCTCAAACAGAAGGGGAACTTCAACCGCACATGACGTTTGCTTTGAATCGACCGCTTCATCCATCAGCCTGACCGTCTCACGAATAATGACAGGATGCAGAATGGATTCAAGTTTTTCCCGCCCCCCTTTTGTGGAGACAATCATACGTCGCAGGGCCGGGCGATCCAACGTGCGGTCCGGGGCTACAATTTTGGACCCAAACGCCTTAACGACCTGATGATACGCAGGCTGACCCGGCGCTACCACCTGTCTTGCAATTTCATCACAATCCAGGGTTACCAGGCCGATTTGCCTAAATCCCTCACACACAAGACTTTTTCCGGAACCTGCCGATCCTGTTACGCCTATTTTAAGCATCACGCTCCATCATTTATATTAAATTAGGGCCCTTTGGGTGGGCTGTTAGGTGCTGGGTGCTGGGTGCTGGGGAATAAAAATTCCTATACTATTAAATTATTTTTCCGCTTCAATTCCTAACGTTTATCGAGTTTGACTTATAATATATTCCTGTGATATTTATCAAGCCCGTTCAATCGACCATTAACTTTTTTTATTAATAATTAAAGGGGAATATACGTGGAAAGGACCTTATCCATTATCAAGCCCGACGGTGTAGAAAAAAACGTCATCGGCGAAGTCATCAAACGTTTTGAAACCAACGGCATTAAAATTGCAGCCATGAAAATGATCCATCTCAGCAAATCCCAAGCCCAGGGGTTTTATGCGGTCCACAAGGAACGTCCTTTTTTCGACAGCCTGACTGATTTCATGACATCCGGCCCCATCGTTGTAATGGTACTTGAAGGTGAAGATGTCATCGCAAAAAATAGAAAACTAATGGGCGCCACAAATTTCAAAGAAGCAGAAGAAGGCACCATTCGGAAGGCGTATGCCACGGACATTGAAAAAAACGTTGTCCACGGCTCTGATGCCCCTGAAACCGCTGCCTTTGAAATCGGTTATTTCTTCAATGCCTTAGAACTGCACGCCCGTTAGAAGCATCCAAAACATTCCATCCCCGGCCGTCTGATGACGCCGGGGGCAATTCAATTTATGGTAACATGCCGGATGTCGGCGCATAACCACATAGATCAAGACAGACAGAAGAAAAACCCGCACATCTAAACGCGTGTATTATTTCCCGCCTTGCATCCGGCGCCACAAAACGATGTAAGTCATCAGCTTCCGCCTCAATTCGGGCTAAATCCCCATGGCACCGCACCCGCACCCGGCCAAACCCCAAATCATGCAGGCATATTTCGGCCCGCTCAATTTTTATAAGCTTTTCTCGCGTGATGATATCTCCTTGGGGAATACGAGTGGCCAGGCAGGACTGGGCAGGCAAATCCCATGTTTCAAGACCCAATATCTTTGAGCTCGCACGGATTTTCTCTTTTGAAAAACCAGCCGCCACCAAAGGCGCTTTAAAACCCAGTTCCCGGGCCGCATCCATACCAGGCCGAACTTCCTTTAAGTCGTCCAGGTTTGCCCCGTGCAAAAAGGTATGAACCCCGTATTTCTTTGCTACCGCCATGACCTTGGAAAATAAAAATAATTTACAAAAATAACAACGCTTGTCCGTATTTCGGGTCACCCTGGCGTCATCTAGAATATCTGCAGGAACAAAAACAGGGGCTATGCCCAAATATTGACCCAAACGGATCACCCGTTCTTTTTCTCCGGCGGTAAAAAAATCAGAAACAACGGTAACAGGTAATACCGATTCCACCCCTGCAATACGTGCTGCCGCAAGCAAAAAAGCCGAATCCGCACCACCTGAAAATGCAATGGCCACACCCGGAGCATCCTTTAACAAATCAAGAAGATGGGAAAATTCTTGATTTTCGGCCCGCAGCCCTTTGCCTGAATCCCTCCAATGAATCATACTATTGTTCATAAATTTAACTTTCCGGCCGAGAAGCCCCCGCCGAATCTTTGATTTGGCGGGGGATGAATCTCAACTTTCAACTTTTTGCCAAGGCATCCCCTTCCCGAGCGATAGCGAAAATAGGGAACGCCTTAGCGTCGTATTTTTTTGTTGTGTGGCCTCTCAGATACGAATCGACCTAAGAAGCCACACGATCTCTACATCCTGCCGAACCCAGTCCCCAAGAATAGAGACGCAGGCTAATCAACCAGGGCTTTTACAAGTCCCTTCTGAATCTCTGATTCAGGACGAATATTTTCTTGACTTTGAGCATGCCCTTATTGTATATAGCTTCACATTGTTCGCTTGCTGGCTGATCGTCCAATGGCAGGACTACGGACTCTGACTCCGTCAATTAAGGTTCGAATCCTTATCAGCCAGCCAATCATATCAAGGTTTTTCAGCTTTTAGCTGAGAGCCTTTTTTATTTTCTGACTGACCTTCCTTTACCCACTTTAAAAGAAGAGGCCATGCTTTTTCTTATATCAATATTTTTTGCCGGTTTCCCGCTTTTTTTTCAGTACTCCGTTTTTTTGGGGGGAGAGAGGAAAAAATTATTACCAACCCGAATATCACCCAACATGACACCCGTCTACACGAAATAAAATTTTTAAAAAAAACATTAATCTTTATTGACATATACGAATAGAAGTGATAGATACCCGAACGTTGTTTTTAACGGGACGTAGCGCAGCCTGGTAGCGCACTTGTCTGGGGGACAAGTGGTCGCTGGTTCAAATCCAGTCGTCCCGACCATTGCTAATAAAGGCTCTCAGCGGTTTTGCTGGGGGCCTTTTTTTTGTTGTGAAACATGCTCGGCTACAAGTCTGACTACAAGTTTGTGTGTCACTGGGAATTGTCTTGAAAATCTGAATTCTTGAATAAATACAGGGTTATGGGCTCAAGGGGTGTCGTGTGGAGCGACGCCTTATAAAGTCATAAAGGTCTAACCTGGGGTGTCTAAATTTTAAAATTTAATTTGCTCATGATTTGTCCCCCAATTTTAACAGTTTTAATTTTTAGGGAATGGTTATTCATTAGCTCAGCAGTATGTTGCTTGTGGTGTCAAGGGGTTTTTTTGTGTTTTATTCCAATACCCGTTCAACAGCACTACATATAAACCGGGATCTATCCATGCCATCCCTGGTCTTAACATACGCATTTACCCGGTCCAGCAGATCCACGGGCACCATGACGTTAATACGTTTTTTGGGCCTGTATTCGTCCATGTTTTTTTCACACGGCACCACAGGGAAAATAAGTTCCCCATGTTTGGCCTCTTTTTTGATTTCGTCGTATCCCCTGGGGGCTTCATACTCACGGCCCTTTCGTCCTAATACCATGATTGCGCTTAGTGCATCCACAGCCATGGCAAGAGATTCTTCAACAGTATTGCCGCAGGTGTTCACAGACGGCGCGTCCGGAAATCGGACAGACCATCCGCCGCCGTCGGGTGAAAAGATCGCATAATAAATATCCATTGGCACCTCCTTTACTTGTCTGCCTGCTTGATAATACTTTTTGCCGTGCCTTCTTTGATGTCTGCATGCCGGGGGACTGCGAACCGATACCCGTTTTTACTTTCCCACACTTCGTGCTGACCGCCCTGGCGGATCATGACGGCCCCTTTTTCTTTAATGGCTTTCAGCAGTTTTTGTCTTTTCATTGATCTCAATATACACTTGTGTGTAAACATCATCAAGTTTTTTGAACTATGGGTCATCAATCAACCCATGTGCACACGGGAGGTGTGGCCTAAACCCGTTAATTCGACGGGTTTAAAAAAAGGACCATCAAGTGGATTCAAGGGGTTACGCAGCAAAAGGTAAAACCCCGGCCATGGGCAGACCGGGGTTTTTAACTGTTAGCAAAAATATAGTCAAATATCGTCTTAATATGACAAATTTCGCAAATTTTTATCATTATTTTAGGCATCCTTCATTTGCCGCTTTACACTTTCCAGATGCCGACCCCCATTTTTCGGGAACCTCCATTCAAAAAGTGTAAAGTACTTTTGGGATCATATGAAAGATGCCTTATTTTATACCAAAACTTAAAAAAATTCTGGTTATAACGGATTTGGGGGAGGGAGTGATTTTTTGACTGAACAATAAGCAATCTGTCGTTTATAATAATGACATTATAAAAGATCCAATAGAGTTCAGGAATGAATTGACGCCATTCATTGAAAAATTCCCGGAGCTTTTTCCAAACGGAATCAAAGAAGGTTATACGATGAAAGAAATACGGATCTCAAAAAAAACAGGGATACCAACACGGGTAGAAAGACATGATGGATGGAGGTGTCCTGCCGAATGGCTAAACAAATCCAGATATCATGAAAATTGGCTGCAAAATCTTTTGACTTCCGCTTCAATGAGCGGTTTTAAGTACCCTCCCCCAAATCCGTTATAACCAGGAATATTTTATCTTCCGGCGTTTCAGCTATTTTGGAGCCTTGGCCCCCGGTAAAGTTTGTGCTGCAAGATCAAAAGTGAAAGATCCATTAAAATGTTGATTTTCTTTGTTGGCGACTCGCTTAGATTTGTTGACGATCAGGGCATCCGCAAAATCAGCTTCTTTACCCTTCACCGGTTTTGCATTTCGATAATCGGTAAGCGCCAGCCACACAGCTTGAGCATCTTCAAATCTTATATTCGGTTCCTGGAACAACGACTGAAGAACGGTCACCAGTTCAGGCTTCTTTAACTGGTACTTTTTACCGCTCAGTGTCCAGATCGTTTCAACCAGCACGACATCTGTAACTAAAATCTTCTGCTGACCTGAAATTAACCTGACAGCTTTTTTAAACTGCTCGGCATCATCTTCAAGCAGGTATCGCAACAAAACGTTGGTGTCGATTGCAATCATTGCAGGGAACTCTCCATAGACTCCTCATCAGTCATAGAAGGATTCCCCTGGACGTGCTTTAAGATACCTCTTGCGGCTCCCTGCTTCTTTTTTACAATGGTTAGCTGACCATAAGCTACAAAGCTTTCCACTTCATCCCCTGGTTCGATCCCCAGAGCTTGACACTGACTTACGGGCAAAGTGATTTGTCTTTTTGCACTGACCTTTGGCATAACCCCTCCTTTACTTTTTGTATATAGCAAAGATATTGCATATCTTTACAATTTGTCAATCAGTAAAGATAATTTATTTCGACGTAAGCGGTGTATTAGCCGCACCTTTTCAAGACTGGCAGGATGTTGTATAGTTGAGTTCCATTAAACATTTGGTACAAATTCCCCACGGGGTGCCGTTAGCCGATTTCGTTCATTAGAACGCTGTGAACTTCTTTATCTTCAATTCCCAAATACAACATGGTGGTTTTGGGGTTTTTAACGGTTGAAAACGTTAACCTAAGACAGTTTTCACAGTTCAGATACTAAAAAGCTTGGACAAAGTCCATCGTTTTTACTTTTTTACTAGCGACTGGGAAAATAAAAAAGGGCTCAGAAGAAAGAAATCTTCTAAGCCCTTATAATCGAGTTTGGAGGCGGCTCCCGGATTTGAACCGGGGAATAACGGCTTTGCAGGCCGTCGCCTTACCCCTTGGCTAAGCCGCCTGGTGGAGCGGGAAACGGGATTTGAACCCGCGACTTCGACCTTGGCAAGGTCGCACTCTACCACTGAGTTATTCCCGCTCAGCAACAGGAAGTATTTATAGATGGATGCGCAGCTTTTGTCAATGACAATTTTAACAACATCCTTATTTTTTCAATTCCCCTGCTATTGATTTTTTTTGTTCCAATCAGAAAGAAAGGACTCAATACCCTTGTCGGTCATATGATGTGCGGCAAGTTTCTTAAGCACGCCATAGGGGATGGTGGCAATATCCGCCCCTATCAGGGCAGACTGCTGAACATGGAGCTGGCTTCTCACGGATGCCACAATAATCTGGGTATCAAAATCATAATTGGTAAAAATCTGAACGATTTCTTCAATGAGTCCCATACCTTCCTGGGCCAGATCATCAAGGCGCCCCACAAAGGGAGAGACATAGGTTGCACCGGCTTTGGCCGCCATCAGGGCCTGGAGTGCTGAAAACACCAATGTTACATTGGTCTTAATGCCTTCGGCAGATAATGTTTTAACCGCTTTAAGCCCTTCCACGGTCATGGGAATTTTCACGGCAATGTTATCGGCAATTTTTACAAGTTCCCGGGCCTCGGATACCATCCCCTCATACGCCAGACTGATTACTTCTGCAGAAACGGGACCATCAACAATGTTGCAGATTTGCGCAATGATATCTTTAAACTCACCATCTTCTTTGGCAATCAGGGAAGGGTTGGTGGTCACACCATCCACCATGCCCATATCATTGGCATCCTTGATCTGTTCAATATTGGCGGTATCAATAAAAAATTTCACGGGTCTCCTCCTTGGCCAGGGCGGTCACCGCCTGGCTGTCATCTGTTTTAATTTGTTCGAACAGTTCACCCACGGTCAAGCCGGTTACCGGGTGAACCAGATTTTTATCTATGTCACAAAGGGGTTTTAATACAAAGGCGCGTTCATGCATTCTGGGATGGGGAAGCACAAGCGTTGCTGTGCGCATCACCTTTTGGCCGTAAAAAATAATATCCAGATCAATCCTGCGCGGACCAAATTTAAACGGTTTACCATCCGGGTCCAGCTCTTTTTCAATGGCTTGCAGTACCTCTAAAAGCTGTTCCGGAGAATACACCGTGTTGATCTTAATGGCTGCATTCACAAACCAGTCCTGATCCGTATAGTTCTGGGGCACTGTCTTATAAAATTTTGACAGGGCCTCTATAAAAATGCCGCCTGTTGCCCCAAGACGCCTGATGGCCAGACCAATGTTGGCCGGCTTATTTCCCACATTGGTGCCGATGCTTAAAAATGCAGGGGTCTGGGGTAAGGAATCAGGGGAATTCAATATAAAGGGTATCCGATACCTTACTTTTTATGTTGTCACGCCCCAGGGTCTGGACCCTGAAATAATAATGAAGATCCTGATCAAGGGTGTATACAAAGCTTTTCCTGGGCATGGGAACCACGCCCAGGGATTTGAATATGAAAGGACATCCTTGGCAGCCGGCCAGGGGTTTGGTGGCCATGAAGACCTCAAATCCTTCAACCCTTGGTTCTTGTGCCTGATCCGGCAAAGATGCACAGCGCCATGAAAGGGTCAGATCTCGATCCTTGAGCGTGTATTTCAAGCCTGTGGGGGCAGCTGGAATATCAGCAGCGTTCTTCGTTGGGGGCACAGGCGGCCCTTTTTTACCGCATCCCGCCGCCATAAAAAATATACCTGCACCCAAAAGGATAAAAAAAAGACATAATACGACACACTGAAATATCCGCTTCAAATGCCAAGCTCCTTTTGGGCCGCATCCACAGCTGCGGATACGTTGTCAAATCCGGTGCCACCATGGGAGTTGCGCCGGGCCACCATGGCATCCAGGCTGATGAAATCATAAATATCCGTTTCAATAAGATCACTGAAAGAACGCATCTCTTCAAGACTCAAATCATCCAGTTCCTTACCCTGCCCCATGGCAAAATTGACGGCCTTGCCGGCAATACCATGGGCCGTTCGAAAGGCAATACCCTTGTTGACCAGGTAATCGGCAAAATCGGTTGCATTTAAAAACCCTGTCATACAGGCAGTGCGCATCCGATCCTGATGCACTTCAATATGCGCCAGCATGCGGGTATACACATCAAGGCATATTTTTAAGGTATCAACCGTATCAAATAAAGGTTCCTTATCTTCCTGCATGTCCTTATTATAGGCCATGGGCAACGATTTCATGATGGTTAAAATAGCCATAAGATTGCCCACCACACGCCCTGTCTTCCCCCTGACAAGTTCGCACGCATCCGGATTTTTTTTCTGGGGCATGATGGAAGAACCTGTGGTAAAGGCATCGGAAATGGTGATAAAGGCAAATTCCGATGTGGACCATAAAATCAGCTCCTCGGACAACCGGGACAGGTGAATCATGCAGATGGACGCATGGGAAATGAATTCCATGATAAAATCACGATCAGATACCGCGTCCATGGAGTTTTCCGATACCCGGGAAAAATCTAGAACCTGACAGGTATATTCCCGGTCAATGGGATAGGTGGTGCCGGCCAGGGCTGCCGAGCCAAGAGGCATCACATCCAGGCGCGCCAGGGAATCCTCCAGACGGCCCACATCCCGCTTGAACATCTGGTAATAGGCCAGCATGTGATGGGCAAGCAATATGGGCTGGGCCCGCTGCATATGGGTATATCCGGGCATTACCGTTTTTTTGTTGGCATCGGCAAGGGTCACCAGAGCGGCCTGGAAATCTTTAAGCATCTGAATAAGGTTTAAGGTCTCTTCCTTAAGATAAATGCGCACATCCAGCGCCACCTGGTCATTACGGCTTCTGCCCGTATGCAGTTTTTTGGCCACAGGTCCACAGACATCGCCTAGATTCTCCTCCACATGCATGTGGATATCTTCCAGGGCGTCAGTGAAGGCCATTTCATTATTATCAATCCGGGTCTTTACGGTATCCAGACCCTGAACCAGGGTTTCAGCATCTTCTGATGAAATAATCCCTTGCTTTTCCATCATTTCAAGGTGGGCCTGGCTGCCTTTTATATCGCTTTTATAGAGGCGTTTATCCACGTCAATAGACGCGTTAAAAGATTCCATCAGTTTATCCGTGGATTCGACAAACCGACCGCCCCATAGTTTTTCACTCATTTTTTTATTCCTATGTAGTTCTTCTCGGACTTGATTCTATTGCAGGCCAATTTTCTTAGGGGCAATCCCTCTGTGGTTGCCCTCGTTAGGACAGACACAGGGGCCAGGGCAGACACAGGGGCCTGCCCCTACAGCGGCCTACGTTAGAACCAATCCATTCTTCTCTTTCAGCCTAAAATCAATTGTTCCAAAATGGCTTTATGCATATGCCGCTTGTTTTCCGCCTGATCCCAGAACGCCGCATTTTGCGCTTCCAGGACAGACTCGGCAATCTCCTCCCCCCTGTGGGCAGGCAGGCAGTGAAGCACCAGACAGTCGTTCTTGGCACCTTTGAGCAATTCCTCATTAACCTGGAATCCCTCGAATGCCTTAAGGCGACCTTCAAGCTCGTCTTCCTCTCCCATGCTGGCCCACACATCGGTATACACCACATCGGCGCCTTTGACCGCCTCTTTGGGGTCATTGGTAAACACAATATTTTTCTTTGTGTCTGCCCCGGATGCGGCAATCATATCAGGCTTAATATGGTGGTTGTCCGGACAGGCCACAATCAGGTCCAACCCCAGCACGGCCGCCGCATTGACCCATGAATTGGCCACGTTATTACCATCCCCCACCCAGGCGATCCTGACATTCTCATACCCGCCTTTATGTTCAATCACGGTCATAATGTCGCTTAAAATCTGGCAGGGATGAAAGGCATCCGTCAGGGCGTTGATCACCGGAATCGTGGCGCTTTGGGCAAACGCTTCCACCAAATCGTGGTCAAAGGTTCTCATGGCCAGACAATCAATATACCGGGATAAAACCCGGGCCGTATCCTCTGCCGGCTCATTCCTGGATATCTGGGTATCCTGGGTGCTCATATATATGGGGTGTCCGCCCAGCTGAATCATGGCCGTTTCAAATGCAATGCGGGTCCGGGTGGATTTCTTATCAAAAATAAGGCCCAGGGTTTTGCCGGCCAGAAGGGCATCGAAAATGCCTTTTTTATGACGCGCCTTCAGACTTAATGCCCTTTCAAACAGGGTTGTAAAATCCTGGGGTTCAAGGTCCAGTAAACACAATAAATCCTTGTTCAATGATCTTCTCCTGCAAGCAGGCTGTCCAGTACGGCAACCAGTTGATTAATTTCATCGATCTCGATAATCAGGGGCGGTGCAAATCTAAGGATTTTATCTTGGATTGCATTAATAATAAAGCCTTTTTTAAAGCACTCAGACACATACGCTGAGGCTGTTTTTCCCTTGGCAATATCAAGTTCCATACCGAGAAGCAGCCCTCTTCCCCTGACATCCACCACGTTTTGATACGTTTCTTTTAAACCATTGAGCTGCGCCATAAAATAGGCGCTTTTTTCACGGACGGACGTCAGAAAACCTTGTTCAGAGATCAAGCGAACCATCTCAAGGCCTGCGGCAGTGGCAATGGGGGTGCCGCCAAAGGTCGTGGCGTGACTGCCGATGTCAAATCCCCGGGCAGCCGTTTCAGTGGCCAGCATGGCCCCGATGGGAACCCCATTGGCCAGGGCCTTGGCAAGGGTCATGATGTCGGGTGTCACATCATAGGATTCATGGGCGAATAATGTCCCGCAACGGCCCATGCCGGTCTGGATTTCATCAAAAATCAGCAGCGTGCCGGTATCCGTGCAAAGCTGCCTTACGGCCTTGATATATTCGGGATCGGCAGGGATCACCCCGCCCTCCCCCTGCACCGGTTCCATCATCACCGCACACACCGTATCATCCAGAACAGCTTTCAACGCCTCAATATCATTGAAGGGTACATGGACAAATCCATCCAGCAGGGGATAAAAGCCCTCTTTGATTTTGTCCTGGCCCGTGGCGGACAGTGTTGCCATGGTCCGTCCGTGAAAGCTTTGCGCCATGGTCACAATCTTGAATCTGTCGCTCTCCCCCTTTGCCTGGAAAAACCGCCGGGCAAGCTTGATAGCCGCCTCGTTGGCCTCGGCCCCTGAATTGGCAAAAAAGACCCGGTCTGCAAAGGATTTTTCCGTCAGCACCTTTGCCAGTTCGGCCTGGGGCCTTGTATAAAACAGGTTGGACACATGCACCAGGGTGCCTGCCTGGGCAGCAATGGCTGCGGTGATATCCGGGTGGCAATGCCCCATACTGCATACGGCAATGCCGGCCAGAAAATCGGTATATTCATTGCCCTGATCGTCATAAAGTTTGGTACCCCGCCCTTTGACAAAGGGCCGACCCTGGCGCGCATAGGTCTGAAACACATGATCCTGGGTAAGTTCAATGGTCATTTTATATTTTTCCTTATTTTATATGAAAAAATTTAACCACGGAAATCACGGAAGACACTGAAGATAGAATTCTGTAATTTCTGTGGTTAAAATGTTTTTCATAGTCTATTGTGTCCGATAGAACATGGGGGTTATTTAAAATCACCGGCAAACAACTGGGTGCCGATACCGGAGTCCGTAAACAGCTCAAGCAGAACGGCATGGGCGATTTTCCCGTTAATAATATGGGCTTTTTTAACGCCGGTATTCAGGGCGGACAGTCCGCATTCCACCTTTGGAATCATGCCCCCGGAAATCCGGTTATCCCGGATCATCTCCCGGGCCTGGGGTTCATTCACGGATGAGATAAGTGTTTTGTCACTGTCCAGCACCCCGTCCACATCCGTAACCAGGATAAGGCGCTCGGCATTCAGGGCACTGGCAATCCTTGCCGCCACCACATCGGCATTAATATTATAGGTTTCGCCTCTGCTGCCCACCCCCACCGGCGCAATAATGGGGATAAAGCCCCGGGCGCTGAGCGTGTGAATAATTTCAGGATTGATACGGGACACATCCCCCACCATGCCCGGATCAATAATCTCAGGCGGTTTACTTGCATCTTCCTGGTGATAAATGGTCATTTTTTCGGCCAGGATCAATCCGGCATCTTTCCCCGAAAGGCCCACGGCCCGGCCACCTTCCAGGTTGATCCGGGATACCACATCCTTGTTCACCTTGCCGCCCAACACCATTTCCACCACATCCATGGTGGCATCGTCCGTGTACCGCATGCCTTTGATAAAGGTGGAGGTGATCCCCATGGTTTTGAGTACCTCATTGATCTGGGGCCCGCCGCCATGGACCACCACCGGATTGACCCCGATGGTTTTAAGCAGGCTGATGTCCTTGGAGAAATTGGTTTTCAGGTCTTCATCCACCATGGCATGTCCGCCATATTTGATCACCACGGTTTTTCCGGAAAATCTCCGGATATACGGTAAGGCCTCTATCAATATGTCTGCAACCGTATTTTTCATAGAATATACCTGCTCAAGTCCTGATTTCTGGCAATATCCGCCAACTGTCGTTCAACAAAATCGGAATCAATGGAGATGTTGGTCTCCTCGACATCCGGGGCATTAAATAAAATCTCTTCAAGCAGGCGCTCCATGAGCGTATGAAGCCGCCGTGCCCCGATATTTTCCATGGATGCGTTTACCTCAACGGCAATTTGGGCAATTTTATCCACGGCCCCCTGGGTAAAACTTAACTGGACCCCTTCGGTGCGCAGCAAAGCAATATACTGCAGCACCAGGGCATTTTTAGGCTCGGTGAGAATCCGGGCAAATTCCGATGCGCCCAACGAGGAAAGCTCCACCCGGATGGGAAAACGACCCTGCAGTTCCGGAATAAGGTCCGAAGGTTTGGACACATGAAAGGCACCTGAGGCAATAAACAGGATATGATCTGTTTTCACGGTACCGTGCTTGGTGGGCACGGAACTGCCCTCCACAATGGGCAACAGATCCCTTTGCACCCCTTCCTTGGACACTTCCGGCCCGTGGCTCTTTTCTTTGCCCGCAATCTTGTCAATCTCGTCGATAAAAATAATGCCGGACTGCTCCACCAAAGTAACGGCATCGGTTTTCACCGCTTCCATATCCACCAGATGGGCCGCCTCTTCCTGGGCAATCAATGCAAGGGCTTCTTTGACCTTTACATTGCGGCTCTTGGTGTTTTTGGGCATGAGATTACCCAGCATATCCTTCATATTGATCCCCATCTCCTCCATGCCGGCATTTGAAAAAATCTCCACCATGGGAATATTTTTATCCTGGACATCAATATCTATTTTACGGTCGTCAAGCTTGCCGTCATCAAGCATTTTCCCAAGCTTTTGCCGGGTGTGTTCCGCGGGCTTGTCATCAGAGGTTTGAGATGCATCATCTGTTATATCACCAAATGCCGGACTGCTTTTCGGGGAAGGCAAAAGGATATCCAGCACCCGCTCCCGGGCGATTTTTACCGCCTTTTCCCGGACTGCCTCCTGCTGGCGCCCTTTGAGCATGTTCACGGTGAGTTCCACCAGGTCCCGGATCATGGATTCCACGTCCCGGCCCACATACCCCACTTCGGTGAATTTGGATGCCTCCACCTTGTAAAAAGGGGAATCCGTCAAATTGGCAAGGCGGCGGGCAATTTCCGTTTTGCCGACCCCCGTGGGACCAATGAGGATGATATTTTTAGGTGCAATCTCCTCCTGGAGATCCGGTTCCAGCTGCCGCCTGCGCCATCGGTTTCTTAGAGCGACAGCTACTGATTTTTTGGCGTCATTCTGACCGATAATGTACTTATCGAGTTCCGTTACAATCTGGTGGGGTTTGAGATCCTTCATTAAATTATTTCCAATGGTTAGTTATTAACTTTCTATAGTCTCAATGGTAACATGATGATTGGTGTAGATACAGATATCTGCGGCAATTTTCATGGCTTTTTCCACAATCTGAACCGGTTCAATATCCGTATTTTCAATCAGGGCCACGGCGGCAGCCTGGGCGGCGGTGCTGCCGGACCCGATGCTGATAACCCCCTCATCGGGTTCGATCACATCCCCGTTACCTGACAGAAGATACAGGTTTTCTTTATCCGCTGCAATCATCATGGCCTCAAGACGGCGAAGATATTTGTCCGTGCGCCACTCCCGGGCAAGTTCCACACAGGCCCGGGTTAAGCTGCCACTGAACTGATCCAGTTTTTCCTCAAGCTTTTCAGCCAGGGTCAGGGCATCGGCCGTGGCACCGGCAAATCCCGTCACAATCCGGTTGTGATAAATCCGTCTGACCTTCCGGGCTTTATGTTTTGTTACCACAGTGCCTAACGTAACCTGTCCATCACCGGCAACCACAACCATGTCTGGGGTTCTGACGGCAAGAATTGTGGTGCCGTGAAATTGTTGATTATCCATATAATATCGTTCTCCTGATTCTGTTCGCCCTGACATCAGCAGCAACTCTGATTTTATTCTCACACAAAGCCTCAAAGACACAAAGGCGAATAAAAATCTTTGTGTCTGGTGTCTTGGTGTGAGTTTTTCAACTAAAGGATTCATATTTAGAATTGCTGGAAATCAGCCAATTATCTATTTTTCATGTTTAATTTGATTTGATAAAATGTTTACCTTCGGGGGTGGGCCTTGTCGTAGACGGCCATCAGGCGATCCATGCTCACATGGGTATAGACCTGGGTGGTGGAGAGACTGGCATGGCCTAAAATCTCCTGAATCCCCCGAAGATCTGCCCCGGAATCCAGCATATGGGTGGCAAAGGTATGCCGCAGGGTATGGGGTGATATGTTCAAACCTAAACCGCATTCCAAAACCACCTTATCAAGAATACGTCGAATGGATCGCCTGCCAAGCCTTTGAAAGTCTTTATTTAAAAATACCGCAGAAAGATTTTCCTTGAGATCCGCCCGGTAGGCTTGGACCGCATCAAGGGCACGCCTGCCCACGGGCAGGATGCGCGTCTTGTTTCCCTTGCCCAGAACCCGGATAAGCCCGGCATGAAAATCAATATCCTGGATATTAAGCATATGCAGCTCACCGATGCGCATGCCCGTGGAATAAAAGAGCTCAAACATGGCAAGATTGCGCCTGTCCATCCAGGTATCACTTTTCATGGTATCCAGCAGCCTGAAAATATCATCAATCCCCATGGCCTTGGGAAGGGTTTTCTCAAGTTTTGGAAAAGGGATGGCATCCGCAGGATTCAGCCTGATCCGCCCGGCCCTGACCAGGTAATCAAAAAAAGATTTTAAGGCGGACAGCCGCCTTGACAGGGTTTTTTTACTTTTTTTCAAAGCCGTCTGGGCGGCAAGATATCTGCGCACGATCATCTTGTCCACCTGCTGGACCTTTTCGTCAAAGGCCTGTTGCCAGTTTTCATCCCGGCAGTTGCAGGTCTCCAGATAAAAAAGGATAAAGCTTTTTATATCCGTAAAATAGGCCCGAAGCGTATGGACGGAATACCCTTTTTCAGCTTCCAGGGTACTCAGATAGTCATCAAGAATCATGGCGGTCCAGTCCTGCGCAGGCCATGACCTGTTTAAGATCATCCCAGGCCTGGCGTTTCAAGGCAGGGGTTTTCACAAGGGCCGAAGGATGGTGGGTGGCCATGACCGGCACCCCGTGATATTGAAAAAAATTCCCCCGGATTTTGGCCAGGGGATCAGCCGTGCCGTTCATCATTTGGCAGGCCTGTTCTCCCAATGCCACCACGACCAAAGGTTTGTGTGTCACGATGTGGCGGGTAAGCAACGCAGTGTCGGCAGCATTGCAGATATACACACCAGAAGGCGCCAGATGCATGGCGGAAAGCATCTTGACCAAAAGGCTGCCGGGGTCTCCGTTAAAAAAGGTCCCCTCACTGTCCACCAGAACGATGCGCGCATCCTCAGGTCCCCGGGCGGCAAAAAACGGCGGGGGCCATGACGGCGTGCCCCATGTGTCAAGGATATGCATCGCATCTTGGCCCAGGGTCATGGACCGGTTGCCCAGACTTTTTTGAAATTTAAGAAACCCGCTTAACGCATGAAGCGCCTGGACAACCCCATGCCCGCAGTCTGAATCTTGGGTCGCCTTACCGTTAAAAATATCCATGGGGTTAAGATATTGCCTGGACAACAGCATCCAGAATGGCGTGGGCCACTGCCTCCTTTGGCATCAACGGCAGATCCGTAACATGGCCGTCCCGGGTAAACAGTTTGACTTTATTGGTGTCCGCCTTGAAGCCGGAACCGCTTTTGCCGACAATGTTGGCCGCAATCATGTCCAGGTGTTTTTTTTCCATCTTGCCCGTTGCATAGGTTTCAAGATCACGGGTCTCCGCAGCAAAGCCGACCAGGTATTGATTTTTCCTTTTTTTGAGCCCAATGGCCTTTAAAATATCCTTGTTCTGGGTCAGTTCAAGGGTCATATGACCTTGCTCCCCACTCTTTTTAATTTTATGGGCCTGGGTGGAAACAGGTTTGAAATCCCCCACCGCCGCCACCTTAACGATGATATCAGCCTGATCCAGGTGATCAAACATGGCATCATACATCTGGTCGCAGGACCCTACGGACACGCATTCCACGCCGGCAGGCGCATCCAGGTTGACAGGACCGGACACAAGGATGACCCTGGCCCCTCTTTTTTCTGCCGCCGCCGCAACGGCATACCCCATTTTACCCGAGGAGTGGTTGCTGATAAACCGCACCGGATCAATGGGCTCAACCGTGGGGCCGGCAGACACCAGAACGGTTTTGCCGTTAAGGTCTTTCTTGTAAAAAAGCGCACAGGCCCGGTCAAAAATAAACCAGGGTTCGGGCAGACGCCCGGCACCGCTGACCTTACAGGCAAGCACCCCGGAATCCGGATCCAGGATGTGAATGCCTGATTCTTCGAGCAGGTCCAGATTTTTCTGCACCTGTCTATTCTGGTACATGTCCGTATTCATGGACGGGCAGATCAAAACAGGACAGGTCATGGCCAGCATGGTGGTGGTCAAGGCATCGTCGGCAATGCCGTGGGCCAGCTTGCCGATGCAGTTGGCCGTAGCCGGTGCGATGACGGCCAGGTCCGACTGTGATGCCACCTGAATGTGCGCAACCCCGGCGCCGGGCCCTTCCCACAAGTCCAGCAGCACCGGGTTTTCCGAAAGCACCTCAAAGGTGACAGGCCCCACAAACCGGGTGGCGGCCCGGGTCATGCCCACGACCACATCAGCCCCGGCCTTTTTGAAACGCCTTAGCAGTTCAACGCATTTATAGGCGGCAATACCGCCGGTCACACCTAAAAAAATGTGTTTGTCTTGTAATGTCATCAGTAAATCGCATCGTTTGTTGGGGTTTGGGATATGCTGCCCAGTGTCGGGGCGATTCCGATTTCAACATAGGTATAAATCTGTTGTTCACGGATGGTAATCACAGCACACCGGGTGGCCTTTTGAAATACCATGATGGTGGTTTCCGGGGCTTTAATCCTGGAAAGGACATCCCAGTTATCTTTTTCCATGTTTATGGAAAAAAAATGATAAAGGGAATTGGGCTCCAAACGCCCCTTAAGGGTAAGGATTCCGGATCTGAATCCGGGTGTTGACACCACAACCGTGCGGTCTTTTATAATTGTTAAATCCTCGGGCACCAGCACATCTTCAAAATCATGATAAACCGCAACAGGTTTCTTTTCTACCTCGGGCTGGGGGGACTGGACCTGTTCCGGTTCAGACGCCCCCTCAAAATGTCCGCACCCTGAAACAGAAATAAGGGCTGTAAAGATCAAACAAACTAAGAAAGTTGATGACAGACAATGACGAATTTGCATTAATATTTTCTCCAGGTTATTCGTTACCGCAAATTCTATTTCTTCTAAAACGAATATCCTTAAATGTCAATGCAATGATTAAAACCACGAAGTTCACGAAGAACACGAAGTTTAGTACGCTAATATCTTCGTGAACTTCGTGTTCTTCGTGGGCTCTATCTAATATCTATTCATAAGGTTATTGTAATCCTCATGGGTCCCGATCCAGAACCAGACAATATCGATGCCTTCCCTATAAGCCAACGCCCTGTAATGATAACCGATGTTTACCGTCCAAACAGCGCCTTTCTTGCTGAAGTTCAGTGAAGGGTGTTTATGATCTTTCTTGAAAAGTTCAAATTTACTGTCTGCAAGATTCTGAATCTGTTTGGGAAGTCTGTAGTAGCATGCCCAGAAATCTGGATGAGTGAAAGACCTTAATCTCATCTCATGCACTTACCAGCTATAAAATCAGATTTTATCTGATTCAACAGGTCTCTTCCTCTGCCACCTTCCTTAAAATCGTTTTCAATTTCTTTATCCCAAAGTTCCCCTTCTAATTGAGCAAACCATTTAGAAAGTCGAAGTTTGTCATTATCCGGAAGGGACAATATGTCATCTTGAATTTTTTCTATAGTGATATTCATACCAGTCCTGCCTTTACGTTAGTCCATTGCCGTACGGCTTTGGTTCTGAATTTTTCTGTTATTTTTTCTAAAACGAATCCCATGAAATGTCAATTCAATGTCATTAACTTCAGCAATTCTACATAATTTTTTTAAATTAAAAAACTCGCACAAAGACACCAAGACACAAAGCTGTTACTCGATCATCGAGTTTTATTTAGTTTTATGACCCTTTGTGCCTTTGAGGCTTTGTGCGAGAATAAAATTAGAATGGCATTAACGTCAACCGATGCATGAATATAAAACTATTAATGCAACTTGCCAGGGTATATGCCGTTATTTCAGTAAAGCCCCCACACGTTTAACAGCGCAAAAATCACCACACATGGTACAGACCTCTTTTTCTTCAGGCTGCGACGATTTACGGAACTGCCGTGCCTTTTCCGGGTCCAGGGCGCAGTCGAACTGACCCTCCCAGTCCAATTCCCCCCGGGCTTTGCTCATTTTATGGTCTGAAATTTCGGCATCTTTAAGCCCCTTGGCCAGATCTCCGGCATGGGCGGCGATCCGGGAGGCCATAATACCTTCTTTAACATCGTCTGCAGTTGGCAGGCGCAAATGTTCCGCCGGGGTGACATAGCATAAAAAGTCAGCGCCATGCATGGCGGCCAGGGCACCGCCGATGGCTGACGTGATATGATCATAGCCGGGGGCAATGTCGGTAACCAGGGGACCCAGCACATAAAACGGGGCGTTGTGGCACAGCTTTTTCTGGAGTTGCATGTTCATTTCTATCTCATGCAAGGGCACATGACCCGGTCCCTCGATCATAACCTGTACGTTTTTTTCCCAGGCCCGCCTGGTCAGCTCTCCCAGGGTAATCAGCTCCTCGATTTGGGGGGCGTCGGTTGAATCCTTGATGGCGCCCGGCCGCAGTCCGTCCCCCAGGCTGATGCAGACATCATGGGCCCGGCAGATCTCCAGAAGCCGGTCAAAATGTTCATAAAAGGGATTTTCATTGCCGGTTTTTTCCATCCATTCGAACAGGATAGCCCCGCCCCGGCTGACAATGCCGCATAGCCGCGGATTGGTTTTGATGCTTTGGGCGCATTTCCGGTTAAGTCCGGCATGGATGGTAATAAAATCAATCCCGTTGGCGGCATGGATCTCAACGGTTTCAAACCACTCTTCCAGGGTGATGTCCTGTGTGGGCTTTCCGGTACGGGTCAAGGTGTCATAAATGGGCACCGTACCGATCATCACAGGGATCTGTTCCACCAGGGACTTTCTAAATTTTTCAGTATCGCCGGACACACTCAGGTCCATGACGGCGTCTGCCTGGTAATCTATGGCCAACCGGGCTTTATTTATTTCCGAATCAAAACAGCAGACATCTTTGGATACGCCTAAATTGACGTTAATTTTGGTTTTAAGCCCTTTTCCCACGCCTGCGGCTTTCAGGTTTAAATGATTCTTATTGGCAGGGATGGCAATCCGGCCCTGGGCAATGCCTTGCATCAGCGCCTCTTTTGAGATAGGTTCATTGGCGAGTACCTGTTCCATCTGCGGGGTGAAAATGCCTTTTCTGGCTGCATCCATCTGGGTCGTATACGACTGTGACATCTGTACATCTCCTCTTTTACATCGATGATCTTTTTATGGGAGGGAAACTGAAACGGAAGGCGTCGGAAGAAGGCGTCGGAAAAAAATGACAAACAAGCGATATGCCAAAGCGCCAATCACGTTTCCTACGCCGGTACGAACCGGATCAGGTTCCAAGGGTTGAAGTTTTGAACGAACTTCTCTCAGCTTTTATAAAAGCACCCCCGTGATTCACTTAACTGAAATCTCACATAATTGATTTGGAAGGTTCTGTCAATGGATTTTACTTTGGGGCAGTGCTGAACGCCTTGTTATATTACAAACTTCATGTTCTTCGTGAACTTCGTGGTTTTTGGTTTTAATCTGAAAGCATCTTAACTTTCTGACATTGGAATATGGCTTGGCCTTGGTCAAATTTTAGGCCATACGGATTTTTGGTAGGTTGGGTTGAGGAACGAAACCCAACGTCGATAAGTTGTTGGGTTTCACTTCGTTCAACCCAACCTACGCTGTAGCCGATGTTATGACCAAGCCCAAGGTCAGCAACTTTATAAAATAGATCCGTTGAGGTGAAAAATGTTAAAGGTAAAAAGTGTATTTGCAGAAAATGATTATACGCTATTTGTTGAATTGTCTGACGGACGAACGGGAATATTTGATGTTAAACCTTACCTTGAGAAAGGTGTATTTAAACAATTAAAAAATAAAAATTATTTTAAACAAGTAAAACCTTTCTTTTACGGTATTATAAAGTTTCATATAAAACATAGCATAAAATAGTTGACAATAGATTAAAATGTGTTTAATATATACTTATGAAATTAAGTGTCTGGGCAAAAAAACAGGGTATAGCTTATCGGACTGCATGGGAACATTTTAGAACAGGTAAAATCCCCAATGCGTATAAACTCGCATCTGGTACTATTATTGTGCCGGACGAAAAACAAATCCCCAAAACCGAATTTATCGTTACCTATGCCAGAGTAAGTTCCTCTGTAAATAAATCCAGTCTCGAAAGCCAATCGCAGCGCCTAATCGACTTCTGCAACGCTAACGGTTGGCAAACACATCTCAATGTCAAAGAAATTGGTTCAGGTCTAAACGATAAGCGTAAAAAACTTGAAGATGTCCTGGCTAAAGCCCGAGTTACGAAATTAGTAGTAGAACACAAAGACAGGTTAGCGCGTTTCGGTGTTAATTATATCGAAATCTTATGTAACCATATCGGATGTGAATTAGTCGTTTTAAATCAGACTCTAAACGATAAAGAAGAT